>CABUIO010000019.1 GCA_902491625.1 uncultured Porphyromonadaceae bacterium | reverse complement strand
ACGACCCCGAGATTACAAATCACGTGCTCTGGCCAACTGAGCTAAAGAGGCTTGTTTCCCGGCCTGCTGCCGGACGCCGTCCTGAGGTTCCTGCCTTTTTCCGAGGCACCGCCGCTGCGGTCATTCCCTCAAAACCGACGCAAAGTTAGACATTATTTTCTATCCCGCAAAATATTTCAGAGAAAAAATTTTCTAAAAATCTCAAAAAATAGATGTCAGGATGTTCCACTCTGTTAGTAGTCACAATCTTACCGCCCTACTCTACTGTCACGGATTTGGCAAGGTTACGCGGCATATCGACATCCTTGCCCTTGTTGATGGCGATGTAATATGAGAGGAGCTGCAAGGGAATGGAGGTGATCAGAGGAGTGAGACATTCAGGCACACCCGGCACCTCAAGCACATGGTCGGCGAGATTCGTTATGGTAGTGTCTCCCTCGGTGACAATGGCGATGATGCTGCCGTGGCGCGACTTCACCTGCTGGACATTGCTGACGATCTTCTCGTAGAGATGGTCTTTGGGCGCGATGATGACGGTAGGCATCTCACTGTCAATGAGCGCTATCGGTCCGTGTTTCATCTCTGCGGCAGGATAGCCCTCTGCGTGGATATAGCTTATCTCCTTGAGTTTCAACGCTCCTTCAAGGGCGACGGGATAGCTGTAGCCGCGTCCGAGATAGAGGAAATTGCGCGCGTAGGTATATATGAGAGAGAGCTGCCTGATCTTGTCGTCGAGCTTCAGGGTTTTCTTCACCAGCGAAGGAATCTTGATGACACTTCCTGCCACTTCCTCGATCTGCTCGGGCGTCATGGTGCCTTTGAGCTGCGCTATGCAGAGCGCGAGCATCGTGAAGACCATCACCTGACCGGTGAAGGCTTTTGTGGATGCCACACCGATCTCCGGGCCGACATGAATATAGGTGCCGCTCTGGGTCTCACGCGGGATGGAGGCGCCGACGACGTTGCTGACACCGTAGACAAACGCGCCCTTACTCTTTGCGATCTGAATGGCGGCGAGTGTGTCGGCAGTCTCGCCCGACTGGCTGACCGCGATGACAATATCCTTGTCCGTGATCACCGGATGGGAATAGCGGAACTCACTGGCATATTCCACCTCCACGGGGATGGCACACATGTCCTGAATGAGCTGTTTGCCCAGCAGTGCGGCATGCCACGAGGTGCCGCAGGCCACGATAATGATTCTGTTGCAGTTGAGGAATTTCTCCTTATTATCGAGCACACCGTTGAGAATCACACGTTTACCCTTTTCCACAATACGTCCGCGGATACAGTCGGTGAGTGTGGAGGGCTGCTCGAAAATCTCCTTCAGCATGAAATGCGGATAGCCGCCCTTTTCAAGCTGCGCGATGGACAGGTCAAGCTTCTTGACGTCAATCTTAGCCTCGCGCTTGTCATTGAGGGTGTAGAGCTTCAGCGGCTTTCCGCGCTCAATGACAGCCACCTCGTCGTCCTTGACATAGACCACGTCCTTGGTGTGCTCCACGAAAGGTGTGCCGTCGGAACCGAGAAAGAACTCATTGTCGCCGATGCCGACCACAAGAGGCGACGAACGGCGTGCGGCAATGATCCTGTCTGTATTCCCTTTCTCGACCACAGCCATAGCATAAGCGCCCACAACCTTGCGGAGCGTCTCGCAGACCGCGTCGAGCAGAGTGCAGTTGTTGGTGATGCGGATATGCTCGATCAGCTGCACGAGCACCTCGGTGTCAGTGTCCGTATGAAACTTGCAGCCATGCTGTTCAAGCGCCTCTTTCAGAAGCTTGTAGTTCTCGATCGTACCGTTGTGCACGAGTGCCAGATTGCCGTCCTCGCTGTAGTGAGGATGGGCATTGTTGTCAGTCGGCTCGCCGTGAGTGGCCCAGCGTGTATGGGCGATACCGGCAGTCGCCTTGAGGTTCTTGTCTGCACAGAATTCCTCAAGATTGCTCACCTTGCCTTTTGTCTTGTAAATGTTGAGAGCGCCGGAAGGTGTGACCAAAGCGAGTCCGGCACTGTCATAGCCGCGATATTCAAGACGTTTAAGTCCGTTGATCAGTATCTCGTATACGTTCTTATCTCCTAAATAACCTACAATTCCGCACATACCGTGTTGTGTTGTAAAAGGATGTAATTGTATCCGGGGAAGGTCAGTCCAACGACATGCCATGCAAACGAGCAAGCAACCCGGAGAATATTGTCATTTTGATTTTTTCAGTTAATTGGCCGCAAATTTACTAAGAAAATTTCACAAATTCTAATATCAGGCATCGAATCAGAGCCAAATCTCGATTTTTAACATTTGAACAGAAACGAAATCTCGCCTTAACAAACTGAATTATAGAACGCTATCATAAAATCCCGGAGAAAGGAATCAAAAGATCCTTTCTCCGGGATTATGCTGACTATCATTGCCGCAAATTGACAAATACGCTATCTGCGGCCTCGGATTTCACACAATTAGTCGGCGTTGAGGTTGACACGCTTGAAGGTCACTACCTCAAGACCTTTGTCAACAGATGCAAGATACTGTCCGACTGTCATCTTGGCATCGCGGTGGAATTCCTGCTCGGTGAGCACGTTCTCTTTGTAGAACTTGTTGACGCGGCCTTCGGCAATCTTGGTGATCATTGCCTCGGGGAGAGCGGCAGCCTTGGCAGCGGCAGTCTCCTTGGCGATGGCACGGCCTTTCTCAGCCTCCTCGGGTGTGATCCAGCCTTTGGTGATGTTGCTCTCGATGTGGTCCTCGGAGTCGAAATGGTTGGGGTTGAGTCCGGCTTTACGGATGGCTGCCTCGACAGCCTTCTTCACCTGCTCCTCCTTGGTCTTCTCGACAGCCACCTTGTACTCCTCCTCCACGATGGCGGCAGGCACCTGCTCACGTGTGGCGGCGACAGGATTCATGGCAGCCACCTGCATGGCCACCTCCTTGCCGGCAGCGGCGTCGGAAGCCTTCATGTTGAGGCCGACGATAGTGGCGAGCTTGTTGCCGAGGTGCTCGTAAGCGGCAACCTCGGGAGCCTCGATGCACTCATAAGCGCCAAGCTCCATCTTCTCGCCCGTCTTGCCGATTTCATCGGTGATGTGCTCGGCAACGGTGCGGCCATCCTCAAACTTGAGATTCTTGAGAGCCTCGATGTCAGCGGGCTTCTGTGCGAGCGCGATGTCGAGGATCTGCTTTGTAAGGGAGCGGAACGACTCGTTCTTGGCAACGAAGTCCGTCTCGCACTTCAGAGCCACGATAGCGGCGAAGTCGCCGTTGGTGCCGGCGAGTACACAGCCCTCGGCGGCCTGACGATCCTCGCGCTTGGCGGCCACGGCCTGACCTTTCTTACGGATAATCTCGATAGCGGCCTGGATATCGCTACCGGTCTCGGCGAGAGCCTTCTTGCAGTCGGAGAGACCTGCGCCGGTCATGTTGCGCAGTTTCTTTATGTCTTCAATGGATACAGCCATTTTCAAAAATTTTTAAAAGAGTTTTCGGTTAATTGCATCGGCTCCGCCACCGATGGGGCGCAACTTATCGCCTGTCTGGTGTGACGGAGCCGAAAATATTATCTGATGGAATGGATCAAGCTTCTGCGGGAGCTTCCTCTGCGGGCTTTTCAGCCTTCTCTGCAGCGGGAGCCTCGTTGCGGCGCACACGGCGACGCTTTCCGGGAGTAGCGGCGGCAGCCTCGCCATCCTTCTCCTCACCCTTGTCCACATTCTCGACCTTACGCTCCTCAAGGCCTTCGGCCATAGCTGAGCATACAGTGTCGAGGATAAGCTCGATGCTCTTTGAAGCGTCGTCGTTGGCGGGGATCACGAAATCGACGTTGGAAGGATCGGAGTTAGTGTCGACCATAGCGAAGACGGGGATACCGAGACGGTTGGCCTCAGCGACAGCGATGTGCTCCTTCATGACGTCAACTACGAAGAGAGCGGAGGGAAGACGGTTAAGGCTTGCTATGGAGCCGAGAGTCTTCTCGAGCTTAGCACGCTGGCGGGTGATCTGGAGTTTCTCGCGCTTCGACAGATTGTCGAAAGTGCCGTCCTTCTCCATCTTGTCGATGGTGTCCATCTTCTTCACGGCCTTGCGGATAGTGGGGAAGTTGGTGAGCATACCTCCGGGCCAGCGCTCGATAACGTAAGGCATGCCGATAGCGCCTGCCTTTTCTGCGATTACATCCTTAGCCTGCTTCTTAGTAGCCACGAAGAGCACTTTCTTGCCGCTCTTTGCGATCTGCTTGAGAGCATTGGCAGCCTCCTCAGCCTTGGCGGCTGTCTTGTAGAGGTCGATGATATGTATGCCATTGCGCTCCATGAAGATGTAGGGAGCCATGGCGGGATTCCATTTTCTTTTGAGGTGGCCGAAGTGGCAGCCGGCCTCGAGAAGCTGATCAAATGTTGGTGTTGCCATTATAGGTAATTGAAAAATTGTTTACGTTCTTTTGACTGACAACCGCCGGGTAGGGAACGGAGCCATCTCGGCGGTTTAGATACTAAACATAGCCACAGGCGCAGCGGGTTCAGGCAGCGATCAACGCTTGCTGAACTGGAAGCGCTTGCGTGCCTTGGGGCGACCGGGTTTCTTGCGCTCGACCTCGCGGGCGTCGCGTGTCATGAAACCCTCGGCGCGGAGAGCCTTCTTGTCTTCGGGGTTGACCTTCACGAGAGCGCGGGCGATGGCGAGACGAAGAGCCTCGGCCTGGCCTTTGTAGCCGCCGCCGTGGAGATTTACCTTGATGTCATATTTGCCGGCGGCCTCAAGCAGATTGAGGGGCTGGAGCACCACATACTGAAGGATAGAAGAAGGGAAATACACCTCCAGAGGGCGCTTGTTGATAGTGATGGCGCCATTGCCATCGGTGAGATACACGCGAGCTACTGCAGCTTTGCGGCGTCCTAATGCATTGATTTTTTCCATCTCTCCTTATTTCAGTTTGTTGATGTCGATTACTTTGGGATTTAAATCTGCCTGAGGATACTCAGTTCCGTTGTAGACATAGAGGTTGTCGAGCAGACGCGCGCCGAGACGGTTCTTGGGGAGCATGCCCTTGACCACCTTCATGTAGAGAGGATGTTTGCCGGGCTTGTAGGAACGCTTCATCGACTTGAGCATGAGGACCTCGGGGGTGCACTCGCGCTGTCCGCCGGGATAGCCTGTGTAGCGCAGATAGATGCGATCTGTAAATTTCTTGCCGGTCATCTTCACCTTGTCGGCGTTGATGATGATGACATTGTCGCCGCAGTCCATGTAGGGTGTATAATTGGGCTTATACTTACCACGGAGAATCTTGGCCACCTTGGCGCAGAGACGACCGAGAACCTGATCGGTTGCGTCGACCACAACCCACTCCTTTTCTATCGTAGCCGGAGTGGCGGGTAAAGTTCTGTAACTTAAAGAATCCACTTTAAATATCTGTAGTTTAAATTGTTAAACGCCGCGTTCCGAAGCTCGGCCGTTGGCCAAAACGGCGCTGAGGATCGCTCACGGCAATAGTTTGGATATAATCGGCGTGCAAAGGTAATACTTTTTTCATTAACAGCAAAATATTTTTACTTTCGGCTGCGCGCGCAGATTAAACAATAGGGCTTATAGGCTCCATAAGCCTCATAAGCCCTATAACCGTGGTTCCGGGATCAGCGGCGTGGCGCCGCCGAAGCGGGAATTATTTGCGTAAGATCTCTTTTGTCACCTTGTTGCCACGGCGCACGATGTAGATGCCTTCGCCGGGATTGGCCACGCGGATGCCCTGAAGATTGAAATATTCGGGAGCGGCGTCCTCTGTCGTATAGACACCCTCGACTCCCGACGGATCCATGTCCTTGATGACGATGTTGCGCACGAGGATGTCGGTGTTCTCGGGGTTGGTGCCGAAGTCATAGAGCAGCGTGATGTTGCTCATGTCCTTGCCGGTGAATGTTGTCTTAAAGGTGTTGACGCCGTTCTCAAGGGCAATGTCCTCGTCCATGCAGGAAGGCTTGTTTTCACCCTCTATGTCCTCTTCAAGCTTCACCTTGCATGTGAATTCGTTGTTGGTGCGCACCTGGCATGAGAAATAGTATTCGCGGCCGTTCACGAGATCCACGGTGTTGTGGATGGGGAACTGAGCCTGCCAGCGCTCGAATGTGGCAGCGGTCAGGGAAGCGGAAAGATTGCCGGATTCGTTGATCTCGGCTGAGTAATCCGTGCTGGGAGTCCACGACGGAGCGAAATAGACTGTACCGAGGGTAGCTTTGGAAGCGTCCCAGAGGTTGGGTCCCTCAGGCTCCTGAATATCCTCGATCACGGTCTCGGTGAGGGTGAAGTTGGTGATCTTAATACCAATCTAAATGATTCAAGCAAAACTCCCTGCCGCTTTAACACGACAGGGAGATTTTTCACTAATAAACACTTATGATTCACGGCGCAAAGGTAATACATTTTCCTCACACTGCAAAGAAATCGCAAAAAATCCGTCAAATATGCGTGGATTTATGGCGTTATCAACCCGATCTTTCGCAAATCATAATCCCGAACAAGGGGAACAATGACGAACAATCTTTATGGGGAGCGCCGCCAGCCCGGCTGATGCGGGTGGCGGCGCTGCGTATGAGGATTTGTTGCTATCTTAGCTACTTTAGCTATGGTGGCTGCTTTAGCTATAGTGGCGATTGGGAGTAGTCAGGGAACAAGGAGTTTGAGGGTGGAGCCGTCGATGGTGACGAGGTAGACGCCGGAGGAGACTGCAAAAGTCTCGGTGGCGGCGGCGCGTTGCGTGGCGGCTACGGCGATGCCGTTGAGGTCGGTGATGCGGATGTCCGCTCCATCGGCGCCTTCGATGACGATGCGTCCGGGAAGGGCGTGGATGCGTCCTACGGTGCCGGAAATACCCTCAACGCCTGTGCCGCGGGTGAAGAGGAAGAGGGAGTTGGAGGGAGCGGATTCGCCACGGTCGCCGTAGTCGGCTGTCACGCGGTAGAAGTGAGGTCCGGGATTGCCCTGAAGGTCTTCCCACTGCTCCACAGGAGCAGTCTTCTCGATAAATTCGTTGTCGCGGTAGGTGTTGTAGCCTGCGACGGTGAGTCCGTCGTTGGCGTCGGCACCCTCGAAGGTGAAGTCATCGAGCATCAGATAGATGAGGTTGGTGGTGTCGTCGGCCTTGGAAACGATGGCGAAGTAGAGTGTGCCTTCGGGAAGGTCGATGTCGACACGTTGCCAGTCGTTGGAAGTTGTCTTGGCCTCAAGCGCTGTAGTCTTGAAGTCGTCCTTTTCGCTGCCGGTTGTCGATGTGAGCACGGTGTAGCTCTCGTAGGCGTTCCAGTTGGTGCGCACATAGAATGAGATCGTCTGCGCGGCTCCGGAGAGCTTGGGAGAGATGAGCCAGTCTTCCTTGGGGGCGCCGTCGGCGTTGCATGGGGAGACGAGCATCCAGCCGCCGGAGTGCGCGAGCTGCGAGTGCGGGAATGTCGTGAATCCCTGAGGACCCGTGAGACCGAGTTCGCCATAGACCTCGTTGCCGTCGACGTCGATGGTCGAGAAGCCCTCGAGGTCGGTCATCAAGGGAGCCGTGGAGCTTTCGAAGCCGATCTCATACATCGGATAGCGCGGCGAGAGGTCGGGCGCCTGCCATGTGAGGGCTGCGAAGCCTTCGTCGTTTCGATCCCCGTCAAGGGCACGGGGCGCGGGCTTGTCGGAGAGTTTCAGCGACAGGACGGCGTCCATGGAGTCGTTGGCGGCGTTGGCGTCCCCTTCGAAGACAACGGTCACTTTATATGGCACCTCGGAATCAAACGAGTTGTTGAGATTGTCTCTGAGAGTGATGTTGACGCTCTGGAAAGGCCGGAGCGCGGGGACATCGGTGGTGGAGATGAGTTTGCCGTCGTCGCCCCGGCGGAGTTCGACAACAGCGTCGCCCTTGGCAAGGTTGCGGACGCCTCGGTTGGTGACAGTCGCCGACATGCGCACCCTCGAATCCGGCTCAACCTGAGCGGGAACGCTGAATCCGGTGACAGCGAGATCCTTCTGCGGAGCGTCGAAGAACTGGATGTCGTCGACCCAGTGTGTGGTGTAGCCCACGGTGTGCCAGGTGAAGAGTAGATTGACCTTCTCCCCCTTGAAGATCGACAGGTCGTAGAAGTAGTATTGCCATCCGAGACCCTGATCCTTCATCACTATCGGCTTCAGCGTACCCTGATGCTCGGTGCCGATCACACTGACGAGAAGCTCGTTGAGGTTCTTGTCGTTGGCTTCGTCGCTGCCGTAGTTCTGGCGGAAGCAGGCGAAACCGAGAGTCGGACTGTTGGCGTCGGCGGGAATCTGAATCGTGCCGGAATAGAGGGAGCACTGGCTGTCGGCGTAAGGCACGAAGGCGGTGAGACAGTAGCCGTCGCCGTTGGCGTCGCCGCCAAGCTCGGCTGCGTTGGCCACGGATATCCGGTCGTAGGATGAGTGCTGGTTGACCACGCTCCAGGAATGGCTCACGCTGCCTCCCGCGAAGTTCTCTATGACGGGAAGGTCATAGGGTTTGCCCACATGCATGATGGACTGCTTCATGCGTGTGCCGTAGGTGGAGGAGAAACCTGCGGAAGTCTCGGCGTTGACGGAGAGATAGAGCGCTTTCTGGTCAGTCGGCTCGCAGATCTTAAGCTCCTTGGGAGAGGAGGTCACGCCGCGTTCAATGTATGTGTTGGTGATGATGTTAATCAGATTGTAGGTGATGGCCTCGGAGGCGATGTCCTGGCCGTTGGCGCTCTTGTACACCGGCGCCCAGGAAACGTCGACCGTGCCGGGGAGATCAGCCTTCTCCGTGACATCGACCCACTCGGGATCGACGGGAAGCGACATGCCGAGGAATACGGTCGACATGGCCGGGACGCCTTCGACGTCGTCTGTGCAGGCGATCGCGGTGAAGCTGTAGTTGCCGGCAGAGGCACCCTCATATGTGTAGGTAAGCTCGGTTCCGGCGGCCACATTCTCCCAGGACTTAACTTCGGCGCCATTAACCTTGAGGACAACCTTGTCAAACGACTCCACCGGAGTCTTGCCGTAGGTGGCGGAGGGAGCCTTGACGGTGATGTCGGCCTTCACCTCCCCTGTCTTGTCATAGCCGACAGTGAGCTGCGGAGCGTCGGGGGCGCTGTCGGGCGCGGGTGTACATGTCACGTCGTTGACGAACATGTAGGGCACATTGGTCCACGTGTCACTGCGGAATGAGTTGAGCAGTCCGAGATGGTAGATGCCGGTCTCCTCGCAAGCAAATCCGAAGGTCAGGAGCACAGGCTTGGAATAGGATGTGCGCGGAGCCACACGCGAGCTTGCAAGCTTGGTCGTCATGGCGTCGGGAGTGGCCTCACCACGGCCGATATAGACCTGAATCTCGTTGTTGACGACTTCGGAATATGCCTTGAGCGACATGACATAGTAGCGTCCCTTTTCAAGCCGGATGGAGGGAGAGAAGAGCCATGCATTGTTGACGGTGCCCCAGTTGTAGGGAATCGCCCAGCCTTTGCCCCTGCTGTTGTATTCCTTCACCCACGTGGCTCCGGTGCCGACGTTGAGCGGAGTCCAGCCGTCGATCTCAGGGGTCATGGTCTGCAGGAAGGGAGGACGCAGTGCGCCGAACCAGACGTAGCCGGACTTGGCGGCGTCGCCTGAGTTGGTGCCGAAGACCGGAGTGACGGTAGCGTTGAATCCGTAGAGGGTATCGTCGGATCCGGCCTGCCAGGTGGCGGAGGTCGTCGAGACAGTCTGCGGCTGCAGGGACGTGGCGATGCCGTCGGCGTCAAGCTGCGAGAGAGTGACGTTGTATGTCACGTCGTCGGGGTTGTGGTATCCGCCGTGGACTGTTGAGGTCACGGCGTCCCAGGAGACGGTCACGGTGCCGGAGTCATAGCTGACGGCAAGGTTTTCAGGCTGCATCGGGAGGTCGACGCCGACATAGCGCGTCTGCGACGCGGGATAGCCCTTGCCGGCGTCGTTGCGCGCCTGAATGGTGAAGGTGTAGTTGCCGGCAGTGGCAAGCGTCAGGGGCACTGTCACACCCTTGTCGCCGTAACTGCATGTCAGGTCGGAGTTGTAGGCCACATAGCCGTTGTCCTTGGCAACAGTAAGGTTGTAGGTCAGCGCGCCGGAAGCCGCAGTGCCGTCTGAGAGAGAGAAAGGAGCGTCAAATTTCACCGCGCCGGAGAGCGACTCGCCCTCGAAGGCCACGTTAAATCCGGTAAATTCGCCCGGCGCCTTGCCGGCGGCGGTGTATTCGGTGTATAGGCCGCCGGTCTGTGCCGGAGAGGCATAGTTGTAGGCGTGCGCGAGAGCGCCGGTAGTCTTGTCGACGGTGAGGATGGCCGACGACATGCCGGAGGGAGCCGAGGCGTCATCGTAGGTGACGGCCCAGTAGAGGATACCGTTGGTGTTGTCCCATGTCAGCGAGCCGTTGTAGCCCGGCACAAGGCCTGTGGAGGCGACCTTTGTCATCTCGCCGGTCTTGCGGTTGATGGTCACGAGGTCGCCGTTGTCGTTGCGGATGCCCCAGAGGGTACCGTTGGCGTCGGCAGCGAGGCCGTTGAGCGAGACCTCAAGAGTGCATAGCTGCGTGACGGCGGCGATGGTGGAGGAGGGACTCGCGGGATCGAGCTGCATATAGCCGAGCACCCACTGCGACTGGTTACGGTTGAGGAAACAGCCGTAGAAGCGCTGTGTCACGGGATCGAAGGTCATGTCGGAACCTACACGCTCATACTGGCCGTAGTCGCCGGCTTCGGCAAGAAGCTTCCAGTCTCTGAGGTCGAAAATGGCCGTCAGGCATTGGTCGACTCCGTTCTGAATCGTGGTGCCGAAGTATGACATCACGTAGTAGCGGTCGCTCGACGCGCCGCCGCGGAAGGACGACAGCAAACCCTTGGTGCCGCGAAGCTGTGTGAGTTGCTGCGAGGCGGCGAGGGGTATGCGGTAGATGCCGAGATCGAGACCAAGCTCGTTGTAGGCTATGAAGCCGCAGAGGTTGGAGCCGCCGGGAATGCGGCTCATGGGGAGACGGCTGATGGTCTGCGCGGGAGAGGGCGCAGAGGATGTGAGTCCGGTGAGAAGATCGGGACGGAAGTCCACGATGCCGTCCTGCTGAAGGAGGTTGCGGAACCGGCGGTCGGGTGTGCGGCGGTCAAGCTCGCGGAGCGCCGCTCCCTGCCCGGAGGCTTTCCAGACCTCATGCTGCGAGGATGCCTGCTGAGGCACGTCCACGGGCGGAATGCCGGGAACAGTCTTGGCTCCTCCGCTGAATCCTGTCAATGCAATGGTCATCGACAAGGCTATGTATCTGATTGCTTTTCGCATGATTTATTCTGTTATGGTTACATTATTACTCTGACAGGCGGCATTTCACGCCGTTGACAATGTAGATGCCGGAAAGGCCGGAGAGTGTGGCGCGGCCTTTGCCGTGGCGCACCACGATGCCGTTGAGGTCTACGACGGTGACTTCGTCGGTATCGGCAATCGCGATGCCGATGACACCGAGCGAGGGATCGACGGCGAAGGTGATCGCGAGAGGATTGTTGAAGTCGTCCTGAACGTCGTTGAATAGGAGATCGCCGGCGCCGATCTCAAGGCGGTAGCTGCCCTGAGCCTCGATGGCCGATGAGGGCGTGAGCACGAGCGACTTCTCGTCGGCGGGATAGGAATATGCAGCCTCGGTCTTCTCGCCGGTCGCCGTGTTGACGATGAAGGCGGAGGGAGCCTTGTTGCCCACGGAGGAGATGACGGGATGCGTCCATGTCAGCACGATCTCGTCGACGCGTCCGACGGTCGAGGCGTCGGCGGGCGTCGAGGCCACGGCGACGGTGGGATCGACCACGGTGCTGTAGATGGCGTAGAGGTCGTCGGCATGGTTGTCGTAGCCGTCGTCGATGCCGAGGCCGTCAAGGATGAGGCGGAAGTCGCCACGTCCGCGGATCGACATGGGGACATAGACAGTCAGCTCTGTGAAGCCGTCGGCTCCGGTCGCGCCGCGCTCCCAGCGTGCTGGATATTTCTCTCGTTCGGAAATACCTTCCCTCGAACCGGTGACGGAGGGCTCGATGGGATTGTAGTCTTCGAAGGCAACGTCGCTGAAGGTGATGTCGTCGAAACGGCTGACATGCATCTTGAGTGTGAGAGCCTCGTCGATGTTGCTCTTCGAGGGTGTGTCGAATCTGCCCTGAATGGCTATGCGCTCGAACTCGCTGAAAGGATACTCGAAGACCATCGAGCCGGCGGGAAGTCCCGCAACGGGATCGCAGACGAGCGTCTCGTTGTTGGCGTCGACAACCTTGGAGAGGACGATGTGGACCTTGGGGTCGGCTCCCTCGGGGATGGCGTAGTGCTGTCCGGTGAAGTCGACGATGAGGTTGTTCTCGGAGATCGAGGCGACACGCAGGCCGAGATCCGTAGTCGGATTGTCCTCGTCTGGCACGCCGCCGGTGTAGTCGCCGAGCACGACGTAGACGCCCTGAACGGACTTGAGGTTGTTGTTGAAGGTGAAGACTGCCTTGGACTCGGTGCCCGCGCCGAAGTAGCTGTGGAACTTAGAGCCGGAGGGCAATGTTGTGCTCACGAATTTGGGACGCGGTGTCTCGGTGAACTTCACCGTCATGTCGGCGAGGCTCATCTCCACGCGCCACAGTCCCTCGGGGATGGTGAAGGCCACAGGTTCGGAGGCTGCGGCGATGCCGACAACAGCGCCTGTCTTGATCTCGGGAGCGGCCACGGCGGAACCGTAGAGCGTACCCTCGGTGGGATCGGTGAAATATACCGTGACTGCGGCGTCATTGCGCAGTGAATATGTGTAGACGCCGCAGCTGCCGTTAACTGTCGAAAGTGTTGATGTAGATTCTCCCTCGACCTTTGTCATGGCCATTTTTGCGGGATAGACAGGCACGGACGGATCGACGAAGGTAATGGTCTTGTTGTTGAAGTCGGCCGTGATGTTGTAGGTCGATGGGCGCAGGCCGAAGCATGAGGCGCCGTCGCCTGTGACCCAGAGGCGTGTAGGCATGTATAGTTCGTAGGAGGTGCCGCTCTCGACCTCGGGACCGACCTCGCCGGATGCGTTGGCGCCGAAGATGCTGCCGCCCTCGGCTGTGTCGAGAAGCACTACCTTGCGGATATCGCGGTCGGAGGTTATGGCCACGTCGGAGAAGGTGAAGACACCCTCCTCCCCTTTGACGCCGGTGGCGATGACCTCAAGATCGTCGTCGCACAGCGCTACGGATTCGGGCACATACCAGACACCTCCGCGTGAAATATCCTCGAAGCTGATCTTTTTGCAGTTGAGATCCACGCGCACTTTCCATCTGCCACTTGAAAGATAGAACACCGAATTGCTGTCGGCGAAAGCGTCGCCGGAGGTGATGTAGAGCGGATATTCAGTGCCGGATATCGGAGAGACATTGTTGCCTACGTAGGGCACGCTGGCGCCGTAGAACGTGCGGCCGGGATCGTTGACGTCGGAATCGGAGTCGCTGAAGCCGACGTAGGTCGACGACCTGAGCGTCACGTCGAATTCAAAGATGCCGCTGTTGTCGCTGACGATCCGCGAGATCGGCTCCTTGTCGCGGTTGACCATGTAGAGGACTTCGGCTGTGCGGGGCACGAAAGGTGAGATCGTCCAGTCGATGGTGTTGGCGTTGATGTCGAGCACGGCTGTCAGCTTATTGCATCCTTCGGGCGTGAGCCAGAAACCGGAGCGGTTGTAGAGGTAGTTGTAATATGTGCTGCGGTGAGCGGCCGAGACTCCCTCGGTGATGTCAAGATCCTCGCCTCCCGGCCGGTTGGCCGTGAACGTCCAGAGGGTCTCTCTCAGCTCGGAAGTGGAGGTCGCCTCGGAGATGAAGAGAGGATGCGAGCTGTAGGTGGTCGTCTCGAAACGGTAGACACCGTCGGCACCGCCGGACTGAGTATAGACGCCGAAGCCGTCGTCGACGAGTTTCAGCGACGCGGGAGCCGGCACGGGATCGCCCCACTTGGCTGTCATGTTCTTGAGATCGACGGTGATGGTGTAGGTGTAGGGAGCGATAGGAATGAAGAGGCTCTGCTTCTCGACTCTCACCGTGTTGTCGTCGACGATATATAGCGGCGTCACAAGTCCGGGATAAGTGTCCACCGTCGAGCCGTCGGAGGAGGCGCCGAGGAGCCAGGATGAAGGATTCAGGTAGGAGTATGACGAGGCGTCCGTGAAGACAATGTTGCGCGGAGTACCGGTCGCACCCTGAGTGGTGTACTCAAAGACATACACACCGTCGTGTCCCTCGGCCTCGGCGTATGTGGTGCTGGAAATGGCATCTGACTTGATCTTCAGCGTGGCAGGATATGTCTCGTACTGTCCGGTGTAATTCTCGATCGACAGAGAGTTTGTCGCAGGGTCGAAAACGATGTCGCATTTGCCGGGAAGCTCGAAATAGCCGGTCTTGTCGGTGTAGAGGCGGCGGTAGGAGATGGGCTCCGCCTGATAGCTCCTGCCGTATTCCGTCGTCACGTCGGCAGGGTTGGCGTGGCCACCGGCGCCGAAATTCTGTCTGCCGGCAGACTGCATGTCTGTGCGCACCTCGGCAGTGGTAAGGAAAATCTTCGCCCCGGCGTTGCCGTGGTAGCTGTATCGGAACTTGCCGTCGGCTCCCGGCTCTGCGGTGCCGACGAGCTTAAAGGCGTCGTTGAGTATGTTCAGCTTTGTGAGGGCGTCAACCTCCACAGTGGGCGTGAATGTCACTGTCATGGCGTTGAGGTCCACATTCACGGTGTAAGCCTGCGGGTAAAGAGGCATGAAAGTGCCGTTGTAGGGATCCGTGGAGACTGTGTTGGGATCTACGTGGACGAGCGGATAAGCCTTGCCGAATTCAGGAGTCACGCTTGTCGCCTCGGTGGTGGAACCGAGAATCCAGAGGGAATTCTGCGCGGAGGAAAGCGAAGTGACGTCGGAGAATATCAGGCGGAAAGGATCCGAAGTATAGCTTGCGCTCTTGTCAAAGGTGAATTCATAGGTGCCGTTGACATTGGAAGAGGTACCGTAGCTTGTGCCGAACGTGTGGCTGCGCATATAGAGCGTCGCGGGCTTGGGGAGGTAATTGCCGGAAAACTCGGCGACTTCGACGGTACCGTTCTTCGTGTCGGCTATGATGTCGTAGCTTCCCGCCGGGAATGTGAACAAGCAAGTTTTGCCGGTGTAGACCTTATGGTAGGTGGTTCTGAGCATAGGATAAGTCGTTCCTACTGCCACTGTGACAATCTCCGGATTCACCTGAGTGCTTGAACCCCAGATATTCTGATACTGAGTGTTTGTGCGGGTGTCGGCGTTGGCCGAGAAATACACATTGACATCTTCACCGAATTTCACAGAATAGCGAACCACACCTTCTGTATCAGGCGTAGCGGTTGCCAATGGTTTTGACGACTCGTTGCGGAAGATAGACAGCGAGGTAGTGGCTTCCTCCGCCGGATCGCGGCCGAACTTGACCGTGCCTTTGTTGAGGTCTACCGTCGCCTTGATTGTAAGGTATGCGTAATAGATCGGCATGAAGGCGCACATCGGCTGGCTTGCGAGTGCCGTGGCATCCTCTTTCGACGAGAGGTCGACAAGAGGATACTCCACGCCGTCGACCGGCTGGATGTTGGTGCCATCCGCGATCGACGCGGCGCCATAGACCTTATAAGTGCCTTTCTTGGCGTTGGTGGCGCTGGAGGCGGAGGTGAAGATGTAATACCTCGGCGCCGTGGTGCTTGAAGTGTAGGGCGTGAACTCAAATTCATAGACGCCATCGACACCTTCAGCCGTCGCTCTTCCCGTAGATGAGTATGACGTCTGCGCCATATACAGCGTCGCGGGTCAGTCCTGCGCGTACGCCGCAATGGAGAAAGTCATCAGCATCCACAGAAAGAGTAGTTTCTGGATCTGTTTTCTCATGATGAAGGTAAGTTAAATTATTGTATTTTTAAGAGAATTTGAGCCTCGTTTACATAGCCTGAAATCACGACATCCGCAATCATCATCAAGAAAAATCCGCAATAAATCATACGAATCTCAGTAAAAAAGGATCAAACGACTTCTTTGGGCGTAAAGATAGACAGAATTTTTTGATTCCACAATAATATGTCATATCTTTTTATAACATTTTTTAAACTCTCATTCCTGTGTTATGAACCCAAATTCCGCTCCCGGCGTTGAGTTTAATAAGAAATCTCACCTGATGTAAAAATAAAAAGATGGAAGGATATATCAGCATAGGCGTGTTTATCGACGGAGGATATTACGCCAAGATGAACCGCGCCCTGAAGAAGGAGGAAGGCGCTATTATCCGTGTGCGGTCGCTGTTTGAATTTGTCACTGAGCGACTGGCGCGTAAGGAATCAGTCGACCCCTCGGACTGCCAGATCACCGAGGCACACTATTTCCGCGGACGATTCAGGGTGCGCGACGCTTACGACAAACATCTGCTCTACAACGAGCGACGATTTGAAGACACTCTGATAGAGAACGACGTCGTGTTCCACTACAAGCATCTGCGCGAGGTAGAACGTCCCGACGGCCAGACTGAAGTGGTTGAGAAAGGCGTGGATGTCTGGTTCGCACTGGAAGCCTACGAGCTGGCGACTTTCCGCAAATTCGACTACGTGGTGCTCATAACCGGCGATGCCGACCATGAGATGCTTGTGCGCAAGCTCAAGGCGCTGAAGACCAAGGTAGTGCTCCTCACCTGGAGCATGGGAGAGATGGAAGCCACGTCGCCTCTGCTCAAGGAAGAGGCCGGCCACCACTGGGAGATGGAGGCTTTTATGGCTAAGGATCCGGGGCTGCGCCGACGTCTGCTCCAGAGGGTCAATCCGCTGACTTCCGAACAGATTCAGCGAGGAAATCTGCAACGCCCCATCCCCGAGGACTGAAATTCCGCGAAAAAGTGTTAATTTTGCAGAGCTAAACTCTTGAAAAAAATGACCATTAACGAAATACAAGACGAGCTTATCGAGGAGACAGCCGACCTTACGGACTGGATGGATCGCTACGCCTACATCATCGAAATGGGAGAATCGGTGGATCCCATGCCCGAGCAGGAGAAGACACCCGACAACCTAATCGAGGGCTGCCAGAGCCGCGTGTGGATTGCCGCGAAACTTGACAACGAAGGCAAAGTCGAGTTTCAGGCCGACAGCGACGCACTGATTGTAAAGGGCATCGTGGCGATGCTTCTCCATGTGCTCAACGGCCACACTCCCAAGGAGATCCTCGACGCCGACCTCTACTTCATCGACCGCATGGGACTGAAAGAACACCTCTCCCCCACCCGCAGCAACGGTCTCGTTGCCATGGTGAAGCAGATGCGCATGTATGCCCTCGCGTTCAGCGTCAGCGAAAACGCCGACTGATGGAGGTGGCTCTTAAAGCGGATTTCCGGGAAATGCTCACACGGCTGCTCGGCGCTGCAGATGCCGAGGCTCTATGCCGCGCGCTCGACACACCGCCGGAAACAGCAGTGCGTCTCAATCCGGCAAAACTCAGCGCTCCGCCGTCGCAACTGAGCGTCGCCGAGGCGGTGCCTTGGTGTCCGGAGGGATTCAGGCTGACCGAACGTCCGCAGTTCGCGCTGATGCCGCTATGGCACGCCGGAGCATTCTACGTGCAGGAGTCGTCGTCAATGGTCTTGTCGGCCATCGCGGCCGAGCTTGCCGCATCAGCCCCCGGACTCCGCTGGCTCGACCTCTGCGCCGCACCGGGCGGCAAAACCACGGCAGCAATCGCCGCGTTGCCCTCCGATGCACTTGTAGTGGCCAATGAATTCGACCCGCGCCGCGCATCGGTGCTTGTCGAGAACGTCACTAAATGGGGATCACCGTCCACAGTCGTGACACGGGGCGACACGGCGTGGGTAAGGAAGATGCCGGAACGGTTTCATGTCGTGGCTGTTGACGCCCCATGTTCCGGCGAAGGGATGATGCGCAAGGAACCGATGGCACGTCAGCAATGGAGTCCGCAGCTCGTGGCCTCCTGCGCGGCGTTGCAGCGCGAAATCCTAAGCAATGCGTGGGAAGCGCTGATGCCGGGAGGGACGCTTGTCTACAGCACATGCACTTTCAACCGCTCGGAAAACGAGGACAATGTCCGTTGGCTCATGGAAACATGCGGCGCCGAGAGCGTGCCGATGCCTGCCGCCGTGGCTTCCTGCGGCGCGTTGCCGTCGCTTGACAGAGACATCCACGCCCTGCGCTTCATGCCTCACGTCACAAATGGCGAAGGACTCTTTATCGCCATCCTGCGTAAACCCGGAGAGTTGGACTCCTCCACAGGAAAGCGGGAGGAAAGACGCAAACAGAAACGAGCCTCGGCTTCTGACGCTACGAAAAAAGCGCTTGCCGCAAAAGCCGCCGAATGGCTTGCCAAGCCTGAAAATTTCACGCTTCGCACCGATGCCTCGGGCGAAATCACTGCCATCCCGACCGTGCACAGGGAGTTAGTCGACGAAATCGCTAAACGTTGTCCGTCGGTGATCTCCTGCGGACTAAAAATCGCCTCGGTCAAGGGGCGTGACCTTATTCCGGCGCCGGAACTTGCGTTCAGTACCGCACTCGCCCCTGAAGCTTTTCCGACAGCAGCTTTAAACACGGAGGAGGCTCTCGACTATCTGCGACGCGGCACGGCCGAAGCCGCAGAGGCTCTGCAGCGCATAGAAAATCCGCCGCGAGGCTACATGCTCGCCGTTTCCGACGGCGTGGCGCTCGGATTCATAAAGAACCTTGGCAACAGAATCAATAACCTATACCCGGCCGCATGGCGCCTGCGCATGAACTGACAAACCATCACGGCAAAGAATGCGTTATATACTTGTGTGACGGAAACAGACCGAAAATGACAGAAAGAAGAATACATAGATGGCTGTTGCATCTGCTCGTGGCAGTGCTGCTCGTGGCATTTGCCACACCTCAGTGCAATGCCGCAGAATTCGACTATCCTGTCGGCGGCACACGCAAAAACGTAGGTATCAGTACTGATGTCATTGCCATAGGACTTCCTGTGGGTGCCCTGACGCTCATACTCGCCAAACACGACTGGAACGGACTCCTGCGGGCTTCCATTGAGACAGCGGGTGTGGTCGGCACATCCTATCTGCTTAAGGAAGTGATCCACAGCGAACGTCCTGACCACAGCGACGACCACAGCTTCCCTTCGCTCCATGCCTCCATGAGTTTCCTGACAGCATCTTTCCTGATGCGCCGCTACGGCTGGGAATTCGGTGTCCCCGCCTACGTCCTCGCCGCCTACGTCAGCTGGGGACGCATATACTCCAAAAAGCACCGGTTCTGGGACGTGGCCGCGGGAGCCGCGCTTGGCACAGCCGTCGGACTGCTCTTCACAACACCATTCATGGAGAAACACAACGTCACCATCCAGCCCACGATCCTGACCACACCTTCGCCGGATCCCCACGCCGCACCGCAGCTCCAGCTCACCCTCACCACCAAAATTGTCTTCTGATCCCCAACGGTTTAGAGGGTTTAAAAACAAAAGTTAATTTGGGGTCGTTCATTTGCAGTGCCACTGAAAATTTGCATAAAATCGAGGTCTTACAACGCCAACAACCCAAAAATCAATCAGTTGCATACAGCAATATCTTCATCATTCAATGTCGGGTAGATTACCTGACCGGAGAATAGAAAACGGTATCAAAATCGCTGTGGGACAGGCCGGAGGTCTGTCTGTGTTGTCAACCGCGGCCTTCAGGCCGTGGATATGATGCTATATAAGATAACGCGTCGCGGAGCGATGCGTGTATGGTAAAGTCTTTACCGCACGACGTCGCTCCGCGACTGATTTTCCGGGGTGATTTGCTTCCACGGCCTGAAGGCCGCGGTTGGCAATACGGCCGAACCTCCGGTCCGGCAATTTTTAACGCAATTCCTTGATATACGTCTTGTCCGCGTTTCTCAGGAGCTTGGCCGCTCCGAGCTATTTTTTCGGTCGACCTACGGCCTTTAACGCGCGGTATCAGTAGTCGTAGTCGAGGGAGTATTGGTCGACGTAGAGGGTGGCGCCGGTGCCTCCGGTGAAGAAGTCGCCGTATTTGCTGGCGGCACTCACTATGATGAGGTATCTGGGCACGCGCGAGGTGCTGCGGTAATTGAGCGTTATCTCGAACGGACGATAGCCTCCGGTATTGTCGCCGCTGATAAGCTCGCCATAAGCAATCACCTCGGGGGCGTTGCGGTCGAAAAGTTTCCGGTTCTTGGGGTTGGTGCGCACCTCGTATGGCTCGTTGTAGTCGACAAGCGCTACGTAGATATGACAGGAGTCGGGACGTCCCATCAGATCCTTCCATTCCGATGACGTATAGTTGATGGGGGCTGTGGTATACTGATAGTAGCCGCGCAGCTTGGTCGGACGTTCACTCCATTCGCGGCCGAAGGCGAGGATACCGTTGGTGCCGTCCACCTTCACGAAGTCGCCCGAATAGATGGATCCGGCGGCGAGTTTGCCGATGCCGGCGATACCCACGAATTTTGTTTCAAGCTTGGCGGACTGTCCCGCTCCGGTCGGAGTGATGTCTGATGGCACGACGTTGCTCTGTCCGAGCGTGGCGGCGCCGGTGTTGCCGGTGTCCCAGAACTTCACTCCGTTCTCGTCCCAGGGGCACCATACCTTGCCGTCGAGCCACCATTGGTCGAAGGAACCGTCAGGAAGCACACGCGAGGCACCGGTGGTGACAGTGACCTCATTGCCGAAGTATTCGTCGCTGACAGCACGCACGACATACTGCGTCATCGGTTCCAGATGAGGAATGCAGCAGCGGAACGTTCCCCCTTCGTGAGTAACGGCGTCTGCCGGGACATCTGTCCAGAGGAATGAATCGGCCTTGCGGTACTGGAATCCGTTGGCCGCGCCCTCCTGCGCCGTACCGTAGGCCCAGATGACATTGACCCAGGCATCGACCTGAGTGGTGGTCACCTTCGCGTCAGTGACATCGACATATACAGTCCAGTCATCCGTGCGTCCGAACGCTGTCACAGCGATGTGAAAAGGCTTCGAAGCGTCGATATAGTCGCCGGCCTTAAGGTCGGGCGCCATGGTCGTGACATTAGCGGGACCGAGCTTGATTCCGGTCAGTTGCAGATGCGATCTGTCGGCAGTGGTGGGAACATAGACCACGACGCGGCGTCCGACGACGTCGACCGCAGTCTCGCCGACCTGACCGCTTATGGTGAAATAGCGTTCGATCGGCTGCGAGGCGCTGACGATCCATTCATAGCTCTGATAGCGGGTCAGCACCACCTTGAGCGGCGAAGACAGATCGTAGGTGCCTTCCAGCAGATTGACCGACGCCGTTCCGCCCTCGGTGTAGGTGAAGTCTGTGAATTTCACATTCGTGATGTCCACATCCTCGGCAAGCACGATGTCGGCCGTGAGATTCGAATTGTCAATGGCAGCGGCACCCTTCTGTCCCTCGGCGGCGATGGAAAGGATGTCCTGCTGTATGCGGGGATAAGGTATGTCATTCTTGATACATCCGCCGGCTGTCAGCAGAAGGAGCAGGGCGATGGATGATGAAAGGAACGTACGTACTGACATTTCAGAAATGCACGGCAAGGCCGAAATTGATGTTGAAAATATTGAAACGGAAATTGGCTCCGGAAGTGAAGCGGTTGCCGGTCACAGGCTCTATCGGATCCTCGTCGGGAGCGGTCGTGATAGTGGTTATCTGGCGTTCGTTGCGCAGATTGAATCCGAAGACGCCGAAGCTGACGTCGAAACTGACCTGATCCATGACGAAGATGCAGACACCGGGCGAAAAGTTGAGGCTCGCCTGCATGTAGGTGGTATGGGTGCTCCGCGGCCTGTCATCATACATGCGCCGGAAATCGGAATTGCCTGACGAGAAGGCAAGCTCGGCCTCGTTGAAGACTCCGAAACGTCCGCGACGTGAAAGTCCGATGTATTGGCGCACGGTGAGCGCCGCCGAGTAGCTTTCGTTGCGGTACATGGCGTTGGAGAGCGAGAAACTGAGATCGTCGTCGAAATCGACATTCATCGATCCCAGATCCGCTTTGGCTCTGGTGTAGCCGAACCGCAGGCCGACGGAAAGGTTGCTCCTTACGAAATAGCTGATGAAGGGCTTGATCGAGAAGGCGTTGACATTAAGATCTATGTCTTCGACAAGATTGAGTATCTTCATGTCGTCGGTGCCGACCTCGCCGTAGGAGGCGGTCGCACCGATCATCCACTTCCCTTTGGGGATGAAGACATAGTTGTAGAGGCCACGGTCAAAACGTCCCAGATTGCGATCCTTGATGATGGGAGCCACCGTGTCGCCGGCAATGACGACAAGATCCTCCGGATCGGGATGTGTCTCGTCGTCGACAATCATGGAATAGCCGTGGAGGACGCTTTTCACATCCTTGACAAGGGAATCGGGAACGAAGATATATTCACCGCCCGACCGCTTCGGCAGATCGGAAGGCGCGTCGACATAGACCGTATCGAGGCGCAGCGGCTCCGCTGCCCCGGACTGCAATGCGACGGCAATCATAAGTGAGAACAGAACCGGAACGCGGCGCAGCATAAGTCGGAAATTTCTTTTGCTTATCATATTGTCTCCATTATACGTGCCATAGCGCTACAGGTAGAACGACATGCCGAAAGTGATCGAAAACAGATTTATGCGGAAATTCGCGCTTTTGGAGTGGCGGTGGCTCTCGTAGATGCGGTCGCTGAGCTGCTTCGTGTGCGTATACTGAAAGCCGAGCACACCGACATTGACCTCCAGAGCGGAATAATTGTTGAGGAAGATCACCATGCCCGGCGCGAGTCCCACATTAAGGTGGAAATTGCTCTCGTAGTTGCCGGTAATCTCGGTGCTCTTGCCCTGCATCAGTTTCGACTGTCCGCCGCCCAGTTCGAGCTGCATCTCGTTGAAGAAGCCGAAACGCTTGCTGCGTCCGAGGGAGAAGTAGTTGCGGAAAATGCCCATCACGCTATAGTTGTGGGACAGACGATAGAGATTGTCGAAATCGTAGGAAGTTTCCGAATCAAGCACAAGATCGCCATGTTCCAGCTTGGTCAGGGAACGCGAATAGGAGAACTTGCCGCCGGCGCCCATGTCGTTCTTGAAGACATAGCACACCATCGGCGACACCTTGAAGGAATAAGTGTCGCCGGAAAGATTCTCCAGAATGAAGAACTGATAATCATTCTGGTTGGACTGTGTGTAATTGACACTCACACCCGTGATCCACTGTCCTTTAGGGACAAAAACGACTGACTCAAGGTCGCGTTTGAACTCCTCCTGCGCCGCCACGGGGAGTGCCGCGGCGGCGAGAAGAAGCGCGAGAATGATTGTTCGGAAATGTCTCACTTTACGGGATCTTGTTACTTATAGATAAGTTCGAGGTCGTCGATCACCATCACGCTCTGAGGACTTCCGGTGAAGTAGTCGCCGTATTTGCTGGCGCTGGCCACAAGCACTATGTATCCGGCGCGGGCAAGCTGCGAGGCACTGCGATAGTCGAGCGTGATCTCGAACTCACGCAGTCCCGTGCTGCTTCCGTAATCGGAAGTGAAGTCCATCGCTCCGTAGGCCACCACATAGGAAGCCGAAGGATCAAACAGTTGCTTGGAAGCGGTCTTTATGGGAACCTGCTGTGTGGTGAGCGCCACATAGATCGAGCCGATATCGGTCTGGCCCTTTGCGAGTTCGGAGGTTTCGGAATATTCCACTGTGCCGGGATGGTAGTAGGCATATCCGCGGAGCTTCACGGGACGCGAGCCGTCGAAGGGACGTCCGAAGGTCAGCTCACCTCCGGAGGTTCCGACAGTCTTGTCGTAGGTGCCCGCAAACAGGTTGCCGGCGGCAAACCTACCGATGGAGGTTCCGGGTAACCCCACGAACTGCGACTGGAGCTGCGCGGAATATTGTCCGCCGTGTACGGGCGACTCGACAGGCAGGGTGATGTTCTTGCCCATAGTGATGGAACCGTGGTTGCCGGTGTCCCAGAAACTCGGAGTGCCGCCGAGGCCGGGGATATACGCGCCCTTGCCGTTGGTGCTCCACTCCTCGAACCCGGCGTTGGGGAGCGTGAATACTCCCTCCGTCCTGAACGTCTCGGTCTTCGGATTGACATAGCCGTCGGCTATGGCCTGATACTCATATGTTGTGGCCGACGAGAGTCCGGTGATCACGGCGTGATACGATGCACCGGCGGCGCGCCACATTCCCTTGCTCGGCTTGTCGGACAAGGCGGAGACCTCCTCCCAGACCGAGGCTCCCGACTTACGGTATCGGAAACGCGGATTGGATGCATCGGCTTTCATGATTGTGCCGCGCAATGTGGCACTAAATGAGTATACCTCGCTCTCCACAATGGGCTGGGGAGCCACGGTGGCGTCGCTCACGATGAATTTCAGAGTGCGTGTGCGGCGTTTTCCGGCCACATCGACAGCAGTCACCTCAAAACTGTATTCGCCGTTGGAGAGTCTGTTGAGAGCCTCGGCGGCAAACATGATCTTTGCGGAGCTTTTGATGCCCTCGGTGTATTCGCATGTCACACCCGCGTTGGCCAGAGCCTCGCGCGACTCGGCGGTCATGGTGATGAAGTCAAATTCAGAGGAAGGGAGTGCCATTGCCGTGGCGGCGTCGGTCTTGACAAGCAGACTCGACAGAGCGCCGAGCGACTCCACATAGACCGAAGTGCGTCGGAAAGATCCGGCCTCGCCGGTGAAAGGCTGATTGATGTCGTAGCCCACGCCCTCGATGGCAGGAGCTCCGGTCAGCTCTACAGTATCCTCTATGAGGAGTTCGGTATCGTCTACTGTCACGGTAATGAAACCTCCGCCGACCTCAGTGGAGCCGGGAGTATAGCGTATGTTGAGCACATATTCGTGCGCACGCTCCACATTGTCGATCGTACCGCTCTTTGTGAAGTCGGATCCGTCCTCCTTCTTGCCGGTGACGGTCCATTTGAGTTTAGTGTCGCCGTTGGGCATCATGAAATATCCGTGGGCTGTCGCGGCGTTCGACTCGTCGAAGTCGAGCGAAGCGCGGGTGTTTCCGACAGTGACCTTATAGTCTTTCAGCGCCTCGGCGATGATCGGCTCGGGATTTATGGAAGCCACGACATTGGCGATCTTGCAGTTGAGCACCACGTTCTTCACGTCTCCTTTGGAGATTGTGAAAGGCTCGTAGGCACGGTAGAACTTCTTGTCGAAGGAAGCGCTCACACTGTCGCCGGTCCAGGCCTCGGCCACGTAGCTGCCCGATTTCAGGTAGATATCGGAAGGGACATTGTCCAGACCCTGGAACTTATAGAGAAGGCCTTTGGAACCCGAGAGATAGACTATGCATTTGTCGGCGAGATCCTGCTGGTCGGTCTCGGCACGCGTGAGCGTGCTGTTGACCACCATCTTCATTTTCAACACACCCTCGCCTTCGCCGAAAGGCTCGTCGGCCGTACAGGAGGCAAGCATCAGCCCTGCGAGACAGGCGCCTCCTGCGAGAAATGACGAAATATTCTTTTTCATACTGTTTTCAGAGATACTTAAAGAGTGATTAATTCGAGGGTCTTGACAGTCGTGCCGTTGGCGTCGGTCACCTTGAGGATGAATTTATGGTCGCCCGGGCCGAGTATCTGAAGCATGGGAAGGAACTGTGTGAGCTTCATGGTCTCCGGATCGGTCTGGCCGCCGACATTGACGGGGAATCCGAGACCTGAGAGACTTCCGGCAAGGTCGCCGGGATTCACAAGGTCAAGATGGCTTGACAGGCCGACATTGGCAAGCTCGTCAGCGGTAAGTGTATTGGAGTCGATGTCCACGGTGAATCCGGTGATACCTCCCTCGGCGGAGCTGTGGACGGTGATCTCGGCCACCATACCTTCTGTCACTGTGTTGGGACGGTCAAAGCTGATGCCGTCGTTGGCAGTGATTGAAGGCGCGTCGCCTCCGGGAACGGGAGGATCGGGCACGTCGGGATTCTCACCGGGACGCTGGTCGTCGGGGATGATGTCGTCTCCCGGATCAACATTGATGGTCATGTCGACACGCTGCACCGTGGCGTCGACATAAACGCCGGGAGTGACCGTGCCGGTCTGGTCGGGCACGTCGGGAACGACTCCCTTGAGAGTATAGGTGATCTTGTAGTGGTTGCCCGGCTTAAGCTCGGTATATGTGCGGAAATTGTCTTCCTGATTTTCGTCGACAGTACCGGAGAATGTCGCCACCATCGTAGGCTGGCTGCCGGCAACCTCTACATACTTGAAATAGCCGGAGCGTGTCTCCTCCTTGCCGAATTCAAGGCGTCCGCGGTCGCATGCCACGACAGTAACCTTGCAGTCGTCGCCCATCACGGCTTTCAGCTTATCGTCGAAGATTACGGTCACCTTCACGTTGGCAAGCTTGCAGACCACGGGGTCAACCGTGGTGATCGCGCCATCGGCGATGGTAAAGGTCTGCTTGCCATCGAAATAAGGGGAATCCCAGTCGGCGTCGGGATTGTAACCGGAATTGACCGTCACCTCATAGTTGCCGACAGGAAGGGTCATCACCTCGGGCATCGTGCCATAGGTGCCGCTCCAGGCTGCTATCTGAGTACGTGTGTCGGTAACGGTTACTACAAACGAGCTGACATCGACAGCGGCACGTGTGGCCGGAGCCTTGATGATGTTCTCCTCGTTCTGCACCTCCACCATCATTTTCTTGAAATTGACCGTTCCCTGACCGCCGTCAGGCTCGGGGTTGAACGGATTCTCTTTGTCGCACGATGTGAACACACCGGCCAGCGCGACAAGAAGAAGTGTAGCTATATTAAGTATCTTTTTCATCTTTCTTGCTTTTGGAGGAGATTAGTAATTGAACACGATATTGTCAACGTTCAGCACCGAGCCTGTGTAGCGTGAGTCGCTGTAGCCGGCGAAAGCGCCCTGCGAGCCGGACACATTGTGCTTGCCCGGAGAAGAGGCCGTGGAGCTGAGGAAATAGACGTATGCGTGGGTCGCTTTAAGCTTTGTGTTGGAATATGTGAGGCTGACCGTGTGGGAAGTGAAGGAGCTTACGGCGCTGTTGCTCTCGAACACGCCTCGGGCAAGCTCGGTGGTCTTGCCGCCGTCGCGGTTCTCGACAACGACCAGAACGCGGAACGACTCGCTGCCCTCAGGGGCATACTTATAGTCGAACTTCACGGAAGTCGGACGCGAGGTGAAAGGACGGCCGAGATTGATCGTTTCCTTGTCGGACGCCTTGTCATAGCTGTATGTGCCCATGAAGAGCATGCCTGCCGAGACATTGTTGCATGTGCCTCCGAGCTTGGTGAAGGTGTTGTTTCCGTCCTTGCCCCAACCCACGGAGCATATCTCGGCGGCCTGCCCCGATGCTCCGGCGACTCCGTACGTTCCCGAATAGTTGTTGTAGAAACAGGAGGATCTGCCGAAATCCTTGCAGGTGGTCATGGCGTTGCGCGTGGCCCAGTACTGGTTGTCGGAAGTGCCGGGGAAATAGTTGTAGATGGTCTGGTTGCCGATACCGGAAATCTTGTTCTGCCATCCGGCGTCATGGTTCCAGGTGTCCATGTTGCCGTTCTGGGGTTGCTGCGCGGATTCGGTGGTGAATGTCGCGGCAGGATAACCCTCCTCGTAAGCGCCGGTGTCGGATGCCTTTGCGGAATATGCGGTGCCCGGCTTGAGCCCGGAGAAAGTCACCATGCCGGTGGACTCGTCGACATAGGCTGTCGCGGCGGCGTAAGAGCCTCCGGCCTCGCTAAGATAATATTTCACTGAGGAATAAGGCACGGAAGCGTTCTTGGTGAGCTTCAGCGCGGCGTGAGTGGCCCACACGTCGGCCGTAGAGACCACCTTAAGCGACGCCCCGGAACGTGTGATGGTGAAATTGTCCTTGACCTCACCTTTATATTTGATGCGGGCCTGCACATTGTCGTCGCCGGAGGGAAGTTCGAACGTGATTCTGTAAGAGGACGCAGCACGTGTCGCGGCACTTACCGAGGTTATCTTGCACTCTTTCCATACGCCATAGGAGTCGATCGCCTCGATGGTGATGTTCTTCGCCGGAGCACCGCCGTTGTAGTCGGCGAGGATGGTGGCCTGTGTGGCTGAGAGATCGACGCCGGGAGCGGAAGTCACTGAGAGAACTACCGGCTCGGTGGTGAAGACAGCCGTGACAGGAAGGTTGACCTTCGTAAGCTTGTCCTTGACAACGAGTGTGAATTTATGGGTGCCAGTGCCCTTGACGTTGGCAAGCAGCTGAGTGAAATCGACCGACGCCATTTTGTCGGGATTGCGCCAGAGCCCTTTCACGTCGAGACCATACTGGGTAAGAAGCGCCTTCTGCGCCTCGGTGGCCGACATCAGGTCGATCTCCGCAGGAAATCCGAGACTCACGAGCTGACGGGAGTCAGTGGTGAGTGTCACCGACGAAAGACCGCCCATAGCGGTGATGATAAATGCTGTGTTCTGCTCGGGCACGGCACCTTCGACAAGCTGTATCGCCTCGTCGGGAGTGAATCCCTGCGCCGTAACCTTGGGCTCGGGCGAGAGCATAAGCTCATCGCTGAGATCTATCACGACATCCTCCTCCGTGAGCGACTCGTCGAAGTTGACGACAAGCTGCGCGTCGCCGGTCTCGCCGCCGTTCACGTCAAAAGTCAGATGATAGTGATGCTTGGCCTTGGCCTCGAATTTGGCCGGCTCTATGGTGGCGCTCACGCCGTTCTGCTTGGTGATGTTCATCGTGACGGTGACATTGCCGGGCTTCAGGAAAGCCGGACGTGTCTCGCCGGGGATGATGGTGATGAAGTCGCCGCCGGTGCTGTGGAGCTGTGTGGAGTATGATTTGAAGTAATTCAGAAAATCCTGAGTGTAGTCCACGCTGACCATCGTGTTGGCGAGTGTAGCTGTGACGGAAGGCTCGGCCACCTCATCCTCAAGGACTTGAAAATCAGCTTTGCCATAGAAATAGGGACACTCGAAACCTTCGGTCTCGGGATCGCCGTAGGAAGCCTCCAGCGTGTATGCGCCGATCTTGAAGGTTTTGTCTGTAGGGAAAAGAGAAACCGACTCCCATGTCTGCGACATGGTGCCGTCGGATTTGGTCAGTGACAGCTTCAGATCCGAGGCCGCGGGCACCGGAAAGCCGTCTTCGCCGGCACGCATCTGGGGTGCGACATCCTTCACCGTAGGGTCGGCGGCCACACGAGGAGCGATGCGTCCCTCGCCGTCGGCACCCAACCACGGATTTTCGTCGTTACAGGCGGCAAGAGCAAGACCCACAGCCGACGTCACGACGCACAAGCGAAATTTGTTCATAATTATGATTAGTTAGTTGTTTTTGCAATAATGAATCAATAAAGGCGCCTTGAATCAGCAATCCGTAAAAGCATCGCCGAGACGCATTAAAAAAGCTTTATTCAGGTTGTTCGTGCATCTGTCACGAAATCCCGTGTACTGTCCGTTGTTTGCACTGCATCATCACGAGAAAGGCACACTCTACCGCCGCAAAGGTAACAAATACAAATGAACCATGCAAATATATGTTTCCAAGACCAAATCCATCACAAAAGTAACAAACCCCATAGGGTCATCGGCCAAGAATGGCCGAGCACAGAGATCAGCCGGTCTGATATTTCTATTTCGGATCTATGCCGAGAGTTCCGGCGCGCTCCACGCCGAGACCGAAGAGGGCGAAATCGTAAACAGCCGGATCGTCGGGGTTCATCTCGCGGAGCGCGGCTGTGAGCTGTTCCACGGCTTTGCGGTCGGCGCTCCGGCGCGTCAGCAGTCCCAACTCGCGGCTGATGTTGCCTACATGCACATCAAGAGGAAGATAGAGTTTACTCTTGGGTATGGAACTCCAGACGCCCATGTCGACGATTCCATCGTCGCGCACGAGCCAGCGCAACGCCATGTTGAAGCGTTTCAGAGCCGTAGTGGCGATGTTGGAAGGTATGCACTGCGGGGAAGGTTCGCCCTCGTTGGCGTCGAGCATGACGCGACGCAGCACGTCGGCAAACGCCCACGCAGGAGCATCGTCGTCGCCACAGCCGCAAGCGGCGCTGAAAGCGTCAAGCGACGGATAGCGCCGGTAGACATCGCGGAGTCCGCGCGCGAAGTAGGCAAGATGGCGCACGAAAAAAGTGCGGTGGATATTCATGCTCTCATCCAGACCGCGCCAACCCTCCTCCATGACGAACCGAGCCGGCTGCCATTCCATCATGTCGAGCATACGGCGGCAGTCACGCAGGATCATGGAACGCCTTCCCCACGCAAGAAGGGCGCTGAGGAAAGCCACCGTCTCTATGTCGCGCAGCTCTCCGAACTCACGTGGAAACTGCACCGGATCGCTTGCCGTGAACTCCGGCACGTTGATGCGCTCAACGACCTTGTCGAGGCGCTGTTTCAGATTCTTGTCAGGCATTACTGTCGTTAATATCTATATAATATCTATATATGTCACATCAGTCTCGTCCGGCTGCGGCATCTCAAAACCGGCGCAATAGCGGTCGAGCTGTTCGCGGCTCACAACAAGGTTGTCAGGATCGCACCCTTTTCTTTCGGAGAGGCGCCGCCAAAGAAGCTCCTTAGGAGCACGGAGACACACAACGGACGGCTCCACGCCATGCTCCCGACAGACACGGCGCATCATGTCGCGGGCCGCGCGCTTGCACATCGTGGCGTCAACCACCACATCCCGGCCCTCGTCAATAAGCCGAGCGGTCTCCTCGCGCGCCTCGGCCATCCCCTCCCGGAAGATCTGCTTAAGCTCGTCGGAAGGCAAGGCGGCAAAGTCCGGGCCATGACGACGCCATACGATAGCGTCGACCGAGACACGCACATAGCCCTCCGACTCCAGCCGGAGGGCATGATGTGTCTTTCCGGATCCGCTGATGCCGCACATCAGCACGACCTTCGGGCGGCGTTCAGAATGCGGCATCTGCGGCTACAGGCTCAATGCGGCGCAGTTCATATTCGTTGACACCGAGACCCGGCTCCTCGGCATAGTCGAGCAGATGTGTGGCGCCCCGCGACTCCATGCGCTCGATGAGATGCACCTTACCGGGATCGTCCGACGCGTAGACCATATCGACACAGGCGCGGTCAAGAGCCACGGGATCGAGCGAGGCAAGGATGCCTATGTCATGCATTCGCACAGCCTCCGGCTCGGCCACGCAGTCACAGTCTACCGAAAGATTGTTGGCCACACTTATATATAGGATATTGTCACCGGCCTTGTCGAACACAGACTCGCAGGCCTCGGCCATGGATTCGAGGAAATCATTCTGTGGCGGCACATTCTCCCAGTCGACCGGAACATCCTTGCATTTTCCGGCAGTATGGATCCAAGCCTTGCCCTGAGCCGAAGCCATGCCGATGGCCACGTTCTTGAGCGCACCGCCGAAGCCGGCCATGGGATGACCTTTGAAATGCGAGAGCACGATAGTGAAATCGTAGTCAAGCCAGTTGCGTCCCACGAAATTCTCTTTCAGATGGCGTCCATTCTTCACCGGAAGCGCCACATCGCCCTCAGCGTCCATGATGTCGACCTCCGCGATGGCGGTGAAACCATGCTCGGCGGCAGTCTGAAGATGGTCGGAAGCATTGCAGCGGCGCCCTTCGTAGGCGGTGTTGCACTCCACGATGGTACCCTCGACGAGATGCACGAGACGCTTGATGACGTCTGTACTCAGGTGGTTGGGATTGCCGGCCTCGCCGGTGGAAAGCTTCACGGCCACACGTCCTTTGGCTTCGCGTCCGAGCTGTCTGTAGACATTCACGAGATTTTCAGCCGTGATCCGCGGACAGAAATATACTATGGGTTTCTCTTTCATAATATGTTGGTTTGAAACATGAAGATTCGACACATCGGGAAGATAAACATCCTCCCCCATGCAAAGTTAACAAATAATTGCGAGATGCACCATTTCCCGACTCCGCGACAACGCCGAAAAAGCCGCGACAGACGCCCGGAACCCGATTTTTTATGTTGTATAGCATAGTTTTGACGGATTTTTGCTAATTTTGCACCCTGAAAAAGAACCGAGCCGACTCAGGCTCAAAGCTGAAAATCATGCAGAATATCCGAAACATCGCCATCATCGCACATGTCGACCATGGCAAGACCACACTGGTCGACAAAATGCTTCTCGCCGGCAATCTCTTTCGCGAGAACCAGTCGACAGGCGAACTGATCCTCGACAATAACGATCTTGAGCGCGAACGCGGCATCACAATCCTCTCCAAAAATGTCAGCATTAACTACAAGGGCACCAAAATCAACATCATCGACACCCCGGGACACGCCGACTTCGGCGGCGAGGTGGAGCGTGTGCTCAACATGGCCGACGGCTGTCTGCTGCTCGTCGACGCCTTCGAAGGCCCGATGCCCCAGACGCGCTTCGTGCTCCAGAAAGCCATTCAGATGGGACTCAAGCCGGTTGTCGTAATCAACAAGGTCGACAAGCCCAACTGCCGCCCCGACGAGGTCAACGAGATGGTGTTCGACCTGATGTTCAACCTCAACGCCACAGAAGACCAGCTCGACTTCCCCACCATCTACGGCTCGGCCAAGAACGGCTGGATGTCAACCGACTGGCGCAAGCCGGCCGACGACATAACGGCGGTGCTCGACGCCATCATCGAGCATATCCCGGCCCCCGAGTCGATCGAGGGAGACGCCCAAATGCTTATAACCTCGCTCGACTTCTCAAGCTATGTCGGACGTATCGCCGTGGGGCGTGTGCACCGCGGCACCATCCGCGAGGGCATGGAGATGATGCTCTGCAAGAAAGACGGCTCGCTCCAGAAGCAGAAAGTGAAGGAACTCCACACATTCGAGGGCATGGGACGCCGCAAGGTCAGCGAGGTCTCCAGCGGCGACATCTGCGCCATCGTGGGTCTCGAGGACTTCGAGATCGGCGACACACTCGCTGCCGTCGAAAATCCGGAGCCGCTGCCCCGAATCGCCATCGACGAGCCCACCATGTCGATGCTCTTCACCATCAATGACTCACCTTTCTTCGGAAAGGACGGCAAATACGTGACCTCGCGCCACATCCACGACCGACTGATGCGCGAGCTTGACCGCAACCTCGCCCTGCGCGTCGAGAAAACCGACCGGGAAGACGCCTGGACGGTCTTCGGCCGCGGTGTGCTCCATCTTTCCATCCTCATCGAGACTATGCGCCGCGAGGGCTACGAGCTTCAGGTCGGCCAGCCTCAGGTCATCATCAAGGAGATCGACGGCGTGAAGTGCGAGCCTCTGGAGTCGCTTTCCGTCAACGTCCCCGAAGAGTACAGCTCCAAGGTGATCGACATGGTGACGCGCCGCAAGGGCGACATACTCTCCATGGAGACCCAGAACGACCGCATCCATATCGAATTCCAGATCCCCTCACGCGGCATCATCGGTCTGCGCAACAACGTCCTCACCGCCACTGCCGGCGAAGCCATCATAGCCCATCGTTTCCTTGAGTTCCAGCCCTGGAAGGGAGACATCGAGCGACGCACCAACGGATCGCTCATCGCCCACGAGTCCGGCACCGCCTACGCCTACGCCATCGACAAGCTCCAGGATCGCGGACGTTTCTTCATCTTCCCGCAGGAAGAGGTCTATGCCGGTCAGGTCGTTGGTGAGAACGCCAAGGACAACGACATCGTCGTGAACGTCACCAAGTCCAAGAAGCTCACAAACATGCGAGCTTCCGGCGCCGACGACAAGGCAAGAATCGTGCCTCCCGTCGTGTTCTCTCTGGAGGAAGCACTCGAATATATCAAGGAGGACGAATATCTTGAGGTCACTCCCCACCATCTGCGCATACGCAAGACCATCCTCGACGAAACCGAGCGCAAACGCGCCAACCGATAAATTCTCTTTAACGACCTTAGCGACCTTAGAGTCGCTTCACACCCCGAGAGGCTCTCGAAAGCATCTCGGGGTGTTGAACTTTCCGGCGATTCCACGCGTTCTCTTTACAAAGGTTAAAAAGGTGATTTTAGGCTTTTTTGGAACGTTAAAATGTGAAATAATGTTAAAAACATGTTGAATAACACTGTTTTTTAATCTGTTTTATAGTCACTTCAAAAATTATGACTATATTTGCAGCAATAAGTAAAGTTTGTTTTATTTTTAATTATAGGAATGATGAACATTGAATCAATCGGTACTTGGGCCGGCGAAGTTTACAAGGCCCTCGACGGCAGCGAGACCCGCATGCTCGGTTTCAAACAGCTTAAGAAAGCTACCAAACTGAAAAAGGACGAGATCATGGCCGCACTCGGCTGGCTTGGCCGCGAAGGCAAGGTCGTTCTCACCGAAAACGACGAGGACATCATCGTCTCTCTCGTGTAATAGACTTTAAGCCTATTATCTAAATAATTGAAATAACGGTTCTTACCGGAGGCATCCGCGACTGTCCGCAGCGCGTTGCCTCCGGTCTGTCGTTTTGGGCGCCGTTTTGTCGTTTCAGTTTTTTTGGCTAACTTTGCTATTGTTAAGTAACTCGCAAAAATTAGATGATACATAATTGCGAAGTATTTTTGAATGATTTAGTCGGAAGAGCGAAGGAGTGTAGCGGGCTACATGACTGAGCGATAACGGCTAAAGCGCCAAAAAGACGAGCAAGGATGTGTCAGAAATGTGAGTTACCTCCACTGCTTTAACATTAACTAATTTTTAAGAGTTACTTATTGCCGTAGCCAAAGCAATAGCCCACCGATTAACCTTAGCTGCCTGACTCTTTATGGACAATCTGACCGACAACGACGAAAACTACAACGAGATGCCCGACGAAATCATTCCTGCGGACCCGCCCGAAGGATCGGACGAGAGCTACAATGTGCCCGGAGCCGACAAACGCACGGTGCTCTCGGGACTTTACCGCAAATGGTTTCTGGAATACGCCAGCTACGTCATTCTTGAACGTGCGGTGCCGCATATCGTCGACGGACTCAAGCCCGTGCAGCGTCGCATTCTCCACTCCATGTACACACTCGATGACGGCAGATTCAACAAAGTGGCGAATGTGGTCGGAAACACGATGCAGTATCATCCCCACGGCGACGCCTCCATTGCCGACGCACTCGTACAGCTCGGACAGAAGGAACTTCTGATCGACACTCAGGGCAACTGGGGAAACATAATCACCGGCGACCGCGCGGCCGCATCGCGATATATCGAGGCGCGTCTGTCGGAATTCGCCCTGGAGACTGTCTACAGTCCCAAGGTGACTGAGTGGACTCCGAGCTACGACGGCCGCAAGCAGGAGCCGGTTACCCTTCCGGTGAAGTTCCCCCTCCTTCTTGCTCAGGGAGTCGAGGGAATCGCCGTAGGCCTCAGTTCCAAGATTCTCCCCCACAATTTCAACGAGATCTGCGACGCCGCGGTCAGCTATCTGCGCGGCGAGGAGTTCCGGCTCCTCCCCGACTTCCAGACCGGAGGACTAATCGACGTGAGCCGCTACCGCGACGGCGAGCGTGGCGGCGCCGTGAAGGTCAGGGCGAAGATCGAGAAGATCGACAGCAAGACCCTCGCTGTCACGGAGCTCCCCTTCGGCAAGACCACGAAGACCATCATCGCCTCAATAATCGCGGCCCAGGAGAAAGGGAAGATCAAGATCCGCCACGTCGACGACAACACCGCCGCCAACGCCAACATCCTCGTGCATCTCCTTCCCAGCACGTCGTCGGACAAGGCCATTGACGCGCTCTACGCCTTCACGGACTGCGAGGTCAGCATCTCGACGATGTGCTGCGTCATCAACGACAACAAGCCCCACTTCCTCTCCGTGAGCGACGTGTTGCGCTTCAGTGTCGACCATACGCGCGACATCCTGCTCCGGGAGCTGCAGATAAAGCTTCACGAGACCCGCGAGGAGCAGTTCTTCCTCTCGTTGGAGAAGATCTTCATCGAAAACCGCATCTACAAGGATCGTCCGCTGGAGACCGCACCCGACATGGATGCCGCTGTGGCACACATCGACAAGCGCCTGGAGCCATGGAAAAGGGACTTCTACCGCGAGGTCACACGCGACGACATCATGCGCCTGTGGGAGATCAAGATGGGACGTATCCTGAAATTCAACTCCGACAAGGCCGCCGACCGCCTCCTCGCGCTGGATAAAAACATCGCCGATCTTCTTGACGACATCGACCACATCACCGACTACACCATCCGCTGGTTCGAGCATCTGAAGGAGAAATATGGCGCACGTTTCCCGCGACGCACGGTCATCCGCGACTTCGACAGCATCGAGGCCACGAAGGTGGCCGAGGCCAACCGGCGCCTCTACTTCGACCGCGAGCGCGGTTTCGCCGGCACGGCGCTAAAGGACGCCGAGTTTGTCTGCAACTGCTCCGACATCGACGACATCATCGTTTTCTACAAGGACGGCCGCTACAAGCTGATGCGCGTGGCCGACAAATTCTATGTCGACAAGAACGTGATCCATCTCGGCGTCTTCAAGCGCAACGACAAGCGCACGGTCTACAACGTGGTCTACCTCAATGGCAAAGGTGGCGCCTACTACAAGAAGCGTTTCCACATCAGCGGACTCACCCGCGACAAGGAATACAACCTCACCCGCCGCCTGCCCGGCTCCAAAGTGCTGTGGTTCTCGGCCAACCCCAACGGCGAGGCGGAGGTGCTTCGTGTCACGCTCAAACCGAAACCGCGCCTGAAAGTACTGCAGATCGACGTCAATTTCGCCGAGCTGGAGATCAAAGGCAAGGACGCCCTGGGCAACCTCGTCACCAAAAACGACATCGCGCGCATCGCGCTTAAGGAGAAAGGCACAAGCACCCTCGGCGGACGCAAGGTATGGTTCGATCCCGACGTGCTGCGACTCAACTACGAGGGACGCGGCAATCTGCTCGGAGAGTTTCAGGGCAACGACCTCGTCCTTGTCGTCACCACCGACGGCCAGTTCTATACCACAGACTACAACGACACCAACCACTACGACGACAATATCCTGCGCATCAGCAAGTTCAACCCCGCGCAGGTCTTCACCGCCGCGCTCTACGACGCCTCGCAGCACGGCTATCCCTACATCAAGCGATTCCGTTTCGAACCTTCTGCCAAACCACAGCGCTATGTCGGCGACGACGAGAAATCATCGCTGATACTGCTCACCGACACCGTCTATCCGCGTCTGGAGGTTGTCTTCGGAGGCCATGACTCCGTAAGAGGCTCTATGGAGATCGACGCCGAGGAGTTCGTGGCCGTGAAAGGTTTCAAGGCCAAGGGCAAGCGTGTCAGCAACTTCGAGGTGGCTTCCATAACCGAACTGGAGCCTCTGCGTCTGCCTGAAGAAGAGCCGCAGGAAGAGGAGCCGGAACAGTCCGCCGACGGAAATGCTACCGCAGAGACCGAAGAAGAGATTGTCAGCCAGGTTGACATCCGCGACGAACTCATAGGCCAGCAGCAACTCTTCACCGACACAGACACGACCGCCGGCAACGACAACAACGATACCGATGCGTAAGATTCTTTTCCTTATACTCGCGGCCATCTCGGCCACACTATGCCGTGGAGCCGAGAAGCCGGACTCGCTGCCCCCGCTGCGCCCGCTCACCTCGCTCTACACATTAGAGATCGGTGCCTCGCGCGATTTCAACACCTACCTCTCCCCTGTCCGGCAGAGCGGCACACACTTCGGCATCGCCGCCACATGGAGCCGCGCCATGGCATTTGACCCGCAGCATTTCATCATGGATTTTGACGCCGGATTCAGCTTTGACCTCAACCATAACCGGCAGCACACGTCGTCCATGACAGGACTTGACCTCGCCCTCGGCTGGGACATGCTCTACAGGCTCCGCCCGCTTCCGGGACTTCAGGTTGCCGGAGGCGCCGGTCTCGAACTCGACGCCGGAGCGCTCTATCTGCCGCGCAACTCCAACAATCCCGTGGCCGCACGCCTCTCGCTTGACCTGACGCTTAACCTCCGCGCCGACTACACGCTGCGAATCGGACGTCTGCCGGTCACGTTCACCGAAAGGATGTCGCTCCCCTCGCTCGGTGTCTTCTTCTCGCCGCAGTACGGCCAGAGCTACTACGAGATATATCTCGGCGACAGCTCCGGACTCGCCCGCTTCGGATGGTGGGGCAACCATTTCGCCATCACCAACCATCTCTCGGCGCAGTTCTCCGTCTGCAACATCCGCCTCTCCGTAGGCTACAAGGCGCAATGCCGCTCCAGCTACGTCAGCCACATCAACACGCGGCTCGTCAACCATAGCGTCACACTCGGAATCGCCACCGACTGGATCAACGTCACCCGCGGACTCCACGACACTCACCAACGCGAAATAATCACTGCAACCTATTGACCATGCGCAAGTTTTCCGCCATCGGCATATCAGCTGTCTTACTCTCCCTTCTCGCCGGATGCCACCCCTACGAGGAATTTAAAGATACTCCGGAGGGCAATTTCGACGCGCTCTGGACTCTCATGGACGAACACTACTGCTTCTTTCAGGAGAAAGAAATCGACTGGAACGGCGTCCACGACATCTACAGCGCGCGGATCGTGCCGGGAATGACGCGCCGAGAATACTTCAAGACATGCGCGCAGATGCTTGACACCCTGCGCGACGGCCATGTCAACCTCTCCTCATCGTTCGACGTCTCCTACTACCGCAAATGGTGGACAGACTATCCGCAGGACTTCAATCTGCGCACCCTGCAGGAAAACTACCTCAAATTCGACTACAGCACCATCTCCGGCATCTGCTACAAATGGATGCCCGGCAACATCGCCTACATCTACATCGGCTCCTTCTCCACCCCCATCGGTGAAAGCAATCTCGATTGGATTCTCGACTACTTCAAGGATTGCGTCGCAATGGTAATCGACGTGCGCAATAACGGCGGAGGCATGCTGACCAACGTGGAGACTCTCGTCGGCCGATTCATCGACGAGGAAATCTGTGCCGGCTATATACGCCACAAGACAGGCCCCGGCCACAACGACTTCTCCGAACCGCGAGCCGTCGTCTACAAGCCGACCTACGGACGCCACCACTGGCCCTCGCGCCCGGTGGTGGTCGTGACAAACCGCTCATGCTTTAGCGCCGCCAACGACTTCGTCTCAGTCATGAAATCGCTCCCCAACGTCGTGATTGTCGGCGCACACACCGGCGGCGGTTCCGGAATGCCCTTCAGCGGCGAACTCCCCAACGGCTGGAGCGTTCGGTTCTCGGCATGTCCCATGACCGACGCAAGAGGCCGCAGCATAGAAGAAGGGATTGATCCCACCTTCGGCTGCGAGGTACACTCCCCCGACGACGAACTTGCCCGAGGCATCGACCGCATCCTCGACTTCGCCCTCGCCAAAGCCCGCGACATGCACGCCACCGGCAAATGGTAATCCCGGCAACCGCCCCAAGCGAAAATAACCACGTCCGAGCGTAAATAGTCGCAACCAACAAAAATGGCTACGTCCGAGCGTAGGGCTGCACCACGGTGCAGCCGCGCCTCGCACGACTCTGTGCCGCGTCGCAGCGGAGAAAACCGCACCAGCGGTTTCTTTGTCCTTAGCCGACGGATGAGCACAGCGAATCCGTCGGAAAGAACGCCCATTCATCTCCAACCCTTCAGGGTTGCTTCACCGCGACATAGTGGCAGAAAAAACTGCGTTATATGTGAAATTCTCATGTTTTTGATTATCTTTGTGAAATTAATTGACGAAGAATATTTTTATGAAGAAATCAGCTATGGGAATTGCTATTATTGCGTTAGGAGTGATCGCGATAGGAGTCGGAATTGTTATGTTCGTAACATCAAAGCATGAGAATTCAGGCGATGAGAAGACGCAAAACACTCGTACAATAACATCAGAAGCAACAACAACAACAACAACAACATCAGCACCGGCAGCGACTTCACAGATTGAAACCTCCAAGGAAAAAGGTGATAAATTTGAGAATTTTGTAGTCAACATGCTTGCTGACTGGCGGCTGAAGCTGCTCGACCGTACTCAGGACGCCGTATCCACAGCGGGAGTTGTTGCCGAAAGTTGTAAGAACCCTGATCTTCACGTGCAACAGAAGCGTGGTGATAGCACTATAGATTATTACCTCGAATGTAAATACCGCTCACGATGGAATAATGATGGCGCAGTGTCGTTCGAGGACTGGCAGATCGATCGTTATCGCAAATTCCAGCATGACGAGCATCGCAAGGTTGTGATTGCACTTGGCGTGGGAGGGTCATCGGATGCTCCCGAAACTTTTATGCTTGTTCCACTTGATTCCATACAAGGCAACTCGATAAATAGAATCAAGACCCAATTCGTCTGTCAGCCAACCTCTTCGGATCTCGTGACATACATGGATGATTATTTCACCACTGTATTTAAGACAGCTCGGGAACGGAAAAAACAGCGCGAGTTCTGATTGAGCGCCACGTCCTAATCATCTTTGAAACGTCAATGCCTATGCTATCGCTCGACCTCTCCGAGGCCGTCATTCTACATGGAGCGCCATCACCGCACTCGCTTCTCCGACGCTTCAGACGGCGTTAATCATAATCTCGCGTCTGCCGACGCTCAGCCGCCACCATAGCAAAAAACACAAAACCTTAGCTATCAGCGAAATATAGAGCTGCGCCACGGTGCAGCCGCACCTCGCACGACTCTGCGCCGCGTCGCAGCGGAGAAAACCGCTGGTGTGGTTTCTTTTCCGGCGGATTCGCTGTGCTCATCCGCCGGAAAGAACGCCACCCTCATCTCCAACTCTTCAGGATTGCCTCCCATCGCCAACCCACGCGGATATGTAGGGGCGCAAAATTTTGCGGCCGCCGTGACAACACGACATGAAAAAGCCTTACAGGCCTTCTTCACAACCCTTTACACATTTTAACATCCTTGCTTTATTATACTGATTTTGACTACATCGGTAAAATGGTTATCTTTGTACTCTATCAAACTACACTGTCCTTTTTCAAACCTTAGGGAGTAGGATAAGGTTGAAAACCACTAACCATTCCAACCGCAATGGCAAACGAATCACTATCGGCAGCCAAAGCTGCAAAAAACGACGAATTCTACACTCAATACTACGATATTGAACGCGAGATAAATGCTTATCTCGAATTCAACCCCGACGTGTTCCGAGACAAAACCGTACTGTTACCTTGCGACGACCCCGAATCGAGTAATTTCACCCTCTATTTCGCGCAACATTTCCAGACACTCGGATTGAAAAAGTTGATATCCACTTCCTATGCTTCCGAGAGCAAGAAATTTAAAACAGTCTGGCAACCATCGCTTTTCGAGCAGGACGCGCCACAATTCGATCCGGCCAAGACATCGATTCGAGGCAAGATATTCGTACTCGACCACGATGTTACCGGCGACGGCATCATAGATTTCCATGACATAGAATGGCGTTACCTTGAAGGCGACGGAGATTTCCGCAGTGCCGAAGTGACAGCTCTACGCGACGAAGCCGACATCATAGTCACCAATCCACCCTTCTCTTTATTCCGTGAGTTTCTCGCCTGGATAGTCGAAGCAGACAAAAAATTCCTTATCATAGGAAACATGAACGCAATAACTTACAAGGAAGTATTTCCATTACTCAAAGACAATAAAATGTGGTTGGGTTCAACCATACATAGTGGAGACCGAGAATTTGGCATTCCTGATGAGTATCCCATTACAGCCGCAGGATGGCGCATAGACGAAAATGGGAAGAAATACATTCGTGTCAAAGGCGTTAGGTGGTACACTAATCTTGATCATGGTAGACGCCACCAACCTCTATCGCTTATGACGATGGAGGAAAACATCATGTATTCCAAACATAAGGAAGTCAGAGGCAAAGAATATGCCCATTACGACAATTACGATGCTATAGAAGTCCCTTTTACCGATGCAATTCCATCCGACTACGATGGCGCAATGGGAGTACCTATTACCTTCCTTGACAAATATTGTCCTGACCAATATTCTATATTGTGGCAGGCAAGTGGGAACACAAGAGCCTCTGCACCAGAGGAT
>CABUIO010000018.1 GCA_902491625.1 uncultured Porphyromonadaceae bacterium | reverse complement strand
CCGATTTTTCCAGCTCGTCGCGGTCGATGCCCCATTTCTCCTTGAGGTTCGCCCAGTCGATTTTGCTCTCGTCGATGGCGGAGTGTCTGGTCTCCTTTGCGGATGCCTGTGCGTTGGATTGTGCCTGCTGTTCCTCCGGCGGGGATCCTGCCGGCGACTGTTTGGGCTGTTCAGCCGTCTGCGCCGCTTCCTGCCTGTTGTCCTGCGTGGCCTGCGGCAGATCGACCTTGTTGTTCTTCAGCATATCGGCGTTTGTCACGGGGTCTTTTGCGAAGTCCCCGATCACGGTGCCAACCGTCTCGTAGCGGTCGGCCGGTACTCGGAAGAATCCGAAGGTCGTGGGGTTCTTGCACTGTCGCACGAAGTTGGAGAGGAAAGCCTCCAGCGGGTTCTGACCTTTGGAGAATTTCACGAGGTCTGAGAGTTTCGCCGACTTGACATCGGTCATCTTGGGTGTGCCGTCCTCGTTGAGTCCGGTCACCGCGCCTACCTGCCCGGTGTCGTTGTTGCGGGCGATAAGCACTTCTTCTAAGTTCTGGTCTTTTGCCATAAATTAAAAAGTTTTTGGGTTTGATACTTGCGCCACCGAAATGACGCGGAATTATTTGTGTTGTAGGTGTGTCATGCGTTTTGGACGGAGAAAAGTTCCATCACATCGGCTTTGCGGTACTTGACCTTGCAGTTCTTGCCGGAGCCGGTCTTGATATAGGCAATCATGCCGCTTTTGCGATATTCGTACATCGTGCGTCGTGAAACATGGTATCTCTCGCATACCTGCTGTTCCGTCCACGTTTCTTCCTCCGGGTCAAGGATGCCGAAGCCCTGAAAAGCCTCCGTTACCTTCTTAGCCACATGGTCGATCTTGCTGTCAAGCCCGGCCTTTACATTCCTGACTTCCGATGCCAGTTCACGAATAAGCTGGACAAGTGTCGTGTATTCCTCCGTTCTCATTGCCCGCGATTTTTGTAAAGGTGGTTCATCATACGGAAAAAGATTTTCATCATCAGTCTGGCCTTATACTCGCGGATTGTCTCGGCGATGGAATTGAACATTTTTGTTTTCATATTCTTTTTCGGATTTAATGTTATGCCGCAAAGTTCGCCATAAGCCGAAACCCTGCTGAGGTATTCCTCAGGTAGTTCCCTGTTTTTTTAAGACACGTTAAGATTTAGTTGTGGCTATCCATACTCCTTTTGACAGAGCATAGGGGTCAGTCCGCCAGTCCGTTACAGCGGATTGGCATGACGGTGTGTGCCGCTAAAAAATTCAGGGATAAATCCAATTAGGCGATATTAAGGGTCTATCAGGAAATGTCATGACTTATATCCTGAAAATGCCCAATCGGTTGTCATGGGGAAAGCCCGGCACCGTATCGGATTCGATATAGAAACAACCGGAATATGGCTGATTGTTTCCGACAATTTTCCAAGTTGGGAAATGTTGGGAAACTTCATTGAAATATCGGGAACACGCTGACAGACAGCAATCTTTTTCAACCTATAAATGGTTACACGTTCAAAGCATAAGACAGGCGAATGCCTCATACGCTTTACTCAAAATCCCAGCCGAAATATAGATACCGGCGACCCGCAGTCCGGAATGTGGGCCACCCTCTCTGTATTCGGTCAAGTCACCCACTAATTCCGTTAAAAGATGAAAAGAACATACACAATCCGTGGTGATTCTATATTACCACAATGGGCAGATACACCCTCGAAAAGCAATAAATTTACGTTTCCGTATTTGACATACCAAAGAGATGCCTATGGCAAAGCAAAACGGAGAATCGACTGATAGAGATATTCTAAACAGAATACTCTCAATCCTCGAAAAACAAGGAAAACCCTGTGAAAACTCTCTTAAAAATAGGGTGTATGATAATCAGGCGATAATGGAATTACTCAATATCAAACATAAGTATCTTAAAATGCTCCGTGATAAAGGATTTCTTGGATATTCCAGATGCGGAGACAAATACTGGTACTCTCAATCCGATGTGGATCTTTTTCTCAGTCGGTTCCATTATGAGGCTTTTGCCACTCCATTATCTTCCGTATAAATAAAAAACAGTTGACTCACAATCGGGTCAACTGTTTTTTTATGGATAATAATATGTTTATAATCTAAACGAGGATAAACCAGAAAGTCTGTTAAGTTCAGTGGACAAAGTTTCAGGAAGAAAACGAGCATACACTTTCTCCGTTATATCTGTGCTTCCATGACCGAGAAGACGGCTGACAACAGACATAGAAAGTCCTTCATTCAAGGCATAAACGGCGAATGTATGTCTCGCAACGTGCATAGTCAGCGGGAAACTAAGCTCCAGTTCCTCTCCCACAACAGTCAAGGACTGGTTAATACTTCTTGTCGCCGTATTTCTGACTTTATATAATGCCTCATCATCATCTATATCCAGATTCTCTTTTACAAGGTTGAATACAAATTTGGAATCCCCGTTTTTCTCTTTCCATGCTTCAAGTAATTCAATAGCCGGGTCAGACAACGGAATTATATGGCGTTTCCCTGTCTTAATCATGATCTTTCTTAATTCTTTTTTCTTCAAATCGACATTAGTCCATTGAAGCGTCATAATATCTACGACTCGAAGACCGCAAGCGTGAAAGGCGAAAAGAAACATTTCGATATATTCCTTACGACGGGGTTCCTTACAATGATGGTAGTATTCTATCAACTTTGCCAATTCTTCTTGCGAAAGGCTCTTGCCATCATAAGAAGACTCATCACCGGATAGATTAGGCTTGACTGCAATACGCATGTCTTGTATTCTCGCATTTAATGCCGCATCTATTATATGTAGTTCTGCGGCATAAGCACAGGCTTTGAGAATAGGGGTCAGAGCATGGTTGATGGTGTGGTCGCTATTCTGTTTTATTTCACGACGCCATTCTATATATTCTTCAAGCAGCTCAATAGAAATCTCTCCAAGATAGATTCCATCGGATTTATATGTTCCACGTTCTTTTGAACGCAGGAACTCCTTAAACATATTCATGCCGCTTTTCCCGTTTTCATAGCGACTACGGCCGATACGGTTTCGGGAATATTCGGAATCCAGCCTGTCAGTAACGAACTCAACAAAGTCCTTACCGTTATCTTTCCTTACGGCAACAGGCTTTTCAAGAAGGAAGCCATCTATGACTTCTTCCGTTATTTGATGCGGATTGTTTTGGGCAAATTCGGCAAGTAAAGAATCTGTCCTTTCTACTCTGGCAAGTAATACACTGTTGATGCGCTTGGACTCCGAGCCGTAGGATGGGCGAACACCACCGCGCCCGGCGTGAAGATTCTGGTTCCAGTCTGCAATCTTCACGAAGATATTGGTAGTGCGTCGGATCACCTTACGGTTCCAAGTATATTCTATGTCCACCGGATAAGCCTTGTTCTTATCCGGATTTTTTGGTGTCCTGAGACGGTATTTCCCTAATGGGTATAATCTCTTTGTCCTTCCCATAGGCCGTTATTTGTTTGTATTTTTACGATATTCCCACATGTCTGCAAAGGTAGTGAATTATATACAAACAAAACGGAAAAATCGGGGCAAATGTTGTATTTTACACAAACAAATTCGGCTATTTTAGACCATAAAACACCAGCCATACAAACAAATTCTAATTGCTTATATGGCTGGTAATCAGTATGTTGCGTGTAAATTTAAGTCTTAATACTCGTCCTCGTTGAAGAAGAAGTCTTCTTTGGAGGGGTAGTCGGGCCAGATGTCTTCGATGCTTTCGTAGACTTCGCCTTCGTCTTCTATCTCCTGGAGGTTCTCTATGACTTCCATTGGCGCTCCGCTTCGCATGGCGAAGTCTATGAGCTCTTCCTTGGTCGCCGGCCATGGCGCGTCTTCAAGTTTCGATGCAAGTTCGAGTGTCCAATACATATTGTTGCTGTTTTTGGTTTTTTATATTTTTTTAGTTTTTTCTTTTGTTGGGGCGGCTCTATTTCTGCCAGGGGGTGTCGGGAGTGTCGGCGATGGCGTTGTAGAGGCGTGCGGCGGCGAAGAGGAGGTCGCTGAGGCGGTTGAAGTAGGTGATGACGGCGGGGTCGACGTAGCTTTCGGCGGCGAGGGTGATGATGCGTCGTTCGGCGCGTCGGCAGACTGTGCGGGCGATGTGGGCGCGGGCGCTGTCGGGTGTGCCTCCGGGGAGTATGAAGCATCTCATGGGCTGCAGTCGGCCGTCGATGGAGTCGATGGCGCGTTCGAGGCGCGCGATGTCGTCGGGTGTGATGGCGGAGGCGGGGGTCGGGTTGTCGTCGCCGGGTTGTGTGGCGAGATAGGCTCCGATGACGAAAAGCTGATTCTGGATGGTGGCGAGGATGTCGCGCAGGTCGTCGGGTGTCGAGGGGAGTGCACGGAGGAGTCCGAGGTGTGATGAGAATTCGTCGACTGTGCCGTAGGCTTCGAGTCTTACGGAGTCTTTTCTCACTCGTGTGCCTCCGACGAGTGATGTGGTGCCGGAGTCGCCGGTGCCTGTGTAAAGTGCGCTCTTTGTCATAGCCGGAAAGGTGATGTCGGGTCAGGAACCGGATGTCTGACCCTGAGTTGCAAAATTTTCTTACTTATAAACGACGTGCATGCCGTTTTGTTGCATGGGGTGATTCTTTTTTGTAATTTTGCGAGGACAAGGTCTGCGGCCGTTTGGCCGCGGGGTGTCCCGCTCTGTTGAATCTTACGCAATATCTGTTTATGGATCAGCCATATATAGTGTCGGCTCGCAAGTATCGTCCGGCTACATTCCGTTCTGTCGTGGGGCAGAAATCGCTTACAACCACGCTTAAGAATGCGATCGACTCGCAGCGTCTGGCGCAGGCTTATCTGTTCTGCGGCCCCCGGGGTGTGGGCAAGACGTCGTGTGCGCGTATTTTCGCGAAGACGATCAATTGCCTGAACAAGACGGCTGACGGGGAGGCTTGCAATGAGTGTGAGTCGTGTCGTGCGTTCAACGAGGGGCGTTCTTTCAATATCGTGGAGCTTGACGCGGCTTCGAACAATTCGGTAGACGACATCCGCAATCTGACGGATCAGGTGCATGTGCCGCCCCAGATCGGCAATTACAGGGTGTTCATCATCGATGAGGTCCACATGCTGTCGGTTCAGGCGTTCAATGCTTTTCTGAAGACGCTTGAGGAGCCGCCGAAGTATGTGGTGTTCATTCTGGCGACGACGGAGAAGCACAAGGTTATCCCTACGATCCTGAGCCGTTGTCAGATCTATGATTTCAACCGTATCACGGTCAGCGACATGGTGGAGCATCTGTCTTACGTTGCGGAACAGGAGGGCGTGACGGCGGAGCAGTCGGCTCTGGGCGTGATTGCGCGCAAGGCCGACGGCGCGATGCGCGACGCGCTTTCGATCTTCGATCAGGTGGCTGCGTCGTCGATGGGCAATATCACCTACAAGAGCGCCATCGACAATCTTAATGTGCTGGACTATGAGTATTATTTCCGTCTGGTGGATGCTCTTCTGAGTGCTGATGTCGCGGGTGCGCTGCTTATCTACAAGGAGGTGCGCGACGCGGGATTCGACTCGCTGTTTTTCGTCAACGGTCTGGGGGCGCATCTGAGGGACCTGATGGTGGCTGCCGACGCGCGTACGCTTCCTTTGCTTGAGGTGGGCGACGATGTGGCGGAGCGTTACCGCAAGCAGGCTTCCGGTATTGCGCCGCGATGGTTTCATGCGGCGATGGAGTATGTGAATTTCTGCGATCTCAATTACCGTCAGTCGTCGGGGAAGCAGTTCCTTGTGGAGCTTACGCTGATGCGCATCGCGGCGCTGGCTTCGCCTTCGGGACCTGTGTCTGACGGCACGAAGCCTCAGGTGTCGGCTCCGGCGGCAGCGCAGCAGCCTGCGGCTCAGCCCGCGGCTCGTCCTTTGCAGCCTCAGCCCGCGGCCGTTCAGCGTCAGGCTCCGGTTCAGCCTCAGCAGCCTCATGCTCCGGCTCCGGCGGTGCGTCAGGCTGCGCCTCGTCCGGCGGTGCGTCCGCAGTCCCATGCGGTGTCGACGGTGAGGATCAGCAATCCTCGTCCTTCGCAGGGTGCGACGGCTGCATCAGGCGGTGAGGATGCGGCGCCGGGCGACAAGCCCCGACCTGCGGCGCCGGTCAATACGCGTCATTTCACACCGGAGGAGCTGATGGCGGCGTGGGATGAGTTCCGGCAGCAGCATCCCGACCGGAAGATTCTGGTGAACGCTATGCGTACGTGTCGGCCGGAGGCTACGGCGGATCCCGTGCGCTACAGGCTTGTGCTGGAGAATCTGTCGCAGAAGGCGGCTGTGGAGCAGGATTTGCCGGAGATGTATCGTGCGCTTCGCGGACGTCTGGGCAATGATGGTTTCTGTCTTGACATCGAGGTGGCACCCCCGGATGCAGCGCCGAAGCATCTTTCGCGTACGGAGGTGCTGAAGCAGATCGTGACGCGGAATCCGGTGATAGGGGAGATTCTGTCTGATTTCGACTGTCAGTTAGAGCACTAAGCTCTTATCCCGAACTATTAGGAACAATATCGAACAATTTTTTTCAAACCATTATTAACCATTCTTTCTAACCATCATTAACCATTAATGACTAACCATGGGGAACCATTTTTTCGAACAATCAGGAACAATATCGAACTATTTTTTCAAACCATTATTAACCATTCTTTCTAACCATCATTAACCATTAATGACTAACCATGGGGAACCATTTTTTTCGAACAATCAGGAACAATATCGAACAATTTTTTTCAAACCATTGATATCCATTGTTTCTAACCATCGTTAACCATTATTGGCGGATCATGGGTAACCATTTTTTTCGAACAATTAGGAACAATTTTTCGGGGGAAATTTAGAGGAGATTATTGAAGCGCCGGAGCGGCCTCCTGTGAGGCGGTTCCGGCGCTTTCGGTGAAATAAACACTATTGCGAGTTGTCTTTGATGATGCAACTTTCTGTGTAGCAGGCGGCTGCACCATGGTGCAGCCCTACGTTAGGGCGATCCACATCAGGATGATCTTCTACTTTGTTTTCGATCAGCGGATGCGGATTTTGGAGATTTCGGTGCCGCGGACGCGGATGAGGATGTCGCCGGATTCGGGGTGGGCGACGATGCGTCCCTGCATGTCATAGTAGATGGCGTCGCTGTCGATTCCGCCGGCTTCGATCTCTTCGACGTCGGTGAAGGTCTCCTTATATGCGTCTACAGGGAGGTCAACGGCCATCCACCGATCGGGGACGTGGAGCATCGTTTCGGGCACTTTGACGTAGAGGCGCGTGTCATATAGGACTCTGAAGGGTGTGGAGTGGTGGTCGAAGACGTCGGTGCACGTGAGTGAGTCGGCGTCTTTCTCCACGCTCCAGGTTTCGCGGCAGATGGGACAGTCGGATCCGGAGTTGCCGTCCACATGTCCGTCGGTGTGGTGTATCACGGTCTTCCATTCGAAGGTGGGGCGCAAGGGATCGCGTTGCATTCCGGGCTTGGGGGAGGCTCCTTTGAAATCATTGTCGATGGTTCGCCAGATACCGAAGAAGCACTCGCCGTCGGCAGTAGGCATCGGGGTTTCATAGCCTGTGGGGGTGGCGTCCGGGGTCATGGTGACGATGGCGTTGAAGGCCGCCCAGGTGTGAGCGTGGACGTCGGCAAGGAGATGTTCGGTCGGTTTCAGTACGAGCGAGCAGTCAATACCGGGGAGATCGGGGATTGTGACGGTCTTCGATCCGAATTCACCTCGGAACAGAGAGTATGTGACAAGCTGATATGTCTTGCCCGGCTCCAGGAGGTAGCCGGAGGTAAGTTCCGAGTTGAGATTGATGGTTCCGGCTGCCTGACGGTTTACGGCGTGGCCGTTGGAGCTCCTGAGGACAGATCGGAAAGAGCCGTCCGGCTGCTTCTCGCGCAGGTCGACAGCCGTGATTATGTTGTCTGTGATTGTCCTGCCGTCTTTGACGTATCTGCCTTTCTGGAGCACGAGATCCTTGTCGAGTGTGTATGCGATCGAGGCCTTTTGGTTGAGGTTGTCCATTGTCGTGACGGCCAGTGTCTGTTCGATGTCTTCCCTGATCTGCTCCTCTGTATAGAGGTGTCTGAAGTCGAGCTGCAGGGATGCCATTGCGGTGTGGATGGCCACGCCGTCGGTCATACCGCCGGCGAAGTGCACAACCTCTTCATGGTAAAGCTTGCCATCCTCGCCTTCGGCGAGATCAGCGTTGTTCACGTATCTCTTGTAGTCGTAGGGCTCGATCTCGGCCGTGTAGACGAAGCTTTCCCTTGCGGCGGCCTCGTCGAGCGGCTTTGAATAGAATTCATCGACGAACGTGAACCACGGCTCGAACGATTTGCTGTCCATCGCGTTGAGCATCTTGTGGGACGAAGCGTCGTAGTAGAGGCTCTTGTTCTGGAGTCCGTATCTCATCTCATAGACCGGAGTGCCGTCGGACTGTGTCTCGGCGAGGAAGTCGAAATTGCCCTGGAATGAGGTCACTTTGCCATTGACTGTATATGCGACCTCTTTCACCGGTACGGTGGGTGCGGCGGCATCCTCGTCCTTGCTAATCATCTTTGGTTCGGAGGGTTTGCCGAATACGATGTCGGCCACTTTCTCTCCGTCGCGGTAGAGGTGGGCCACGGTCTCGCCGTCTTCGTTGAGGTCGCTCAGGGGAAGTTTCCAGCGCAGGATCACCTGATATCGGTTGCAGTTGTAGTGTTCGTCGTTCAGGTCGTCGACGTAGTGTGAGAATATGTCGCCCTCGATATTGATCTGCGGCTCCTTCATCTCGCGGATGTCAAAGATCTGACCGTATCCGGCCTCCATGTATTTCCATCTCTGTCCGCGCTTGACATACATGATGGAGTTGTCGGGATTCGCCGCCACATTGAAGCTGCCGGCGCCGTTGTAGCTTTTGATTGTGGCTCCGAAGTTGCCTGCCGGCACTATATTGTCGGCATAGGAGAAGCTGATGGCACGGAGCGGCGCTTCGGCTATGTCGGCTGCCGAAAGATGGAAGTAAGGTGTGGTGGCGCAGGGGTAGGTAATGGCCTGAAGCGAGCTGTCGCCGTTGAAAAGCATCATGTTCCCGGCCTGGTTGAATCTGTTGAAATGATACTCCGGCTTTTCGGAAAGAGTGATGCTTTTCAGCGAGGTGCAGCCCTGAAAGGCGTTGGAATCGATTCTCACGTTTTTCCTGAGCCATGGAAACGAGGTCAGCGAGGTGCAGCCGGAGAAGGCGTATTGTCCGATATTGTCCACCCAGTCGTTTTCAGCCGATATGGTGAAGTCTGAAAGGGATGTGCAGCCGCTGAAACAGTTCCTGCTGATCCAGGATATATGGCCGGTGGAAGAGAAAGTCTTCAGATTCGTAAGATTCTGAAACGCTCTGTCGCCTATTGTTACGTCCACGGCATGGCTGATCACTTTCTCCAGACCGGAGCATCCGATAAAACTTTCCACTGCGACGACACCGACTGTAGAGGGAATCTCCATCTCTCTCAGCGATGTGCAGTTCCTGAAGGCCTGAAGGCCTATGGTCTTCACTCCTTCGGCAAGAACCACTTTCTCGAGCGCGGTGTCTCCCTGAAAACATTTGGGCGACACTGCCTGAACCGTGGAGGGGAAATACACCTCCTTAAGACTTGTGCAATAGCCGAAGACCGACTCGCCATCAAGAGTGGTGACGCCTTCCTCGAGTCTGAGGGTGACGAGATCCTGACAGTTGCTGAAACATGATTCCTTTATTGTCTTTACAGAGGCGGGGATAGTCAGTTCGGTAAACTTGTTTGACTGGAACGCAAGCCGACCGAGCTCTCCGATGACAGGAACCCTTCCCTCCTTAGCCCAAGAAAGATCTGTGATGGCGCAACTGCGGAAGGCCGCTTCATCGATCAATGTCTCCTGTCCGTTGAGTTGCAGAGTGGCAAGCTTAGTGCAGCTTTGGAATGCTCCATAAGGTATCTCGGTGATATAATCAGGAATCGAGACTTCGGTAAGGGCATAACAGTTGACGAAACACTGTTTGCCCAGTTTCAACGCATGGTTCTCGGGCCAGACAATCCGTGTGGCGGCCGTACAGTTTCCGAATGACTGATCGTTCAAGACAATTTCTGTTTCGGGGAAGAGTATCTTCGGCAGGCTGACACATGCACTGAAAGCATATCTTCCGAATTCCAGCGGAGCGCCGTCACGCTCGGAGAAGATTATCCCCGTCAGGTTCCGGCAGTTGTAGAACCCTTTGTCGGGCACTTTGGACATCGCCCGCGGTATCGTCACTTTCGTGAGTCCGTCGCACCCCTCGAATATTCCCCGGTAGGTACTGTCGCCATATGTCACCTCCTTTTCCGGAAGATTCACTTCGGTAAGGGCTCTACATCCGTAGAACGCCTCGGCCTGAACTGTCTCTAATGAGGAAGGAAGATGGAAAACGGTCTCCTCATCGTCTTCGGGACAACGTATGCTTTTTAGTCTGAGACATTCCGAAAAGGCTGCCTTTCCGATGGATTTCAGCCCGGAGGGGAGCACCACGTCAGTCAGGTTTTTCCAGCCGTTGCAGAAGCCGTCGGGAATATCGGTCATACAGTCGGGAAAGGCGATTTTCCGGATCATCTGGTTCGACATGAAACTGTTGTTGCCGATCTCGGCACACCCCATGAAGATTATCTCCGTCACCGAGGCGTTCTGAAAAGCGTTGTCGCCTATGACGACTCCGTCATAAAGAGTGACGGGACCGAAGTATTCCGGAGCTCCTCTGTTGCAGCCGGAGAAGGCGCTGTTGCCGATCCGGACAAGTGTCTCCGGCCATGGGAAACCGGTAAGGCGGTAGTTGTTCAGAAAGGCTCTATCCCCGATAGCGGTCACATTGCCCTGAAGCGTGACTTTCTCGAGTTTCGTCCACGAGGAACATAATCCGGCCGGAATCTCCGTCATCCATGCGGGTAACGTTATCTCCGTGATTTTTGTGTTATTGAAAAATACATCGTCGCCGAACGTGCATGCGGTTTCGGGAAATACGATTTCGGAAAGATTGGCGTTCCAGAAAGCGCCGGATCCGATATGCGCGTCGGGCGGCAACGTGATTTTGTCAAGACTTGTGCAGGCACGGAACGCATATTCGCCTATCACTTTCAAATCCGAGGGAAAATCGGTTCCCGAAGGTTCACACAGGTTCTTAAGCCTGGAGCAGTTGTAAAAAGCCTCCTTACCGATATTGGTGAGCTTCGACGGGAGATAAACCGATTCAAGGACAGGACATTCGTAGAAAGCCCTTTCGCCAATCTCAACGGGACCACCGGTAAACTTTGCGGTGGCAAGGGTCTGACACTGCCGGAACGCGTTTGTAGCAAGCACTTCGAGTCCTTCGGGAAATTCGACGCTCTGCAAAGAGTTGCACGCCATGATGGCGTTGCCGCGTATCTCCCTCAGCGAGCCGGGCAATCTGATTTCCGACATTCCACAGTTGATAAGCCCCTGCTCTTCTATCACTTCAAGCGTATTCCCAAGGTCTATGGAGGTGAGTGCGGTGCAGTTGGAGAAGGCATTCATTCCTACCGACGTGACACCATCGTGTATCGTCACCGATTCGAGTCCTCTCCAGCTGCCACAGATATTGTCGGGAATTCTTGTCATCCACGAGGGAAAATACATCGATTTGACCTGATCCTGTGATCCGAAAGGAGCGCTCTCTATTGTACCCGCAGGCTTTTCGGGCCAGGTGACGGATGTGAGCGTCGCCCCCCTGAAAGCGCCGCTCTCAAGCTTTACGTCTGCCGGAATAGTGATATCGCCCAGCGTGGTGCATCCTGCGAAGGCGTCCTGCTTGATAAGAGTCATTGACGAGGGTAAATCCACTCCTGTGAGGTTTGTGCATCTCTGGAAAGCGTATCCCATAATTTCATCGAGCGATTCGGGGAGGGATATTGTGGCGAGCGCTCCGCAGTCCTGGAACGTATAGCCTCCGAGAGTGGTTGTGCCGTCAAGAATATTGGCTGTCACAAGTTCCGGGCATGCGCTGAACGTAGAGTTGGGGATCATATGATTAGGGAATACGTCAGGAATATCGACCCGGGTAAGGCCGGTGACAGATTTGAAAACACTGCCGGCAAAGTAAGTGAAAGACTGCAAGGGCCAGTTTATTCTGGTGATATGTGCTCCCTCGAACGCATTGCTGTAGATCTTTCCAGCCTCCGGAAGCGTGATCTCACCAAGCGAGGTGCAGTTTTTGAACGCCATATTGTCGATCTGTGTGAGGGACGGCGGGAAAACCGGGGCGTGGAGCGACGTACACCCTTCAAAGCAACTCTGCTGGATTCTTTCAAGGCTTCCTTCATGGAATGTCACTGTCTCGAGAGCGTTGCATCCCTGAAAAGCGGAGCTTCCAAGATATGTGACCGACGCGGGGATGTCGGCGGAGGCAATCGAGGTGCAGCCCGAGAAGGCTGTCGAGCCTATAGTGAGGAGATTGCCGGAAAAGGATACAGATGCAAGCGAGACGCAGTTTCGGAACGCGTTGCTCTGGATCTCGGTTACTGATTCGAGTGTCGAGACCGCCGTAAGCGCTTCGCAGTCCGTGAAGGCATTGCCTCCGATCTTAGTCACTGTAGAAGGGAACGATACCGAGGTGAGGGCAGTGCATCCGGAGCACATATAGCCGGGAATCTCCGGCACCTCGGCTTCGATGGTGAGCGAGGTGATTGCCGTGTTCTGGAAGGCGTTGGCCACGATTCCCACTACTTCATAGACCTTTTCGCGGTCGGCCGCTGTGGTGGAATGGTCGGTAAGGGTCTTTGGTATTGTGACAGGCACGCCTCTTGAAAGGAATATGGAGGCATTCTGGCTTGAGACCTTGACTGTGTTGTCTGACAGATTGTTGGGATTGACGAGATCGTAGACCACGCCGTTAGCGTCGGTGACTGTCACAGCTGCCCGGACAGAAAAAGGGAGCAGCATGGCGAGGATTAAAGCAAATCTAATCGGGGGGGGTAAATTTACATAATAAATTTAAGAACATATCCAAGTAAGAGGTTATTTAGTTAGTTGAATTGCAAAGTTGACATAAATTTTCCTGACAGACAAATTTAAAAACATGTTTGACAACATGTTTTAAGAGAAAGGAGGCTGTGTCAAAACTGTTGAAAGACTATAAAATGCGGAGAAGCCGCTGATTCCTTATAACCCCATGCCGACGGCATGGGGTGTTCTGCCATAGTGGAACATGCTTCGGAGAAGCTTATTAATCAGCATCTTCGATGCATTATCATCTCTCGGCAACGACCTCAGGCAAAAAGCCTGAGGTTATAAGGAATCAGCGGCTTCGCCGCATTTTGACACAGCCTCCTTTAGGGAGGAGGGATTGTCAGAAGATGATCTGGAGTCGTGTCTGGAATGCTCCGAGATTGACGTCGGGAGTGGCGGCACGGTCCCAGCGGTGGGTGTAGCCGGCGCGGAAACGCCAGATCATGAATTTGTTGATGTACCAGTTGGCGGTGAGGCTGACGTCGTTGACGCGGCCGCCGAGGATGCCTGCCTTGGCGCATGAGAGCGAGGTGTGGTTGTAGAGCAGCACAAGCTCAAGAGTCTTGGGCGCGGGTGTTGCGAGTCCGGCGTCGGCGTGGCTGTATTTGTAGTCGCCGCCGATTGCGATGCCGCGCAGCATGCCGTAGGCGCCCCAGCCGGTGAAGGCGTTGAGGTCGTCGTGGCGGTTGACGCGCATGTAGTAGTACTGGGCCTCAAGGGCTATGCGGCCGACGTTGAAGAGGAGTTCGGGGGAGAAGCGGAAGCTGTTGCGCGCCTCGGGCACGAGGGCGTTGATCATGCTTATGGAGTTGACGCGCGTGGGGAAGTTGGCGCCGATCTGCACGCTGCGGTGGTTGAGCGCGGGGTCGGAGTTGTATTGCGCGGTCTGGAGCGCGAAACTCATGCCGACCTGAGCGACGAAACCGTGCTCATGGCGCGGACGCCAGACGAGTCGCGACATGCCGCCGTAGCCGGTCTTGCCCATTTCGTTGGCGTGCATCTTGACGGCGTTGGACTCCACGTTTAGGGAGAAGGTGCCGAAGAACTGTCCCTCGTCGTACTGCGCCATGAGGCCGATCATGCGGGGAAAGTTGAAGGCCTCGTTGCTGGTCGGCTCCTCCATGGAGACTTTCATCGACGAGCTTGTTGCGCTCTGGAGACCGAACTGATGTATGAAGCTTCCTGCGCGCAGGAGGAACGAGGGTGTGAAGTCGTATTCGAGGAAGATGTCCTTTAGGCTGAGCTTAGAGAAGGCATAGCCTATGTCGACTTTGGCCTTCCACTTGCCGTAGCTGGCCTTTACACCGGCGCGGACGTCGGGGATGGCGACTCCGGCCTTGAATTCGTCGTCGTTGGTGGCGTAGGCGGCGGCATCCATGAGTATGCGTCCGGTGGGCTGGATGACGATGACGTTGGAGGGCTGCGCGGCGGCCGCGGCGTCGTTGGCGATGAGGAATTTCACTTTCGTGGCCTTGTCGTTGTCTTCAACAATAGCTTCCTGACTTTCGGAATCAGTTGCGGCGACTATCTCACTCTCGGCCGGAGCCGTCGTTGCGACTGCGGCCGGATCTGCCAAAACCATCGACGGCATCAGCAGAAGAAGGGATGCGTAAAATTTTTTCATAATCGTAAAAATAAATAAGTAACTCTTAAAAATTAGTTAATGTTAAAACAGTAGATGTAACTCACATTTCTGACACATCCTTGCTCGTCTTTTTGGTGCTTTAGCCGTTGTCTCTCAGTCATGTAGCCCGCTACACTCCTTCGTTCCACCGGCTAAATCACTCAAAAATACTTCGCAATTATGTATCATCTAATTTTTGCGAGTTACTTAGTTGAAATGTTGAGTATTAACGTTCTCTTGCTTTTTCTGTCATAATCACTTCCTCGGTGAGGACGAGGTTGCTTGGAGCCACCTTGCCGTCTTTCTTAAGGCGCGCGAATTCCTTTTTTGCTTTTTCGAGCTGCTTCTGGAAGCCTTCGTCGGCATGTAGACGCGCTACGATGGCGCTTCCGGTGAGGCGTCCGGCGTCGACGTCGCTCTGGAAATGATAACCGCAGATCACGCGGCTCTGTCCCATTTCATAGCCGCGCTTCAGGATCTCGTTCTGGCGGTCGGGATTAAGTTCGGCGAGGACGAGAGCGGTTGCCCAGCCGATCGAGGTGTGACCCGAGGGGAAAGATCCGTTGGTGGAAAGTTCCTCCTGCTGCTCGGGAAGGCATGTGTCCTCTCCGAAGAAACTGAAGGGGCGTTTGCGGTTGTAGTAGTTCTTTGCCTCGCGTGTGGCGAGGTCGCCGGCGTCCTCGCGCATGCCTGTGACGAGGCGGAAGATTTCAGGAGTCGTCTCCTCGCTGATGGTTATGCCGAAAGCCTCCGAGAACGCTTTGGGCACACCGTCGGCTGCCACGATTGCGTCGCGCTGTGCCTGCTCGCCGCGCTCCGTGTCGCGTTTGAGTTTGCCCCAGTCGTAGCGCTCCTTGTCGTAGAGCCAGAGAATCGATCCTGCATCTGGTGGTGTCGGAAGGATGTAGAGGCTGTTGGGCTGCTGTCCCTGAAGGAGATAATATCGGTCGGGCATCGTGCTGTGGTCCTTGACCTGCGGAGCCTGCGCCGAAGCGGCGAACGACATCAGAAAGCAAAATGCGGCGGCAGAGATGACGCGGCGCATTAAAGATCGGTAGTTTTTCATTAGTCAATTAATTTTAAAGGATGATATTGATGTGAAAAATATGATTCTTTCGAATTGACGTTTTGCTGAAGTCATAATATTAACAAATAAAGGTTAAATAGGTTTTACGGCGTACAGTCGAATTTTTTAGTGAAGTGTCTTTTGAAATTAGGAGATATGTTCTTATCTTTGTGGCATTCAAAAGCAAAGAAGAAAAAATATGATGCGTAGAATTTCAATTATCGCTGCCGTGGTGTGTGTCGGCTCGGCAATCTGCGTTTCCACGACTTCGTGCAAGCAGAAAAGAGACAAATACTACTACATGCATGAACTTGTAGACCTCCAGAAGTCTTACGACGAGGCCAAGGAGGATGGTGACGAACAGAAGATGACCGAGGTCAGCAAGCGTATGCAGACGACTCAGGAGAACATCAAGAACTGCGTCCTGATCGAGCAGGATAAGAAGAAAGATTCACCCTCAAAAGAAAATAAAACAAAATGAATGCCATAGCAATATTAGCTCTCACGCTGAGCCTTGCAGCGGCTTCTCCGCAGGAGCCTGAAATCGGCCGGATAAGTGAAGATCAGGTCGAGAAAGAGTTAGAGCAGATCAAGAGTATTCAACATGAGGTCATGGTCGAGCCCGAAACATCTGCTGAACCCCAAAGAAACTCCGTCGAGCCTATTTACGATGCAGTGGAGCAGCCTGCAAGCTTCCCCGGAGGTCAGGCCGCACTGATGAGATGGATTAGCGCAAATCTGATCTATCCTGCTGCGGCGCAGGAGAATGGCGTGCAGGGTCGTGTCATAGTCAGATTCGTCATAGAGAAGGACGGCACGGTCACAAATCCGATGGTCGTCAGGAGCGTTGATCCCGACCTCGACAAGGAAGCCTTGCGTCTCGTGAAAAATATGCCGAAATGGCAGCCCGGCAAACTTAACGGCGTCGTGGTGCGCAGCAACTTCTACCTCCCTGTCACTTTCAAGCTTCAGGATAAGTAAAAGATCATTGATCCGTAAAAAGTTACCCCGCGTTTCCGGACAGGAGGCGCGGGGTATATAGTAGTGCGGTCAGCGATTGATCAGCAGGTTTTCTCGTCGAGATAAGGGTTGATTTCCTTCCATTTGTCGATGGGAGGCATGACGCCCATGGCTATCACTTCGTCGCGGAGAGCGCAGAGATGTTTGTAGCTCTGCTCCAGCTCCTTCATCTCCTCGGGAGTGCCGCTTATCGGCTTGCAGCTTACTCCGTCGGCTGTGATTGAGGTCTCGGTGGCCATCATGATGTGCGAGAACTTGTCGTTGTTGACGTAGCGTCCTGCGGGCCAGCGGAAAGGCTTGCCGCCCATTGCTGCGGCTATCATCTCGATGGAGAGGTAGGCCGGGCTCTGGAACGAGCTGCGGCCGCGAAGGTTGATGATGTTCTTGCCGCCCTGGATGACGCGTGTGCGTAGCTCCTCCCATTTCTCCTGCGGGAACTGCTCGGTGCCGATGATCTCGTCGAGAGGCACGCCGTTGACTTTCGTAGTGGATGCGAAGACGGCCATCTGCTCGCCGTGGCCTCCGTAGGTGCGGGCGTTGACGATGGCGTCGGCCGGGATGTCGAATTCCTTGGCCAGTTCAGAGCGCAGACGTGTGGAGTCAAGCGCCGCGAGAGTTGTCACGCACTCGGGTTTAAGTCCGGACCAGAGCAGAGTGATCAGACCGGTTATGTCGGCGGGGTTGAAGATCACAGTGATATGCTTCACGTCGGGGCAATATTTCTTGACGTTCTTGCCGAACTCCTCGGCAATCGCGGCGTTGCCCTTGAGCAGATCCTCGCGGGTCATGCCGGCCTTGCGTGCGGCGCCGCCCGAGTTGACGATATATTTGGCGCCGGTGAGCGCTTCCTTGATGTCGGAGGTGAAAGTGATGTTGACACCCTCGAAGCCGCAGTGGCGCAGCTCCTCGACAACTCCCTCCAGCCCCGGAGCGTAGGGATCGTATAGGCAAAGGTTGGGGGTGAGGTTCATCATCAGCGCTGTCTGCGCCATGTTGGAGCCGATCATGCCGGCTGCGCCGACAATCACGAGTTTGTCTTGTGTTAGAAAATCCATGATATCCTGTTTATGATTAGATTGTAAGTAACTCTTAAAAATTAGTTAATGTTAAATCATTTGATGTAACTCACATTTCTGACACATTCTTGCTCGTCTTTTTGGCGCTTTAGCCGTTTTCGCTCAGTCATGTAGCCCGCTACACTCCTTCGCTCACCCGACTAAATCCCTCAAAAATCCTTCGTAATTATGTATCATCTAATTTTTGCGAGTTACTTGTTGTTTAAAAATAACAACAATCGCGGCTCGAGGGTTTAACGAAGCGCGGGGAATTTTTCAAACCTTTGGGAACCATTTAGGGAAAGTTATTCTGAGGAAGGTAAAATTCGCGATTCTGTTCCGAGGAAGGAACAAATTTAAGGTCTATAAGGTCTTTAAAGACCTTGGGGAGAGGATGTAAAAAATGAGCGTCGGAGCTGCCGCGGGGGCGGTTCCGACGCTTTTGATTACGGTTGAGGGAGGAGATTATTTGTCTTTGAAGCCACGGAGACGAAGCAGGGCGGCGGGATCGGGCTTGTGGCCACGGAATTTCACGAAGAGAACGGTGGGGTCTTCGGTGTCGCCGCTCTCAAGTATGTATTTCTTGAAAGCCGCGGCTGTCTTGGGATCGAAGATGCCTTTCTGCTCGAAAAGTTCCCAGGCGTCGGCTTCAAGTACTTGTGCCCAGAGATATGTGTAGTAGCCGGAGGCATAGCCGTCGTCGCCGAAGATGTGTTTGAAGTAGGGGGCACGGTAGCGGAATGTGATCTCCTCGGGCATTCCGATCTTTTCAGCCACCTGTTTCTCGAAGGCTGCGACGTCGAAGTCGTCGGGGATGTCGGTGAGACGTCCGAAGGCGAGGTCAAGGAGTGCGGCGCCTGCCAGCTCGGTGGTGACGAAGCCCTGATTGAATGTGGCGGCCTCCTGAAGTTTCTTCACAAACTCCTCGGGCATCGGTTTGCCGGTGCGGTAGTCCTTGGCATATTCGCGAAGCACTTCGGGAGCCTTTGCCCAGTGCTCGTTGATCTGGGAACACATCTCCACATAGTCGCGGTCCACGTTGGTTCCGGCGATCGACTTGTAGGGCGCCTGTGTGAGCATTCCCTGAAGGGCGTGGCCGAACTCGTGGAATGTGGTCTCGACCTCGTCGAGTGTGAGGAGGGCCGGAGTGTCGGCTGTGGGACGTGTGAAGTTGCCTACGTTGTAGACGACGGGACGGCGGTATTTGCCATCCTCATAGATGCCGGCGGACTGGATCTGCTCCATCCATGCGCCCTGTATCTTTGTGGGACGGGGGAAATAGTCGGTCATCCAAACGGCCACGTGTTCGCCTTTGGCGTCTGTGATGTCGTAGACTGTCACTTCGTCCATGTATTTTGGCGCGTCGGGAATCTCGGTGAACTTGATGCCGTAAAGTTTCTCGGCAGCATACATCAGTCCGTGGAGCACGTTGTCAAGTTCGAAGTATGGGCGCACGTCGCTCTCGTCGAAGTCGAATTTCTGTTTCTTGACTTTCTCGGCATAGTAATAGTAGTCCCAGGGCGCGATTTTGAAGCCGCCGCCGTTGGCGTCGACATATGCCTGCATGTCCTTCACTTCCTCTTTGGAGCGCTCGACGGCGGGAGTGAACACCTTCATCAGCAGATCCTCCGCGGCTTCGGGGGTCTGCGCCATGACACGCGATGTCATCATCGAGGCGAAGTCCTTGGCGCCCATCAGCTTGGCCTTTTCAGCGCGGAGACGGAGAATCTCCTTGATGACGGGAAGGTTGGAGTTGTCGCCGTGGGAAGCGAGCGAGGTGTAGCCTTTGTACATCGCCTCGCGGAGGCCGCGGTTGTCGGCATACTGGAGCACCGGCAGACGGCTCGGGGCGTGGAGCGTGAAGACGTAGAGGCCTTTGAGACCGCGCTTCTCGGCCTCCTGTGCGGCCTGGGCCACGGACGCCTCCGGGAGACCGGCGAGGTCAGCCTTGTCGTAGACGACGATTTCAAAGGCGTTGGTGGCGTTGAGAAGGTTCTTGTTGTACTGGATGAAGAGTTTGGAAAGCTCGTCGTTGATCTTGACAAGTTCCTCTTTCTTCTCGGGCGAGAGGTCGGCGCCCTGCTCTGCAAACTCGCGGTAGTATTTCTCAACCACGCGCTTCTGCACCTTTGTGAGCTTGAGCTTGTCGCGCTTGTCGTAGACCTCCTTGATGCGCTTGAAAAGCGGCTCGCTGAGCATGATGGCGTTGGAGGCCTGATTGATGAGAGGCATTGCCTCGTCGGCCATGGCGGCGAACTCCGGCGTCTTCATTGCCGAATCGTAGTGGAAGAACACGCCCTCCACTCTTTCGAGAATGGGAGAGAGATTCTCCAGCGGAAGGATTGTGTTGTCGAAGTCGGCAGGAGCCGGATTCTCCACGATCTTGCGGATGTTGGCTTCCTGCTCCGCGATTCCGGCCTTGAGCGCCGGGATAAAATCGTCGGTCGTGATCTGCTCGAAGGGAGGAATCTGATAAGCCGTGGTGTAAGGCTTCAGGAAAGGATTCTCATGTGTCTGAGCGTTCATTGTCGGGGTGATTAATGCCGATAGCGCCAATGCCGCTATTCCGGCTCTGAAAAATCTCATTCTCATAGATATAATGGTTGTATAGATAAGTTTCCTTAGGCTTCCATTGTAAGTCGATGCTAAATTAGGGAAAACTTTTCATACAATCAAATTTTTGGCTTATCTTTGCGCTGATATGATTGTGAAAAAGATAATAGCGGCCATTGCGGGCTGCGGCATGATGGCGTCGGCCGCGTGGGCCGGCGATGTGGAGTTCAGGTATTACCCTTACGAGCTGCAGCTGCGCCATGCCTTCAACTTAGCGTCGATGTCGCGCACGGTCACTCCCGGCGTGCAGGTCGAGATTACGCTCGATTCCGTCACGGGCTACGGCGAGGCGTCGATGCCGCCGTATCTCGGCGAGTCTGTTGAGTCCGTCACAGGATTCTTTTCCAAGATTGACCCGCAACGCTTATCCGATCCTTTCGCCATGGAGGCCATCCACGCCTACATGGACTCGATAGCTCCAGGCAACCGCGCCGCAAAGGCTGCCGTAGACATCGCCCTCCACGACCTCACCGGCAAGATTATGGGGCGTCCGTGGTATCAGATCTACGGTCTTGACCCTCAGAAGGCGCCATGCACTTCCTTCACAATTTCCAACGACACTCCCGCGGAACTGGAGAAGAAGATTGCGGAGTCGGCTCCCTACAGCATCATAAAGGTGAAGATGGGGGTGCCGGGCGACCGTGAGCTTATAGAGACGATACGCCGCCACACCGGCAAGCCGATCTGCGTCGACGTGAACCAAGGGTGGAAGACACGCGAGGAGGCTCTTGACAATATCCTCTGGCTGGCCGACCGCAATGTCATCTTCGTGGAGCAGCCGATGGACAAGCACGATATGGAGGGTCACGCATGGCTAAAAGCGCGCTCTCCGCTGCCGATCATTGCCGACGAGGCGGTGCAGACTTCCGCCGACGTTCCCGCGCTTGCCGAGGCCTATGACGGCATCAACATCAAGCTGATGAAGAGCGGAGGACTTCACGACGCCTACAGGATGGCCGTGCTGGCCAAAGGCCTGGGCATGAAGGTGATGATCGGCTGCATGACCGAGACCTCGTGTGCCGTCTCCGCCGCCGCTCAGCTCGCGCCTATGGCCGAGTGGGTGGATCTCGACGGCAATCTGCTCATTGCCAACGATCTTTTCGACGGCATGAAGATTGTGGACGGACGAGTGACCCTGACGCCGCTCCCCGGCATCGGAATAACGCCTAAATAACAGAAAAACAGTAGAAAGATAAGTTATGAAAGAGACGCAGAAACAGGCGATAATAGAAAATGGGAAAAGATACTTTCGAACAGTAATCATCCCGAACCATTTAAGGCAACTTGATAGGTTGAAATTAAAGGATTTTAATATTAATCCCTTTCTTATATACTATCTTGCGGCCTTTCTGTGCGGTAATACAGAACCCGAGTCTTTGGCCAAAGCACTTGTGTATCCCCGAATTCTTGGTACGAGTATCAACACCAGCTTTGGACAGAATATACAGACATTTATTTCCGGACTTGAAGAAGTGACAGGAGGAGCTTCCGGTATAGAAGGGATTGATATAGAGTTTATTGATGCATTGGATAATAGGCGAAAGTACTGCCAACTCAAAGCAGGGCCACAGACAATCAACAAAGATGATATTTCGACCATTCTGGGACATTTCAAGTATTTGCTTAATAAGGCAAGGCTTGATAAGCTGCCTCTTCAAATAGATGATCTTATAGTTGGAGTCTTATACGGCGACAAGCGTAATCTGTCGGCCAACTATAAGGTTATTGATTCGCATTATCCTGTTTATTGTGGGGTTGAATTCTGGCATCATCTCACAGGCGATGAAATGTTCTATTATCGGCTTTCAAAAGCGTTTGGCGAGGTTGTTGAAGCGGAAGATATTGATGGGAGCAGATTGATATCAGAAAAGATTGTTGAAATCGCGTTGGAGATCAAAAATAAGGGGGGACTTTGATGTTTATCTCGGAAAGTAATCTTGCGGCTCTTATTGGGACATCTACAGCTGTTACTCGCAAGTGGGCTGATAAGGGCGTATATCCATCATATATCGATTCGTCCGGTGTTAGAGGTTTTGAAATGGAACAGCTAATGAATATAGACGAAGTAAGAATGATGGTAGACAACCGATGGGATGAAGAGATGACTGTGATGCCGGAAAGAAACTATAACTCGGTGGAGCTGTTTGCCGGAGGAGGAGGTCTTGCTTTGGGATTGGAAAAAGCCGGATTCCGGCATGTGCTGTTGAATGAGTTTGATAAATCTGCATGTAGGACCCTTAGAGAAAACAGACCACAATGGAATGTTGTCGAAGGAGATGTGCGTGACATAGATTTTACCCCTTTGAATGGGAAAATAGATTTTCTGTCAGGAGGTTTTCCGTGTCAGGCATTTTCATTTGCCGGAAAGCAGGGTGGGTTTAACGATGTGCGTGGAACACTTTTTTTTGAGTTGGCACGAGCAGTTAGGGAAATTCAGCCTAAGGTTTTTTTGTGCGAGAATGTAAAGGGACTTGTTTCTCACGACAATGGGAAGACTTTTTCAACGATATGTAATGTAATTTCAGATCTTGGCTATACTCTTGTTTCGCCAAGAGTACTAAAGGCCATAATGTATCAGGTGCCTCAAAAGAGGGAGCGTCTATTTCTTGTGGCTATCAGAAATGACCTTGCAGGAGATGTTACACTTCGATGGCCGTCGCCATATTGTCGCATTCTGACTCTTCGGGATGCATTGTACAAGAGCGTGATATATGACAATGATGTTCCGGAATCGGAAGGCGTTTTTTATCCTGAAAAGAAGAAAAATGTATTGAAACTCGTTCCGCCGGGAGGCGATTGGAGAGATCTTCCGGAGGCAATAGCAAAAATGTATATGGGAGGAAGCTGGTATCTGGGAGGAGGAAAGACAGGTATGGCAAGAAGGCTTGCTTTAGATGAGCCTTCCCTTACTCTGACATGTTCTCCTGCACAAAAACAGACAGAAAGATGCCACCCAATTTATACCCGTCCGCTGTCGGTGAGGGAATACGCAAGAATCCAGACATTCCCCGATGACTGGAGTTTCGCAGGTACAGTTGCTGAAAAATACAAACAAATAGGCAATGCGGTTCCTGTGAATCTTTCGTGGGCTGTAGGACGTAGTCTGGTACGTCTGCTCAATGAAATTGAAACACATCATCCGTCGGAATCTGAAGATTGCACAGATGCTGTCAGAGAAATTCTGGATGTGCAGAGTTGGAAGATTAACGGTAATAGTGGCAGTGTCGGAAAAGGACAGTACAGTATATTGTTTAAGCAGGACGTAGGAGATGGAGGAGAGAACTAAAGTAGTAGATAAAAAGAAAGGGTTATGGGGTAATCTGCTTGTGAGGATACTGATTGCGATCGGTCTCGGCATTGTCTGCGGCAATATATTTCCGCTTTGGGCCGGAAGACTTTTTCAGACATTCGGATCGATTTTCAGCCAGTTCCTGGGCTTTCTGATTCCGTTGCTTATCGTCGGATTCGTTGCTCCGGCAATCGCCGATGTCGGCCGCAAGGCCGGCAAAGTGCTGATCTTCACCGTACTTCTCGCATATCTCTCCACGACTTGCTCCGGCATGATGGCTTTCTTCGTCGGCGACTCCCTCTTCCCGGCGATGCTCACCTCCAAAGACGGCGCGGTTGTCTCCATCGAGAGCGAGACTGCGGCCATTGAGCCATTCTTCACCATCGAAATGCCGCCGCTGATGAGCGTGATGACGGCGCTGGTGCTCGCCTTTGTGCTCGGCATCTGCATGGCCTATCTCAAGACGCCGACATTGCGCTCCGCCGCCAACGAATTCCGCGACATCATCGCCATGACCATCGGGCGCGCCATCATTCCGCTGCTGCCGCTCTACATCTTCTGCATCTTCCTCAATATCACCGCTACAGGTCAGGTGACGCCCATACTGTCGGCGTTCATGAAGATCATAGTCGTCATCTTCGCCATGCACATCGGCCTGCTTCTGGCGCAATACTTCATCGCCGCCATCTTCGTGAAGCGGAATCCGTTGCGGATGCTGCTGACAATCATGCCTGCATACTTCACCGCCCTCGGCACACAGTCCTCCGCCGCCACCATCCCCGTGACGCTGCGTCAGGTCATCAGGATGGGGGTCAGCGAGGACATCGCCGGTTTCACCGTGCCGCTCTGCGCCACTATCCATATGTCCGGCAGCGCCATGAAGATCGTCTCGTGTGCCGTCGCCCTGATGATAATGCAGGGACTTCCCTATACCACGCCGATGTTTCTCGGCTTCATCTGCATGATCGGCATCACGATGGTCGCCGCGCCGGGAGTGCCGGGCGGAGCCATCATGGCCGCGCTCGGACTCCTGTCGTCGATGCTCGGATTCAGTGAGGCCGACCAGGCGCTGATGATTGCCCTCTACATCGCCATGGACTCCTTCGGCACAGCCTGCAACGTGGCCGGCGACGGCGCCATTTCTCTCATCGTCGACCGCTTCTTCGGCAACGGCCGCAATCCGATTCCCGCCGAAGCCCGGCTCTAATCGTGTATTTAACAACTGTTTATCATATAATTCACTTAAACAACATTAACCAGATGAAAAGACTAATTACCCTCTGCGCTGTCACACTCGTGTGTGCGACAGGCATCTCGGCATCAGGCTTTCATGCGGTGAAGTCGGGCTCCACACGCTCTCCGGGCGTCAATGGTTTGTCCGGTTCCCTTTCGCTGCCCAGGAAAGGCGTTCAGCCATTGCTTCCCGGTGTTTCACGTGCCACGCTTCCCGGCAGTGTCGTCAAAGTGCTCAATTCTGGAAAGAAGGCGGCTTCCTCCTCCTCCTCCTCGGAACTGAAACAGGGCCTCTACGGATGGCTCACTTACTCAGCATCTCCCGATGCCGACGGTCTCTACGGCCTCAACTATCTGGGTGCCGACGGCTCTATAAGCAATGTTATTTCGGACACCGACGGCAGTCTCACCGGTATCTGGCTGCGTGACGGGAAGTGGTGCTCTTACGCTCCCTCGACAGACAGTTCCGGAGATGTGGAGAAGAACCTCTATGTGGAGTATGATGCCGCCACAGGCTCCCTCTCCACTAAGGAACTCCCCTCCACGCTCGACAATGTCTTCATCCTTTCGTGCTATGATCCCGTCGGTGACACTGCCTACGGCTACACATACAACGCCGACGGCAACGGAATCCAGTTCTCGAAGGCTCTCGGCACCGCTCCGACGGAGATCGTGAAGGTCGCAGACGCCGCGTCCGAGGACAATCTGCGTGCTCTCTGCTACAACACAAAGAAGGGCGTCGTTGCAGGACTCAACAGCGACGGCAGCCTTGTAGAGGTCAATCCCGCGACCGGCGCCGCTACAGTGATCGGTGAGGTCAATGTGCCTTATTTCTATCTCTCCGGAATGGCTTACGACGCCACTGCCGACGTCTACATCTACAACGCGCAGCCACGCGAGGACAACACATATATCTACAGTATCGACCCCAACACCCTCGAGGCCAAGCTGCTCCAGACCTACACCGACGGCGACAGCTTCATCGGTCTGTGGTGCGTGGGCGACGCGTTCCATGTCAACAAGTCCGCGCCCAAGAAGGCGACGGATCTGACTGCCGATTTCAAGAACGGCGCCACCAAGGGCTCGTTCATGTTTACCCTTGCCACTCTCACCTACGGCGAGACTCCCGTGCTCGGCAACATCGACTGGGTGCTCACCGTCGACGGCAAGGAGGTGCGTCGTGGCAGCGGTGCTGCGGGCAGCGTCGTGACAGTCAAGAATCTTGAGCTTAAGGAAGGCATGCACCAGTTCACGGTTACATGTTATCTTGCCCAGGCTTCCGAGGGTGGCGAGACTGTGGCCGCATTTATCGGCAAGGACACTCCCGTCGCTCCCGCCAACGTCACGCTCAGCGCCGAGCTCGTCAGCTGGGACGCCGTGACCGAGGGTGTCAATGGCGGATATGTCAACCCCGACGAGGTCACGTATACAGTATGGCTTGACGACGAGATCATAGCCGAGGGCATCAAGGACACGGAAGTCTCCTCCAAGATCGCTTCCGGACAGCCTCTGCACATCTATGTGGCCAAGGTGATGGCGACCTACGCCGGCAAGGATTCCGAAGTTGCCACCAGCAACGATCTCACCTATGGCGAGGGCATGACGATCCCTGTGTCGCTCGCGCCAACCGACGCCGAGGTCGATCTCTTCACGACTCTCGACGCCAACAACGACGGCAAGGGCTTCCGCTGGGGTGTGACACAGGCTTACTTCGCAGGAAGAATCCAGGCGTTCTATTGTCCTTACCACGGCAAGAATGCTTCCGACGACTGGCTGTGGCTTCCCGCTGTCATCTTCAACGATGCATCCAAGGTCTATTCCTTCCGCATGAACGCCTTCAAGGCCAACAAGTATGCGGAGAAATATGAGGTGAAGATCGGTACTGCTCCCACAGTCGAGGCCATGACGCAGACACTTATAGGCCCGACTGTCATAGAAGCCGGCGCCATCGATCCTACAGCTTATCCTCCCGTTCCGGCAACGGCCAACTTCCTTGTGCCCGCAGCCGGAAAATACTATATCGGTATCCACTGCATCAGTGATGCCGACCAGTACGGACTCTATGTCAATGACTTCCATGTCGAGGTCTCGGAATTCAGCTCCAGCGCCCCGCAGTCCGTGGGTGAGCTTACGGCAGTTGCCGGCGCCGAAGGTGCCCTGAAAGCGGAAGTAAGCTTCGTGATGCCTGCTGTTGACATCCTCGGCACGCAATATGCCGCCGACAAGGATCTTAAGGCATATCTCACCATCAACGACTCAGAAGATGAGATAGAGCTCTCAGGAAAGCCCGGAGCTACAGTCACATGCACCGTGGACACGAAGCAGGGCAAAAACATCATCAAGGTGTTTGCCTCCGACAACAAGGTCAACGGTCCGGAGATGCAGACGGAAGTCTTCACCGGACTTGACACGCCGATGACAGTCACCAACTTCGACATCACTACCTCGAAGACAAATATGGACATCATCCTCTCGTGGGAAGCTCCCACGGAGGGAGAGAACGGCGGCTACGTGGCTCCGACAGGCAACACTTATTACCTTGCTCAGGTCGTGGACGGAGCCTGGAAGATTCTCGGTTCCATGGGTCAGGATGTCTTCACTTACACCGTCAGTCTCCCCGAAGGAACTCCTCAGGATCTTTACACTCTCGGTGTGCTTGCCGGTAACGCTTCCGGAAATTCGGGCGTCCTGACAGGACAGTCGATCGAGGCCGGCGTGCCCTACATCTTGCCTCTTAAGGAGAGTTTCAGCGACGGAAGCGTCGACATGGGTCCTCTCGCCAACTATTCAGGCGGCGACTACAAACTGAAATGGGGCATCGGCGATCCCGCTGAGATCGACGAATATCTCGGCAACAACGGCAGGATCGCGTTCATCGGCTATTCCAACTCAGTCGGCGCATCTCAGAAGGGACGCATCTCTCTGCCGCGTTTCTCGACAGTCGGCATCGATAAGCCGGCGTTTATGATGGAGACCCTCGGCGAATGTTGCACAAGCGTAGATGTCTATGCTTCTGCATTCGGAGTTCCCATGACTCTTGTCCAGACCATCGACATCTCCTCTCTGGATCACTCCGAGCAGACTGTGACAGTGGATCTTTCCGAGAAATTCGCCAACTGCGGATGGGTGCAGATAGATCTCATTCCTACGGTCAATGTCTTCTCATCCTATAGCGATGCATTCGTGCTCTACGGCTACAAGGTGAAGAATATGGAAGCCTACGACTTCGGTGTCTCGGCCATCACAGGCAACATGGTGGCTCAGTACGGCACCTCCGGCACCTACAAAGGCATCATCGTCAACGAGGGCACCGAGGCCAATACCTTCCCCGGAGGCAGCTGGCTCCTGACCGACGGCGAAGGCACCACTCTTGCAAGTGTGGATGTTCCGGCCGGAACCGAAGCTGTCGCTCCCGACGCTACGGTTGAGTGTCCGTTGGCTTTTACTCCCACTGCTGACAACGGAAACAAACTCATGCTGACATTTACGATCAATCCCGGCGACAATTCAAGCGTGAACGACAGCCGCACTCTAACGGTTGACGTGGTGAAGGGCGACGCACTCGTCATCACTGACCTCAAGGCGAGCGAGATCGGCTATGAGAGCGTGAAGATGGAGTGGACTCCTCTGGCCGGAGCATCGAAGGTGCAGAGCTTCGAGGACGAGACACCCTTCCTGCTCAGTCAGGACGAGATCGGAGGATTCAGGAACGTGGACAAGGACGGCAACCCGACCTTCATCTTCGAGGGTGGCAAGGAGATTCCCGGCGCGAATCAGCCGGGCGCCTACACAGTCTGGAGCAGCGAGCAACTTGCCTCCTACCTCGGCGGCGCTACATTGCCCGCGGCCGACGGCGACAAGTTCCTTATCGCCTTCTCCGCGGCTCCCCGCACACAGGGTGAGGCCGTTCCTCAGACCGACGACTGGCTTATCTCCCCGGCAGTCGCCGGCGGTACTCTCTTCAGCTTCGCCGCATGTCCTGTCAGCTACTCCTATCCTGAGACAATTCAGGTCTGCTATTCCACCGGCTCCGACGACATCGACAGCTTCAAGCTTCTGAAGGAGTTTGTGCTCAATGGTGATGCAGACGCCACATCGCTTGTATGGAGTGACATCTCCGTGCAGCTTCCCGACGACGCACGCTACGTGGCTATCCGCTACTGCAGCACCGACATGCTCGGCGTGATGCTCGACAAGATTGCCTACGTACCCGAGTCCTCCCGACTTGAACTTGCCGGCTACAATGTCTATCGCGACGGCATGATGATCGCCGAGAAGGCTCCCTGCGCCGACAACACCTACACCGACAGCACGGTCAAGGAGAACACCTCCTACAGCTACATGGTTGTTCCGGTGCTCAGCAACGGTACTGTCGGCCTTGATTCCAACACACTCGTGATCAAGACCACTGGTGTCGACGGAATCCTTTCGTCAGGCAAGAGCATTTACGCGACCGCCGGAGTCATCATAGTGAAAGGCTATGAGGGCGAGGTCGTGAGCGTAGCTGCAGCCAACGGACTGATCATCGGCTCCAGCGCCTCCGCATCGGCTGAGGAACGCTTCGAAGCCGCTCCCAGCGTCTATGTGGTCAAGGCCGGCAAAGATGTCGTGAAGATCATAGTGAAGTAAACCTCTCGGGCAAACGCCCCGAAAGACCGGAAAAAGTCCGCGGAAGTCGATTCAGACCTCCGCGGACTTTGTGATTTTCCCCACCTATACCTTGAGAAACCGACAAAAATTGCAGTTTTACCCATCTATACCTTGGAAAACTCACAAGTTTGTTTGTTTTACAAGGTATAAATGGGTATATTTGTCCCGAAAAATCAGTTTGTCATGGATATAATCGTACGCAAGACTTATCTGTCACACATCATCTCGCATCTCAACCGGGGAATGATGATTATTCTCGTCGGACAGCGTCGTGTCGGCAAGAGTTTCATGCTCCGTCAGCTTCGCGGCTGGCTGGAGGAGAATCATCGCGGCGCCAACGTGGTGTATGTCAACAAGGAACTTATGGAGTTTGACAGCATAACCGATGCCCGCGGACTGTATGATTATGTGGCGCCGAAATTCGCGTCCGAAGGGGACAACTATCTGCTGATTGACGAGGTGCAGGACATTGATGGCTACGAGGACGCCCTCCGAAGTCTTCACGCGGAGGACCGATGTCAGATTGTAGCCACAGGGAGCAATGCCTACGTCTTCTCCTCGGAATTGAGCACGCGGTTAGGTGGCAGATATGTCGAGATACCGATCTACGGACTCAGCTACAGCGAGTTCCTGGAATTTCACGGATTGCCGGACAGCGGCGAGTCGCTTAACGATTATCTACGGGTCGGCGGACTCCCCGGCCTCAGGCTATACGACATCAGGGACGAGATCCATGTCCGCGATTATCTGCAGGGCGTCTACAACACCATAATGATGCGCGATGTAGTGGCGAGGGAACAGATCCGCAACGTGCCGTTCATCGAGAATCTTTCGCGCTTCATCGCCGACAACGACGGCAAGCTGATCTCCACCGCAAGCATAGTCAAGTTCATGAAATCGCAGGGGGAGAAAGTGTCTGACGCCGTGACATCCGCGTATATCACGCACCTGTGCAAGGCGCTGATCATTAACCCGGTGGCTCGCTACGACATTCACGGCAAGCGCCTGTTTGAGCAGATCTTCAAGTATTATTTCGCCGACCACGGACTGCGCAACTATCTCTGCGGCTTCAATCTGCGCGGCAGCATAGAGAAAGTGATGGAGAATGTCGTCTATCTGCATCTGCTGACGCAGGGCTACCGTATCAATGTCGGAATCCTGCGCGCCGGAGAGATAGACTTTGTCGCCACGAAAGGGAACCGCACGATTTATGTGCAGGTGACATATCTTCTCGGCTCGGAAGAGACGATAGAGCGCGAATTCGGCAACCTTGCCGCAATCAAAGACAACTATCCCAAATACGTCGTCTCGATGGATCCCGTCAGCGGCGACCTTCCCGCCTATCCCGGCATCCGCCATCTCCACCTCCGCACCTTCCTCCAAACAGACTTCTAAGAGGGCGTTTCCGGTTTGCTCGCGGGGAGGGTGGAAAGCATCTCGGTGGCGGTGAGGCCGGTGAGGGGATGGCGCCACGCGGGGGCGATCTCTTCCAAGGGGACGAGGAAGAAGTCGCGCTCGGCAAGGCGCGGGTGGGGAAGCGTGAGCTGTTCGGTGTTCATCGTGAGGTCGTCGGCGGCGATCATGTCTATGTCGAGGATGCGATCGGCGTAGCTTCCGTCTGCGTTTCGGTGGGGCGCGTCGGAGATGGAGCGTTCTATCTCCTGAAGCTCCGCGAGGACGTCAAGAGGTTGATCGTCGCTGCGGAACATGATGGCTACATTGAGAAATTTGTTTGGGGATTCATAGCCCCGGGGTTCGGTCTCGACGACGTGCGACATCTCGATCTCGCCGTAGCGGCGCATGACGGCGGCCATGGCGCGGCTGAGGTTGTGGCGGCGGTCGCCGAGGTTGCTTCCGATATTGATGATGTAGTACATGGTGGTGTGGCTTTAAAATTAAAGTCCTTAAGGTCTTTAAGGACTTTAGTGCCTTTAAGGACTTTAAGGACTTTAAGACCCCGTTCCCAAATATTTGTTAACGCAGGGGGCGCAGGCTTTAGATGATTTTTGCCATGCAGGTTCGGGAGCATAGCGGGCTATGTGACTGAACCAAAGGGCAAAAAGCATCAAAGCATGCGATTCAGCGCCGATTCATGGGAAATGTACCAGGGTTGATATGTGAAATTGTTTAACATGTTTTTATTACTTGCCCCTTTCCGGTGTCTTTCCGGTAAATTCCGCCAAGTCTCATCGGTCACGATGCCCGCATCGCTCCCTCTTCAACTTGCGGAATTTCCTCGAAAATCCACGGCCCCTGCATTAAAAAATATTGGGGAACGGGGTCTAAGTTTCGGGAAATGTTGTCAGAGGGTCTTCTTGACGGCGATCTCCTCGAATCCTTCGATCATGTCGCCGGTCTGGATCTGGTTGTATCCGGCCACAGAGAGACCGCATTCAAATCCGGAAGTGACCTCCTTGACGTCATCTTTGAATCGTTTGAGCGAGCCGAGTTCTCCGGTGTAGATCACGATGCCGTCGCGGATCACGCGCACCTTGTTGGTGCGTTTGATCTTGCCGTCGCGCACGATGGCGCCGGCGATCGTGCCGACTTTGGAGATGTGGTAGGTCTGGAGCACTTCGGCGGTGCCGGTGACTTCCTCCTTGATTTCGGGGGAGAGCATGCCTTCCATGGCGTCCTTGACCTCCTCGATTGCCTGATAGATGACGGAATAGAGGCGTATCTCGACACCTTCCTTCTCGGCCTCCTTGCGTGCGGCGCCTGAGGGGCGAACCTGGAATCCGATGATGATGGCGTCGGATGCGGCGGCCAGCGTGACATCGCTCTCAGAGATGGCGCCGACACCCTTGTGGATGACGTTGACCTGAACCTCTTCGGTCGAAAGCTTGATGAGGGAGTCGCTGAGAGCCTCGACGGAACCGTCGACATCGCCCTTGACGATGAGGTTGAGCTCGTGGAAGTCGTTGAGTGCCTTGCGGCGGCCGAGCTCCTCAAGTCCGACGCGCTTCTTGGTGCGGTTGGCAAGCTCGCGCTGTAGCTGTTCGCGCTTGGAAGCGATCTCACGGGCTTCCTGTTCGGTGTCGAGGACGTTGAATGTGTCGCCGGCCGTCGGTGCGCCGTTGAGTCCGAGCACGAGCACGGGAGTGGAGGGTCCGGCCTCCTTGACGCGCTGGTTGCGCTCGTTGAACATGGCCTTGATCTTGCCGTAGTGGGTTCCGGCGAGCACGACATCGCCGACTTTCAGCGTGCCGTTCTGCACGAGGACTGTGGCGACGTAGCCGCGGCCCTTGTCGAGAGAAGACTCGATGACGGAGCCGATGGCCTTGCGGTTCGGATTGGCCTTGAGGTCGAGCATCTCGGCTTCGAGAAGCACTTTCTCCATCAGCTCGGGAACACCGATACCTTTCTTGGCGGAGATGTCCTGCGACTGGTATTTGCCGCCCCAGTCCTCCACGAGATAGTTCATGGCGCTGAGTTCCTCCTTGATCTTGTCGGGGTTGGCGGCAGGCTTGTCGATCTTGTTGATGGCGAAGACCATCGGGACGCCGGCTGCGCTGGCGTGGTTGATGGCCTCGATGGTCTGGGGCATGACGTCGTCGTCGGCCGCCACGATGATGATGGCGAGGTCGGTGACCTTGGCGCCTCGGGCACGCATGGCGGTGAAGGCCTCGTGGCCCGGAGTGTCGAGGAAAGTGATGTGCCGGCCGTCGGCGAGCTTGACGTTGTAGGCGCCGATATGCTGCGTGATGCCTCCGGCCTCGCCGGCGATCACGTTCTCCTTGCGGATATAGTCGAGGAGAGATGTCTTGCCGTGGTCGACGTGACCCATGACGGTGACGATCGGGGGACGCGGCACGAGATCCTCTTCGGCATCTTCCTCAACGACGATGGCTTCCGATACTTCGGCGCTGACGTATTCGGTGGTGAATCCGAATTCCTCGGCCACGATATTGATGGTCTCGGCATCGAGACGCTGGTTGATGCTGACCATCACGCCAAGGTTCATGCAAGTGCCGATGATCTTGTTGATTGGCACTTCCATGAGGTTGGCGAGGTCGTTGGCTGTGACGAACTCGGTGATCTTGATTATCTTGCTCTCGGCGGCCTCGCGCTCTGCTGCGCGCTGCTCGCGCGAATGGATCTCCTCGCGTTTCTCCTTGCGCCATTTGACGCTCTTCTTTACGGTTTTGTTGGTGAGGCGTGCCAGGGTCTCTTTCACCTGTTTCTGGACATCCTCGCGGTTCACCTCCTGCTGCGGAGCGGGACGGTTGCCTCCGTTTCCGCCGCGGCGACGGTCACGGCCTCCGCCCTGACGGTTGCCTCCGCTCTGGGCGTTACCGCCGCCGTTGCCACCTTTCTGCTTGTCGGAGCGCTGCTGTCCGAATCCGGGCTGGGATGCGGTCTTCTCGATGTCGATTTTCTCCTTGCCGATGCGTTTGCGCTTCTTGCGGTCGGAACCGGCGGCGGCTGCCTTGCGGCGATCCTCGCGGGTGAGTTTCTTGGGACGTGTAGTCTGATTGATGGTCGATAGGTCGATTGTGCCGAGCACTTTGAGCTGGGGAGCGGCTGCGACGCTCACGGGACGGAAGACGCCGTCGTCAGCCGGCTTGTCGGCCTTGGGTGACTCCTCCTTTGTCTCCTGCGGCTTGACGGCCACGGAATCCTTCTTCTCAGCCTTGGGAGCTTCGGGTGTCGGCACGGACTCGGGAGCAGGAGCCTGTGCTTTCATCTCAGGCTTCGGTTCGGGCTTTTTCTCAACCTTAGGCGCGGGAGCAGGAGTCTTGGCCTCGGGAGCGGCTTTAGGCTGCTCCTTCGAAGGCTCGGGCTTCTTCTCCTCGGCCTTGGGGGCTGCGGGCTGTTCGGGCTTCTGCGCCGGAGCAGGAGCCTTCTCCTCCTGTTTCGGAGTCTCGGCCTGGGGTGCCTCCGGCTTCTTTTCGGTCTGCTCGACCTTAACCACGTTGCCGTGTTTGTCGAGTTTCACCTTGCCCAGAATCACGGGTCCGGTCACGGCAGCTACGGCCTCTTCCTTTTTCTCCGGCTGCGGCTTGGCTGTCTCCTTGGCGGCAGGCTTCGGCTTCACGGCCTCGGCTGCGGGAGCCGCGGAATCCTCGCGTCTGTTGTTTGTGAGCTTCTCTACCAATGCTTTGATGTCTTTCTCGCGGCTATACTCCTTGCAGAGGAGCTCCACAGCATTGTTGTCAATGCGGGCGTTGGGGTTGTCTTCGACCTCCACACCCTGACGGCGCAAAAACTCTACAGCGCTTTTGACACCCACATTGAGGCTTTTTGCTACTTTATTTATCTTTGTTGGCATATATCGATTTTAGATGAGGAAATACTTATTGATTGCGGCTGAGGCGTCGGCGCTCAGTCTTCGAACTCTGCCTTGAGCACTTCGAGGACATGGTCTACGGTGCTCTCCTCCAGATCGGCGGCTTCGATAAGTTTTTCCTTCGGTGTGTTGAGTACGGCCTTGGCGGTGCCGAGTCCGAGATTCTTGAGAGCTTCGATCACCCAGGTGTCGATCTCGTCGGTGAACTCGTCGAGATAGATGTCTTCCTCCCCCTCGTCGAGGTCGCGGTAGACGTCGATGCTGTATCCGGTGAGCATCGAGGCCAGGCGGATGTTGAGGCCGCCCTTGCCGATGGCCAGCGAGACCTCGTCGGGATGCAGGAAGACCTCGGCCTTCTTGTCCTCGGTGTTGAGACGGATGGAGCTTACCTTCGCGGGGCTGAGCGCGCGCTGGATCATGAGCTGCGGGTTGGCGGTGTAGTTCACCACGTCGATGTTCTCGTTGCGGAGCTCGCGCACGATGCCGCGGATGCGGCTGCCCTGCACTCCGACACACGCTCCCACGGGGTCGATGCGGTCGTCGTAGCTCTCGACGGCGATCTTTGCGCGCTCGCCTGGGATGCGGGCCACAGTCTTGATGGTGATGAGTCCGTCGTGGATCTCGGGCACCTCCTGCTCGAAGAGACGGCGCAAGAAGCGCTCGTCGGTGCGGCTGACAATCACCTTGGGCTTGTTGTTGGGGTTCTCGACACGCTTCACGATGGCTCTCACCATGTCGCCTTTGTGGAAGAAGTCGCTTGGGATCTGTTCCTCCTTGGGCATGATGAGCTCGTTCTGATCCTCATCCAGGAGGAGCATCTCGCGTTTCCAGATCTGATGGACCTCGCCGGTGACGATCTCGCCTTCAAGCTCCTTGAATTTGGAGTAGATGGCGTCGTTCTGCAGGTCGAGGATCTTCGACTGGAGGGTCTGGCGGAGATTGAGGATGGCACGGCGGCCGAACTCCTCGAAGAAAATCTGCTTGGCCACATCCTCGCCGACCTCACATTCAGGGTCGATGTTGCGTGCCTCGGTGATGCCCACCTGAGTGACAGGATTCTCTACGGCGTCATCCTCCACGACGTCGAGATTCTGATAGATCTCGAAGTCACCCTTGTCGGGGTTCATGATAACGTCGAAATTCTCGTCGGTGCCGAACATTTTCGCCAAAACGTTGCGAAATGACTCTTCAAGCACACTGATCATTGTGGTCTTGTCGATATTCTTGAGCTCCTTGAACTCGGCGAATCTGTCGACCATGTTGACTGCTTCTTCTTTCTTGGCCATATATGTGTTTGGTATTTTTTTCGTGTAATATTATATGTTTCGTCACGCGTCGTCGGGTCAGAACTCCAGCTCCACGCGAGTGTATTTGACTTCGGGATAAGCGAAACGGCGCGTCACGGTCTGTTCCACCGGACGTTTCTGTCCCGGCTCCTTGACTTTCTTTTTCAGCAGAAGGTCAAAACCTTCGCTGTCGCTGTCGCCGAGCGTGCCGTGGAGTTTCTCGCCGTCGGCTGTAAGCACCTCGACCTTCTGCCCTTTGTTGATGGCATACTGGCGCTGCACCTTGAACGGCGAAGTCAGTCCGGCGCTTCCGACCTCCAGCTCATAGTCCTCCTTGTCGCGGTCAAACTCCTGCTCGATCTTCCGGGTCAGCTCCACGCAGGTGTCGATCGAGACGCCCTCGGATCCGGCGATCTCCACCACTATATTGTTGTCTTTGCCGACGGTGACGTCCACAGGAAAAAGGTCGGTGCCTTCAAGACACTTCTCCACAAATTCATAGATTGCGTTGCGATCGATCATTGGTTTCTTTGTCTGTTGGCTGCGGAGCGTGAGGGATACGTTTCCGCAAGATACAATAAAATTGTGCATACAGGAGGCGGCGTTTTTCCGCGTCCTGCACGCTGTAACAGTTGTTGTACAGTCAAAAAATGCGGAGGAAACCTGCGTCCCCTCCGGAATTCGTTGCAAATATAGCTAATTATGACTTATAATGTCGCTGAAGCTCTCTGTTGATTGAAATATTTAACGATGTTTAATGTTATTTAACATTATCAACGCCTTGAAATGAACGATTTCGATCCTTTTTCTGCCCTTTTGGAGGAGTAGGAACTGTTGTGTGCTTCCTTGGCGCGCGTCTCACGGTCTACTTCTCCGGCGGCAGGAGCTGTGTGCCGGATTGTATCGGAAGCTAAAACCGGTTCCTGCGGCCTGTGGTCGGCGCGCATGGTGATGAGCATTCGGTCGCCCGGTTCTCCGTCGGCGTCATCGCCCGGTTCGGTCTCTATGGTGATGGTGCCTTTCCCGAAGGTGAAGACAGAAACCTTGCGGTTTGCGCTCTCGCGTTCGCTGACGAGCTGCAGAGTGTCGTCCTCGTCAAGCTGCATGGCTGCGGAGATGTAGCCCACAAGATTTTCCGAGACGAGGTCGCCGGTGTTGACGTTGCGTATCTGCACCACGGTCGGCGAGACAACCTCGACCTCCCATTCGCCGGGAAGTCCGTCCATGTCGGTGAACAGCGGCATTCCGCTCCCGTCAGTAAGCACGCCCTTGAAGCTATAGTCGAGCGAGTCGATCGACTCGCCGACATTGATGGCGTCTGCCACGCTGCGCACGGTCATGGCGATGTCGTTGTCGACCTCGAAAGACTCGTCGCCGACGTCGAATTCATCGGCCGAGACAGGAGGTTGGGCGACTACGCTGTCGCGCATGTTCTCACCTTCGTCGTGGCTGCTGCCACACGACCACACACCCAAGGCGACAGCCGCGATCGTGAGTGCGGCGCCTAACGAGGCCACTCTTGACGGCCTGAGGTTCTCTGTCAGGGGATTCACAATTCCCGATACGAAACAATTCCGTTTCATTTCCTGTAAGTGCTTGAATCGATGGACTGAAGCTCTTTGCTTCATCCTTATAACACTTAATCGGGCGCGAAGTTAGCAATATATCGGATTTTCGGCAAACATTTTTTTAAATTTCTTTCGCAGAATTAACATCCTGGGTTGCCTTCAGTTTCTGATGCCATTGCGAAGCCCTGTCCCGTAAAGAACCAATCCGCTTCCGGACGTGTTTCTATTGGAAAAAAGAGAAGCGAAATATGAGCAAAGACAATATGAGTGCCCGGGAGATCGGGCATGAGATTAAGACCGATCTGAAGCGTTATCTGACCGGCGAGAAGCGTCTTGACGAGATGCTTCCGCAATGTCCCGACCTTGAGGAGCTATGGCCTGCGGTCAGGGATGCCTACGTGCGCGACGGCGTGCGCGAATACGCCGAATATCCTGTCGTGTCGTTGGGATGGATAATGTTCGTCGGGATGGCATTGGCGAAATACTGGGACGACGACTGGGAGAAATACTCCAAAATAGGAGGCGCGGAGCTTTACCTGAGTCTGCGCGATGCCCGGGGATACGACAACCTCGACGACTATGTGCTGCAGGACGTGCTCGGACTCGACGAGAGGGAAGCCGAGGCTGTGAGCGCGATGGCGGGAGAGTGTGCCGCCCGCACTTACCATCTTCTCAACCGCTCGCACATCGAGGGTGGCACGGAAGAAGCCGCCAGAGCCTACATAGCCGCCCTTCAGCAGCTCTATCTCTTCGGCGTCTACACCGAACTGAACGCCATGGGCTATCATCTCGCCAAGATGGGATAGAATTGCCGTAGGGAGGCAATAATCATGCGTGCAAGGGCGTTACATCAACAATGAACCCTTTGCACACGACATATCGAGCAGTGCGCGGCGCAGTCCGCAGCCGTTTGGCGGCGTGTCTTGCCGTCGTGGCTCTCGTCGCGACGTTCACGGCCACGGCGCAGCGCAACGACTTCATATACAACCGTCCGTATGCCGATCAGAAGAAACTGCATCTCGGTTTCTCGGTGGGCATGCACTTTCAGGATCTGAAGTTCACGCACAACGGCGAGCCTTCGCCCGACGGCCAGTACTGGTATGCCGAAGTGCCTGGCTACAGTCCCGGATTCTGCGTCAACGTGCTTGCCGATTTCCGTCTGCATCAGTATTTCAATCTGCGCATCAGCCCCGGCATGTACTTCGGCAACAAGAACGTGACCATGCTTGCCAATCCCGAGGGGATGACATACAAGCAGAATGTCAAGACGCCCTACGTCGTGCTTCCGGTCGACCTCAAGATTTCCGGCGACCGCTACCGCAACACGCGCCCTTATGTGACGCTCGGTGCCATGGCAACTCTCGACGTCAGCAAGAAACGTCCTGACTATCTGCAATTCAACAGCGCCGACTTCTATCTAACCCTCGGACTCGGATGCGACTTCTATCTTCCTTTCTTCAAGCTTAATCCCGAAGTGAAATTCTGCTTCGGTCTGAGCGATATTCTCAAGCACGACCGTCCCGACCTTGCCGACGACCCCGAGACTATCAAGATGACGAACGCACTGAAAAAGGTGAAGAGCAACATGATCGTGCTGACATTCTATTTCGAGTAAATGAGAAAGCTTCTTAGAGCCATATTCCGTAGTCGCCTCATGTTGCTGACGGCGTGTGTGACGGTCTGTTCCGCCATAGCCCCGGCGCAGTCCACCGACGTCATCCTCGCCCAGTACTGGGAGACGACCACATACTATAATCCCGCGGCCACAGGTTCCACCGACTTCCTGCGCATACGCGGCGGCGCACGTCTGCAATGGCTCGGCATCGACAACGCCCCCAAGGAGTTTCTCGGCATTGCCGACATGCCTCTGAAGCTCGGCAAGCAGCGCATCGGCGTGGGCGTCACGGTCAATCAGGAAAGCCGCGGCCTCTTCCGTAATCTCGAAGTCGGCGCGCAGGCCTCCTACAAGATAAATCTGTTCAAGGGCACACTCTCCATCGGAGTGCAGGGCGCATACTTCAACCAGAAATTCAAGGGAAGCGATGTCGTGCTTCCTGATGACGATGACTTCCATGAAAGTACCGACGAAGCCATTCCGACGCAGGATGTCGCCGGTTCAACGTTCGACCTCGGCGCCGGCGTCTGGTACAGCCGCGGCCAGTGGTGGGCGGGTGTCTCGGGACTGCATCTGCTCCAGCCCACGGTCAGAATGAAGATCGAAAGCACCTCGGGCGACAGCGCCGACATGGAATATTTCGAGACGGAACTCTCCCGCACGCTCTATTTTATGACCGGCGGCAATATACAGCTTAAAAATACGTTATTTGAATTGCAGCCCTCTCTTCTTGTGGCTTCTGATTTCACCGATTTTACCGGTGAGGCCGACCTGAGAGTGCGCTACAACAAGATGTTCACGCTGGGTGTGGGCTATCGCTGGAAATCTGCCCTTAAGGCCGAACTCAGTGCCGAGATAAAGAATTTCTTCCTCGGCTACGCCTACGAGTATCCGCTCAGCAGCATCGCCAAGGCAAGCAGCGGCAGCCACGAGATCCTGGCCGGCTACCGGCTCAAGATAGACTTCTCGAAGAAAAACCGCAACAAGCATCGTTCAATCAGACTAATGTAACAGCAGCATAGCAATGAAACAACCAACCATACATCAGAACCGGCCTTCGCGTCGGTCGGGGCGCCTGAGCCTCCGTGTGGCGGCCGCCATGCTTTCGGTGGCGCTTATGGCTCTGAGCCTCACATCCTGCTTCAGCTCCAAAGGTGGCGGAAGCGCGGGCGGCGAGGTCACGGGCGTAAGCGGGTCGGCATATTCCGAGCCTACGCCCTACGGCATGGTGCTCATCGACCGGGGTGCCATTATGATGGGTCCCGCGGCCGACGACTCGACCTGGAACATCAAGGCCGACCAGCGCGGCGTCAGTGTCGACGCATTCTGGATGGACGAGACAGAGGTCACCAATTCCAAATACAAGCAGTTCGTGTTCTGGGTGCGCGACTCCATCATCCGCGAGCGTCTTGCCGATCCCGCCTACGGCGGCAACGAGGAGTTCAAGATCGAGGAGGACAAGGAGGGCAATCCCGTGAAGCCTTATCTGAACTGGAGCAAGAACATCCCCTGGCGCAACGCCGACGAAGACGAGCAGCGCGCCATCGAGAGCGTCTACCGCACCAATCCCATCACCGGACGTCGCGAGCTTGATCCCACGCAGCTCAACTACCGTTACGAGATCTTCAACCACACCGAGGCAGCCAAGCGCAAGAACCGTCTTGACCCCACACGCCGCGACTATAACACCGACAATGAGGTCGACTATACGATGCCGACCATCAGCAAGGACACCGCCTACATCAACGACGACGGCGTCATAGTGCGCGAGACCATCAGCCGTCCGCTCTCCGGCGACTACGACTTCCTCAACACATACATTGTCAATGTCTATCCCGACACGACAGCCTGGATCAACGACTTCGACAATGCCTACAATGAGCCTTACACGCGCATGTATTTCGCCCACGCCGGCTACAACGACTATCCTGTCGTGGGCGTGAGCTGGGAACAGGCCAACGCATTCTCCAACTGGCGCACCGAGTATCTGAAGCGCTCGCTTGGCAAGGAAGGCGCCTACGTCGAGCCTTTCCGTCTCCCCACGGAGGCCGAATGGGAATATGCCGCACGCGCCGGCAACTCCGAGAGCGCCTATCCTTGGGAGGAGACAGTGCCGATGGACGAACGAGGCTGTTTCTACGCCAACTTCAAGCCCAACGACGGCAACTTCGTGCAGGACGGCCATCTGATCACCTCCAAGGTCGGGACGTTCGCACCAAATGACTTCGGTCTCTACGACATGGCCGGTAACGTGAGCGAATGGACCTCGACGGCCTACACCGAGAGTGTCAGCAAGCTCACCAGCGACATGAACCCCGAATACCGCTACGACGCAGCCAAGGAGGATCCCTACAAGATGAAACGCAAGATCGTGCGTGGCGGCTCATGGAAGGATGTAGCCAACAATCTCCGCAGCGACCTGCGTCAGTGGGAATATCAGAACGAACAGCGCAGCTACATCGGTTTCCGCAACGTGCGTTCGCAGGTGGGATTCGCGAAAGGTAAAAAGCGTAAATAACCAAGCACTCAACACAGCAATTCGATTCCGACATGGGTAAAATCAGAAAATACCGCAATGGCATAGAGCGCTTCCTCGGAGGAAGCAAAGGCCAGCGTTTCTTCAACTTCGCATATTCGATCGGCGCCGCCGTCGTGATCTGGGGCGCACTCTTCAAGATCCTGCATCTCCCCGGCGGCAACATGCTGCTCTGCATCGGTATGGGCACCGAGATCGCCATGTTCGTGCTCACGGCGTTCGACCGTCCCCCGAAGGAATATGCCTGGGAGGAGGTCTTCCCGGTGCTTGACAGCCACGATGTCAACGACCGTCCCGACTTCGCGGGCGAGACAGCGCCTGCGATGGTCGTGACCGGAGCCAACGGCACGACTGCCGCCTATGCTCCCGACGGAAGTGTGGCCGCGGCTGCGGGACTGCCGCAGGGCATCGCGCTCAGTGAGGAGGACACGCTCTCGCTGCGTGAGAGCATAGCGAAGATGGCGGCCGCCTCGGAGCAGCTCTCGCAGATGGCCGAACTCACCACCGCCACACAGCGCTATCTCGACTCCATGGCCGGAATCGCCGACCAGATGACGCGTCTGCAGCAGACCACCGAGTCGCTCAATCAGGTCAGCGAGACGCTGCTCAAGAGCTACAGCGCCATCACCACCAACAGCGAGAACATAACACAGTCCTCCACCGGCTATGTGCAGGAGATGGAGAATCTCAACCGCAACATCAGCGGCCTGAACACCATCTACGAGATCCAGCTCAAGAGCATCAGCTCGCAGCTTGACAGCATCGACCGCGTGAACCGCGGCCTCAAGGACATTCGCGACATGTACGAGAAGTCGGCCAAGGAATCCTCCCATTATTGCGAGGAGACCGAGAAGATGGCCCGCTACATGAAGCAGCTCAATTCGGTCTACGAGAAGATGATCACCGCCATGACCATCAACATGTACAATCCCATGATGGGCGCAGCTCAGGCTCCCTCGGATCAGGAAGTGGCCGAAAATGCCCGTCGCTCCGCAGTGCGCAATCCTTTCGCCCGCGACGACAACCGCTGACCGGCAGCCGGAAGTTTAACATCCCACACATACGTTTCAAACAAGACAACACACTCTCTAAGAAATGGCAGGAGGCAGTAATAATGTGGCACGCATGTCGCCGCGCCAGAGGATGATCAATCTTATGTATATCGTCCTCACCGCGATGCTTGCCCTGAATGTCTCGAGCGACGTGCTCAACGGATTCAGGCAGGTGCAGGAAAGCTTGCAGACCACAACCGACAATATGACCGCCCGCAACGAGGCCCAGTACCGCTATCTGGAGCAGCTGTATCGCGAGAACCCCGCAAAGGTCGGGCCGTGGCTGCAGAAGGGAAAGCAGGTGAGGGACTCCGCGCAGAGCCTTTACGCCGAGATCGAGGCGCTGAAGATGGAGATCGCCCGCGATGCCGACGGCCCCAAGGGGGACTACCATCACCTCGTCAACGAAGACAATCTCAATTCGTCGACCGACATCCTCCTCAATCCTCTGACCAACAAGGGCGCGAAGCTGCGCGGCCACATCGAGGCATACCGGAAGATCGTCAGCACCTACATCACCGATCCGGAGAAGCGCAAGGCCTACGAGCAGATGCTCGCCACCAATCCTTCGCGACGTGCCGGAACAGTCGGCGACATCAGCTGGGAGACGGCCAGCTTCGAAAATATGCCCGCCATCGCGGCTGTGACATATCTCACGCACCTTCAGAACAATATACGTCAGGCTGAGTCCGAGGCAATCAGCTCCATCGTCAGCTCTGTCAATTCGCTCTATTCGATCAATCCGACCGATGTGCGTGTCAACAAGCTCAGCGCCTACGTCATACCGCAGAACACGATGCTGATCCGCGGCGGACGCTACACCAGTGACATAGTGCTTGCGGCCCTCGACACTACGGCCGCACCGAGAGTCTTCGTCGGCGGCCGCGAAATCCCCGGCGGCCACTTCGAGGCTTCCGCCGGAAGCACCGGAACATTCAACTATTCCGGCTTCATCGAGGTGCTCAAGGCCGACGGCTCTGCCAACCGCTATCCCTTCCAGTCGAGCTACACGGTCATCGAGCCGATGGCCACGATCTCTCCCACGATGATGAATGTGCTTTATGCCGGCATCGACAATCCCATCAGCATCAGTGTGCCGGGAGTCCCGATGGGCAGCGTCAGCGCCTCCATCACCAGCGGAAGCCTCACGCGTAACGGCGACCAGTGGGTGGCTCATGTTAGCGCTGTTGGTTCCGAGTGTGAGATCAAGGTGAGCGCTGATGTCGAAGGCCGTTCCATGCAGGTCGGATCCATGAAGTTTCGCATCCGCAAGCTCCCCGATCCGCTCCCCTTCATAGCGGTGAAGGACGCCAAGGGCAACGCTTCCCACTACAAGGGCTCGCCGAAACGCCTCAGCAAGGCAGCTCTTCTCAGCGCCTCGGGCGTGAGCGCCGCTCTTGACGACGGAATCCTAAACATCACCTATCAGGTAGTGTCGTTCTCTACCGTCAGCTTCGACCAGATGGGCAACGCGATCCCCGAGAACAGTGCCGGAAGCAAATTCTCCGCACGACAGATCGAGCAGTTCAAGCGCATGAAAGTCGGCAAGAGCTTCTTTATCTCGGACATAAAAGCCAAGGGTCCCGACGGCATCACGCGCGACATCCCGCCAATGCAGGTGACACTCAACTGATGGCACGCTGTCCGCACCATAAACATTAAAAACAAAGATATAAAGATCATAATCATATATGAAACGCATCCGCAGTATCATCATATTCGCCGCTCTGGCCGCCTTCTCGGTCAGCGCCGTGGCTCAGGTAGAGTCCGCCGGAGGCGTGCGCCGACGCACAGCCAAGGACAAGAAGACTCAGCAGACCGGAGCCAAGGTCACAGAGCGTATGCAATCCTTTTTCGAGGCCAAGGAACCGAGCGATGCCGACCTTTCCTATATGCGCGAGATCTATCGCCAGATCGATCTCAGCAAGGACGCCAACGCGCCGCTTTATTTTCCGGAAGACATCATCGACGGTCAGGAGAATCTGTTCCGCATCATGCTCCGACTCGTTGTCGACGGCCAGGTTCCCGCTTACGAGTATCTCGATGGCCGCGAGGTCTTCACGGACAAATATCAGATCAATGTGACTGAAATGTTGGATCGTTTCGGAATCTACTATAATGGAAGCGGCAAGAAGGTCACAATCGAGGAGGCCGATGTACCCACGACTCAGGTGCTCAACTACTACATCATAGAGAAGTGGGAGTTTGACAAGCGGAGCAACCGCATGAAATCGCGTGTCGTGGCCATCTGCCCTGTGCTCAACCGCTACGGCGACTACGGCGGCGAGGCCAAGTATCCCATGTTCTGGGTTAAATACGACCAGCTGCGTCCTTATCTGGCCTCGCAGTATGTCTTCACTTCCGACGACAATAATCTCCCTCAGTACAGTCTCGACGACTATTTTAACATGGGACTCTATCAGGGGGACATCTACAAGACCAAGAATCTCCGCAACCTCTCGATGGCGCAGATGTATCCGGATCCCGACGATATGAAAGCCGCTCAGGACAGCATCGATAATCGTCTGCGCACCTACGGCTCCAATCTCTGGATGCCCACACGCGACGAATATCTTGCCATGCTTGAGGCTCAGGAAGAGGCCGAGGCTGCCGCTGAAGAGGCTGCTGAAGCTGCCGAGGAAGCCGCGGAAGGTGATCTTGTGCCCGGCAACCGCACGGATGCAGACACCGAGACCGTGACACTCCCTGCGGCGCAGACAAAAGCTTCGACAGCGAGAGCGTCGCGCACCACCAAGAAGACAACCGCAGCCAAGAAGAAAAAGAAGAAAAAGGCGCGTAAACCGAAATACACATCCGGCAACACCGGCAGCGACGGAGTCAATGCCAACGCCGAGAAATCGGTGCGCCGCCGCAAGAAATAATCCTCAGCTTTCTAAGGTTTTACAAAGTCCTTAAAGTCGTTAACGACCTTAAGGACTTTAAGAGGTTGTTTAATAATCATTGTTAATGACAGGGTGGTGTATTTTATGATTA
>CABUIO010000017.1 GCA_902491625.1 uncultured Porphyromonadaceae bacterium | reverse complement strand
TAAACTTTTTCGCAAATGATTGATTATCAGATATGTTGTAAAACAGTTTTTTTCAACATTTTCGCAGTAAGCCAGTATCGGATGCCATAATTTTCTTCGGATTATAATGGCCTGATTCCGCTTTTCATATAAAAAAGGCTACCAAAGCCGAAGATTTGTATAACCGAACATTTATAGCCGATTCGACAATAATCGCATATTTTTAGCTTTCCGGAAACCGGCAACTACACATTTTCGGATCGGTTTAAGTAGTGTTCTTTTGGAGTATTTTTAATTAGCCGATTTTGGCCGAGATTTTCGTTGTATTTTGCCTCTTTCCGGAAAATATTTTCAATCAGCTTGACATAAAATTTGGATCTTTAAAATTAAACTGTTACATTTGCAACTGAAAAAAAGGAATAATAAACTTAGACATTAAATATATTTCGACTAACCTTCAGATCGCAACGACACTGATCATTATTCATTCATAACATATAATTGCTTATGAGACATCTCATTACGTTACCAACACCCTTAAAAATCGTGGCAATCGGTATGACTTTGCTTGTACCGGCCGCCACCGACCTTAAGGCAGAGACGCCGACCCGGCTCACCGGATTCATGCAGACAAGCGCTAAATGGCTTGACTCGTCGGATCCAACGGCCGAGTACGGTTTCTATTCTTTTCTATCCGACGGAAGCCAGAGCTTCTCACCGGTTTCACCCACCGGGCCGGATAATGCGTGGGCCAATTGCGCATCGACGTATGCCGACGGGCGCTATTATTGCTATGACGTGGAAGGCTCATGGCTCAACTACACCCTCACCTATCGCGTCTTCGACGCCTCGACTTGGGAATTGATCACATCAAACTCCTTTACCCACAAGTCAGGCGACACCAATGACAAGGCATCCAACATCCCCTGCTCGCTGATGTATGATCCGACAGACGGAACCATCTATGCAGCCACGCACGCGTATTCCAACACAGAGAGCTGCAAGTTGGCGACAATAGACCGCGCCACAGGCGAGATTACAGCCGTAGCCACCATACCTTCGATCCGCACAGCAGCGTGCGACGCTTCAGGCGCACTTTATGGTGTCGGTCTTGACGGCAATCTGTACAAGATCGGCAAGGACGGCAACTGCGCCACGGTGGGTTCGACCGGCTACTGGCCTTCGCGCGATTCAGAGATAAAAACCGGCTCGGCCTTCAATTTCCGCAACGGCAAAATGTATTGGTCGCTCTATGGATTTACTTCTGAAGGTGACCGCAACTACAACCGCAACGGAGTATGGGGACTGCTGGAGATAGACCCATCCACCGGCGCCTCGTCGATGACATACCAATATCCTTCGCAAGAGCGTTTCAGCGCCCTCGTCATAGCGAACGCGCATCCTTCGGCCCCGGACGACATTTCGGATCTGAGCTTCACAGCTACAGGCGCCGACTGCACGGATGGCATACTCACATTTACGCTTCCCTCCGTCACCTACGGCCAGCAGACCCTTACAGGCGACATAAAGGTCAGCGTAGTGCTCGACGGCGCCAAAGTGGAGGACACGCAGGCGTCTCCCGGCTCAAAATACACCAAGACCTTCACTGCCCTTGAGAGAGGCAGCCACCGCGTGGCCGTGACCCTCACAGCCAACGGACACGACGGCTCCACTGCCTCGGTTTCGCAATTCTTCGGATTCGACGACCCTGCGGCGGTGACAAACCTCACACTCGTCCATAACGATGCCACCGGCATTGCCGAGCTGACATGGGACGCACCCGTCGGTGTGAACGGCGGTGCCATAAACGCAAATGAACTGCGCTACAAAATCGAACGCCTCCCCGACGGAGTTATCGTGTCACGCTCCAAAAAGGAGAACAATTTCTCTGAGAAAACGGACTATCCGTACGACCGGTACTCATATCGCGTCTCACCGTATTACATTTCGAACCCCGGCAATCCCGGTAAGGCGGCGCGTTCCAATGCCGTCAAGATGGGCAACCCGCGCGAGTGTCCTTACAGCGAAACATTCGACACAAGGGCGTCCATGAACGCCTTCACGATCATCGACGCCAACCATGACGGCAATGGCAGCGATTGGGATACACCTGAATGGATTTACGACGAACAGTACGGATGCGCTTTCTACTACGGCAAGCGCGACATAACGGCTGACGACTGGCTGATCACTCCAGCGCTCTCATTCGAGGAGGGATACGTCTACAAACTGACATTCAAATATTACGCCTACTACGGTTACGGAAGCAAATTCGACGTAGTGGCCGGAAGCGCACCTACAGTAGAGGGGATGGACAATGTGCTTCTTCACAAGGAGACAGTCTCAAGTTTCAACGACTATCCCGGCATAGAGGAGACTGTGCTGTTCGTGCCCCGCAAAGGAGACAAGTTCCTGGCTTTCCACCACATATCGGACACCATGGAGCATCTCTCCATCGACGACATTCTTGTGGAACGCTATGTGAGCGCACTCATACCGTCGGAAGTCTCGAACCTGACAGCCCGCGAAGCAGAGGGCAACGATGTGGTGATATCCTTTAAAATGCCAACAAAAAATGCAGGAGGCCAGGCACTTACCGGAGACCTCTCGGCAAAAATCTTCAAAGACGGTGCAGAGGCGGCTTACACAGTACTGGATGGTCACCAGCCCGGAGAAAAGATTTCCTGGACAGACAAGGGGGTGACCTCCGCCAACCATATATACAAGGTGATTCCGGTCAACTCCGAAGGCGACGGTTTCGCCTCCACCGTATCGATCAACCTCAGCAAGGGCACACCCGGTATGCCCACTGAAGTAACAGCCACGCTCGTGAATCCTAACCAGGTGCTCCTGGAATGGAAACCTGCCACCGACGAAACGGACGAAAACGGACGTCCCATCGACACGGCCAACATACGTTACCTTGTATATAAGCCTGTGCCCGACGCCGACGGAAACACAGAATACCGTCTCATAGGGCGCGATCTGACAGAATGCAGCTACGTGGACGGCAATCCCATGGAGGGACTGTCCGAAGGCCAGCAGCCGTTGTTCTACTATGTGGCCGCCGTGAACGGCGACGACGAAGGATACGCGCAATATTCCAACTACGTGATGGTGGGCGGAACTACCACGTTGCCCTGGAACGAATCATGGAATCCCGGCTATCCTCTCAACGGCACATGGTTCAGAGGCAACTCCAACGGCGCGACATGGTATATGCGTTACAAAGGATATGATCCTTTGACGGACGCATACGACGGAAGCGGTGTGGCTTCATGCGAAACCGACCGATACAGCACATTCGGCATGGGCGCGTTCCTCTCGCCGAGATTGGATCTCACGACCACAGACTCACCCGAACTTACTTTCCAGCTATACTGCGGACCAGAATACCGCGATGACGTGCAGCTCGCCGTGGGCATCGACTATGGCGACGGAGCCCAGCACCTGATACCCGGCGCTGTGTATTATCCCAAGTCAGAAACAGCAGGCTGGCAGGAGAAGAAAGTGTCGCTGGCAGACTACACGTCGCTCAAGTCGGCATCGATCGCATTCTATGCATACACATATCCGGAGAACACAGTTCATATCGACGCAGTAGACGTGAAAGGAGTCGTCTTCGCCAACGAGATAGCTCTGACGGACGTGACCGGTCCGAAAGAGACTCTTGCCGGCGACGAAGCGAACTACACGGTGGAGCTTGCCAACTCAGGCAGCGCGGCCTCGTCAGAACTCAATATAGAGATGAATGTGGACGGCGTAAAGAAAGAGACCAAGAAAGTCTCCTCACTTGCACCCGGCGCCTCGACGAAGGCAGAATTTCGCCTTGCAACCAGTGATGAGATGGGCGGCAAACGTTCGAAAGTGACATTCCGTCTTGCCGAGGGGACATCCGACAGCAACAATGCCAACAACACTCTGGAATCGCTTCTATATGTGAAGGAGGAGACAATCTCACGCGTCACAACTCTCCATGGCGAGGAAGCCGACAACGGCGACGTGACACTAAGCTGGAACCTGCCTGACGAGTCAGAGAAAACGGGCTCATACATCGACGACGCCGAGAGCTACGAGGCATTCGCCATCGACGGCGTGGGAGGCTGGACCCTCATCGACGACGACGGACTTACCAACTATCTTATGAGCGACGGCGGCGGAGGAGTCTACGAATGGCCCAACTGCCGTGAGCCTCAGGCTTTCATAGTGTTCGATGCGACAGATTACAACGCGACACTGGGATTCTCTCCCATGAGCGGCTCACAGTATTTCGCGGCGTGGCCGGCGGCCGGCGGAGAGAACAGCGACTGGCTGATCTCCCCCACCCTTCCCGGTGACTCCCAGCTCATCTCGTTCTACATACGCTCGGTGCGCGCGGGGTCAGACAAGATAAACATCCTTGTCTCCTCCTCGGAGAACGCCGCCGATCTTTCCTCCTATGTCAAGACCAACGGAGCGGAGTCGCTGTCGGTTGCTTCCGAATGGACTCTCATGCACTGCACGCTGCCCGAGGGAACACGTCATTTCGCCATACAATACGTTGGCAATGACGGCTCCGGCATAGCCGTGGACGACATCATGATGTACGGCTCAATGCCCGGCAAACCCGAGGGCTACAACGTATACCGCAACGGCGAGCGCATCAACAGCACGCCGGTGGCCACCCCCGGCTTCACGGACACACCGCCCTCGGCGACCGAGGACTACCGCTACACCGTGACGGCACTTTACCATGGCAAAGAGTCGAAGCACTCGAACGAGTATGTCCTGAGCCGAACCGGCATCGACAGCACCGTCGCGCAGGGCGCGTTCAATGTTGTCTCCGGCAAGGGATTCCTTAAGGTGTCGGGCACTGCGGGACAGGTAGTGGACGTCTACTCCATCGACGGCCTCCATGTGGCGTCCGTCACGCTCTCCGGCACCGACCGCATCGCGCTAGCCTCCGGCATATATGTGGTCAAATCGTCCGGCAACCACACGGTAAAAACAATAGTAAAATAACAGATTAACCAGTTTCATCCGGAGGGACGGACGACAAAGCTCCTCCCCCTCCGGAAAACACAGAGCAAAACATCAACAATATGAGAACCAAAACACTGTTAGTATCCTTCGCCGCAGCGGCGATAGGCTCCGCGGCGTTATGGGCCGGCTTCGACGGCTTCAAACGTTCGGGCGAAGCCCGCGTCCTTCCCGGCGACACACGGAGGGCGCGAGCCACGGCAATCACGAGTCCCGCCCCGGCTGAACGGCCCATACCCGCCAAAGCCGACGCCGAGGCAGAGACAGTCGCGCTGCTCACCGGCGCACCAACGAGCGAATGGCAAAGTTCCTATCTGTATTTAGCTCCCGACGGATTCTCGAGCCACTGGTCGTACGAAAAGATGTACGGAGTCAGGTACTTCAAATTCACTTTCAACTACAACTATTACGGATCGGACCGCAAACAAGACGCGTGGGTGATCTTACCTCTGGACGCCGAAATTCCGGATGGAGCCTCCAAGCTTTCCTTTGACATGAAGACATTTCTCGACGAGACAGGTTCTTCGGGACATGATTTCTCGGTATGGTTAGGCACGCAGCCCTCGGTGGAAGGCATGACCGAAAAGATTCTTGAGGTAGAGAACCATACTCCCTCCGGCACCACTATGGAAACGGCAAGCACCGTATCAGCCACCGTGGACAATGAGCTGACAGGAGTATGCTATCTTGGCATACATGTAACGTCTCCAGTAAATGCGATGTGGATAAACTTCTTCAACATCAACCTTACGGCAGAGATCTCCTCGAATCCGGTGATTCCCGCAGGGGAGATATTCTCAATGCATCCCACGGAGGAAGAATTCGGCGAATGTACGGTAATCGATGGCAACGAAGACGGCAACAAGATAAAATACAACGTTGTGACCGGCGGAAACGGCGAGACATACGACTGGCCGATCTATTACAACAAGAGCGAGAATCCGGCAGCCACACTTGACGCCGATGAATGGATCATAACGAAAGCGATCAATCTTCCGGATGCGAGCCGTCTCTATACCGCTTCCATAGAGGCATGCACGACGACTACTTCTCCTATGCAGGAATCGTTCGAGATAGTGCTCGGCAAAAGCGCCGATCTGGAAGGGATGCGTGCGGGCAAAGCGATATTGGGAGAGCCGTACTTATCGAACGCCGACTACAAGACATTCTCCTCCAACTTCGGAATTGCCGAGGCCGGCGACTATTATGTGGGCATCCACATCACATCCCCGGTGTCCGATTCATGGCGCATAGCGTTGCGAAATCTCAAAATCGAGCTCACAGACAATTCGGCGCAAGTGCCGGGGCTATGTACAGACCTTCTCCTCACCCCTGATCCTGAAGGCGCACTGAAAGCCACCGTATCGTTCAAATTCCCGACCGAATACATCAATGAAACGGCAGCCGGGGCCACAGACGAGATGACAGCGGAGATATCCACACCTGCAGGCACAGTGACTGCCACCGGCAAACCTGGAGAGAGCATAGAGAAAACCGTGGAGACAGTGGAGGGACTAAACTCCGTGGCAGTCACCGTAAGCAACGCCAACGGCACAGGCAACACCGCGCGCGGCACAGTGAGATGCGGCATCGACGTACCTACCGATCCTGTAGTATCCTCGAAAGTGAGCGACGACAATATGTCGATGACATTGACATGGGAACCGGTCACCGTGGGACAGAACGGAGGCATCGTATCCGCCAACGGACTCACCTACAACATCTACGAATATGTAAATGACGGCACCGTGTCGAGATGGATACCGGTGGAGACCGGCATCAGCGAATGCAAATACACCTTCACCCACACAGGGGACACCCAGCAGGTGCATCAGCTTCAGGTATCGGCCGAGAACTCCAAGGGAGAGAGCGAGGGCGACGTGGTATCCTTTGCCGCAGCCGTTCTTGGCAAGCCGTATGTGCTTCCGCTTTCCGAGACCTTCCCCGGCGGCACGCAGACCTACAGCGGACTGCTCATAGACTATCCGAGCGAAGAATATACAGCCCAGTGGGCGCTTGACAATCCTCAACTCGTAGGGATAGAGGGGGGACCGGCATACGCGCTGATGTGCGTGACCACCCAGAACGAATCAACTGGCAAAGGCTATGTGGAACTTCCCAAGCTTTCCACGACAGGCGCCGAGAAAGTACGTCTCTCGCTCAACGCATTCGTATGGGGAGGCACCCCGAAAACCACAGTCAAGCTCTATGGAACCGACGGACGCTCCTCGGCTGTGGAAATAGGCAAATTCGACTCGACTTCGGGAGAGGGCTGGTGCACACTCTCATTCGACATACCGGAGGCTTACCAAAACAAGCAATGGGTAGTGATAGCGCTCGATGTGGAAATCACGAACCCGGAGCAGATTCTGGTAGTGAGCGGATACAGTGTGTATGAGCGCAAGGCCAAGGACATCGCCGCGCTGCGCACCGACCTACCCTCTTACGTGCGCGTAGGAGAAGATGTGGACTTCACCGTGACCGTGGGCAACCTCGGATACGAGGATGTGCAGGCTCCGCAGCTGAACGCAATCCTTTCCGACGGCGACACCCATATCGCCGAGATAGCGCTCACCGGACCTGAAGGCACGATAGGATCTGAGAAGAATTCCGAATACAAGGGACATTTCAGATTCGACAGCGCAGACATGAGCGGCAAGACCCTCCGCATGACGGTGGAAGCGGCTCTGGAGGGAGACGAGGATGAAACCAACAATATCCTCAACCGCGATTTCCGTGCAGGATATACAGGGGATCCCGTGGCAGAAGAATTAGAAGCCACTCTTGCGGAGAACAAGATGGATGTGAACCTCAAATGGGACAATCCCTACGCAGAAGGATACACAGACAACATCGAGAGCTACGTCCACGGTTCATACGATTCGCGTCTGGGCGCATGGAAGAACATCGACTTCGACGGACTCAACCCCTACACCACCCAAGCCTTCGACATTCCTGACGCCCAAAAGCCCAAGGCTTTCCAGACGATCAACAACTACCTTTGCGGAATGGAAGCGATGCCCGCCATCTCCGGCAACCAGTTCCTCATGGCTTTCAGCCCTAACGGAGGAAAGGCCGATGACTGGCTGATCTCACCGGAGATAAAGGGAGGAACCAAGCTTTCCTTCGCCCTGACCTCGCTTTCCGAAGAGTATGAGGAGGCTGTTGAGATACTCGTGTCCTCGACCGACGACGATTTCGATTCCTTCAGCTGCTTCAAGAAGATCGAGACCGACGACGCCGGATGGTACGGCTACGAGATGACCCTGCCCGCCGACGCGAAATACTTCGCCATCCACTACGCGAGCGACGACAAATTCGGAATCGCCCTGGACGACATCGTGTATTCCCCCGCCGTTCCCGAAGTGGAGATAACAGGATGGAACATATATCGCGACGGCGAGCTCATTTCCGACAACCATCCCGACGCTTATATGACCGACACTACGACGGAAGAGGACACGGAACACAAATACAATGTGGCCGCCGTGGGCAAACGCTCAGGCGTGGACACAGTGTTCCCGCTATCTGCCACCGTCACCGCGCCGCGCACCACCTCTGTTGGCAGCGTAGAGTCAGACAGAGTGTATGTGGTCTCCTCCGAGGGACGCATCAGCGTGAGCGGTTGCGGGGGCGAACATGTAGGTATTGTCAACGTCAACGGCGTGAAGGTCTACTCCACCCAGTCGGCTCCGGCCACGCTCAACTTAGACGTTGAAATCGGCGTTTATGTAGTCACCGTAGGCAACAAATCCGTAAAGGTTATCGTGAGATAACGACACCTCCGGATGTATCAAGCGTCCCCGGCAGCCGAACGGCTGCCGGGGACTTCGATTTTATGTATGGAACAGACCTCCTGAGAGGCTGTTTTAAAACTGGAAGTAGATGAAAGGCGCGATTTCAGACGACATGTAGATGATGACGCACTGAACGACGAGGATAAACACGATGATCTTCACTATCCAGGGAGAGCGTATGAAGAGCCGCTGCATCTTATCAGACCAGGACTGAGGTGTGAAATGAGCTATGATGAGAAGCGCCATCATGATGCACCATTCATAGCGCACATTCCAAAATTCAGGGAAATGCGCGATGTCGAACTGAATGAAGATGGACTTTATGATCGTCACTGAGTCGCCGAATGAGGCAGCGCGGAAGAACACCCATAGAAGCGATACGTAAGTAAATGTGATCGCCCAGAAGATGAATTTCGTGAGGAAATTGTCAGGGATTTTTGAGAGAACCGGCTTGCACGCCTTGTGGACTGCGAGTCCGACGCCGTGCATCGCGCCCCAGAAGACGAATTTCCAGTCCGCGCCGTGCCAAAGTCCTCCGACGAGCATAGTGATGAAGTTGTTGATGTAGGTGCGTATGGTTCCCTTTCGGTTGCCTCCGAGAGGAATATAGACATAGTCGCGGAGCCACGACGAGAGGGAGATATGCCACCTTCGCCAGAATTCAGTGAGATTGCGGGACTGATACGGCGAGTTGAAATTTATTCCGAGACGGAAACCCATGATCAGCGCGATGCCGATCGCCATGTCAGAATAGCCGGAGAAGTCGCAGTAGATCTGCATGGTGTATCCGAGGACACCCATTAGGGTCTGTAATCCGTCGAAGGCTCCCGGATTGTTGAAAATCATGTCGTTGAACTGCGCGATATAGTCGGCTATGACAGCCTTCTTTATGATGCCGACAATGACAAGCCATAGTCCGCCGTATATCTGAACTCCCGTTACCCTGTTCTTGCGGCGAATCTGTGGGATGAAATAGTCGGCGCGGACTATGGGTCCTGCGACAAGCGCGGGGAAGAACGACAGGAAAAAGAGATAATCAAACCATGATGATGTCGGCTTCAGACGCCCTTTATACACATCAACCACATAGCTTATGGACTGGAAAGTATAGAAAGAAATGCCGACCGGAAGGATTATGTCCATGGGCTGAAAGTTGCCCTGCACCATCAGATTCCAGTTCCACATAAAGAAGTTGGCATATTTGAAATATCCGAGGATGGAGAGCGATATGATGACGGAGATCCACATCCATGTGAGCTTGGCTCGCCGCGATACGCAGGCATGTATCCTGTGGGATATCGTCCAGTCGATCAGTGAGGTGCCAATGAGCATAAGGAAGAAAATGCCGGAACTCTTATAATAGAAGTAGAGAGAGAACGCTATAACAAAGAGTACCATCTGCGTGCGGTGATTGCGCAGCATGGCATAGATCGGAATGAAGAAAATGAAAAGCAGCCAGAAAAGACCGGAGGAGAAGAGCATCGGTGCGCCTTTGTCGTAAAGGAGCATCTTGCCTATGTTGGATAAAGCTGTATATATAGCATCGACTGAATCCATCAGTGTTTAGCTTTAAGATATATGATGTTTGTGTGAGAAAGTTTTGTAGTCGCTGTAATGGAGTCGGAAGGCGTCTGAAGCCTGATGGGATGAGCCGACTTCGGCATCCATCGCGCAATAGAGTCGAACCAGACGGCTGCGGCATCGCGTGTGGGATGAATCTTGTCCTTCTTGCGCGCCAGCTCGATTCCTTCTGAACGAAAGAATGTACCTGGAGCGGTCTCGTCCATTAGCATATCATTTATGCCCTCGTCAGGTTTCCAGTTGGGAGGGCCAATCCAGACGTAAGGGATCGTGTCGATCTTGGCAAGAATTGTCTTCACATATTCTCGGTAAGGATCGAGATTGCGGACATAAAGCTCGTTGCTACCCAAAGACACAAAAATGATTGTCGGCTTGAAACGCTTAATGTAGTTGTCGAGCGTGTCGCACTGCGACCAGATGCGTGTACCCGAGCTGTCCCAGTTGATAGTATGGATCGTGTGTCCGTTCTGACGCGCGTAAGCGGACGCGCGGATCGCAAGGTTCTGTGTCATCGAGTCACCGATGAAGAGCATCACCTGCGGCGTGGTGTCGACAGGATTCTCCTGCGGCTTGGCTTTCTGTTCCAGTTCGACCTGTTTTTTCTCCTCGACCTCTTTTATCTCCTCAGCTGTGAGATATTGAGTCGTCAGCTTCTCGGCTATAGGACTTTTCTTGATCTTGACGCCGAATATAGATATGTCATCGACAAAAGATATGACAGTAATGATCAGGAGCGCCACTACCAGCAGCATCCATAAACCTGTGTATTTCGATTTCACGATTAAAGCAAAAACTATTGCCGTCCGGGATGCGAGATAATGAGGAATGGCGTGTCGGACTTTACAGAGAATGAAGCGACGGACGCCGGCACCAGTCCCGTGTGTCCCACAGGGAGAGAGAACGACGAGTCGCCAATCCGGCACACGATGTCGCCATGAACCGCCATTATGATGGAAAAACTCCGGGACTCAGGATTCTCGAAAGTCACGGGCAATCCTTGGGACGGCGTAATGTAGTCAACTCGAAAAAAATCACACTCAATTATATTAGCTTTCGATTTGTCGGGCACTGTACATGGATTCCAGGTGTCAGGTCTGAAATCTATTGCTTCGCGAGCCTCATCGATATGAAGACGCCGCGCGTTGCCGTCGGAATCCTTACGGCCATAATCATAGATCCGATACGATATGTCGCTTGTCTCCTGAATTTCGGCGATCAGGACACCGGCACCGATGGCGTGTACAGTGCCCGCAGGGATGTAGTAAAACTGACCCTTTTCAGCCTCGAAACGCGAAAGACTCTCAAGAGCCGTGCCCTCGGAAGCACTGCGGAAGAACGATTCGGGAGTTATCGTGCGGGGGAAACCTGCATAGATCACGGCGCCGGGCTCGGCGTCAATCACATACCACATCTCGGTCTTTCCGCGCGAGCAGTGGCATCTCGAAGCCATCTCGTCGTCGGGATGCACCTGCACCGAAAGGTCGTGGCGGGCGTCAATGAACTTTATGAGCAACGGAAAAGTATCGCCCCACTTCGCGACAACCTCACTTCCAACCAGCGAAGCGCCATATCGTCCGACAAGCTCAGTGATAGACAAGCCTTTAAACACACCATCGGCCACCACCGACTCATGGCCGGGAATGGCCGAAATCTCCCAACTCTCGCCAATGTCACAGCGCGGCGACTCGATGTGCTTAAGTGCAGCAATTCTGTCGCCACCCCAGAGAACGGGCTTGAAATAAGGTTCAAAAGTCAGAAGATTGTTCAGCTCTGTCATCAGGTGCTTATCGTTTAACGAGCGACAAAGTTAGGAATTTTTTTTGAATTGGGGAGTTGAGGCGCAAAAAATAATCCATAATAGAAGGCGACTTGCCGTTTCATAATGTACTTGTAAGGAGAACACCCAAGGATTCAAGGCGCCGCAGGAGGCACGAAACGGAAACAAATCCTCCCTCTATGTCTGAAAAACAAAGCGAACAATAAGGAACAATGAAGAACTATCAGAGAGAATGAAAACGGCTACTATAGAGGATGAGGAAAGGGACTATATGCCAGGTAACTATATTATAGAACAATGTTGTAAAACATATTTTATGGGCAAAATACTTGTAAAATCGTAAAATAAGATATAACTTTGCAGCGTCAAAAACAAACACTTCCTGAGGGTCGTGTGTTATATAAGCATAAAAAGAGTAGTAGAGACTACTTGCTTATCTCAAGAATCCGATGTAAAAATCGAAGGAATGAGATGTGATGTGTAACTAAAACTTCGAATTATGTTTAATTTTTTGAAACTGTATGTCCAGCGTTTCATCGAGAGCTGCGTCTTAAGCTGAAACGCCAATGACATCAAAGGATTTGGTAAAAATTAGGGAAATCCTTGGTCATCCGCTCCCTAAACTATACAATAAGGGAGCAAATTAGTAAGATTATTAAGATTATTAGATTGCAGCGCAATTCGCGTTGCATTTTTTATGCCATGACCACGACTGTGATTCCGGCGCCCCCGAATCTTACGTCTTCGTCGTGGAACTGAGCGACCGCAGGATTCGTCTGCAACAGCTGGCGAATTGAGGCGCGGAGTGCTCCTGTCCCTGTACCGTGAAGGATACGCACCCTATCTGCGCTGAACTGCAGGGCGTCGTCAAGAAAATATGTCACAGCCTGCAAAGCCTCGTCCACCCTCATGCCTCTGACGTCAAGCTCACGCGAAAAGCTAAGCTGACGCGATCGCGAAACATCTGACACGGAGGATGTTTTCATGCCCCCCGCGAGCTGCGACGCCGGATTCTGCACCGCTTTCTGCAAAGTCGGTCTGAGTCGGTCAAGGGGCACGATAGTGCGCAGGGCACCGAAAGCGACCGTGGCCTTCGCGCCGTCAATGGCAATGATAGTGCCGACAGTGTTGCTGTCAGCCATCTTGACATTACTTCCCACCGCAAGCTCAGCCTCCTTGACGACCTTTGCCTTGACTTCGCCGGATGTCTGCTCCTGCCCTTTTTTTCTTTTCTTCGGACGCTTCACAGTCTTAAGGCTCTGAATAGAAGCATCTTCGGATGTATCTGCGACAGTCTTCTTATAATTATCAAGTTCCTGGCGCAGCTCTTTCGTACGTTCTTTTTCAGCCTGATTCTTACGAATTTCAAGAATCGTCTTTTCGAGAACGGCATTACTGTTGCGCAGAATGTCGGCGGCCTGACGTCGGGCATCGGCAAGAATCTCCGCCTTTCGACGGCGAAGGTCGCCGGCAGTGTTCTCATACGACTCAAGAATCTGGTCGAGCTTATGCTCTTTCTCCTTGATAGACAGGCGCTTGTTGGCCCAATACCTTCTGTCGCGGGCAATGTCGAGCATATATTTGTCGGAATCGACATAGTCCGAGCCGACAATCTCCTTTGCCTTTTCAATGACATCGGCAGGAAGTCCGGTGTTGCGTGCAATCTCCAGGGCAAACGAGCTTCCCGGCGAACCGATTGAGAGCTGGAAAAGCGGACGCATCTTCTGTCGGTCATAGAGCATAGCGCCGTTGACCACTCCATCAGTCGTATCGGCAAAGCTCTTAAGGTTCTGGTAGTGTGTGGTAACGATGCCCATCACCTTCATCTCGTTGAGCTTTTCAAGGATACTCTGGGCCAACGCGCCTCCGAAATGAGGCTCCGTGCCAGATCCCATCTCGTCGATAAGGATCAGCGAGGAAGCAGAGGCAGCGTTGAGGAAACTCTTCATGTTGCGCAGATGCGAGCTGTAGGTACTAAGGTCGTTCTCAATCGATTGCTCGTCGCCGATGTCGAGAAGAATATCAGAAAAGACCGAGACATGGGAATTGGAATAGAGCGTGGGGAGAAGTCCGCACTGGAGCATATACTGCACGATGCCCACTGTCTTAAGCGTCACAGACTTACCTCCGGCATTCGGACCCGAGATGACAAGGATACGCCGACGGCTGTCGAGGGTGATGTCGAGTGGCACCACTTCCCTGCCCTGTGCCTCAAGTGTCGCGGCAAGGACAGGATGCACCGCATGATACCACTCTATATGGGGCTTGCGGTCCATCGTCGGCATCGAGCCGCCGAACTGAATGGCTACAAGAGCCTTGGCACGTATAAACTCAAAGAGGCCGAGGATATTCATGGTCGCAAGCATATCGTCGGCCTTCGGACGCAAAGTGTCAGCAAGCTCTACAAGGATGCGTATGATCTCTCGGCGTTCCTCTGCCTGAAGCTCGCGGAGTCTGTTATTGGCCTCCACAACCTCGGCAGGCTCGATAAAGACAGTCTTGCCCGTGGCACTCTCATCGTGGACAATGCCGTCAAGACGCCTTTTGAGCATCGCAGGAACCGGAACGACAAGACGGCCGTCGCGCACCGTAGGAGTGACATCGCGGGTCAGGACTCCCTGCGATGCGCTGCGGTCTATCACGCGACGCATGATGCCTGACATCGAAGCACTCACCGACTGCAACGAGCGGCTTATGGATGCCAGCTGAGGCGAGGCCGTGTCGCGGATCGTGCCGTGGTCGGTCAGGATGTTGTCAATGGAACGGATTACCTCAGGGAAGGATTGCAGCGGAGCGAGCGCCTCGTTGAGATTGGGATAGACATACGAGGAGGATTCCTCTGAGGTTTTCCGGAAAAAGGAAGCTACAGAATCGGCTGTGGCAAGAGTGGACCGGAGATGCCTGAGCACCTCGGCCTCAAGGTAGCTGCCATTGACCGAAAGGCGCCGGATATGGTCTGAGACATCGTAGATACTGTGAACCGGAAGGTCGGAAGAGCTGCCGAGCGCAGCCACCATCTCGTCGGTCTGCAGAAGCCTCTTCCTGACAGTCTCATAGTCAGAAGAGAATTGCATGTCGTCACACCACTGGCGACCGAGCCTACTGATACATTTATCGCCCACAAGGGCCCTGATATAGGAGAATCCTGTTTTTTCTTCGAAATTTCCGGGATAAACCATTGAAATTGTCTCAACTTTGTTTGATTTTGAAATCAGACCGGAAGCGCCAGCATCGGAATGTCTTTTTCAAAGATGATGCGATGAGCGATTCCAGGGTTAAAAAGGCGTGAAAAAGCGTTCTTTTTCTTGTTCGGCACCACGAGCATACTGATCTTCCGGCTTTGTATATACGTCTCCATGTCCGAGCGGAAAGAATCCTTTGGAATAATCGCGGAAGTAAAACTCTGAGCCGGATAATGCTCACGACAGTAGCGTTCAAGCGCGTCAAGGCGCGAGCGAAGACTGCTTCCGGCCCTGTCGCTCACCGGCACAAGATGGACGTGGAGCGGGCACGAATGAAGGAGACGCATGAAGACGTCCATTGCAAGCAGGTCCTGCTGGTCGATGTTGCAGAAGAAGATCACCTCCTTCATGGCTTCGAACGAAGTGAAGGTGAAATTTTCCGGCACAGTGAACACAGGAAGACGGCAGGAGTCGATGATCTCCGCAGCCACACTTCCGATCATCTGCGATGCCTTCTTGTGGGTGCCGCGCGTGGCCATGACAATAAGCATCGGAGGATTGCTGCGAGCATACTGCATTATGGCATCTTCAGGCACACCTTCGAGAATCTCCGTAGAGAACTTAACCGGCGGCAGCGTTCCCGCAATTATCTCCTTACGAAGTCTCTGCGAAAGGCGACGCATCTCTATTTTAGCGGCATCCTCAAGGCTCTTCTGCATCTTGGCATCGGCAATCTCGATGCTGAGGCCGTCGGTATTGCCGATATTGCCGTCGAAATAAGGAGAAGCGAAGACATTGAGGATCACGGCCTCGACTCCAAGCAGCGACGCGAAAGCAAAACCGGCGGCACAAGCCAGATAACTGTAGCCGGAGAAATCGACCGGAATCAGCACCTTGTCGCCCACCCCCTTGCCCCCGCAAGCCATTGACGGAGAGATGGCGATGGAGTTCTCCACAATCTTCAGCGCGAGCGGAAGGTCGGAAGAGGGAATCCTGACGCGCACACCCGACGAAGCAGAGTTGCCCTGCAGATCGACATTCTCAAGACGTGCCGCCACGCCGTTGCTTTCCAGAATACGACGAAGCTCGACGGCATAGTCGTATGTGTGGATAGCGAGAGTTATATAGGGATTGTCCATAGCCTGAGTCGGTTAAAAAGAGATAAAGACAAGAGGGTGGAAAGAATTGCCATTCCTCCACCCTACATGTTTCTTAAGGGAATAACGAATTGATGGGTCTCAATCTTTCTTGTTCTGTTCGCGGAGAATGTCGAGAGCCATATCATAGATTGTCGTGTCATCGAGTACTACAAGGCCACCGTCGGGACCCGGCTCGATGTGCATGGCTGCGTTCTTTCCAAACTGATAGTTCACACCACCGAAATAATTGCGGACTGTCTGAACCGTAACGTTGAGTTTATCGGCAATACGGTGGGTGCTACCATCAGGCAAACTATCTTTGATTCTGCGGAGCTCGTTGAATGTGACTGTTTTACTCATGATAATGGAATTTATGAGGTTGATAGTAAATTTTATTTCGTCTCGCTAATTTAGAAATAATTTCCCGGCTGACAAAACAAAGGGAAGATTATTTTTATAGTTCTACAACATGTTTTTGAATTCACTCCTGATTTACAGTTGTTTAGCACCCTTCCACAAGCATTCGGAATATCAAAAAAGATGATCCTCGGCGAGAGACACGACGCATTTGGACTCCTCACCACAATAAAAGAATTCAAATCTCCACCTTTTCGACATATTCCGCAGGGAGCCATCCCGTGAAATCGTCGTTGAGCCACACGTCGATCCAGCGGTTCTTTTCTGGATCCGTAGCCTCCCTCATGATCCTGAACGTCGTTCCTCCGGAGAGAGGCACAGCGACATCCTTGGCATCCACGGAAGGAGACTGCCTGAGGGTGGCCTGTGGCACAATAAGCACGCAATCAGTGGTTCTGAACGTAGACTTTTTGCAGGAAAATGCGAGCAGGAGACATCCGATCGAGAGGAACAGCGCCGGGAGAGCGGTGAAGAATCCCACCTTCTTCCATTTGGGAGACGAAACGAAAAGATAGACAGCGATGGCTCCGCAGACAAAAATGAAAAGCACTCCCGCAAACCACGCATAGAAATCGGAGCCGGGAGTCTCTATCCACCCCCTCAGACGGCTGAAGAAAGGGAGCGGTTTCGGCGTCGGGTCGAGGTTGCGGTCTTCGACGTTAGCCTCATTGGCAATGGAGACTATCTGCTCGGCGTAAGCGAGATTGTGGGCGGCAGCGCGGTCTGACGGCTTGAGCTTAAGAGCCTTGCGATAGTTGAGCACCGCAGAACCGTAATTTTCCAGCTTGGTGTAGGCGTTGCCGAGATTGTAGTAAAGTTCGGAATCCGCGCCGTCGCTTTTCAACAGACCCTGATACAGATTGACGCACTTCACGTAGTCGCTGTCATTATATGCCTTGTTGGCCTGCTGCAACAGTTCACGCTGCGACTGCGGCCAGCAACTCAGAGTAGAGAGGAGTAATATGATGAATGTGACTGTTCTCATGACGGTAAATTGTTGTCTGTGGATTTTTCCGGAATCTGAGATGCTTTTGCCGATGCAGGAATCACCTTCTCCAGAGCCTCGATGCAATCGGAAGCTTCATCGTAGACTTTCTTCATGTCGACAGAGGCGCCGGAAGCGTAGCGGGCAAACTCGCATTGGTCTATGACGTCGATGACCTTGCTGACAAGTTCCTGAGAGGCGCCGAAACCGAGCAGCCTTTCGCTCACATTGTCGCGAGAGAGTTCCGAGACCGGCATATTGAGTTTCTGCGCCATATATCCCCACAGCGCTTTCAGCGTCTCAGCATAGAATTCCTGACGGTTGCCGCGCCGCATGAAACGCGCGCTCTGTTTCAGGCGCGAACGGGCCATCTTTCCGGCCTTGCGGCGGCGCATTCCCACGATGTCGGAGGAAATGCGGACATGGCGCCGATAAACGACGATGACAAGAAGGAGCAATACGGCCGGAATCAGATAGACAAGATAATATCCAAAAGAGTCGATGGCAAAGCGCGGGGACTTGCTCAGCGTGCCGACATTCTGCAACTTTGAATTGAACGTCAGCCTCTCGTTGCTGTCGGATGAAACTGTGCTCTTGCCGACCTCGAATGTACAGCCTGTGGCCTTCTTCGTATAGAATTTGCCATCAGCGGGGTTGAAAAAGACAAAACTGAGCGGAGGGAGTTCGACGCGTCCCTCCTTCGTGGGTATCAGGCTCACCGTGAACTCGACGTTTCCTGTCATGTCGGTGTTAGTGATCTCCTTCTGCATCTTGCTCTCCGACTTCACGAATTTCAGCTCCGGCGGAAGCGAGGATGCGATGTCAGGAAGCGTGAGGAAATTGAGATTGCCGACGCCACTGACAGTATATTTGACGTTGACGATTTGATTGACCGACGCCTTGGTCTTGGGTACCGTAGTCTTGACATCAAATCTGCCGACACCATTGATATGGGCGCCGTCGTCGGCCGCAGGGAGCGGACGGACGTCGAGCGTGACGGTCGGCACTTCGGCGTCTACCTGACCGCGCTGATAGATGGGAATCATCTGGCTGGAGCCGTCGTCATACTCCATAAGCTGCTTCACCGAGAAAGATACGGTGTTGCCTTTAATGACAGCCTTACCCGAATGCGAGGGGAAAAGGATGTAGCGCATGATTACAGCCGTGCGGTATTGCCGTCCGTTGTATGTCTCGATATTCATGTTGTGGTCCACGACATTAGAGACCTCGCTCGTACAGTTCTCAAACGAAGGAGCCGAAGGGGAACCGAGCGGCAACGTGCCCTCGTAGCTCGTATAGAGCTTGACAGAATAGACGACAGGCTGCTGCTCGTAGGGCGTGGTTGTGCTGACTTCGGCGCGGAGGAAGAGGTCGTTGCCCCCGGCCTTCGACAGCACAGGCTGATGCGTCGGCATGTAGGGGTTGGCAGGAGCCGACGATGATGGCGCCTTCTGATGCGACGATTTCGGACCGATTCTGTAGGAAATAGTGTTCGATCTTGCGTTGCCGACCTTAATGGGGCCGAAAGTGTAGGAGCCTTCCTTCTCGGCACGCAATGTCACGGAATATTCGTTCTCCTGCACGGTCGAGACGTTGTGGCCGTCGGAGACACTTTTCATTTTCATCTTGGTGAGCGTGAAATACTTCACGCTGAATCCCGGCACGGACGCAGGCTGCGAGGGCTTGCCGTTGACATTGATGCAGATAATTTTCAGATATGCCATGTCGCCGACTCCGGGATTGGAGGGCTGCAATTCGATTCGCACACTCCCGGATGCCGAGAGAGAGAAACTTGCGGCAGCGGAAAATAGTGCGAGCAACAGGATGATGAATATGTGGCGCGATTTCTTCATAATAGACTATTTCCGATCACCAGTTCTTGATGCGGTGGCGTTTGTTGATGGAGGCGTCGCTTGCACTCTTGTAGAGCTGTCGGCGCACCTCATTCTCGCGGTTCTGGCTTCTCTGGAGGATTCTGTCGGAAGCGCCCTGATTGAGCTGCTGAGGCTGCGCGGGCTGCTGTTGCTGAGGTTTCTGCGGCTGTTGCTGCTCCGGACTCTGCTGTTGCTGCTGAGGATTCTGCTGCTGTTGCTGCTGAGGATTCTGCTGCTGTTGCTGCTTGTCATCCTTCTTGTCCTTGTCCTGATTCTTGTCGTCGTTGCCGCCGCCACCGCCTCCGTTCTTGTCCTTTGGAGGCTGATTGAGTTGCGCGATGCGAAGATTGCGGCGCGCAAGCGAATCGGAGGGATCGATGCGGAGAGATCGCTTGTAGAGGTCGATCGACTCGTCGATCTTATTCTGTGCGTACATCAGGTTTCCCATATTGTAATAGGACTGCGCGGCCACGGCCGATCCCGGATAATTCCGAGCGATGGAGTCGAAACGCTCGTAGGCTGTCTGCATGCCTTTGATCTTTGCAGAATCGGAAAGAGCAAGGGCGAGACGCATGTCGGCAAGAGCCTCGTCGAAACGTCCCGGCACACTGGAGGCGTTATGCTGCAACGCGCGGCCGTAGGCTTCGGATGCCTCGGCATATTTTTCCTCGGCATACTGTCCGTTGCCTTCGGCAATAGCTTCACGCTCGCCTCTCGAAGCCTTGTATTCCTCGGATACGCAGGAAGTCAGCAGAAGGAGAAGAAAGGCTGAAAATATATATGGTATCTTGCTTGTCTTCATTTTGTCGTCAGTTTTTCGATTTGCGCAGGATACCGGCGGAACGCCCTCTCCTGAAGAAAACAAACTTGCTGAGCCAGCGGTTTTTGCCCATGCTGATGCAACTCTCGGCGACAAGAAGTATCAATGCGGCGACGGCGAAATAGGAATACAGCTCGTCGTGGACGGCAAAAGTGCTGGCGCTGATGGTCGACTGGCGCACAGAGCGCATCTGGCGCTGCACGACACTGAGGGCATTGTCTGCAGCCGCATTGACGTAGACGCCGCCCCCGGCCTTCGCAAGCTGACGGCCGAGCTCGTCGTTAAGGCGTGTCTGCACAATTTCGCCGCTCTCGTCGCGAAAATATCCGTTTTCGTAAGGGATCCTGACACCTTCGGCCGTACCCACGCCTATCACATCGACCTGAATGCCGCTTTCGGCTGCCTTCTTTACTGCGGCAAGCGCGGCCTGCGGATCGTCAAGTTCCTCGACATCGGTGAGAAGCACGATGGCTTTGCCAACGTTTTTATCCTTGGAAAATGTAGCGCACGCCACATTGATGGCGGCTTCGATGTCTGTACCCTGCACGGGAATCTCCTCGGGGGAAATGGAATTGAGGAAGCTTTTTGCCGAAGCATAGTCGGAGGAGGCGGGGATCAGCTGGTATGCCTCTCCCGCGAAAACCACGAGACCTACCCGGTCGTTGGACATATTGCCGATGAGACGTTCAAGCATCACCTTTGCGGTAGTCATTCGCGATGCGTCGCCGTCGTTGCCTGTGGCGGATGCGAGCATCGAGTTGGAGGCATCGACTGCGATGACGACTTCCATGCCGGTGCGCTTGCCGCCGGTGTTGACGATACCGCCCCACGGACGCGCGGCGGCAATGATGAGACATGCAAGCGCAAGGAGAATCAGCGTGAGCTTGATCGCGGGCTTATAAGAGGAGACGTCCGGCATCAGAGACGCCAGAATCTCAGGGTTACCGAATTTCTTAAGTTTCCGTTTGCGTGCCCTTCGTGCCCAGACATACATGCCGGCAAACACAGGCAGAAGAAGCAGAAGCAGCAGCAGACGGGGATATGCGAAATCTAACATTGTGAATATACATATTTTAGGGGATACGGCGCAGGATGGTGAGCCGTATCAGTATCTCAAGAATCAGGCATCCGAGCGCAAGGAAAATCCATGGCATGAAGCACTCTTCGGTGCGTGTGTAGCTGTTGGTCTCCATGACTGTCTTCTGCAGCTTGTCGATATCGCTGAATATCTCACGCAGGGCATTCTGATTGGTGGCTCGGTAAGTCTTGCCGCCGGTCATCGCGGAAATCCTCGAGAGAGTCTCCATGTCGATAGGGACATAGACCGTGGCCATGGGGTCGAAATAGGAACCCATCGGCACGACCTGATCCTTGCCAATGGCAATGGTGTAGACCTTGACACCTTTCTCCTTTGCAATCTGAGCGGCAGTTAGGGGATCGACCTCACCGGCGTTGTTGGAGCCGTCGGTGATGAGGATAATTGATTTCGATTCGGCCTTGCCGCTCACGACACGGTTGATGGCGGTGACGAGTCCGTCGCCGATGGCTGTTCCGTCTCCAAGCATACCGAGCTGGAGATTGGATATGGCACCCACGATCGCTGTCGGATCGTTGGTGAGCGGCATCATCGTAAGGCTCTCTCCGGCGAAGGCTACGAGCGCCACGTTGTCGTTTTCGCGTTTGGCAGCGAAATCGGACGCGATGTCGCGGGCGGCCTCAAATCTGTTGGGTGACATGTCGGGAGTGAGCATACTCTCGGAGATATCGAGGGCAAGGACGATGTCGGTGCCGTTGATCGTGCTGTCGGAAAGGGAATCGGTCTTCTGCGGACGTGCGAGGGCGACGACGAGAGCGCCTACGACTGCAAGGCGCAGAATCAGCACGGCGTATTCAGCCAGACGCTTCCATGTGAAAGGGAGCGAGGCGAAAGGTCGTGTTGTGGAAATCGTAAGCGACGGAACGCCTTTGCGACGCTGATGGATCCAAAACCAGACAATGGGAATCCAGACAATCAGAAGGAGAAACATCCAGGGGTGAAGGAATTTCATTTCGATACCTCCTTTCCTTGATCTTCAGTATTTTTCTTGGGCGCACTGTTCCTGCGTTCCCAGCGTGCGGTCTTCTGACGCGGTTCGGACTTGCGGAGCTGTTCCTCCTCTGTCTTCTGTTCCTCGGTCGTGGGACGTGTAGCCTCAACAAAATTCTTGACCTCGTCAATGGCGCCGATATTTTCCTCAGGAGTAGAGCGCATGTTGGCGAATTTCACGAAATCAGCCACGGCGAGCACGGCCTTGAACTGACGCAGATAAGGCTTGATGCGCTCGTGGGTCTTCACGCTGTCGAGAATCTGGTCGGAGGTCATCTCCATGGCGTGGATCTCGAAGCGGCGCGATATGTAGCGGCGCAGGATGTCTATCAGTCGGGTGTAATACTCTTTGTCGCGGCCGTTCTCCCATAGTTTCTGTTCCTTCAGAAGGTCGAGGTCGCGGATCGCCTCCTGATAGGGAGGCAGAGGCCGCGCGGCCTTGCGGAGTTTCACGCGCTTGTAGCGCGATAGGAAAACAACTCCTGCACCTACGACGAGAATGGCGACGAGGATAAGCCACCACCATTCGAGAAGCCAGAGCGGCAAGCGGTCGTAGAAGACACCTTTGCCGGAAGCGAGTGTGGCTGTGTAGTCGGAAATCTCGTCGGAGGCCTGCGCCGGAACAGGCACGATCTTCAGTGTCAGAGGATCAGTGTATGCCGTGTCGCGGCCGCTGACATAAGCTATCGGAGGGAGCGTATAGAATCCTGAGTCAAAGACCTGAACCGGAATTTTGTAGTCGATCTGCACTCTGCCGCTTCCGAGGTCGATTGAGCTTGACTCGATTTTCGCTCCAAGCTCCACTGTATCGCCTACAAGGGTGGCATGTCCGTCGGGCTGAATGCCGTCGAAGATCGGGAAGCGACCCTTGGCGGAACGGTCGGCCACAACCTGAACGTCGAGCGAGAGTCTGTCGCCCATCACGGCGGCGGGAGCCGAAAGCTTGGCACTGACCTTGGGCGGCACGCCGAAAGCCGAAAGAGAGGCGGCAATCAGCGACACCACGAGCATCAGAGTCCGTGTCAGAGGAAATATCTTGCGATTTAACATCATATCTTACGGAGCTGAGCCTTACGCTCAGCGCATACTTCTTTTTTTAAACAATCCGAGCAAAGCCTTGACAAAGTTCTCGTCGGTGGCGACCGATGCCACATCAACCTTGCCAGCGCGTGCGGCTGAGGAAAGACGCTGCTGTGTCTCATACCACGCCTTGTCGTAGAGCTGGCGCACCTTTTTCGACGATGTGTCGACCCACTGCTCTTCGCCGGTCTCGCTGTCACGCAGACGCACAAGTCCCACGTCGGGCATCTTGGTGTCGCGCTTGTCGTAGACCTGAACGGCCACAAGATCGTGCTTGCTGTTGGCGATCTCCATCGGCTTGGTATAGTCGTGGGGGTCGATGAAGTCTGAGATCAGAAAAGCCGTGGTACGCTTTTTGAGCGCGTTGGTGAGATAGCGGAGCGCCACTCCGATGTCGGTGCCTTTGCTCTGAGCCTTGAAATCGATGATCTCGCGGATGATCAGCAGGATATGTTTTTTCCCTTTCTTGGGAGGAATAAACTTCTCGATCCTGTCGCTGAAGAAGATGACTCCGACCTTGTCTTTGTTCTGAATCGAGGAGAACGCCAATGTGGCGGCGATCTCGGCCATCATCTCCTTCTTCTCGGGACCGACGGCGCCGAAAATTCCGCTCTCGGAAACGTCGACAAGAAGCATGAGCGTAAGCTCACGTTCCTCCTCGTAGACTTTCACAAAAGGCTTGTTGTGGCGGGCGGTGACATTCCAGTCGATGTCGCGGATGTCGTCGCCGTATTGGTATTCCCTAACCTCGCTGAACACCACGCCGCGGCCCTTGAAGGCCGTGTGATATTCTCCCGCAAAGATGTTCTGCGATAGACCGCGCGTCTTGATCTCGATCCGTCTTACCTTTTTAAGAAGCTCTTTGGCATCCATAAGCAGTCAGGAAAGGGATCAGGGCACTTTTACAGCGTTGAGAATTGCGTTGATCACATCGTCGGCGGTGACATTGTTGGCTTCGGCCTCGTAGGTCAGGCCGAGACGGTGGCGCAGCACGTCGTGGCAGACGGCACGCACATCCTCGGGGATGACATAGCCGCGGGAACGCAGGAAAGCGTAAGCCCTTGCTGCGAGTGCAAGCGAGATGGAGGCTCGCGGCGAGGCGCCGAAGTCGATGTATCCGGCGATGTCCTGCAGGCCGTAGTGTGCCGGCTCGCGGGTTGCGAATACGATGTCAACTATATAGTCTTCTATCTTTTCGTCAATGTAGATCTTGCGAACTACCTCCTGAGCCTTCACGATGTCGGCTGTGGAGAGGAGCGGATTGACGGCGGGAAGATGGCCTCCGATGTTTATGCGGATGATCTGCTTCTCCTCTTCTTTGTCGGGATAACCGATCACGACTTTCAGGAGGAAACGGTCTGTCTGCGCCTCTGGCAGAGGATATGTGCCCTCCTGCTCGATGGGATTCTGTGTGGCCATCACGAGGAAAGGCTGCGGCAGAGGGAAAGTGGAGTCGCCGATTGTGACCTGACGCTCCTGCATGGCCTCAAGAAGTGCTGACTGCACTTTGGCGGGAGCACGGTTGATCTCGTCGGCCAGCACGAAGTTGGCGAAAATGGGACCTTTCTTGATCTCGAATTTCTCCTGCTTGACGCTGTAGATCATCGTACCGGTGACGTCGGCGGGGAGAAGGTCGGGGGTGAACTGTATTCTGCTGTATTTGGCGTCGACAAGCTGGGCAAGAGTCTTGATGGCAAGAGTCTTCGCAAGACCCGGGACGCCCTCAAGAAGCACGTGGCCGTTGCAGAGGAGCGCTATGAGAAGCGAATCGACAAGATGCTTCTGACCTACGATGCGCGAGGTCATGCCGTGGGTTATGTTGGTGATAAAGCCGCTGTTAGCCGAAATCAATTCGTTAAGCTCGCGGAGATTCACTGACTCGTTCATTTCTATAATCTGTTTAGAGTATGTTTTTAACACGCAAAAGTAGCAATTTAATAGCTCATGGGCGGAGGATAGTGTGTTAAATAGTGTTAGTAAGTAACTCGCAAAGAAAAGCCGCGACAAACGCCGCGGCCTGATATGGATTTTCGGAATGTGAGCTTACTCCTGAGTGAAGGCATTCCAGCCCTGAGCACGGAGAGGAAGCTCTTGTCCGTCGCGTGTGACAAGAGCTGCGCCAAGCTCCGGCTTGGTGACATAGCCAATCACACTGAGACCCTGTAGCTTCTCGACTTTCTCGTGATCGGTCAGCGGCACGGTAAACAGCAGCTCGTAGTCCTCGCCGCCGTTGAGTGCGGCGGTCACGAGGTTCATGTTCAGTTCCTCGGCCATCAGAGCAGTCTGATAGTCAATGGGTATCTTGTCCTCATAGACTCTTACGCCGACATCGCTCGCCTTGGCGATATGGAGCAGTTCCGACGAAAGTCCGTCGCTGACATCCATCATGGCGGTCGGACGAATTCCCTTGTCGCGGAGAAGCTCCACGATGTCTTTGCGTGCCTCCGGTTTCAGCTGACGCTGAAGGATATATTCCTTGCCGGAAAAATCCGGCTGGAAATCGGGATTGCGGCTCTCGGCGGCCACGCGGTTCTCACGTTCGAGAAGCTGCAGTCCCATGTATGCCGCACCGAGGTCGCCGCTGACGCAGATAAGATCGGTCGGTTTTGCGCCACTGCGATATACAATCTCCTCTTTCTCAGCCTCGCCGATACATGTGATGCTGATTACAAGGCCGGTGGCGGAGGCGCTTGTGTCGCCGCCCACGAGATCCACTCCGTAGGTTTCGCACGCCAGACGGATGCCGTCATACAACGCCTCGATATGCTGCAGGGTGAAGCGGCTGGAGATGCCGAGACTGACCGTGATCTGCTTTGGAGTGCCGTTCATGGCGTAAATGTCGCTGAAATTGACAACCGCGGCCTTGTAGCCGAGATGCTTCAGCGGCACGTAGTGCAGATCGAAATGGATTCCTTCAAGAAGAAGGTCAGTAGTCACGAGCACTTCCTTGTCGCCGAACGCGAGCACGGCGGCATCGTCGCCCACGCCCTTATGGGACTGAGGATTGCGAAGCGGAAAATCTTTTGTCAGATGGTCAATGAGACCGAATTCGCCGAGCGTGCTGATTTCAGTCTCCTGATTCTGCGGTTTCGGTGTGTCAGACATAGTGAGCGAAAAAATTTAGATTATGTTTGCCTTAAATTGATTTTACAAGCTCCTTCATTATTTCCGTCATGTAAGGCTGAGCCTTGACAGCAGCTTTCTGCACTTCCTCGTGAGTGGGCACTTCCGTGACATCCTTGCCGCCGAGGTCGGTGATGACGCTGACGCCGAACACTCTCATTCCGGCATGGTTGGCGACAATGACCTCCGGCACTGTAGACATGCCGACGGCGTCGCCTCCGATCACGCGGAAGAACTCATATTCTGCGGGAGTTTCGAATGTCGGGCCGGCGGTGCCGACATAGACGCCGTGCATCACGCGTATGCCTTTTGCAGCGGCAATTTCGTCGGCCTTGCGGATAAGCTCGTGGCTGTAAGCCTCAGTCATAGCAGGAAAACGCGTGCCGAGTTCCTCGTAGTTCTTGCCTCGCAGAGGATTCTCGGGGAAAAGGTTGATATGGTCAGTGATAATCATTATGTCACCCACCTTGAATTCCTTGTTCATGCCGCCGGCGGCATTGCTGACAAACAGAGTCTCCACACCCAGAGCACGCATGACACGCACAGGGAATGTCACCTGCTTCATGTCGTAGCCCTCGTAGTAATGGAAACGTCCCTGCATTGCCATGATATATTTGCCGCCGAGATAGCCGAAGATAAGCTTACCGCTATGACCCTCGACTGTCGAGACCGGCATATTGGGAATCTCATTATACGGAAGTTCCGTCACGATGTCAATATGATCTACGAGCTGACCGAGTCCGGTACCGAGAATGATTCCGGTGTCGGGACATTTATCTACTTTCGATTTTATGTAATCGGCTGTTTGTCTGATTTTCTCAAGCATAGTATAAAAATTTAAGGATAATATGTGTTGTAATTTAGAGGCGATAAAGTCAGTCTCTGGCTTTTATCGCGGCTATAATCTTGTCTTTCACAAGATCCTGGGAATAGTCGCCCACAGGTTCCACCGATATCGGCAGATAGTAGATGTAGGGCTTCAGGTATTCGGGGAAATAAGGATTGTCGGCAAGTCTGACGGCATCCTTTTCGGTCGTGATTATGACTTTACGCGCTCCGTTAAGCTCCTCGAAGCGTCGGGAGATCAACTCCAGATCCTTGCGCGTGTAGAAATGATGGTCGGGATAATGCTCAACCCTCATCCTGAAATCATAGTCGTCAAGATACTGCACGAGTCCGCGCGGATTGGCAATTCCGGTGAGCAGCATCACGATGTCGTCGTGGGTGAGCCTGTCAAGCGAGAGGGCGTATCGGGCCGACTCCTCGAACACCGGCACAGGAGGATTGTAGCTGAACCGAGTGAAAAGAAGCTGCTGATATGCCATCAGGTCGAGTTCCTTCTTAACAATCATAAGATCAACAGGCTTCACGTCGCGTGGCACCTTGGTGACAACGACGAAATCGGCTCTGTTGAGTGCCGACGAGCTTTCACGCAGTCTCCCGAGCGGAAGCAGATGATCGCGATAGACCGGACGCGACCAGTCCATGAGCAGAATAGAAACTTTCGGATCGACATAACGATGCTGGAGGGCATCGTCAAGAACAATCAGGTTGATATCCGGATATATCTTGAGCAAACGTTCAATACCTTTTTTACGTTTCTCGCAAACTGCCACTCTCGCAACACCCCTGAACTTACGGTAGATCTGGTATGGTTCGTCGCCGATTGTCATAGGCGTGCTGTGGGGAGTGGCAAGCACGAAACCTTTGGTCTTGCGCTTGTATCCACGACTCAGCACGGCAATGTTGAAGCTGTCGGCAAGATTCTCGACAATCCACTCGGCATGAGGTGTCTTGCCTGTCCCTCCGACAGTTATGTTGCCGACGGAGATGACCGGAACGTCGAAACGCGTGGAGGGGAGAAGATGAAAGTCAAACATTTTGTTGCGCACATAGACCGCGGCTCCATAGATCCAAGACAACGGAGTCAGTATTCCAGTAAGAATTTTGTCTTTACGCGTTCGCTCTTTCACCTTGTTTTCAATCGCGTTTTGAAATTAAACCATATTGCTTTACTATCACATTTTAACCCTCAGAACAGAATACTCCGCTTTAAGTCTGTCCGCAGTCAGGATGCCGCCAAGCATATTCAGCATCTCGGCATCCATGTCGCGGCCATAGAAGAGTTTCTGTATCGGTGCGGGCAACACAGTCTGCTGCTGCGCCATCTGAAGGAAGATGTTGGGCTCGATAAATGGGTAAACACCGACGTTATAGTCCTTGGCGATTCCGGCCTTTGCTGCAGTCCAGTCGATTGCCTGCTGAAGCGATCCGATCTGATCCACAAGCTTGTAACGAACGGCCACGGTAGCGGCTATGGGGCGGCCGTCGGCAATTGCCTTGATGGAATGGACGGGAAGATGACGGCCGTCGGCGCAACGTTTCACAAAGAGCTCGTAGCCATCGTCAACCATCTGCTGCAGGGAAGCAAGCTGATGATCGTTAAGCGGTTCGAACAGTGTGAAAAGCTGAGCTTCGGGGTTAGTGGACACCATTTCGGCATTAAGGCCGATCTTTTCGGTGAGTCCCTTGATATTGGGGATAAGTCCGAAGATGCCGATGGAGCCGGTGATAGTGTATTTGTCGGCGAAAATGCGGTTGGCACCGCAAGAGATATAGTAGCCTCCGGATGCGGCATAATCACCCATCGAGACAGCCACAGGCTTCTTCTGCTTCTTGAAATACTCGACAGCCTCCCAGATCTGTTCGCTGCCGTAGGCGCTGCCACCGGGCGAGTTGACTCTGAGGACAAGACCCTTGACATTCTCGTCGTCGGCAAGCTCAAGAATCTCCTTGACGAGATCAGTGGAATTGATGCCACCTTCAAGTCCGTTGTCGATTCCGCCGCATGCGTAGAGTACGGCAATCTGATTGTCACCCCCCATGGCGGGAGACATGACAGCATTGACAGAGGCGAGCGTCGAGGGTTTCACGACATGCTCCAGACCATCCTTCTGTCCGACAGCATCGGCGATATGTTTCTCAAACTCATGGCGATACATCGTGCCGTCCACGAGTTTGTGCTCTTTGGCAAACGAACCTGTACGGATGCCGGGAATGTCGCGGTTGATAAGAGTGTCGATGTCTGCCGAGGCGATTCCACGGCTCGACGCCATAGCACCGCGCAGACCTCCCCAGATCGTATCGAGTAGCTGCATCGTCTGGTTGCGGGCATACTCGCTCATGTGATTCTGAGTGTAAGGCTCGACGGCGCTCTTGCCCTCGCCTACCCTTACGACCTGAAACTCAAGTCCGATGTTGTCAAACAGATCCTTATAGAAAAGCGATTCGCCGCCAAGTCCGTGGATATCGACGGACCCGATAGGATTGACGTAGAGTTCATCGGCCACGGTAGCCACATAGTAGGCACTCTGCGAATACTGATCGGCGTATGCGTAGATCTTCTTGCCGCTGCTTTTGAAATCCTTCAAGGCATCGCGCACCGCATTGACCGATGCGGGAGCCGCTGCAAGGACACCGCAATCAAGATAGACAGCCTTGATTCGGTCGTCGTTCTTGGCCTGACCGAGGGCAGAGACAAGGGTCTCGACCGCCTGATACTCGAGTTTTCCGGAGGTGAGCAGCGACATGACATCAAGATTTGCCGGATTCTCACGCTCTATAAGCTCGCCCTGAAGATCAATCTTCAGCACGGAATTCTTTTCTATTGCGGACTGGCTTCCGGCAACGATACCGATGATGCCGAACACTACGAGCATGAGACATAAACCCGACACCACAATGGCAAGCCAGGCGCCCATGAACGAGGAAAGGACATTCAGGAAAAATCTTTTTAGCATATACTGAATCTGCTTGAGTTCTTAAGTTATATAGTAGATTGAATCAGATGCCTGTGATCTCGGCCACGACACCCTTGATTGTGTCAGCGAGCCGGTCGGCCTCTTCCATCGTGTGAGCCTCACTATAGATGCGGATGATCGGCTCGGTGTTGGATTTGCGGAGATGAACCCAGCTGTCGGCGAAATCAATCTTCACGCCGTCGATGTCCGTGATGCGTTCATTACTGAAACGCTCCTTGATTGCAGCGAGAATCTTGTCGACATCTATCTCGGGAGTGAGCTGAATCTTGTTCTTTGCAATAGCGTAAGCAGGATAGCCGGCTTTCAGTTCCGTCACCTTCTTGCCGCTCTTAGCCATCAGGGTCAGGAAGAGAGCAACACCGACAAGGGCATCACGTCCATAGTGCAGTTCCGGATAGATCACGCCACCGTTGCCTTCTCCGCCGATCACCGCTCCGGTATCCTTCATCTTCTTCACCACGTTAACCTCACCCACAGCCGCGGCATTGTATTCGCACCCTTTGTGGCGTTCTGTCACATCGCGCAGAGCGCGTGAACTGCTGAGATTGCTCACCGTGTTTCCGGGAGTATGGCCGAGGACATAGTCGGCAACAGCCACGAGCGTGTATTCCTCGACAAACATCTCTCCATTCTCCATCACGATCGCGAGGCGGTCGACGTCAGGATCCACGACGAAACCGACATCGATTCCACCTTTCGCCATCAGCGAGGCGATTCCGGTGAGGTTCTCGGGTATAGGCTCCGGGGTATGTGCGAAATGTCCGGTAGGCTCGCAGTTCAGTTCCACGACATTCTTCACGCCGAGAGCGCGGAGAAGTTGCGGAATGACCACGCCGCCCACTGAATTGACAGCATCGACAGCGACTGTGAAATCAGCATTGGCAATAGCTTCGCGATCCACAAGAGGAAGCGCGAGAACCTTGTCTATATGTTTGCGCGCGTAGGTGTCATTGACATAAACGCTGCCAAGATCGTCCACATCGGCGTAAGTGAAGTCGTTCTCCTCGGCAATGCGAAGCACCTCCTTGCCCTCGGCGTCATTGAGGAACTCGCCGTTCTCATTGAGAAGCTTGAGAGCGTTCCACTGTTTGGGATTGTGGCTGGCAGTGATGATGATTCCACCGCATGCATTCTCCTCGGTCACGGCGATCTCCGTGGTGGGAGTAGTGGCGAGTCCGATGTTCACGACATTGAAGCCCATGGCCGTGAGTGCGCCTTCAACGAGACTGTTGACCATCGGGCCCGAAATGCGAGCATCGCGCCCAACAACAATGATGCGGTCGCGCTTGCATGTGTTGCGTTTGATAAATTCCGCGTAGGCGGAAGCAAATTTTACGACATCAACGGCACCCAGACCATCGCCCGGGACACCACCGATCGTGCCGCGTATGCCTGAAATAGACTTGATCAATGACATGATATGTCTGATTTATTATTCTGTCTTACAATAATTTATAGTAGTACACTCCAGACTCAATAATAAGCCGGATAATACTTTATGTTATAGATGTACGGCTGACACTGTCCTGTCTCGCCGTTAAAGCCGTAGTAGCTGCGCAGCACGAGATTGACCTCACAGTCCAGTCCAAGATAACGGAGAGGCATCTGGATGCCGGCGCCGAACTGAAGCGACGTTGATGCGCTGAGATCCTCGAAACGGAACGAAGTGGAATTGCCGCCGCCCACATCGTTGGCATTGCCCGAAGGCTGCGGATTGTTGCCGCGATACAGCTCGAGAATGTTGGTGCGCATATATCTGAAAAATACCTGCTGGCCTTTCTTCGCCTTCTTGGCGGGATCGCCTGGATTGACCACCTGCATGTAGATGTAGCCGTCTTCGTCAAGCTTATAGAAAGGGGCGTCCTTTCCGGTCAGGAACACAGAGTCGGCGGGCACCTCGTTGACAATCTTCTGATTGGCGAGCCACCAGTTGGTCGCTTTCTCCTCGTCGCGCAGCATCTCGGAATAGCTCTTCGACTTGCTGCATGCCGCAGTGGCCAGAAGCACAATCACCGCAGCCAACAGATAAATATGTCTTGTAATCTTCATTCTTCTCATTATTCAAACTTTTTCTCTCACATACTCGTCCTCCATCGTCGGAAGATAGCGGTCGAACTCGTCCATCACACTCTCGCACAACGCTATACACTCGTCCATGCTTCCGAAAAACTTGCCTCCGGCCGCCTGACGGTGGCCGCCTCCGTTGAAATACTTCTCGCAGAGGATGTTGACAGGGAAATCGTCAACGCTTCGCGTGGAGACCTTGATGCAGTCATTGTCCTCACGCAGGAAAATCGTGTAGACAACGCCGGATGCCTCCCCGGCCTGATCAACGAGGCCTTCCGTGTCTCCCTTCTCATAGTCGAACCGTTCAAGATCTTGGAGAGTGAGCCAGACCAGTGCGGCATTGTGTCGGCGATATATGCGGTAATTGTTCGCAAGGGCGTAGGCATGGAGCTTTATTCCCTCATAGCGCTTCGTATGGAGAGCATTCTTCACAATCCGCGCCACATCGACACCTTTCCGCGTAAGCTCCAGCATCACGAGATATATTTCCGGATTGCTACAGTTGACACTGAGATTCTTCGTGTCAGTGATAACGCCCGTACACAGGCAAGTGGCACAGTCGAGATTCACGGAAGTGTAAAGACCCATGTCGGCGATAATGCGAAACATCAGCTCGCTTGCCGACGACATTTCGGGATAAGAAAACCGGACGTCGGCAAAATCCTCCGGATAGAGATGATGGTCAACCATCACCTTCTTTGCGCCGGAGACTGCGAGGAGCTTGCCAAGCTCTTCCTGACGCGCGATGCTGTTGAAGTCGCAGCAGACTATCAGATCCGCCTCGCCGACAAGGAGCGTGGCATAGTCGGTGTAGCGTGTGTAAGGCACCACCTCAATGAACGACGGCAGAAACGAAAGCTGTCTCGGCGGTGTGTCAGGCGTCACGACCTTAGCATCCTTGCCCAACGATTTCAGCAGATGCATCAGCCCAAGCGAAGAACCCATGGCGTCGCCGTCAGGGCGGACATGGCACGTCACCACTATCCGCGAACTTTTTTCTATCAGTTCGCGGAAGCGATTTATGTTCCGCTGGTCAAGCATTTTCGTTATCATCTGCAAAAAACATGGCCTCGTCAAAGAGGACAATTGGTTGACAAAGATAGCAATTAATTCCCGAAATTCACTTAACTTTGCGCTACAATTTTGACGCAATTATTTACAACAGCATTCTCAAAGCGTTCTTACATGCTGATTGCCTGAGACTTGCATTTCTCAGTATGTGCAAGAACGCGATAAAGATAAATTATGGCCACACGACAAGAACAACTCAACGCTTTCGGACGCCTGCTCGACGTCCTCGATGAACTTCGCGAAAAATGTCCCTGGGACCGGAAACAGACCAACGAATCCCTTCGCCCCAACACGCTCGAAGAGGTCTACGAGCTTGCCGACGCACTTATAGCCGACGACACTCCCAACATCAAGAAGGAACTCGGAGACGTACTTCTACATGTCTGTTTCTATGCAAAGATCGCCGACGAGAAAGAGCAGTTTGACATTGCAGACGTGTGCAAGGCCCTGACCGACAAGCTTATTTTCCGACATCCGCATATCTACGGCGACGTGCAGGCTGACAATCAGGACGCAGTGCTCCGCAACTGGGAGGAGATCAAGCTCAAGGAGAAAGGAGGCAACAAGACCGTGCTTGCCGGAGTACCCTCGGCTCTCCCCGCCCTCATCAAGGCCAACCGCATTCAGGAGAAAGTCCGCAACGTCGGTTTCGACTGGGAGGAGAAAGAGCAGGTCTGGGATAAAGTGCGCGAGGAGCTTGGCGAAGTGGAAGCTGAAATCAAACGCGGCGACAAGGTCAACATGGAGAAGGAATTCGGCGATCTGCTCTTCGCAGTGGTCAATGCCGCACGCCTCTACGGCGTCAATCCCGAGAACGCCCTCGAACTAACCAATCGAAAATTCATCCGCCGCTTCAACTACCTGGAGGCAAAGTCAAAGGAGATTGGCAAACCGCTGCGCGACATGACCCTCGCGGAGATGGACGCCATCTGGGACGAGGCCAAATCGCTTGAACGCAAGGAGACACAGAAATGAAGCTGTGCATCACAGAGAAACCGAGCGTAGGCAAGGACATCGCGCGCATTCTGGGTGCGAACACCAGGCGCGAGGGTTTCTTTGAGGGCAACGACTATTGCGTCACCTGGACTTTCGGTCATCTCTGTACTCTAAAGGAACCCCACGACTATTCCCCTCTCTGGAAACGCTGGGCTCTCGGGCAACTGCCCATGATCCCTCCCCGGTTCGGCATCAAGCTCATCGACGACAAAGGAATCGAGAAGCAGTTTCGCGTCATCGAATGGCTGATCGAGAAAGCCGACGAGGTGATCAACTGCGGCGATGCCGGCCAGGAGGGTGAACTAATCCAACGCTGGGTCATGCAGCTGGCGCATTGCGACAAACCTGTGAAAAGGCTCTGGATCTCGTCGCTGACCGACGACGCCATACGCGAGGGCTTCAACAACCTCCGTCCGCACGCCGACCTCGAACCGCTTTACACCGCAGGACTCTGCCGCGCTATCGGCGACTGGATCCTCGGCATGAACGCCACCCGACTCTACACTCTCAAATACGCGTCGCAGGGTCAGGTTCTCTCCATCGGACGTGTGCAGACCCCTACCCTCGCCATCATAGTGGCCCGCCAGCAGGAGATCGAGAATTTCGTGCCAAAAGACACCTGGGAATTACAAACCATATATAGAGGTGTGACCTTCGCCTCGTCGCTCAAGCCTTTCGAAACCGAAGAAGATTGTCAGAAAGTTGCTCAGCGGCTCGCTCCGGAACCTTTCACAGTCGACAGCGTCACCAAGAAAAAAGGACGCGAGGCTCCTCCGCGTCTTTTCGACCTGACATCTCTGCAGGTGGAGTGCAACAGACGGTTCTCGATGAGTGCGGAAGACACACTGCGCACCATCCAGTCGCTTTACGAAAAGAAACTCACCACATATCCGCGTGTGGACACGACATATCTGCCGGAGGATGTCTATCCAAAATGCGCCGGAATCCTCAACTCGTTGCAGGATTTTCAGGAGCCATTGCAGACCATCAGAGGCAAAAAGCTTGCCAAAAGCAAGAAGGTGTTCGACAACTCTAAAATTACCGACCACCACGCCATCATCCCCACCGGACAGCCTCTCCCGCCGTCCCTTTCCGAGATGGAACGCAACGTCTTCGACACAGTGGCACGCCGATTCGTGGCTGTCTTCATGCCGGACTGCACCTTCGACCAGACGGTCGTAGAGGCGCACGTCGCGGACGTGAAATTCAAGGCTACAGGAAAGGTCATCACCGACAAGGGATGGAAGGTGCTCTACACCAAGGAACCCAAGAACAATCCTCAGGCGCCGGACGTTGATTCAGAAAACATACTTCCGGCATTTGCCAAAAACGAGTCGGGATCCCACAAACCGACAGTCGCCAAAAAGACCTCACAGCCCCCGAAGTATTTCACAGAGGGCACTCTGCTGAAAGCGATGGAGACGGCCGGCAATCTTGTCGACGACGAAGACCTTCGCGAGGCGCTTAAAGCCAACGGCATCGGCCGTCCCTCAACAAGGGCGCAGATCATCGAGACACTCTATCGCAGAGGCTATATCCGCCGCGAGCGCAAAAGCCTCCGCGCCACTCAGGCAGGAATTGACCTTATCGGACTCATCCGCGAAGACCTCATCAAAAGCGCCAGACTCACCGGATTGTGGGAGAACCGACTTCGACGCATCGAACGTGGAGAATACGACGCCGCAGAGTTTCTTGACAGCCAGAAAGAGATGATCCGGCAGATTGTAGTGAGCGTCCTTTCAGACAACACTCCGCGAAAGATCGAGACGTCGCAAGGCAAGGAGACGGAAGAGAAAAAGTCCGGTAAAAAGAAATGAGCCTACAGTTACAATATACAATCGTAGCGATAATCCTGATCGCGGCATGTCTGTGGATGCTGCGCGGCATCCTGCGTCTGCGCAGCAAAAAAAGGAACTGTAACTGCGACGGCTCAAAAAAAAGAAAAGAATCATCTCCGGTATGTTCGGGCTGCGGCCTCGCGGACGCCTGCGACAAAAACCGCAAACACTGACTCATCCGCAACAGCCATAGATTTAAAAAAATTGAGACAACAAATATCCAGAGCATCGACTCGGATATCTTAAGCATTTCGCTGACAGCCAATTACTTAAGACACCCGAGATGTTGCGCAGCTACGCAGCGCGGTTCATGTATTTTTCACGCTTTCCTATGGTTTCGGCGGCTGACGCGCGCCTCACCATAGGCTAAGATCCGGCTGCCGCTGACGCGGCGCCCATCCCCTTGGCCTTGACAGGCCTTTTCCGCGTCACGGCGGGCGCAAAATTTTGCGCCCCTACATCGCCGTGCGATTGTCATATTCGGACACAAACCCACCTATGGTTTCGGCGGCTGACGCGGCACCCATCCCCTTGGCCTTGACAGGCCTTTTCCGCGTCGCGGCGGGCGCAAAATTTTGCGCCCCTACATGGTCGTGTGATTGTCATGTTCGGACACAAGTATGCGGTAAACCCAAATACAAGACTTCCGATAAACCGATCGGAGGTGTCGGGCGTTCTTAATATATAAAACCCTCATAAACGACAATACTATGAAACGACACTTACCTATGCTTCTTGCCGGCTTTATCCTTATTGCCGCGCCAATGATTCCCGACGCATCGGAAGCTGCCGCCGACGACCCGAAGGTCGTGTTCGGAATCTCTACCGGAAATGCCGTGCTTGGTTTCTCCTCCGACGGCGAGATAGAATATCCGGCGCCTTTCTATTACGGATGGTGCGGACATCACCACTGCCACCACCGCTGCAAATATGTCAGGCCGCCACATCATAAGAAACACCATAAAAAGGGGCATCATAAAAAATACAAGAAGCATCATAAGAAACACCACGGCTACAAAGAGAGCAAGAAACATCGCAAACATCATCATCATCACGATGACGATTGATCCTGTCGAGAGGATTATCGGGCAAGCGACATGTTGACGGCGATGCCACAGTTTGTGTTGGATGTCGGATAGGATGAATTGCTCACAAGCGGTGTGTTGACCTGATGGTCAAAGAACATGCTCAGGGTGATTCGCTTGGAGAGTATGTAGCTTGCCGTGAAGTTGAGCGACATTGTCTTTGCGCCGTTCTGAGCCTGAGTGAAGGCAGTCTCGATCTTTCGTATCAGCGACGAGTTGCTGGCTATGGAGAAGTCGAGATTGAGCGTAAGGTCGTTGCTGACGCCCCCCTGCTTGCCGCCGATCTTGAGAATCGTGTTGAAATTCGCAATCTTATATCCGGCTCCGATCGTGAACTGCTTGCTGGTCGCTTCCACGATCTGTCCTGCGGAAGCGTTGAGCGTCAACGTGCGCGAGTCGCGATACTCGACGTTGAAGTTGACGTTGTTGTTCATCGTAGCGTTGACACCGATGAGAGGTGCGAATTTCTCCGTGATAGCCACTGACGAGATGTTGTAGGGAGACGAGGGAATCGGCATTGAGGTCTGCTCGTTGAGGGTGTAGCCATAGTCACCGTCAACGCCGATCCAGTTGAGATAGCTGGAATAGGATCCTACGGCGTAGGTGCACTGATAGGCATGTGTCAGTGTGAACGACTTAAACCACTGGCGCATGTTGCCGAGCTGCAGCAGACCATCGTATGTGACGCGCCAGTTGGGACGTATGGCCGCGAGTGAGGGGAAGGGCGAGAGGTCGATCTTATGGGCATCACTACCGGAGTATGCGGCTATGAACGCCGGGATAAGCACATCGGAACTTGTGCGGCTCACGGTGCCCACTTCGGGATTGAACTGCGTGCCCGCCAGCGGATTTCCTGCCATGAAACCTGTTGTTGGATAAGTCGTTCCGGCAAACTTCTCCTCGAAACGCGCGGCCACGACGGGGATGTTGTTCAGGAAGTCGTTGAACGCCTTGCTTTCGTAGCCGTTCTCGGCCTTTGAGCTGCGCAGCGCCGTGGCGATGGCGATATGCGTCTTGGTGAAAGAGCCTGTGCGCGACGTCGGCATGTCGGCATACATGAACTGAATCTGCTGCGTGCGCGAGTCAGTGCGGTTGTTCGTGAGAAGTATTTTCAGACCCTTTATCGGCTCCAGATTCAGCTCAAAATTAAATTCGTTGGATCTGTTCCAGATCGCGGGCGAAGTCTGGTTGTCGTCCGTGATGAGCCATCCGCGTTCGAGGGCTTTGTTGACGTAGGATTCGTCGGTGAAACCGAATGCGAAGTCGAGTCCCGGAGCCATCGGGCCGTAGTTGCGGCTCTGGCCGAACACGTCGCCCACGTCGGGACGGAAGAGAGGGAGGGTCATGCCGTGGCTCTGGCGCCAGCGGAAACTGAAGCTGCGCGGCGACATGAGCAGGCGTGCCGAATAATCGGCCACGTCCAGCCAGAATTTGGAGCCGCTGCTCTTCTTCTGTTCTGTCACGGTTATGGTGTAGTCCGAATCGCCTCGGTCGAGAATCTCGATACTGTTCTCATCAACGACCCGAGTTTTGAGTTTTACGATATTGTCGCCCGACTTGGCCGTGACCCGCACCTTCTTGGTCTTCAGGTTATGGCGCACGATGGTCGAGGAATCGTTGCTGAGAGTGATGGCACGCTCGAATTTCTTCAATTTCTCTCTTGCGGGAGAGTCGGACCGGTCATCCTCCTTGCCGTTCTTCTTTCCTTTCTTACCCTTATTTTTATTGTTGGACGACGAGCTGTTTGAAGACCGGGAGAAGCGCTGGTTGACCTTCTTGAGATAAGGCACCTTGTTGAACATCTGCTCCAGATTGATTCTCGCATCGGCGTTCCATGTTGCCTGATTCTGGATATTGTTGCCCAGATAGACATCGTCGACTGTGGCGCCGCGATCCCAGCGATAGGTACTGTTGTAGCTTATCTGGCCGTTGAGGAAGTCGAGAATGGGAATCTTTGAGAATGGTGCGCGGTAAGTGGCCGTGAAGGTCTGGTTGTAGTTCCACGGTGTGCCGAATCCCTTGATTGAATTCCACACAGTGTCGCGCCACTCCTTGTATTTGTCAGGGAAGAGCTTGCGGTTGACAGCGCCGACAGTTTCCTCGATTCGCGCGGTCGTGTTGCTGTTGAAGGTGAAGCTCAACGTCTTGGTAAGGTTCCACGTGAGGTTGAGCTGACGGTCCCAGTAGAAATTCTTGCTCACCTGAACCGGCAGCTGGAAATTGACGTCCACCTCGCTGCGGGTCTGCTGCTCATAGTAATAGCGCGACATGTTGGTATAGAATGTCAACGAATTGAACAGCCAGTTGATTTCCCACTCCTTGAGGAAACGGAGATTCTTGTTTTTGCTCTTGATCCAGCCGAAAGGCTTCAGCGGCTTGATGTAGGGATTGTAGGTGTACTGGAAGGAGCCTTTGTAGTCGTTGGTGTATTCATACTCCGTCGTGGGATCGAAATTCTTCTGCTTGTTGAAGGAGAAGGACGCCGTGAAGTTGGCTGGATCCCAAGGCATCGGATTCTTGTGCTGCACGTTGAATTTGAGACCGGAGATGGAGAAGCTCTCAACGGTCTTGCGCGTGACGGCATAGCCGCTTATGGAGTCGCGCTCGGCCTTAGTGTTGCAGGCGTCGAGGGCGTCCTTCAGAAGAATGTCCTGATCAAGAGGATTATATTTCGGGGTGGTCTTCTCTTTGGAATAGGAATAGTAGATCGGCGCGTGAAGCTTGGCCTTCTCGGGGAAGAAGCGGCCGAGATCGGCCTGCACGGCCACGTTGTATTGCTCATAGTCATCGAGACGCCGCTGCGAGAGTCCCTGATCCACACCGCCGAATCCTGCGGTCTCGATGTGGCCGCCGAAGTTGACCTGAGCCACGTCGCTGATGCCGAGATTGACAGTGGCGTTGGCGGCCCATCCGCCGGATTCGTTGAAATCGGTGACTTTAAGTTCGTTGACCCATACGGCACCGTCCTTGACACTGTTGGACTTGTTGCGCACACCGATGAGCATGACGCGCACGTCGCCCAGCGAAGGATTGCCGAGCACAGAGACTGTGTTGTTCTCATTAGAGGGATCGCGCATCGAATAAAGCATTCCGTAGCCTACACCTTGCGTTCCGGCACTCTTGTCGCGGTTGCGCTGGGTCTTGAGATCTGTGAACAGACTGAACGGCACGTCAAGGAAATTGCTTTCCGGCCAGACGATACGGCGGTCGGCACTGCTCATGTTGTTGTATTTTCCCGCAGGAGTCAGCTCCAGAGGGATCTCGTATTCGTAGTAGTTGTTCTTGACGTCGGAACCGACACGCACGAAGAGCGCAAGGTCGCCGTTCTTAAGGTTTGTCTGGTCGACCACGGGAGCCTCGGCATGAATCCACATCTGCATGCGCTTGTAGATGCGGAGGTCGAGCTGCGTATTCTTATAGACGCCTCGCGCGTCGCCGGGCTGGAGCCCTTTGACCGTCAGCGCCATCGACTGCTCGTTGAGCTGTGTGGCCTGCGCCTGGCCGGGATCCTGAATGCGGTTGACGCCTGGAGGGAGCACATAGTTAACAGGCTGCTTGCCGGAGTTCTCTTCAATGTTGACGGTGCTGACGTCAAGCTCTCCTTCGGCGGGAGAATCGTTGCGGGAGTTTAGGTTGAAGGCGTAGTCACGCCATTCGCCGCGCACGAGTTCCAGAGTCACGAATCGCAGAAAGACCGGTTTCTTGAATCCGTTGAGGAAGATGCGGGCGAAACGTATTGTGGAGAAATCGTTGATGCCGCCGACGACCTTCTCAGGCTGGCTCAGAGGTATCTTGAACTGATAATACACCATGACCTTGGACTCGCCGTTGGGAAGAATCTGCAACGACTCCTGCTTGTCGGCGATGAAGTTCTTTCCGACCTCAAGGTCTTCGGGACGGATCGATACCTTGTACTGAAAATAGCGCTCGTATTCGTTGAGTGTGTTGTCCTGATTGATATCCTCCACGTCGGGCACTGTTCGCGCCGACTGATAGAATGGATTCGACGACTGGTCGGGCGAAAGGGAGTTGCCCTCCACGCCGTTGTAGTGCTTGTAGCGGTCAAGAATGCCGGTACGGTGCTCGTCATACCAAGGCGAGAGATAGAAATGGTAGTTGTCGCCGGCAGGGTCGTTGAAGGCGCTGAAAGGATCATCCTGCATCTGCGCAATCGTGGCGCCGTCAAGCTTGTTGCGGAGACCGTCGAGATAGTCGGAGTATGAGTGGAAGGTGAACTCGTCGTCATTGGGTAGTCCGTCAAGTCCGACATCCTGCATCGGGCGCGCGTTCTCGGCATTCTCGAAAGCGTAGGTCAGTGAGTTCTGCGAACTGACACGTCCCCAGTTGGTCTCGCGCATGAACTGGTTGTTGCCGTCGATGGGAAGACCGTTCTCATAGCTCTTCATTCCGTCTTTGAGGATATCCTCGCTGATCTCGCCGAAATTGAAATAGAGATCGCCGCCCTCGGGATTGGGATTGTTCTCGTCGAGGAAGGGATCGAGGAGCCAGAACTGGATATACTCCACGTTCGAGGTTTCGAAGTTGGTGTTGTCCATCTTGCGCATGATGCCGCCCCAGCGGCGCTCGGGGTGAAGGAGCGATCCGTCGGGTGCGATGTCGGAGGCATCGAGGTTGTATGGGCCGCGCTCCGAAGGATAGAACGACAGATTGAGGGTCTGTATCGTCTGTGCCTCGCCGTATGATGTCTCCCTGTTAGGGAAGATCTCGCGTGTCTTGACTTCGCGGACATAAGGGTTGGAGAGCTGGTCGAGGTCGTTGCGGATATAGCCGGGCACACGCGAGGAGCCGCGCTGCGTGAAGAGGCGGTCGATATAATACCAGGAGAGGAGCGCGCGGTTCTTGCCGTAGTCTACGTTGTCACTCAGAGCGGCCTCGGGGAAGAGGGCATCTGGACTGCTGTCGTAGGGTGTGGAGGCAAGGGTCCAGGAATATGGCGAGCGTAGGTCGAGTCCTGTCTGTGTAGTCTCGAAGTCGTCGATATAGCTTGAACCCTGATTGGTTCCGGCTTTCTGCTTGTGCGGGAGTAGCTGAGCGAATTCCGCCCTGACGCTCAGGGTGGAGGGCGCCGTGGCGTTGACTGTCGGTATGCGGTTGAGGAGATTGGTCAGCCACATGAACTGCGTGTTGTAGTTGACGTTGAGTCCCCACATGGTATTGTTGATGATCTCGTCGCCGATATTGACCTTCTCGGTGAGCGCCTTCTCGGAGAAATGGAGCAGCGTGGCGCCCACGGTAAGGTCTTTGTTGAATTTGTATTGGGCGTCGAAACCGAGAAGAGTCTTGCGCTGCATCGAGAAAAGCGACTGATTCTCCAGCGTCACGCTGACATTGGTGCCGGAATCGATGATGCTCTGGTTGGTGATGGTCACGATACCCATGGTGTAGTCCACGGTGTAGTCGCTGTTTTCAGTCAGAGTGACACCTCCGGCGGTCACAATGACGCTGCCTCGCGGCACATTCATGGCATTGAGGCGGATCTGTGCGCCGCTGCTCGCCTGATATTCGCCGGACAACGTATATTTGTTCTTGTCGGCAAACTGACGCGCCACGGTGATGGTGCTGTCGTAGAGTTCCTGGTAGCAGTAAAGGTCGGCAAGCGCCGGATCGTTGATCTTGCGCCGAAGATTGGAGCCGAAAGGTTCCGCCACGGGGAAGATGATCTTGCCACCGGAAGACTGCACCGTGTAGCCCTCGATATAGTCGAAGAATCCGTCAGGATTGGATTCCTGATTGGAGTCGATGCGGTCGAGGTTCATCACCTGAAGGAGCGGCTGGTTGGCTATGGCGCCCACAGGGAGGTAGTTGATCTCGGTGCCGGTGGTATCGCTGAGAAACTTGATGTTCATCTTGAACTTGCTCTGCTGCAGCTGATAGGCGCCGAGCGAATAGACATTCTTCATCATCAGCTTCCACATCGGCAGACGCGGCGAGATGGTCGTGCCGCGGAGCATCTTGAGGTATAGGCAGTCGGTCGTGTTGGTGACGTCGCCGGAAAACTCGCCGACCTGAAATACCTGACCGTGATATGTGTATTCATAGGCCACGGCAAGCACTTCGTCGCTCGTGAGGGCGGATTTAAGGGAAATATAGCCGAGAGTCGGATTGAGTGTGTACTCGCTCGACTTGAGAAGTCGCGCGCTCTCCACCTTCTCGAAATCGCGGCCTCCGGAGATGCCGTAGTCCTGCAGAGGCTCAAGCACCTGAGTCACACGGTTGATGTTGCGTGCTTCGGGATATTCTGTCTTTATGACATCGAGAAGGTTGTTGCTCTTGTTGCAGGGATTCTGATACTGCGGATTGACTGTCCAGTAGTCGGAAGCCAGACGGCTTTCTTCACCCAAGTCCATGAAACCCACGAGGTTGCGTGATTCGTCGTATTGGCTCGACTTGTTAGTCACCCAGACCTCGATGCGTGTGATGTTGATGCCCGAGGAGACGTAAGGGAGCTTGGCGGCGAACTCGTCGTAGTGGTCATAGAAATATTGCGCGAGGAAGAAATGGCGGTTGGCGTCATAGTCGTCGCATTTCATGCTGAAAGGGGTGGTCTGCACGCCACCCTGAGTGTTGACGGTCTTGCTCTCGGAGTTCTGCTGCGAGATGAGTCCCGTGAGGGTGAGCTTGCCGAACTGCAACTTGGTCTTGACACCGAACAGTGCCGTACTTCCGCGAATGAGGCTCGATCCGGTGGTCATGCTCACATTACCGGCCTCGATCGACTTGATGATGTCGTCTTCCTTGCCCTCGTAGGCGAGTTTCAGGTTCTTGGAGTCGAAATCGAACGTGGCGTCGGTGTTGTAGGTCATGTTGAACTTCATCTTGTCGCCCACAGACGCCGCGATGGTGGCCTGAATCTTCTGGTCGAAGTCGAAGAATGTCTTTCGGCGCGAATTGACCGGCAACGCAGGGTTGTCGGTCTTGTTGCTCTTGATGCCCATGTTAAGCTGCACGGATCCTTGCGTGGTCAGTCTGACACCACCGGGACCGAACACCTTCTCCAGAGGACCGAGAGCGAAGTTCATGTCGAGGATGTTGAATGGCTCCTTGTCCTTTTTTTCGAAAATCTCACTGTTGCGCTCGCGATAATAGTCGAGCATGTCGTTGCGCACCTGAGCCTTATGATAGTCGGCGGCCGACATCTGGAAAGGGGTGACAAGGTCGTAATCGCCCACCTTGGTATGTATCAGATACATGCCGGTGGCGGGATCGAAGATTGCCTCGGTCTTGATGTTCTGCGGATCGCGGAGGTCGGCGGCATATTCGCGACCGAGATAATCGGCATACTCACGCGGAAGAGTGGTCTGCACCGGCGAAGGAAGAATGATGCTGTCGGGGATGTTCGTGTCGGGAATGTACTCCACCGGCGGATTGGACGGCGGTGGTGTGACCTCGGGCTTGTAATACTGTCCGAAAGCCATGAGCACGGAAAGAAACGGCACAATGAGTGTCGTAGCCGCAACCAATATATGCCTGTATCTGCCCGGTTTCACTATCAATTCACACAAATGAAAAATACCGGCGCAGACATGCGTAGCCATTCATCAGCCGCTTTTCCGCGTCAGAGTATCTTCAGAGCCTTGCGTATGGCTTCCTCGACCGAGACCGTGGGCTCGCTTTTGAGAATCTTTCTCAATGCCTTTTCCGATTGCAATCTGGTGAATCCCAATACGGAAAGTGCTGCCAGAGCCTCTTCAAACGTCTCTGAGCCGGGAAGGCTTTGAGTAAGTAACGTAGCGGCATCGCCTTTTATTTTATCCTTAAGGTCTACGATGATGCGCTGCGCAGTCTTGGCGCCTATGCCCTTCACGGCCTTGAGAACAGAATCGTTGCCGGAAGCTATTGTCGCGGCAAGGTCGTCGGGTGTCACGGCGGAGAGAATCACACGCGCCGTGTTGGGACCGACGCCGCTGACACCGATAAGCAGACGAAACATCTCGCGACCGCGCTTTGTGGTAAATCCATAAAGCAGATGGGCATCCTCGCGGATCGCCTCATGGATGAACAGTTTCACCTGACGCTCGGCCTGAATGGCGGAATAATCGATCAGGGTAATGCTGATCTCATAGCCGATGCCGTTGACGTCGACAACAGCGGTAGTCGGCGTGGCCTCGGCAAGAGTACCCGATATATAGTCAATCATAAAATTAGTAGTTTTTGCGACACAAAGTTATAAAATAATCCCTTAGCTATATGCCTTATAAATCTTATATATCTTATACGACTAAATCTTATATATCTTATACGACTTATAAATCTTATTGGACCAATCAGAGCCGGGTTTCTTTAAACCATCGGACACAGCCGGACGTTTATACATCGAAACACTTAATTATTTTACTACTATGACTTACGACAAAGCTATACGCGAGAATGATGTGACAATGACCGAATTTTACGCCACTTGGTGTCCTCACTGCCAGCGCATGATGCCTATCGTCGAACAGGTGAAAGAACTTATCGACGGACGTGCCGGAATTATCCAGCTTGACATCGACAAAAATCAGGAGGCCGCTAACGCTGAGCATGTGGAGTCAGTCCCCACGTTTATCATCTATAAGAACGGCAAGGAAGTGTGGCGCAACACCGGAGAACTCGACGGCGAAGTGCTTCTTGGCAAACTCGAAAGTTTCGCCTAAAATATCCCCCCTATAAACTGTTGACTATGAAGCAGGAGCCAACACTTTTCACGGATCTGCTCGATGAGCTGCATGTGCCCCACACCTATGCCTACTCGCGCAAAAGGTTTGAGACAATGCCCTTTATGAGTCTTTTCGGCCTTGGCAAGCTTCTTCAGGAATACAAAATCGAAAGCAAAGGCTATCGTCTCGGCTATCCGGAAGAGATGTTGAGGCTCCCGACTCCATATCTTGCCAAGACCGCCGGAGGAATTATCATCGTAACAAAATTCGATTCCGACAGTCAGCAGATCGAATATCTCAGTCAGGGAAATCGCCAGACAATTCCGGCCGATGAATTTCTCAGATTAGTGCCGGGAACAGTTTTTCTGGCATTTCCGGATGAAAACTCCTGCGAACCGTACTATGAGGAGCATTGTCGCGAGATCTTCTTCAACAAAGGTAAGCAATGTCTTCTTGTGGTCATTGCCGCTTTCCTGTTCGGCTATCTCTGGATCCGCAACGGACTCTACCACCACCCCAGCGTCTATCTGATCGCACTGTTCGACATCGCGGGACTATACATCTCCACACTGTTGCTCCAGAAGTCGCTTAGCATTCACAATCCGGCCGCCGACAGAGTGTGCAGGGTGATTCAGGACGGAGGCTGCGACACAGTCCTCAAGACTCAGGCATCGACATTTTTCGGAATCTTCAGCTGGAGCGAAGTCGGTTTCGCCTATTTCTCTGTCAGTCTGCTCTGTCTGCTGGTTTTCCCGAACAACATCGGCTATCTTGCGCTCTGCAATCTGTGCTGTCTCCCGTTCTGTTTTTGGAGTGTCTGGTATCAGAAGACCCACGCAAAGGCCTGGTGTACGCTCTGTCTGGCCGTTCAGGCCACACTGTGGCTCCTTTTCGCCTGCTATCTCTGCGGCGGATGGTTCATCAGGATTTTCCCACTGAGAATTGAGCTTCTGGTGCTCGGTGCCAGCTACCTTATGATGCTGCTCCTTGCAAACCGCGCGACAGCATTCTACAACAGAAATATAAGAACCGATTGAATTGTCCGGAATGAAATTATGAAACCGAAACATCTCGTCATGCCCGCGCTCAGTGATGCAGTGGAACTCCGGCCCGCGGAACTGAACAACATACGCTTCTCGGCAAAGCATACTGTCCTGACCCCGGAACTGCTCGAACAGATGTCGAAGCAGAAACCGGCAACAGAAACGGCAAAGCCGCAGGAAGCCGCATCTGCATCCGTAGTCGAAACCAATTCCTGAGAATCAGTTTGATATTAATTTGATATTAAAATGACAGCGCCGTACCCGGAAGGACACGACGCTGCTTACATTATTAGAGTGTGACATTATTTATTCACAACGACTTTGGTGGCGCGGATTGTGCCGTCAGCATGACGCGTAACCTTGATATAGATTCCATCAGTAGGAGCCAACAGTTTCTTGCCGTCGAGAGTGAAATACTGCTCGGATACCACAGGACTGTCAGTGGCAATGCCCTTGACGGAGTCATGGAAGACGTAGGTAGCTGTCGGCGAGTAAGTCACGTTGTCGCCATCTTTGTAGACAGCGCGTACGCCGATAGTGTCCATATCATGAAGGAAGAATACGAAGAAATATCCCTCCATCGACATTATTAGGTCGCACTGGAAGTTGTAGGGAACATCCGTTATGTCTTCCGTGACGCCGAAGTCGCCGTAGTCTTCGGTCGTGAAGGTGTAAGGCTCGCCGTTGCGGAATACTGTGTAATAGAGTTTCTCGGGATCAAGTGGCTGGCCGTCGGTATCCTTCGCCTCAAGTGTGAAGATGAGGGCGCCCATGCCTTCCTCCTCGGTCCATGCCTCGGTGCCTTCGTCTGATGTATCGATCACGGGAGCTACGGGAGTCTTGACGCCGCCGACGTAGGGGGTGAGCCTGAGGTTGTAGAACAGGCGGTTGTCGTTAAGGTCTACGGTCTCGTCGCCGAGGCTTATGAACATGACGCCGTCAACGGCATAGTCATCGCCGCTCTTGGTGATGGTGAAATGATCAAGAAGCTTGCCGTTGTCCTTGTCAAGACCGGTGACGTAGGTGAGATATCGGTGTGTGACGCCTGTGTATGTGCAGGGAACTGTCACCACATTGTCCTTGACAGTACCTTTCACCCAAGCGTCAGGCAGGAACGTGTTGAACCCCTTGAACCACACGTTATCACCTTCGGTAGCTACGTAGGCAATCCCGCTTACCTCCTCTTTGGCCCCGTTCTTGTAGTTCATGACATATTGCTTTGTCTCAGCGCTGTCTGAAGGCTTGACAAGAGTGGTGTCGGCCGTCTTGTAAGCTACTTTCTGCTCGCCGTATCCGAGGAAAGAGCCTTCGCCGTCAACAAGGCCGACAATGCAGTCATAGCCCTCCACCGGCGAGGAAGAAGTCTCCGGCTCAACCATTACGAGGCGGTTGCCCTCCCACTTCATGCGCATGTCGCAATCGTTGGGAACCACGGTAAGCACAACCGTATTGTTTTCGCCGATTGTAGGAGTCATGACGGCCACATAATAGTCGCGGGCCTGAGCCGCACCCTGTGCGGTAGTGTGATAGATGTACTGAGGGAAATGGAAAGTGACGGAGCCGTCGGACTGCACATCGCCCTTGATCCAGTATTCGGAGCCTGCATCTGTGGGCACAGACCATTCGCTGATAACATTGCGGATGTAGACGGCATCTTCCGTCATGACCATAGCGCCGGCGTAGCCGTTGTTGTTTCTCATCGCGCCCAAGGCGCCATTATAGACCAGATAAGTCGACTCTGAGGCACAATACAGCGGATCTATGAGCTGACCTTCGGGCTGAGTGTTGATGGGCAGCGAATTGACAGAGGTGATTTTGCTCGGAGTCGGAGCAGCAGTCAGTTTCAGTGGGCCGGCAGCCTGCGGAGTCGCGGCAAGAGCCATTCCTGCCGAAAGACCGATAAATGCGGAAGTAAAGAATGTCTTCATTGGCAAAATAGAAGTCTTGAGATTAGTATTAATGTTGATAATTAGTCTTTCAACTCAACGAAAGGATTTAGAGGTCGTTTAATAATCATTGTTAATGACAGGGTGGTGTATTTTATGATTAAGGTGCTGTTTATGAGGAGGGAGTTATGCGGGCATAATGACCGACGAATAAACGCGCATTAACATAAAAGACACCATGATAAGGCAATTCTTAAATTTCTTAAGAGTCTTGTATTACTGATGTATCTTCTGATTTCAAGGGATGTTCTGAGACTTTTGGGCGTCTTTATCCCTTCGTTTCAGTCACATAGCCCGCTATGCTCCTTCAACTCAGGAATAAATCCGCTCCAAAATTCTCGCCCCTGTCGTTAACAAGCATTATTAAACGACCTCTTAAGACACAGAATTAGGCCTGAGAAAATCCGTCACATTGCGAGGACAGACAAATTTAATCAAATTTTCCGAAACTCCAAAACAAATCTTTCATCCTCCCGCGAATAACCCTTATAAGTTCCATTATCCCCCA
>CABUIO010000016.1 GCA_902491625.1 uncultured Porphyromonadaceae bacterium | reverse complement strand
CACATAGCCCGCTATGCTCCTTCAACTCAGGAATAAATCCGCTCCAAAATTCTCGCCCCTGTCGTTAACAAGCATTATTAAACAACCTCTAAAAACTCACAAATTCTTTATGCTATGGATACACCTCGCAAAGACTCCTCTCTTTTTGACAAGGCGCGCAAAGATCTGGCCACTGACATGGCTTCGCGCGGCATGGGCGCAATTCTTTGGGATAACTCGCAGACCGGATTCCATTATCTGCCGGTAGTCGCGGCTGAAGGTAAGTCGACCGAAGGCGACGACGCCATAGTCATCGACGGCATGTATCTCTTCAACGGTAAGGTATATCTTATCGAGGAAGGTGTCTGCCCTGTCAGCGTCGACGACCTCTATAACCCCGACACAGAGGTTAAGCCGGTAGTTGTCACTCTCCCTGAGAATATGGCGGCCAAGATACTCGGCGACGCCGACAAAGGGAAAGGCTTCACGCAGGAAGGCACGCTGGAGCAATGGCTCGCCATCGCCGACTGCTATTACGCCGCCCTCGACCTCTCCGACCGCTACTGATCCCCACGAATACTCACCGGAAAGAAGAATCCGTAAAAACCGCGCAGCGGTTGCTTAATCGATAGCCGACGGATGAGCGTAGCGAATCCGTCGGAATAAACGCGCACGTTTACAACCCTTTAGGGTTGCTTATCCGAGAGGCTGTCTGTAGTCATTGAAATTGTGTCTACAGGCATGCGCCGTAGCGTTTCAGCAGGGCTTCGTATTGACGTTGCAGTTTCTGAAATTCGCAGGCGGCTTCCTCACAGTCCATCGGGTCGATCGCGGGAGTCGGGCGCTGCGAGGGATTCATTCCCGGATTTCCGCCCGGAGGCATTGTGCCCGGATTTCCGCCCCCGGGCGTCGGGCGCGAGGGATCGGTGCCCGGTGTCGGCGTGGGAATCTGTGTGAAGAAGAAGGAGTAGGGATCGATTGTGCCGGCGTGCATGTCGCCGCGTCCGGGAGTGGTGTCGGAAGGTTTCTTCGCGGGCTGTTCCGGCAGATTCTTCGGGTCTGCCTGAAGAGCCGCGGCAAGGTCCATCAGCGGTCCTACGGGATCTTCAAGAGGTACGGCAGTGGCGACAAGGAGATTCTTCACCTCCTGCGGCTTGAGTTCGGGGTGCTGGCTCATGACGAGCGCTACGCCTCCGGCCACCTGCGGACATGCCATCGAGGTGCCGCTCATGTAGTCGTAGCCGCCGGGGATGGCGTTGTAGATTTCGATGCCGGGTGCGGAGATGTCGCAGCGGTCGCCCCAGTTGGAGCCGTCGAGAGTGGCGTAGTTGAAGACCGCGAGGTTGCCGTCAGGATCGACGGCGGAGACGATGATTGGATATGTGCTGCGGCACATCGGATCCATCTCGCTGATTACGGTCTCATTGCCCGCGGCCTTGACAACGCAGACGCCCATCTCGTCGAGCACGCGGTAGACCTCGTCATACATCTCGGCGATTTCGGGCAGTATTGAGGGTGCGATCCTCTGCTGCTCGGATGCGGGCAGAAATTTGGCCTGCGGACCGAAATAGCGGCCGATGGAGATGCTGAGCACCTTGGCGCCATGCTGTGCGGCGTAGATCATTCCCTTGATAATGAGGCTGTCCGGGGCGCCCTCCGGCGTGAAGACATTGACCGGCATCACCTTGCAGCCCGGAGCCACACCGCATGCGCCGCTGTGGTTGTCAGCCGTGCCGACAGCCGTGGCGGAGGTGTGCTGGCCGTGGCCGGACTGGCTCGCGAGCGTGCCGGGCTTATTGCGGTACATGTCGTAGGCGCCGGTGATCTTCCCCTGAATCTCAGGGTGCGACATGTCGAATCCGTCGTCAAGCACGGCAACGACAAGGTTGGGGTCGCCCTTCTGGATGTCCCACGCCTCGGGGGCGTTGATCATGTCGAAATAGTAGGATTCCTGCGGCTTCTGCATCGCGGGGTCGGATGGTACGTAAGAGCCCATGTTGAGGCCTTCGGGTGCCACGAGCACGCGATATTTCGGCTTCATCTTCTCGGGAATCAGCTTGCGCATCTCCTTGGTCTCCTCGGGAGGGAGGGAGAGCACGACATGGTTGACTACGGTGTCGGGTGCCGAGAGAACGTATTTGTTCTTGTCGGGAAATTCCTTGCGGAAATCTTTGATGAACTCGTCGAGAGTGCCGCCCTCCATGACGATGAGGTTGAGGCGGTTGTTGACCACATAGACCATGCTGTCGTCATCAAGCACCACATTGTCCTTCTTGAATTCCGGTGTCACGGCAGGGAGCGTGGCCACGGTCTCCGGCGAGGAGCAGCGTGTCAGAAGGAGAATGAGGGCGAGGATAGCGGCGACGCCGAGGAGGGCGAGGAGTATCCAGAGCCATGCGCGGTTCTTCTTTTTCTTTTCAGGTTGCGGGGCAGCCGCGGCGGCAGTGGGTTGCGCGGGAGGAACAACCGGAGGTACAACAGGCGGAACGACCGGAGGTTCTTGCGGGGGCGCGGCTGCACCATGGTGCAGCCCTACGTTCGGGCGAGGCGTTTCCACGTTCGGGTGCGTCTCCACGCTTGGATGAGACGTTTCTACGTTCGGGTGTGGATCCAAGTTAATGGGAGGCGCCACGACAGGCCTCACAGGTTTCTCCTCCACGGTGTCGGCGAAGCTGAGCAGCGACAGACCTGAGGCGCCGGAGGCGGGACGCAGTCCCCACTCGGCTATGACGATGCGGTCGTCGGCGCAGTAGATCGCTTCCTCCGACGGCACGGTGGCTATGGCGTGCAGTTCGGCCACGTCCGCACCCACGGGTAGTGCTGCGAGGGCGTTTCCGAGGCGAGCCATCGACTTCTGCAGCAGATTGCCGTAGAAGGCGCGCTCCTCCCCACGCAGGGCGTTGAGCGGACGAGGAAGCGTGGCGAAGCGTTCCGTGGTCCATTCGATGTTGCCGTCGCTCTGCACGTTGGGAGTGGCAAGCATGTCGGAGAAGTCGGGATATGAGTCGCGCAATCGGCTCTGCAGCAGCGAGATGGTCTTGCGGTAGTTGCGCAGAGGCTCGGCGCCGGCCGCCGCCATGTAGTTGTAGCGGCGCATATCCGTGGTCTTGAGAATATGTTTCATGTTTCGGTTGAAGTTGAGGATGAGAACAGATGGATCTGTGAATTAACTTCTAAACGTTTGGCCGTGAGGTTTATTGCGCCACGGCACGCATCTTGCGGAGCTTGGCGTCGATGTCGGGCATCGTGGCGATGACCTCCTCTAAGGCTGCTGCCGAGAATGCGTCGACCATCATGGCGCGGAGGCTCTCGTTGCGTGCTATGTCATATTTGGGGATGTCGCACGAGGCGAGGAAGCCGCGCATCATGTTGTCGGTCCATGACCTGAACGAGGTGTAGTTGGAGAAGTACTGCAGCGACTCGGCGTTGTTCTCGGGATTGTTGAGCACGTCGTCGACTTTCTCGAACGTGCGGAACACTCGGCTCATGCAGTCGAGTGTCTTGCGCTCGTTGAATTCGCAGTGGTCATATTCGCCGTCTGCCGCCGATGCCAGCGAGATATTCTCCTTGGAGGCCGTGGCGTCGATTTCGGCGCGGAGTTCGTCGGAATAGTAGGCCGAGCCGAAACTGTTGACGAACTTGTTGAACATCTCGGCGGTGAGGTCGGCGATGAGATCTGCCATGTCGTCGAGGCGGTCGGGCGTGGTGATGTATTTGCGCAGACGGCTGATTATCATGGAGCTGATGTGGAGCTTCTGCGTGTAGAGCGCGATGAGGGAGCCGGTGATGGCCTCAAGGTCGGCGTCTGTGAGTCCGAACTCGCGGAAACGCTCCAGATTGGCCGGATTGATGTAGCTGTGGATCCAGAAACGTTCCATCTCTTCCACAAGGATCTGCGTGAGGTTCTTGGCGGCGGAAGGACGCAGCACGTCTTCGATCGAGAATCCCTCGCGCTGCAGATATTCGTCGACGGCGGAGACGTCGGGCAGATGGTAGACGCTCAGGATGCGGCGTATGTTCTCATCGTCGGAGAGCGTGGAGTCGATGCCCGCGCGCTCGCGGATGGCCAGCAGTGGGGTGATGTCGGTGTCTTTGAGCAGCTTCACCTCGGTGGCGACGTCGAGCACCTTGTCGTGGAGTTTGTCTTCGCTGATGAGGAGCGCCGAAAGGAACTCGGAGAAGAACTGCGGACGCGAGGAGAAGAGCGTGTCGAGGATGAGGCTCAGGCGTCCGGCGTCGCGCATCGTCGAGGCTATGCGTGCGGAGGCATCGTCGTCGTGGTAGAAAGGTTCGATGGTGCGGAACGTGTTGACGAGGTTGTCGGTCACGATCCTCTCGAAGCGGCGGTTGCGCTGTTCGACGGCTACACGCGAGGCCTTCACGAGGTTCTCGATGATATATTCCGAACCGTCCTCGTTGGGTGTGGCGGAACGCCGCCATGCCTCCTCGGGGTTGCGGAAATGGGTGCGCACGGCCGGATAGCCGAGGAATGTCTCCTTAAGCTTGCCCATGAACTCCGGATCCTTCTCGGCGGTCTCCCTGCGGGTGGTCAGGAAGCCGTCGAAAGCCTCGGTGCTCCAGCTGAAGTCGCGCAGCAGATAGAGGTTGTCGAAAGTGTGGCCGGGAGTCCAGGCGTTGTACCAGTGGAGCGGATCGCGGCCGTCGACGATGTCGAGCAGGAACTTGTCGAAGCGGTTCTCCCAGCGGTTGGTGGTGGTGCGCTGCAGCGACTCGGGGGAGGCGTCGGGGCCCTCGGTCTGATGGTTGCGGTTGAGGTCGAGGTTGAATTTGGTGCCCACCAGGAAGAGCGGCGGCACTTCCACGCCGCTGAGGTTCATGGCGCGCTCCTCGGGCGTCTTGCCCACCATGTCGCCGATCCAGTTGCCCAACAGTTCGGAGAGTGTCTTGACGTTGGACTGCTGGTTGTGGTAGCAGAAGAGAAGCGAGGTGATGAGGTAGCTGCGCGAGTATTTGTTGAAGAGATAGGCCACGCGTCCGCGGAGCACCATGTTGCAGGCGCGGTCGGCGGTGATCTCTTTCTCGTCGGTGTTCTCGCGGGTGCGGGCGCCGGGGAAGTCGAGGATGTCGAGGTTCTTAAGGAAGCTCTTCTCCGAGGCGACGTCGTCGGGCACCTCAAGCACGACCTCGGCGGTCACGGAGGTGAACTCGCTCTTCTTGACCGTGCGGACGCCCTCGGGTGTCCGCACCTTCATGTCGGGCACGGAGGCCACACGCAGCTCCTCCCCTTTTTCCGTATGGGTCAGGCCGAAGAACTCGCGGATGCGGTCCACGCTCAGGATCGTGCCGTCGGCGTTGCGAAGAGGCTCGATGTCGATGTAGACGGTCGTGGCGTAGCCCACGTCGTGGAGCAGACGCACCTGACGCGAGAAGATGTCGGTGAGGATCGGATTGTTGTTCCAGAGGATGGCGAACACCTCTTTCCAGGCCGATGGAGCCACATTGGCGATGATGTCGGCGAGGCGCTTGAAATAGCCGCTCGCGTGGAGTGTCTCAAGCCAGTGCTTGGCGATGGGGAAGCGTGTCGGCTCAAGATAGAGCGCCATCTCGTAGACATCCTCGGCTGTGAAATGGCTCTGTGTGGGATTCAGCGAGCCGTATTTCTCGGCCATGGCGTCGACGTCGGCCTGCAGCGCTTCCTTTGTGGGGAAGTTGTGGTTCTTGATGTCGCTGTAGAAGGAGTCGGCGATGATGAGCGCCATGTCGGCGGGTGTGAAGATGCGCGCCTTGATCGGATACGACGGATCGGGCGAGTTGGTCGGACGCGCCGTGAAGCGCGTGATGAGGCTCGTGGACTCGGCGCCGCCTCCCAGCGGATTCAGTTCGCTGAGGAAGTTGATCTCCTCGTGGCCGGGATATTTCACGCTGAAACGGTTGGAGGCGTTCTTGAGGAGGTTGTTGACGAGGTAGGATTTACCGACCTGGCTCTCGCCGAAGATGGCTGCTGCCGGATTGGTGTGCAGGGCGTTGTCGATGCGGCGCATCTCGACCTTGCCGGTGTAGACATTGTCGCGGATCTTGCCGTAGTCCTGACGCCCGAGGTTCGTCTGCGCCCAGTTCAGTATGGTCTTCGATGTGTTCTGCTCGGCCTCGATGCGGCTTGCGAGCACGGTCTCTATGGTCTGATTGCCTTTATATGCTGATTCCATTGTGTTTCCTGAAGATTAGATGGAGTTTTGAGGAGTGTTGATGTGAAGGATGAAGACGCCGGTGTCGAGCCATCCGGCCTCGTGTTCGGCGCGGCTTTGCAGACGTAGGTCGAAGAGCTGCGGATTGATGCTGTTGCCCTCCTGGTCGATGATACCGGTGATCTTGACGCTCTCCTTGTCGGTGGTGTAGTCGCGTTCGAGGGAGAAAGTGAGCGGCAGATGCGTGCATGTGCGCAGGCGCAGGGTCTCCATGAAGTCGCTGACCATGTCGCGCGGCAGAGTCTCCACCGGAGTGTCTGGATCCAGTCCGCGGTTGCGTATGATGGCGCGTCCGGCCTCGGCGCGGAGCACCTTGTGGTTGAAGTCCAGGCAATAGATCATGCGTGTGGGATAGCCGTCGATGTCGAGCTGCTTGGTGCCGAAGCATACCGGGAAACCGGACACCTTGATGTCGGCGATGTTACGGCGTGGCGTGAGGAGCGTCTCCACGGCGCCGGTGCGCGTGTTCATCACGCCGACGTATTCGCTCGTGGGGAGGATCTTCTTCTTCAGCAGCGTGGTGTTGAGCTTGAACATCGGAAGCTTGCCGTCGGAGGCGAGATATGCGATAAGGGCGCCTACGGCCACCAGCGACTTCTTGTCGGAGAAGCGTCCGACGTCGGTCGAGCCGGGATACCATGCGCCGACGCGGTAATCGGCCATGGAGATGAGGCGGTTGGGTGCCACAGGCATAAGGCGGCGCATCAGCGACCGCACCTGAGGCAGCGAGCACGGACGGCCGCTCAGCAGCACGATGTCGGCCTTGAAGGCGGAGAAGATGCCCGCCCACTTGCGCAGGGGCATCTCGAAGACACGGCGCACGATTTCGTTGAGATAGTCGGGAGAATATGTCACGCTGAGTTCCTCGAAACGGAAACCCATCTGGTCGGCGAAGAAGTCCATGAGCTGCGTCGAGGGATGGTTCTCGGGGAATAGGTCGGCGAACGTAAGCTCGCGATGAGCCTCGCCGCGCTGCAGCATGTCGAGAAGACGGTAGGCTATCGGGATGAGCACCTGAACGTTGAATTCCTTGCGCATGCGGCGCTCAACGACACCCATGTTGGCAGTGTCACCGAAGAAATGGTGCATCTTCTCGGCCACGTCGGGACAGTGGTCGGCGATCAGACGTGCCGTGATGATGCCCGAGGCGCCGGGATATGACTGGCGCGGGCCTTCGAGAAGCACGTCGGTGATGATGCGTTTCACGAGGTCGTCGCCGGCGCTGTGGAAGCTCTCGAAGAAGAGCGGACGCGCCTCAAGGCTCATCCCCTCGTCGCGGTAGTTGCAGATCATCAGGTCGGAGGTGCCCGCGCCTATGTCGATGCTCGCAACGGTCAGTGAGGGCTTCTCCTCGGCGTTGCGGCGCCGTCCGTAGGTGGCGAAGAACTCCGCGGTGTTGCCAAGGAAGCGGCGAAGCTCGGAGTAGACATAGACCATCTGGCAGCATGTCGCCTCGTCGTAGTTCCACGAGCGGCGGCGGTCGATGTTGTCGATGTCGAGCTTAAGGTCGGCCACCGAGGGTATGATCTCCACCTTCTCGCCGTCCGTTGAGGGATCGTAGACATCCATGAAGGTTCCCGCATAGTATCGTTTCAGGGCTATCGAGGCCTCCTCCATGCTGCGGCGCAGCACGATCTGCTCGTGGCGCGTCATCGCTGTCGGACACGTCAGGATGATGCGCGTGATGTGGCGCGGTTGGTTCTCCTTGCCCGCGTGCAGTCGGAAACTGTAGCTGTTGGCCTGGCTGCGCGCCTGAAGAAGTATCTCGACAAACGCGAAGGTCATCAGCGAGGCTCTGGAGAACTCGCAGCGCGAGCCCATCATGCGCGGATCGGGAGTGAAGCTGCCGTCGCTGCGGAACTGCTCCATCAGGCCGTGGAAAAAGACCGAGTGGGCCGGGCCGTTGACCCTGTCCTTCTCGGAGATGAACTTCCATTCACCCCGGAAAGGTTCGTTGTCCCACAGATAGCGCTTGGGCGACGAATGCGACGTGTCGTACTGACGCGAATCCAGCAGCGAACGGTTGCCGCCGCCGTAGATGGCGTCCAGAGCCTCGTGGCCTAAACGCACCACGCTCGGCCACTGGAACCTCTCACTCATCTCCACGCCGAAACGCTCCTCCTTGAAGCAGAGGCGCATGTCGAACGGATCCTTGTAGAGCCTGCCGGTGCCCAGGTCGCGGAGTGCGAGGATCGCCGTGTTGGAGAACGACGGATCCAGAGGATCCTCCGCAAGCAGACCGAAGGTGCGCGAATTGCCGATGTCGAGCACGAGTGTCGTCTTTATGGCCGGATATGACTCCGCGTTATAGAGCTTCACGTCCGGCAGGAATCCCATCTTGTGGATCGTGCTGACGAAATATATATAGTAGGCTATGTATTTGAGCTTTTGTCCGGGAGGAAGCATCGCGAGATCTGTCGACTTGAAGATCTCCTGCAGCGCCGGATTGAGCCACGGATTGTATTTCTCGCTGCAGAACGACAGCACCGACATCGGAATCTGCGAACTCTCGATATGTACAAGCTTCGACTTCGGGAGATTCTGATGATCCATCTGCGAGCGCGAGACGCCGCACAGAGCGTAGTGGCGCGAATTCTGCCCCTCGAAATAAGGCGCCGGCGAGACGTCAGGATCCCCCTGACCCGACAGATAGTCCGGCGCAGTGCCGGTCGTAGTGTCGAAGGCTAAGGTCACACGGTACGTGCGGTTCTCCTCCTCGAAATCGTCCTCCTCCTCGTCATCGGAAGCCTTGCGGTTTCTCACCGGAGAGAACATCACGCGGCACCAGTCCGTCGGCGCCATCGAATGTCCCGGCTCCCCCTCATGGAAATACGGCAGCGGAATCCAGCGGTTCTCTATGAGCGACAGCGCCGCCTCGCGCTTGGGGCCGAGAGGCTGGTTGATATTGTTGACAGTCATCACCTTCTCCTGAGCCACAGGTCCCAGAAGCTGCATGTTCAGCTCCTGCTCCGGCACCGTCAGCTCATTGGTCTCCGCATTGAGATAATGGGCGCTCAGCAGGCTCGAACGCTTCACGTACTCGTTGTTGACGAACAGGACACTGTCCAGATACGTCGTCCTGTGGAATTCATACTCGAAGAAACGCTGCGGCCTGATGAGATTCGCCGCCACGTCGATAGTCACCTCCTGAGGCAAAGTATAGAACTGAATGCCGGAATCGGATATCAAAGAAATTTCCATGTATACTGTTTTATTTGTTATCGGTTTGAGAATCAATTCAGGGAAACCGCCGATTTTTCCGTTAGCGTTTAATGGCTGCACCCTAACGTAGGGCTGCACCATGGTGCAGCCGCGCACCGCGGGAACTTGCCGCGTACCGCAACGATATGCCGCACGACATCGTGGCTATCTCCCTGTAAGCTGCAAAAATACGAAAAAAACGGATATATCGTGCACAAACTCCGAAAAATCTCATGCGCTTGTCCTGTGGCTTTGCACTCAATAGATGCGGATTTGAGGAAAATTTTACAGGTCACGAAATGAAAAAATCCGGCCGGGAGCTGTCGAGGCTCCTGGCCGGATTTAGAGGGTATTCTCAGCGGATGATCTCTTTCGTGACCCTCGCGCCACGTCTGACAATGTAGATCTCACCGGCTATGGGAAAGGCTACCCGCTGCCCCTGCAGATTGTAATATACAGCTGGCGCGTCAGTGTCGGTGGTGATTGTATCGATTCCTGTTGGAAGTTCGTTTCTGGTTTTGCTGAAAGGTTGTTTTGCTTCAAGAACCAAATACGTGGTGGATGGTTCTGTCGTTTCGTTTTCAGTCGCTCCGTCGGCTCTCATCATTGACTGGCTGTCTTTCAGTATATAGGGCACGGAGGGGATATAGGCTCTCAGAACATATTCGCCTGTCACTTCGTTGAGATCCTCTTCGTTTTTCTGAGCGAGGATATCGTAGTTTGTCCACGTGCCATCGCTGTTGTAATACAGTTCGTTACCAAAGTTTCCGATCCATTCTTTATAACGATCTTCCGGGATAGTGCCCGAGGCAACGTTGCTGTTGTGGAGTATGTTGAGATATGAATCATCGCTATTGTTCCACTGGTAAGTTGGACTGTTGTATTTGCGCCACTGCGAAAATTTAGCATCCGGCACGGGTGAACCTGAAGCGTCCGTCAAAGACCATCCGGTATAAACGAACACCTTATACGACTTTTTGTTGCCGTCTTCAACCACACCTTTATTGTAAAGTTCGGGTTCGTTGAAGCTTAGCGCCGGCATCGGACATTCGACCGGATAGCCGCCGAACGTGTTGTATTCTATAACAGGGATACCATTGAATCTCAGGTCGCGTTGCGTCTCGACCATGACGCCGAATTTCTTGTCGGTCGCAAGATTTGTACTCAACACGAAATGGCGGCAGTTGTCGTTCTCATCAATGACTTTCAGGATTTTAAAATCCGGATGCTGATTGTCGGCATGGTCTTTGCTCTCGACTTCGGTTTTCCAATTGCCATTCTCATCTTGTTTGATTTTGCAAAAGCGATTGCCATTTTCGTTTACAATGAACAGAGCCGATATGTGTTCTTTTCCGTAAAGCTCAGTTTTAGGATTGTAGGTCAGCGTAAAGAATGTGCGGTTATCGACAGGATTCAGTTTGTCAAGCGATTCAAGATGCTTTGTCTCGGCGTCGGCGAGATCTATCGATGCGGCTGTGCCCCGCGGCTCTATGACAACTTTTGCGCGCGGCGAAGCGACGGCCGACTCGTTGGTCTTGACTCTGATACCGTCGCGGAACGCGAACATCATCCAGAATCGTTTGCTGTTGATATATTTGCCTTCGGAATTCAGATCCTCCGTAACGTCGTAATAAAGACTTGACATCCTTTCGAGAGGCAGAGCGGTTTTGTCGTTATCCGTGCCGCGGCGGTGGTCGAAATAAGTTTCATGCTTTTTTTCCTCGCTGTTATACCACGTGCCGTCCCACTTCTCAGGGACCTTAGTCTCATCGTAGGTATCAGCCATCGCATATTCAATCCGGTAAATGAGGTCGGGATTGATGAGGTCTTCGACTTTGGGCTTTGCATCCACGGAAAGCCTTGCCGATTTTTTGATTACAACATATTTCACGACTTCGCCCTCTTCCGAATCATCGGTGAAACGGCGTATCGACGCCCATGTATACGATGGATTGAAGTGTCCCTCGTGGGTTTCTGCGTTTTCCTCAGTGAAAGTGACAGGCTGCAATCCGCGTGAATAAACCTGTTTCTCGGGGTCTCCGTTACTCGTAGTCTGGCCGTTAGTCAGGATAAACTTATAACGGTAGGCATTTTTCCAGGCGCCTTTATTATTGCCTACGAAATTATCCTGATAGTCTTTGGCCTCCTGAATAGCCTGAAGCTGAATAGTCGACTCAGAGATCACATCGAAAAAAGGGTTGCTGACGCCATAGAGTCCGAAACCGACGTCGCCCATATCGAAGTCTCCGACTTTGTTATCTTTATCGGGCTGGACATAGTCTTCCCATGTCAGGAACTGAACATTCTCAAGGCTTCCTTTGTCAGAGTCGGTATAGGTGAAGTTGACAGCGGCGGCAGCGAAGATTCCGGGGCCGTAGGTGTCATATTTCTCCTTATGTTTTTCATTGTTTATATAATCCCATTTACCTTGATTCCCGAACTCACGGTTGAGCTGACGGTAGGCGAACTTGATGGAATATGGTTTTACGGAAGAGTCGCTTCCGTCCCACCCGTAGTTGTCATATGTCGCGAGAAAGAAATAAATGCGAGTGCCCTCGGGAAAGTCGTCGGTTGGTGCATCGGTGTAATCCGGGCCGAAATATTTAAGCCTGAAACGCTTGCCTTCGATAAGGTCGTCGCCCCACCCGTCGAAATCAGCGACTTTGAGTTTGTCGCCCAAGGCGCTGTTGCCGACCTTTTCGTCGACTTTCGTCCATACACCGTTTTCCTTCTTTGAGCGAACCATATGGGTCGAGGTACGCATCTGGTTGTCTATACAGAATGTCGGTATCTTATTGTCGGCGAGTGCCTGAGCGATCGACAAAGTCGTTGCGTCTGTTTCGGAGTTGGCCGGAACGTAAAAATAACACAATCTATTGCCGAAGCCGCCCGATCCAAACATAAAATCGACCTCGACCCGGCCCCCCTTGGCCGTGTAGACAAGTTTTGTACCCGTCATCAGCGGGCTCTGCATCAGGCGGTCAAGGTTGTCTTGAGCATCTCTGAGAAGGCCTTCGGGACCGAACATATCGGCCATATCCTTCAGAACGTATGCTTTCCCGGGGGTTACCTCATCTTTATCTTCCTTGAGGTCGAGAAGATAACATGAAGGATAATTATGAAACATCGTATTACCGTACTTGTCTTCCCATTTGTTTATAACGGTGTCGAGGACATGCCATTGTCCGAGCTCGATTTTCCTCAGTTCCGTTATATTACTGTTCTGTTCCCATTTCTCCTGTGCAACCGATTCCTGAGCACGGAGCGTGAAACAAGAGGCTGTAAGTAGAATAAGTGATAATGCAGATTTGTATTTTATTCGCATACAAAATAAATTAAGTGATTAAAAGATTCGTTTTCGAAATTAAAAAGATATTTAACACTGTAGATTTTAAACTATAAAAGTACCGATAAGTAACTCGCAAAAATTAGATGATACATAATTGCGAAGTATTTTTGAGTGATTTAGCCGGTGGAGCGAAGGAGTGTAGCGGGCTACATGACTGAGCGACAACGGCTAAAGCGCCAAAAAGACGAGCAAGGATGTGTCAGAAATGTGAGTTACATCAACCATTTTAACATTAACTAATTTTTAAGAGTTACTTCTTCTCAAGAACAGCCCATTCGCCATTATTAGGATCCACTTCATACCCTTCAAAGAACTTGTAGCTTTCCCATGAGAAGTCTTCGCGTGGTTCTACTTATCCCCATGCGAAGTACTGGCCTTTTTCATAAGGAGAAGTCGCCCCCACATTACCGGTAGCCCATAATGTGCCACATGGAAGTCCCGGATCCACATATTCATGTCCTCCGATGATTCCGTCCGATTCGCTTGGAACAGGTGGCTGCGGTTCATCAGCTAATGCTGAGACAACCGCCATACACACCATACTGGATAAGAATATTATTTTATTCATACCCCGTTAGATTGTATTCTCGCCTTGGCTCAATGGAGAGAGGTTTATATAAAGAAAACGCGAGCCAACTATGCCACGTCGTAGTTTGAAGGTCCTGAGAAAACCTGTGAGCAGATGTAACAATAGTAGCCCACGCTATACGCGTGAGAACCACTATGCTTTTCCTTGCTCAGTTCATGAATTTCTCAGGTTCTCAAACTACAAGATAAGCATAACGCTTCTTATTTTTTCAAAATGTCGTGGACTTTCCGAAGAAAATCAACTGCAAAGTTAACGAATTTTTCTCATTGCTCTGCTATTCAGAGCCTCAAATCTTTGGAAACTCGCCGAAAAAGAATCGCATTTAATATAACTAACAACCCTTAAAAACCCAAAAATCGAGCTTCTCATTTTCGATTTATCCAACTAATTAACGTGAGTTCGATGAAATTAAGTAATTGAAAATTTGGTGATTAGCGATAAAAGTATTAAATTTATAGTGCTAACACAAAACAAAATACTCTTATCGCTATGCTTTTTCGCCGATTACCAAGCATCTATGGCGTTAAAATATCATACCGTCAGAGCATGGCGGCAATCTGTTTTTCAACGGCAGTGCGTATAAATGAATTGATTGAAACGCCTGCTTGTTTGGCAAGATATGCCACGCGGGTGTGGATGTCAGGAGTAAGGCGTACATTCAGCGAGCCTGAATAACTTTTGTGGGGTTCGATGCCTTCCTCGGTACAATAGGCAAGGTAATCGTCAACAGCTTCGTGAAAGGCGTTGGTGAGTTCGGCAACGCTTTCTCCTTCAAAGTTCACAAGTCCGTCGATGCCTTCGATTTTACCGAAGAATACGCCATCGGCCTCGCTGAATGCTACCGAGCCGATAAAATCCTTATATTTCAATGTATTCATATCAGTCCTTCGTTTTTAAGATAATCATAAACCTGTTTCATAACGTACCCTTTGATGATATTTCCCGGATGCGGTTTGTGAAGCATTATCGGCTTCTTGCCTTCTCCCTTGAATATCACGCGGGAGCCGGATGTCTTGCCTTTATTGCCCGGAATATATCCCAAAGCGACAAGCAGACGCCTCATTTCCTCCCATGTGAAGTCATTGGGGGAGCGCCGAGAAACGGGCTATCAATTTTTCTTTTGTTCCCATTAATTATATTTTGGCACAAAAGTAACTAAATTTTAGTCGCAAAACAAATCTGTGAATAAGAAAGTTCGTGAAGGTGTGGATAAATGGCGTTCTTTAGGAATAACGATGTGGCAGTCGGCAGCAAGGATTTGAAACCATAAAAGTTTGTTAAGCCGTAATTATTCCTATTTATGACTTCCTATTTGTTTAACAATCTGTTTGTAATACAGAGCAACCATATCTTTCTCATCGTCTCCAGCATAGCTATAATGTGCAATTAAGCATCGAACCTTGTAAAGCTCATCTATCTTTGTTGATTCTAGCCTTGACTTGGGAAGTATGTTTTAAAAAACTCCCAATTATTCTGAATTAACTTGGCCAAATCTATAAAATCTAAGTAATAGATATCTTTATCACCACGAAGTGGCAACCACTTATTTTGTTTCTCTTCTTTTTTCCTTGCGCTAATTCCTTTTGCAATATCTGATGGAACAGTTATAACAGTATAATAATTTTCTCCAATGGCGTTTGAGAGGATCGTATCAATAAAGTTTCGCAATGAATTTTCGACACAATAAAGTGTCACATATAATTCGGACATTTCTTTACCTTTCTGCTTAATTTCGTCCGAAAGAATATCCAATTTAGCTTGGTCTGTAGCAATAATAACTTCATCTAAAATATTATTTCTTGTGGTGTTTAAATTAGGAGAAATGTTAATCTCCATAACATCATACCCTGCATTTGGAGGCATTACTGACCTACTCACTTTTAGTAAAACTTCTTTAATATCAGTAAGATTAGAAGCATTTGCACCAAATTTATCTTGAGGAATATAGAAATTCACAATAGTGTACATGGCATCCCATCTTCTTTGAGAGTAACTACTTGTCGCAGAAATCTCGCAATATCCCTCTCGTAAGATATTATAGTAGTTTTTATTACTATATTTAGTATCGTTGCCTAACACTGTCATAACTGCATTAAAAAATCCATCCTCATTTGGAAGCTCGTATGAAAATCACTCATATTCTATTGCAAATAGTTTAGTATCAGAAATTTTGTATTGATGTCACCAATATTGCGGTTCGTTTCCACTCGATTTTTTCTTCTTGCGAGTTAGTGATGACAAGGAGGTTGTCGCAGTGGAGTTCTTCGGCGGCTTCTGCGAGTGCGTCGAGTTCGCGTTTACGGGTTTTCTCGGAAGTCATGTCGTAGCAGACCTGAATCAGTTGCTCTACTTTTGCGCCTTTACGGGTGACAAAATCTATCTCTTTATCATTGCGGGTGCGGTAGTAGAACAGCGTCTGTCCGGGGATATAACTACGGCGCAGGAGTTCTACAAAGACTTGGTTTTCCAACAGTCTGCCGAGGTTTTCGCTTAGACTGAACGCTGTGCTTTGCACAAAACCGTTGTCAACGACATATACCTTTTTGGGAGCCTTGTTCATCAGTTTCAACTTGTTGTTGAAGCGTGGCAAATAGAAGAACAGGTAAGGCTCGTTAAGATAGTCACAAAATTTCTTTGTAGTCGCCACACTTGACATACCCAGTTCACCTGCAAGTTCGTTAGCAGAAATCGGATTGCAGAAGTTTGACAACAGATAGGTGGCAAGGTTGTATAGGTCAGTGGTGTTCCTTACTTTATGACGTTGTGCGACATCTTTCAGCAGGATTGAATCGAACAGTGTGGAAAGATAATTTCTGGTTATGCTTCGAGCCAGGATTGTTTCAGGATATCCGCCATTCCGCATATAGTCATCAGCCAGCACTATTGCCTGTGCAGCCTGTTCCTCACGATTCGGGCTGATGTTTTTCCAATTCATGGTTTCTTCAAGGCTGAAAGGTAACATCTCAATCTGGAGATAACGCCCCGTCAGCACTGTCGCCATTTCACTGCTCAACATCTTGGCATTACTACCGGTTATTATCAGATTCTTTCCGCGACGATAGAGCTTGCTCACCCATAAATCCCAATCCGGAAGATTCTGAATTTCATCAAGCAACATGAAATCATAATCAGGATAGACATCATCAAGTGCTGACATTGCCAGATCCTCCTCCCATTTTTCAAGCAACCGGTTATCGTCAAAATTGATGTAGGCAAAATTCTTACCTTGCAACATCAATAGGGCAAAAACGGATTTACCTACGCGGCGAGGGCCGGTTATAAGTTTGATAAGCGGATTCTGCAAAAGTTCATCAGCGTCATACTTGGTATGCCGTTTCTGATAAGGGCGCGACAACAATTCGTCGCGCTCCGCCCGCTGATTGAGTATCGTTATTTTCATTACAGTCTGTTTTAGACTGCAAATATAGTGAAGTTTGTTCAATCAAATCATTGTATTGAATAAAATAGTATAATCGGAAAAACGAAACGTGCAATTTTCAAAAACGAAACGTACATTTTCCGCCTTTTTTTGAATCTACTTTTTACCTCCAAGTTGGAACGGTTAAACATCAATTAAACACTGATAAAAAGCCTGTGAAATTGTCTTAAAAATGTGTTATTTTCTTGGCCTTTTATTTGTTCATTTAAGCATTATTTTATAGCTTTGTATTGATTAAAATGGTTTGTTTTAGCTTGTCTACACGTCCTTTTTCAGACGTTCAGCTCAAACCTGACAGCATCATTTCCAGCTAAGAGCTCACGTGTTCGTTCTATGTTGTTGTCATAGATATGGACATTTCCGAATGTCAATGTTATAGACTTTAATGGCACTTCGATTTGTCGTGCAATCAGATATAAGTGGTAAATGTCTGCCGGCAATCCAAGGTTTGCGTCGCTGCTGCGCTGATAAGCCGATACAATCAGTTCGTCATCATTGTCCAGCTGGAACTGAATAATGCTTAAACATGGCGCTTGATTTGTCTCCACACCTGTAGATCCTAAGTGCAGCACATAGTTTTTACTATTCCGCTTTTCCAGATTGATCCGGTCAATCAAGGCCGGCAATTTCTCAAAATAGGTCGGATAGCTGTTGATTAGAGTCTGTCCGCAATAATCCCACCAGTTTATTCCGGCTTCCCTGTACTTCGTTAAATCTTTTTCGCCTGCCATAAACAGACTTAATTCCCTGCGCAGCTTTTTGCGTGCGATGTTGTGCCCCTCGAAGATCTCCAGTAAATCACGAGGCGTTAAACGCATCTGCTCATCGTGCAGACACAATATGTCTCCTTTTTTATTGCTCTGTCGTTCGCCTTGCTGCAATATCTTGTCGAGCATGGCATAATATTTATTCTTGTTCATTGAGCGCAAAATTAAGTCAACCCTGTCGTTACAGTCAATTTTAAGAGGGAATCATGGTGAAACATCTTTGCAGTCGTTTCCCAGACGCTTCACAATTCCATAGATATTGCGTTCGCTGACACTGTAACGCTCGGCCAGAACCGCGACAATATAGCTGACCTTTTCTCCACGTTTCAGCGCGTTCCGATAGTCCTCAAAAAGCTCAACATACTTGTGATCTGACGGATTTATCCCCTGATTCTCCAGTTCCTCAATAACTCCGCCACATAATTTTAATGCTTCGTATACTGTCATTCTCCAATTATTCTTAAATTTGCAGCTCCTACCTCATAAAGCAATTTGCACCGCGTCGCGCAGTCAATGGCATTTAAGCCCTCGGCTGTTGCGCTTCGCGGTGCATTTGTTTGTATGAGGTAGGATTCTACAAACAGGCTGGGGGCTTTTTCTATGCCCGCCGCCTGGAATGGTTAGAGGCGTCAGAGTCGCGTTATCATCATAAAATCATATCATTTTTTAATCTCTCTGGAACTGTCTGTCGTCTCCGCGTCGAGCGCGGCGGTGGCCCGTGCCTTGCACTCCTCGACAAAAGCGTTATAGGTCTCGAACTCCTCGACGACGGACGGTGTCTGCGTCTCTGTGCCGTCGCATTCGTCGAGAGTCATCGCCTCCGGATGGAGCATCGCCGCCAGCATCTTGCGTTGCAGCGCAAACTCGTCCGATTCGTCGTAACGTTCTCGGATAAGCGCCACTATGCGGGCCTTGCGCTCCTCCTCGCTGTATGGCGGTTCCTCCTGCGGCTCGATCTCCTCGAAGTCGTCGGCAGTCTCGCCCGGCAGGAGCGACATCCGGCTCCATCCCGCGACATCCGAACCACGGCGGCGCACCTTCATGCCCTCCGTGTCGCTGTGTACATTCTGATTCTCAATTATTATCATGGTGTTGCTAATGTTATGTTCTTTTCCTGGGCCGCCGCGAGAAGATGGTGCCACTCGCTCGACTCGTCCATTATCTTGTCGTAAAGATTGGCATGCAGAGTGAATGTTGCCGACTTCTCAGTGTAGTTTGAGATCCACTGCTCAATCTTTTTCAGCGAGAACTTAGGGCATGACCCCAGATAGATATTGCCCCATGCCTTCCACGCCGAGATCTCCTCAAGCGCCGTGCATCCGCTGAAAGCGCCCGAATCCATCCTCACATCCGAGACATTCACAAACCGCAGCTTCGAACATCCTAAAAATGTGCTTTTGAAATTGAATCGTCCCGCATTGCCGCTGTAGCCGCCATAGAATGTTATGGCTTCAAGCTCGGTATTATAAGCGAATATGCTTGAGATCTGTGGATCGTAATACAAAGAAAACAACGGCACATACGTTCTGCAAAATGCGGCGGTGCGCACGGCGCTCCATTGATTTAGACCTTCGGGTCGGGCGAATTTAGGTATTTCCTGTAATGTAAAATAATAGCTGCGTTGCAGGATCTTTATCGCCTGTTCCGTCGTGATGTCCTTCAGACCGTTCCCCTCAAAATATCCGGTATCGGGATTCCATTTGCCGAAGGAATAGGTATTTGAACCGGGAAACTTAAAATCCTTGTAGAACGCCGTGTTCCATTGGTCTATGAGCCACTGCTGCGGCGGCACGAACTCCGCCGCTGCCTTTTCAAAAGCAGCCTTCTGCGCTGCAGTGACCTCCATGAAGTCCTCAGGGGTCTCGCCCTCGTTCAATATCTTGCGTGTCCAGAAATTGTGGAACATGGTTGTTTTCGCCTCGGTTAAATATGTGGTGCCCGCCCCCCCGTTTGCATATAATTCGGTTTTGCCGCAGACTGTATTCGTTTCAATCATATCAGTAAAGTTTTAAATAGTTGCGAATGAGATGTTTTTTGCCGACGCCGCAGCGAGAAGCGCGTGCCAGTCGCCGCTGCCCTCGTCCATGATGCGGGCGTAGACCGAGGAGTGTACCGTCACCGTAATAGCCGACGTGTTAGCCGCGTTGGCAATCAGATATTGCAGCGAGGCCACAATAATGTTCGGCGACCAATGTAAGTCCAGGGAATATTTCAGACCCTTCAGCTTCACGTCGGACAGCGAGCGGCAGTTGGCGAATGCGACAGACAATCCATTCGCCGCCGTGATATTCGAGAGGTCGAGTTCCAGCTTGTCGATACTGTAGCAATCATAAAAAGTCTGCGAGAGGTTTGTCGGCGCTATCCAGTTACCGCTACGGTTCTTATCCCGCAAAACCACTCTCCGGAGTCTGTTCTGTGCCCTGAACGCCGCACTGAGGTTAATAGGGTTCCCATAGCTTGAAACATAAATCGGCAGAATAGCCACAGGGAGTCTTTCGGGGACATTCACCAGTCCGAAGCCGTAATTGACAGCTGCCGGATTAGCCGAAACTATGTATGAGAGCAAAGCTTCCTCATAAGTAAGAGTGATGTCGAGATAGGTAAAGGCCTGACCGTCCTCGCTGGAATCGCCATGGCCGAAGCAACGTCTGCGCCACAGATCGCGGAACACTCTCCGCTCCGCGGCGGCTGACACCGCCAGCGAGCCGGTTTCCTCGTCGTAGTCGAAATCCTCAGGATCGAACTTGATGAGCGGCTGCACCTTCTCAGGCAACGCATCGACGGCCTTCTTCTGCTCCTCCGTGAAATCACAAGTCGAGAGGCCTTTGCCCTCCACTTTATCCACCTTGTTTCCCACCGCCGCCAGATCACCGGCGAACTGCTCCGCGTCCCCCTCATATCCGGCCTCGGCGGCATACTCCAGCGCGTCCTTACCCTTGATGTAAGGCAGCATCAGCTCGACCTCCGCCTCGGTGGGACAGTCTCCGGCGCCCTCCACAAGCTCGCAAAGATTCCTGTATCTCTTCTCGATCCTCTGCACTCCCCCCGGATAGCGCGAATTGGTTATCTCCGCCGTCACTATGGACGTAAGCGAGCCGCGGCCCAGCCCATGTGACGCAAAGATGATCTCCACCGTATCACCATCCACATAAGCGCAGTTCCGGTACTCCTCCCCGTCATACCCGGCCGTGTACCCCGGCGTCACGGATCCGGTGTAAAATGTCATCTCCCAGCGCCGCGCCGCCCCGATATGCGGAATCCTCATCCGCAATCGGAACCCCTCGTTGCAATTCACTCTTCTCATAAACTTTTCACATAACAAAAACCATGTTCATAATTCAATTCCCAGATCCAGACACCTCCCCCCCTGCTGACCTCGATCAGAAGGACGGCATAATCCTCGATCTGCAACACCCTTGTACGGTGCTCCTCGCCGTTTAGCCTGGCATACACGATGTCCCCCTCGCTGCAATTCCCGGCAATCGCGTCGGCCTGATAATTATCATCGTTAAATTGTGCCGGATCGTTGCCGCTTCCGAAATCCACCGAAAAATCATCCGCGACTCTCCGGCACTCCCTCAGCGATTCCTGAATCTGAGTAAGCTTCATTGTCAGAGCCTCCTGCTTCTCGACAATTGCCTCCTGAGCTTCCTTCACAGCATCGATGGCACTTTGATCCGCCATACCGTTTATTGCGGCGGTCAGACCCTCCACATCGGCCATCGGAATGCCCTCCAGCTTGTGACGCATGCTCTCGATCAGATCGCCGAACTGCGACTCGGTAGGGTAGACCCCTCTCTTGAAAAATCTCTTTAACTGATCCGTTCTCCTTATTGCCATGATATTCTTTTTTTGATGTTCCTGACCCTCTTACCTCACTCTCATAATGTACGCCAGCACATAATATGGCGGACGGTTCTCATGCGCCGCACCCTCTCCGGCGCTGCCGGTCTTGTGGTCCTCGTAAAGTATCCCGTCATTGTCCGTATCCGTCGCCTTCGATCCATACTTCTGCGCCGCCGGATTGTTCACGACATTCCCCCCGATGTGTGCAGACCGCTCCGGATAATAATAGTCCCTCACATCGTGGCTGTGCTCCGGAAGCTCCGCCTCCGTCAGCGCCACAAGCTTCTTGCCCCCGCCTGCGCCCTTCGTCTTATAGTCATCGTCGCTATCATGCTGACCCACCACGAAACGCCCGCGCAGATCCGGCACACGAAACTCCCCCGCGGAAGTCGTGTATCGGGTCCCGCCCGCACTCACCGCACCATTGAACGCCGTCCCGATCGCAGCGTAAAGCTCTCCGTAATCCGCTATAGACAGCGCCCTGCCGTCACACAGCACATAACCCTCCGGAACCGTCTTGCCGCTCCACAGTTGCACCACCCCCAGAGGAGGCGGAGCTATCGCCGCAAGCTCCTCACGCAGCTCCCTGTTGGCCTCCTCAAGCTCCACCAGCGTGCTCAGCTCCCGGAAATCATCCCACGAATAATTCTCCGACCCTATCCCCGCTGCCATAGACCGTCGCGTGTAAGCCCTCGGATAATCCACATTGTTCGCGCTCACACCCACAGACTCCGTCTTGACATACATCCCCACGCTCGTCGATCCACCCTCCCAATAGATGATCTCACCATCCGGAAACGCCTCCGTCCGCAAAAACAGATAGCCCGGATCCCTGTGCGTACCCTTCGCATTGCTCCTGCAGCCGCTCACGACAACACGGTCCCCCGCGATGTTGCCGATCACACCCTGCAGCTCGCATAGCCGCTGCAGATAATCCAGAGTCTCGCAATCCAGAGGAAAGTCCCTGTTGCTCTGTGTCAGAAAATTGCCTAATATCTTCTCCATATTCCTTGTTTCAGTTAATAATAGATCACCTCAAAACGCTTCGAGGCCAGCTTATACATCTCCGTCAGACCGCGCAAACGATCCTCAATCCCCCTCAGATCCTCCGGCACCCACACCGCGAAATCGTAGCCCCCCGCACCGCCGAACCCGCGGCGATACAATCTCCTTACCCCCACACCTCGGTCCGGCACCATCACCGGCTCCCCAAGCTCCCGCAGACGCACACACAGCCCCTCGCGATCCCCCTCATCCCCCGGATCCTCAACCCTGATACGCCGCTCATCCGCATCCAGAAGATCGTTCAGCACCCCCCGCAACCGACACGTCTGCCCGTTGTGCCCCACGCGACGCCCCGTCTCCTCCCTGAAACGCTGCAACCCCCGCAGCACTCCCGCAAGCGGCGCCGTCCCCGCATAAAGCAGACTCGCCGCTATAGGTCGCCGCAGCCACCCCGGCAGACACATCAGCGCCAGACGCTTCATGTTGATCCTGTAAGTCTCATCATTCATTATATGCCTTCATTCTTACGTTAATACTCCACGGCCGGAAATACCCCGCCTCCGGAGTCGCACGCGCGTCGATCTCCGTCACCGTCTCATCCCCAGATCCCCTCCGGTAGCTCCTCCGCAGCTCCGCGATCCTCACACCCTCCACCCCCTGGAGCGCATCCACAAGAGCCATGTTCGTATATTCCCCGTTAAACGGAAGATTCCCGATGTAATCCCCGATCGCAACCTCACACGCACCCCTCACGTCCTCCCCCTCAAGCACCGGATCGTAATACACATCCACATCACACCCGAACTGATCCCCCTCACGGTTCACAAGCGCAATCCTCACCCCCGCATCCTTGATCTCCCCAAGATACGCCCCAAGACCCCGCTCCTCATCCTCCGACAACGGACATCGCTCCCCGCCACGCTCCCCCGCAACCTTCACGATCAGCATACTCGCGTCCCGGCTCTCAACCGCCACCGCATGCCTCACCACCCGCGCTCCCGCGATCTCCCCCTCGCTCATCCCCTCCGTATCGTAAACGTCACTGTCCCCCATCAGCACATGACCGTGCATATACCCCAGAACCTTGTCCCTGTACCATTTCGGACGGTGCGCCCGCTGCTCATCCAGAGCCGCATTGACCTCGGCCCTGTGCCCCTCCAGCAGCTGCTCCACGCTCCACGCACACACCGCCCACACATACAGCAGGATATTCTCCACACTCGCCGCACCGAACCTGTCGCTGAAAGAACTCCCCACCGCGAAGCCGTAACGCTCCGCAGCCCCCTCGTTCCTCATGAACTCCCGGCACATCTCATCCTTTATCTCCTTGATGCTCCTTCCCATGTCTTTTATCACACTTTAATCACACTTTAAACTCCGTTTTAACACACACGCCATCCCATCCCTTCACCACTCAGCTCACCTCGAAATCCACCCCCACACCCATATAGCCGATCCCACCATATGGGCACTCCGCCAGCTCATCCTCCCTCACCTCCGTCGCCGGATCCACACCGTACGCCCCATATAGCTCCACCGTCCTTCGGTCCCCATCCCCCCACTCCGGCAGAACCAGCATCATCCCATCCCGAAGCCTCGACGTCACGCTCAGACCGTTCGCCTCCGCTATAGCCATCGCATACTCCATCCTCCCCCCCGTCTTAAGAGCTATGTCCCCAAGCGTCTGCCTATCCTTAACCATTATCTCCTTCATCTCTCTATGCTTATTGTTCCGTCATCATCCACTCTCACCCTCTCGCAATCAACCCCGCAACCCCTCAGCATCGCACGCACACGCGACCCCCACATCACGTCCACGCATCCACCAGCCAGCATTCCCGCCTCCCCACCCAGAAGCGGATGCTCCTTCAGCTCCCCCCGCATCGACACCAAAACCGCACCCGCAGTCTGACCCTCGCTGTCCCCGACAGCGATCCCTCCCCCCTCAAGCAGAAGATCACCCCCCTCTCCATCCGTCAGAATCCCTCTCATAACTCCACACCCCTCCCTTCTTCCTTAGGTCCCTCATAGTCGTCGCTGAAGATCTCGTAATCCTCATCGCTCACACCCCGGATCTCAACACCCTGCCAGTTGCTCTCCGTCATCTGCTTCACACTGTAGCTCCTCACCACTATCCGGTCGATACCCATCGCGTCCAGAAACTCCGAATACACATTCAGAGCCTCCTTCGCATCCAGAAGCCTCCGCAACCCCCGCAGCTCATCCCCCGGCCACTCGTCCGCGATCACACCGTCCCGCTCCCGCTGGACCCCAACGACGATGCTGACAACCCGGTCCCCACCGTTGATATACTCCTTCACACTCCCGTCCCTCCCCACAAGAACCGTGCTCACTATCCTCTTCTCCCTCCCCACAGACGCCACAGCGTCCCCAAACGTCAATCCCTCCCCCCCGGCAAGCTCCAGACGAAGAGGACATAGCACCCACCGGTCCTCCCAATACCCCCTGTCCGTCACCGGTACCCCCGCATCGTGACCCTCAAACCCATCCCGGTCCGGACTCCCACCTATATCCTTAAACCGTACTAATCGCTTCAATCCCATCTGGGCCCACCCAAAACCCGCCAATTCCTTGCTTATCGGTAACTTTTTCATTCTGTCGCTATTTGTACATCATTAAGTGCGCCTGCCAAGGCCTCGACAACCATCTCTTTCATGCGATCAGTTCCCTCGCTCAAAGTTGTGGTGTGGATCTCCAGACGCTCTATCAATCTGTCAATATTAATTGTTACATTCCGGATCTTCCCGCCGCTATCGGCAGTACCCCCTGCACTGCTACCTCCATTGGAGACTTTAGAGAGGGTGCCGGCAATAGGGTCGGGGATTCCGATTCCCGGTTCACCGGATGAAGCCGGAGACCCAGACACTCCGGAAGAGGATCCGGAGGTTCCCTTGGTAGTTCCTTTGACGGAAGACTTGGCCGGATGATCCGAGGCCCAGCTGCGGTCTGCCGCCTGTTTTCCAAGAGCCTTGATCTTGTCCCATCCGAGCTGCTCGGCAAGCTTGTTGTATAGATTTATTATAGTGTTTATGAAACTACTGTATTTGTCATAAATCCAGTCGAAAATCTCTATGAAAAAGTTCTTTATCCCCTGGGCAATTCCCCGGAAAGCTTCCGCTACCGGGGCACTGATACGTTCGATCATCACCATGGCTGCGCTTATGGCACTTCGGATAAAGCTCACCATATTCAGGATTGCAACCTTAACGCTCTCTATCGCCTGACGTACTCTCTCGACAACCTGTCTGACAATAACAGTAATATGTTCCCAAAGCAGGCGTGCTCTCTCCACAATGGCGTTAACCGTCTCACTTACCGCTGCGATGACGTTCTGCAGAATCCTGTATAGGAAAGCCCACCATGCCTTGATCAGTTCTATCCACGTCAGTATCACAAGACGGACAGAATAGAAACGGTCGTAAAGGAGCTTAAGCGCTACCACAAGTATACCTCCGATACCGCCTATAACCGATATAACCACATAGCGCGCCCATTCGAATTTGACACACAAATATCCCAACGCACTTATCAATATCGCTATCCATCCCACTATCGGGATAGACCCTATAGCGACGCTGACTTCACGACATGCGGCAACTCCGGCACGAGAGAACATCATGAAGGAGCCGGACGCCATTTGTGCGAACGTGGTTGCATTTCCTCCTCCGGCAATGAGCCGTTTGCCGAACCACCCCAGAGCGTCACCTGCTACAGTGAGTGCCGGAGCGAGCTGTGCCAGCGGCACAAGCGACTGACTCAACGTACTGCACCAGATAGACAAATCACCTGTTGCCTCGAACAGGCTTATTTTCATGTCCTCTATCTTCTGGTTAACTCTTGCCTGTCGTTCCACATAGCTGTCCATCACGATCGCCGCCTGTTCTTCGGCACTGTTGGTGCCGGTTACGGCTTCCGTGAAATCCTCAAGGGCGTCGGTGCCCTGAATCAGCGCACGTGCGGCGTTAGCGTTCTCTACACCAAAAAATTTCGACAGCAGTGCCGAATCATTGAGCAGAGGTTTCAACATATCCAGACGCTCTTTCAGTGTCTTTGAATCGTCGGCAAGCGCTACAACATCAATACCGGCGGCCGCGAGCTCATCCGCTGCCTGTTTCTCGATAAATCGACCCTTCCCAAGCTGGCCCAATACGTTGCGCAGGGCGACGCCCCCTTCACTCGCCTTCTTGCCGGCTTTGTCAAGTACCTGGATCGCGGCGTTTGTCTCCTCAAAGCTCACATTCGCCGCCTTAGCTGCCATACCGCACTGACTCAGCGCCGCGCTGATCGCCGGCAGTTCCGCCGATCCCGCCTGCCCCGCAGCAGCCATCACGTTCATCATTCGAGCCATCTCCCCGCTCGCTGCCATAGGATCCTCAAGACTGACCCCATACTGGTTCATCGCAGTCGTCAGCACCTCCGCCGCCGCCACTCCGTCACCCCCCATCAGCTTGCTCGTCGTCTGTATGCAGTCCCCCATCTCCCGCAGCGCCTCCGGATATTTGCCAAGCTCCGGACTCAGCTGCGACAACAACAGCTTATACCCCTCCACCGACTCCGACGCATCCGTACCGAACGCCAGAGCGCTCTCTCGCGCAAACCGCTCGATCTCCTTAAGTCCCTCTCCCGCAACCCCCGCCACAGCACTCAGATCGTGTAGCTGACTGTCAAGACTCAAGCCCGCCCCGCTCAATGCCCCGAACCCATCCGCTACATTCTGAGCCACATCCTTCACATACGAAAAAGTCATGCACGCAGCCGTTATCCGCTGAACCGCATTCTGAGCCCCCTCAACCGACGCCGTAAACTCACCCGTAGCCGAACTCATTCCGTTCAGCTGAGCCGAGAAATTTCCCCCTATCCTGAAAATATACTCATAAACACTTGCCACGACGCGTTTTTTTTATTATATTCGCACTGTAGTTCAAAATCATTTATATGGATCTTCTCATCTCCATCTTCGGGCTCCTATTCGGCCTGTTCCTGTTCATCGGACTCCTCGGATGCATCTTCGCCATCCTCAGCATCATCATAGCTTTCGCCCGCGGTCAATCATTCTCATTTTTACTCCCCTTCGGATTCATCTCCTCCCGTCCCGGAAAACGACGCTGACCACTGCACCAGTCATCTCTCTCCACCACCACCCCCGAACACCCGGCAAAGCAGCTCCCCGAGATTCCGGGCACGCCACCCCTCAAGCCACACCGCCTCCCCGTAAAGCCGCGCCCATTCCTCCTCGCTCTCTATCCCGTCCGCATCCACATGCAGATTCGACCGGATCAGGGCGCACCCCTTCGCGAAGCCGTCCTCATCGTCCCGCTCCGACAAAGTGTGCGCCGCTACAAGTTTTTTAGGCTTCCCGTGCAGCCCGTCAGAAGCTTCCCCAGCTGCGACTGAACCCCCATGAAAAGCACCGCGTCGCTCCTCAGCTCTCCGCTTCCGCCAAGAAAACAATTCTCGAACAGAACCTTGCCCGCCTCGACTTCGTCCGTCTTGCTCACCTTCATCACAGCCTTCATCGTAGCGAAGTCCGGACGCTTGAAATAACCCACATGCCTCTCCCCATCGTCATCGATCTCTATGCGGTACACCTTCCGGTGCAACGCCTTCCACTTCTTCACCTGAAGATCATCCACTCCACCGTCAAACACTGTTCCGTTATTCTCTTTTTCCATATCTCTTCTACATTGTTGTTTAATCGTTTATAATCTTGTTATTTGCCCCGTCAGCCCTATGGGCCTTATCACCATCACGCCTTCGCTCCCCATTCGATATGCGACGGCACAAGATCCAGCTCAACCTCCTGGCCGGTGTCTCCCTCCTTCCATTTCCTGCTGTTACCGCTGAAATGACAGTTGCGTATCTTGTCCGTCACGATCATACCGTTGTCCGACAGATACTGCACCAGCACGTCAAAGGGCGGAAGATCCTGAAGCCTGCCGTTCACCGCGTTGCGCTGAAGAGCCTCGACCTCCTCCTGATACAGCACCAGCTTCCCGCTCGGTGTGATACGGCCCTTAGCCCTCCCCACCGGATGGCGACCCCCTCCGTATTTGTTAACCACATCCTGGTTGTCACCATATTCCACTCCCGTGATACCCGTGATCGGAACTCCACCTACCACAGTCGTCACGTCAGCCCACGCATACAGCATACCGTTCACCAGCGGAATGCCGTTGTTGATTATACTTGCCATACTCTTTCTCCTGTTTTTAAGTTCTCTTTACTGACCCCCTTCACAGCGACGTCGCGAACCCGATCCGGATCCTTATCCTGCGCATCACCGCAACCCCGACACACCTCACAACGATCTCCACGGTCCCGCTCGACGCCACATCCTGGTCCCCATCGATCTCAACACGGTAGCCGCTCAGCTCCCCGCTCCGCTCCATTGCCTCAAGTGCTCGGTTCGCCACAGTCTCCAGATGCGACACACTGTAGCTCGCAAGCCTACCCGTCTCTGCGTCGATATAGACATTTCCTCCAAGCTCAGGCTTCAGGTAGGTCCTGATCCCCCTCACCGCCTTGTCCATCGTCCGCACGCTCTCGATACTCGCGTAGTCGCTCGTCGCCAGATCCATCGTGTGGCTGTCGTTCATGTAGCTCCCCGCCAGCCCCGTATGCGTGACAAAGAAAAGGTAGCGACCCGTCTCGTCCAGAGTCTCCACAAGAGCCTTGTCCAAATCCCGCAGCAACGTGCCGTCTCCCAGCGCCGGCAGACTGATACCCGTCGCAAACTCCCTCACCCACGCGATGCTCTCATGCACCTTCGCCCGGCTCAGAAGTCCCACGACAACACCCAGACCGCTCACACTCGCTTTGCCTGCATTGGCTTTGTCCTTGTACAGCTCCGCTCCCTCGCCGCTCCCCGCCTGGCCGATCACGACGCTCACGCGGCTCTTGCCCTCTCCCGCAAGATCCGTCGGCAATGTCCCCGCCTTCGCCACTCTCGGCGCATAGACAACCGACACTTCCGACTCCTCCTCCGCAAGAGCGTCCGCCACACCCTCAAGGGCCGTCAGGTCGTCCCCGCTCAGATCCCGGTCCCCGCACCAGACCCCAAGCTGCCTTATCCGGCCCCCGGCGTAGTTCTGCACGCTCTTCACCTCAGCGAAGGTCTGCGCCCCGTCCGGCTTCTCGAAAATACCCACATACAGGCTCACAGCCGGGTTAACCCTAAACAGCTCGCTCAGATGATAGTGGACCGCTCTCACGCTCCATGCCTCCGCATCCGCTCTGATCCCGGCTCGCTCCGCTCCCTCCAGGGTGCTCAGCGCCTGAACACGCTCGGTCTTGAAGCCGTCCGGAATCTCCGACGCCCCCATGTAGAACACAAGACCCGTTATATGGTCCTCCCCGGGCAGGCTCTTCGCCACATTCCCGTTCTCCCTTATGACTTTCAGACTTGTTCCCATCACGCCTCCACTTTTAAGGGTTCGTGGTTCTGAAGATTCTTGCAGTGCGCCCTGGCGTCATTCTCCCGGGCAAAGCACTGCCCGTCGTCCGTTACCCATACGGCTTTCAGGCCGTGGAGCTTGCACGCCGCAAGCCCCGTCGCCCTCAGAGCGCCGGTCGCGGCCGCCGCTTTGGACTTTGTATTGCCCGGTTTCTGCTTGGATGGTTTGCCGGATGCGGAGGCAACCGCGGCCGCCGCTTTCGCCACTTCATCGCCACTCGCCGCATTTGCAGCGGCCGCCTCGCCTATGGCCTGCACATTCTCCGCTACTGTATCAGCGGCGGTCTTGTTTTTCGTTTCTTCGCTCATGTCGTTTTTCGTTTCTTGATTTTGTAAAATATCCACCCGGCTGCCGCCAGGATCATTATTGTCCCTAATGCCCGGAAAGTGCCCTTCGCCCGTTCCAACAGGCCAGGATCCCGGGTCTCCTTCCTGCTCTCCCGGATCGCCGACACCTTTTTCCCGGTCGTCGCGTTCTCGGTCGCGCTCAGCTCCCCCGCCGCGCTCTCCAGCGATCCCTCCAGGCCTGTCTCGCTTGCACCCTCAAGCCGCAGCTGTCGAAACCGTATGCCCGGTGGCTCCGCCATCCCATGGCGGAGCCTTGTCCGGCCTTGTGTCCGGCCTTGTGTCCGGCCATTTTTGGCCGGATCCGCTCCCGGCAGACTCCCCGGCGACAACGTGTCCGATGCCTCGGCTAAGAAGCCCGGGGCGCTCCCGATCTCAAGCTCCGTCCAAATCAGTCCGCGTAGCTCCCGGTCAATCCTGAGGATCGCCGCGCGCTCGCTCTCCACGCTCTCCGCCCGCCTGCTCTCCCTCCCGGCCGTCGCCTCCGTCCTTGTCTCCCACCGCTCCGACGCCGCCTTGCGCGGTGTCGAGCAGCTCATACCTGACAGGACAGCGGTCAATATGAGGACAGCCCCAGATGCGCTCAAGCGCCTTGTTGAGTCTCTGAACATCATTGCGTAAATTGTTTATTTCCTTTTGGAGCGGCGGAACAATACTCTCCATCAGTATGTCCGACGCCTTGCGCACATTCTCCAGCTCGTGGCTCTTCACCTCCGCGAGCTTGTCCTTCATCTCCGCCCGCAGCTGATCCACTTCGGCCTGATACTTGGCGCGCATCAGCCGGCTCCCTACCCATGCACCTACCGGGGTGGCTATCGCCGCCACAAGCGCCGACACTATGATCGTTATTATTTCGCCGCTCATTCATGCGTTACTGTTTGAAGCCCGCTTTCGCAAGCCATGTTTTTACGTTGAAGCTCGGACACCACTTGTTGGCGAATTCATTGTGACCGTGTACCCTCGCGCCGGGGTATTGCCTGAGCAGCTCTTTTACCAGCTTCACAAGCGCGGCCTCCTGAGCCGCCGTGCGCGTGTCCTTGCCCTTTTTTTTCCAGCCCGGAGTTGTGCGCGGCGGGCAGCCGCCCACATAGCTGATGCCGATTGACCGCGTGTTGTGCCCCTTGCAGTGCGCCCCGGCTATCGCCTCCGCGCGTCCACGGCGCACCTCGCCGTTAAGGCCGATAACATAGTGGTAGCCTATGTCCGAAAATCCCCGCGCAAGGTGCGACGCCTTGATCTGGGCGTTGGAAAATTCCTCCCCCTCGGGCGTGGCCGTGCAGTGCAATATGATTTCATCGACATTACGGCCGCCGGCAGATACACCCAGAGCGGCCCATGTCCGGGCACCGACAACGCCATCTGGCGTCAGCCCCTTGGCCTTTTGCAGCTCCTTGACCGCTTCCTCGGTCAATGGCCCGAAAATACCGTCGGCCATGAGGTTCAGTTTCCTTTGCAGGGTCTTGACCTCCGCGCCTCTGCTGCCTTTCCTTAGTGTTGTCATTCGGCTTTGCGGTTACGCACTTACATTGGCGCTCACTATTGCCGCGCGGCATTTCGTCGACGACAGAGGCAGACAGATGCCCCACTGGCGGAAGTTAACCAGATTGCGGTGGTAGAGCGGATCCTTGCTCGCCTCGCTGTGATAGAACTGCGTGCTGCCGTACGCCTTCATCATCCTGCCGGCGTAGAACGCCACCGAGGCTCGCGAGTCTGTCGCTGCCGGAACCGCTCCCCACGCCAGCTTCTTGCCGGTGCTCATGGTGTAGTAGGGCGTCCCGTCATATTCGTAGATGTCGAAGCCGTACATGCGGCAGATCTTGCCGTCAGTCTGGTTGATGTTGTAGTGATCCTTGAATTTCTGCTCCGTCTCCAGAAGGTCGTTCACATGGTCGCTGCACAGCACCAGAACGCGGTCCTTGGCCGGTACGCCCATCTTGTCAAACTGACGCTTCAGGTTCAGCAGGTCGGCATAGGTCATTTTCAGGCGCGTGCCGTCGCTCGAGCCCGTGGTCTTGATCACGGGGATGTCCGTTGCGCTCTCGTCCGGCGCGATGCCGTGGATCGCTTTCTGGGCTATCTTCTCGCGCAGTGCCTCGCGGTGGCGCTCCTGTACGCTCGACATCTTGTCGTAGCTGCAGGCGTGAAGCTCGTCATCCGTTACCGGCGTCGCCTCCGTGTCGAATTTGTCCAGACTGATCGGCTTGTCGGCGTCCGTCAGTGCCGTGATCGCAAGTGGATACGTCGTGTTGTTCACCAGCACCGCCGGGTCACCCCCTATCTCCGTGAAGTGGATGACGTCATTCTCCACATACTGGTTGTAGCTCCTGATCCTCTGCATCCACCCAAGCGACTCCGGGGCCGTGCGGAATGTCTTGATCATCTCGCCGGTCCATATCTCTTTGAGCACTCCGGCGCGCAGAGCTCCCGCAGGGGCGAATTGTCCCGCGGCAAGTGCAACCGCGTTGCCCGCTAATGCACCGGCGCCGGGTGCAACTCCCAGGGCCGCGGCTACGGTCGCTCCCGCCGCGGCGTTCAGTGTCACGGCCAGCAGCATCATGCTCATCAGGCCGAGAATCCTTGTGTAAAATTTCCCTTTCATTATTATCGTTTAATGGTTAATCGTCAAGTTCCGGACATTCCACGCCATATTCCTCCTTGAACAGGCGCATGTATTCCCCCTTATTGCTCTTGCGGAGCTCCAGACGCTCCCCTTCGGGAACATCGCTCAGTTTTTTGTAGCCCTCTCCGGGTGCGCTTCCGGCTCCCGGAGCCGACTGTTTCCCCAGATTGATCATCTCAAGTGGTTTCTGCTGTCTGGGAATCGCGTTCAGTGTCTCGCGCAGCATTTCGATGCCCGCGGCTTTGCCGAGCTTGATGTAATGCTCTCGCTGATCCGCCAGCAGCCGGCGTTCCGCCACTGCCTGGTCCACAGCCTGAGTGACTGCCGCAAGCTCGATGCTCTCGGCGCGACCCTTCATCAGCGTCAGCGCAGCTGTCGCCTGTTCCTCTGTCGCCGTCTCCGGCAGTCCCAGAAGTGCTAACTGTTCTTTTGTCATTCCTGTTAAATTGATTTTGGGGTTATTGATTTCCTCCCCCTCTCGGAGATCATTGTCCGTATCGGGGGCGGCTTCTTTTCTCTCCCGGAGCAACGGCAGCCCTGCGCAATCCTCTCCGGCGGCAAGTTTCAGCAGCTTGCCCTCCTGCCCGTATAGTTGTAGCGCTTCATCGTTGCCCCCTATATCCACTATGCTCACCTCTACCAGCTTTGATCGGGTTACGGTTTCGCGCGTCTGTCCGGGCAACACCAGCGAAGGATCCGGCGTGGTCTCTATCGGCTCCAGCCCGGCACTCGCCATGCGCAAATAACCGTTTTCCCACTTGCTCTCTATCCGCTTGGCAAAGTCGTCGTTCCGGTCAAATACCGGCGTGCCTATCAGCTTGCCATCCTCTACACGCAGATTCTCGATCCTTCCGATCGGCATGGCTCCCGGCTCCCAGCTCCGGCGGTGCATCCACAGAAGCACCGGATTGCGCTCATACTGGCTCAGGTCTATCCCCGATGTCAGCACGCGGCTGCCGTAACTGTTCACGGCCTCGGTCGATATGATTACCTCTTTCATCCCTCTGTTGAAAAAAAGCCTCGGGACGCGGCGGCGGGTTTGTGGGGATGGGGGATGGGGGTGTCTCCGCCGCGCCCTGAGGCTTGATCTGTTCTTTTAAATGACCGTCCGGACTTGCTGTGCCCCTCCTGCGGATGCAGTTTTTTACCCCGGGCGCCCGGACGGTCGGCTCTTTCACTTGGGTTGTGGCGGGGGCAGGACTCGAACCTGCGACCTCTCGGGAAATGACCCCGGCGAGCTTCCGGCTGCTCCACCCCGCGATTAATACTCCGATCATGCGGAAAGGTCTCTGCCGCTTCCTCTTTTCCCCGGACATTGCCCGATCCGGACTCTGCGGCTTTCGCTTTTCCGACGCAAAATTGCGCACACTCCCGGCACCTCGCAAAAAGAGTGTAAAAAATTGACACTCTTTTTTCTATATCCCTCTTTTCATCCCAATTTTGCAATGTCAAGAAGGCCGTCGTTAATGCTCCGGCCTCAATCCTTTTACATTTTTTTCATTATGAATGGCTACTAAAAAAGATCGTGAGCAGCAGCGCGAACATGCCCGGCTGCTCTTCATGCAGGGTGAACCCCAGAAGTCCATCGCCGAAAAAGTAGGCGTCTCTCCCCAGACTGTCTCAAAATGGGTCGCCGACGGCGGATGGGAACAGGCCCGTGCTGCCGCTAACATCACGCGCCCGGAACTGGTCAACAAGATCCTCAACAGCATCAATGTGCTCCTGGAGGATCTGGCCACCGACCCCTCCCCGGAGAAAACGGCCGCGAGTGCCGACAAGCTCGTCAAGTTCGCCGCCACTGTCGAACGCCTCGACAAAAAGACATCCGTCGTCGATGTCATCGAGGTCTTTATGGCTTTCAGCAAATGGCTGCAATACCGCATGAGCTTCGACCCTAACGTCACCCCCGAACTCCTCAAGACCATTAACCATTATCACGATCTTTTCATTTCCGAAAAGCTCAAAGAAAGTTTTTAACGCATGGCTACGAAAGCGGAAATATTAAAAGCACGCGAAAAGTGGAAACAGCACTGTGAGACGGTCCAGGCCACCACTGTCGCAAACATCAACGAAACAGCCGAGCAGCGCCTTGCGCGTCTGCGCCGGCTGCTGCTTGATTATGCCGATTTCGTAGATCACTATTTCCCCCACTGGACCGAAAACCCCGAAACAGGGCAGTCCACCCCCTGCGCGCCGTTCCACATAGACGCCGCCAACAAAATCAGGAAAAACCGCAACCTCAAGGCCGGGTTCGTCTGGCATCGTGGCGCCGCCAAATCCACCAATATGGACGTATTTATCCCCATGTGGCTTATGGCGTGGGACATTCTCGGCGCTGAGATTTTCGGCACTGCAAAAGTCAAGGGGCGCGACTGCGAAGCTGGCCGACCGAAGGGGAGGCAAATTAACGTCATGGTGCTGGTCGGCAAGTCCGAGGACAACGCCAAAACACTGCTCGGCGACATTCAGGCTGAATTGCAGTACAACCAACGCTACATCGCCGATTTCGGCGAACAGTACAACGCCGGATCAGGGGAAGAGGGCGAGTTTGTAACCCGTTCCGGAGTGGCGTTTTTTGCCCGTGGCCGCGGTCAGTCCCCGCGCGGTCTGCGCTACCGCTCACACCGTCCGGATTATGTCGTGATCGACGACCTCGACGATGACGAACTGGTGGAAAGTCCCGCCCGTGTCTCTAAACTGTTCGACTGGGTGCGCTCAGCTCTGTTCGGCACTCTCGACGGCGGACGCGGACGCTTTTTCATGGTCGGAAACCTCATTGCCAAAAATTCCGTCCTTGCCAAGTGGTGCGAGATTAAGACTGTGCACGTTACCCGCGTGAACATCTACGACCGCGACGGTAATATCTCATGGGCCGCCAAATGGACCCCCCACGAAGTGCGACAGATCGAAGCTGTCGCCGGGTATCGCGCGTTTCAGAAGGAATACATGAACAACCCCATCATCGAGGGCGCCGTGTTCCGCAACGAGTGGATCCGCTGGGGCAAACGCCCGGCCTGGTCCAGATTCTCCGAAATTGTCCTCTATATCGACCCCAGCTTCAAGGGCTCCACCAAAAACGACTTTAAGGCTGCCAAGCTCTGGGGCAAGGTCGGCTCCCAGCTCTGGCACCTCCGCGCCTTTGTCCGGCAGTGCTCCGTGGCCGAGATGGTCCGCTGGTGTTACGACCTCTACGAATGGGCGCGCGCCCGGGGCATTGCCGTGCGCTGGTATATGGAGGCCAATTTCATGCAGGACACCATCCTCGACGAGTTCCGCCGCGAGGGAGAACTGCGCGGCTACCAGCTCCCCATCACAGGCGACAAGCGCAAAAAGCCCGACAAGTTCCAGCGCGTCGAAGCCGTCAGCCCTCTGTGGGAGCGCGGATTTGTCACCTACGACGACTCCCAGCGCGACGACCCCGACATGCTCGCCGGCATTGACCAGACCCTTGCTTTTGAAAAAGGTATGCGCGGCCACGACGACGCCCCCGATGCCGACGAGGGCGCTATCTGGATCCTCCAGCGCGACACGCGCGTACAATCATTCACCCCCTCTTTCGGCATGAGGAAAACAGCTAAAAATACATTATGGTGATTCTCGACTATCTCCGCGCCATCCTCTTCGACCGGCGCAAAAAACGTGCGATCCGCCAGGCTCGCCGATCTGCGGATCTCTACCGCAAAAAGTTCCTGGTGCTCGTCTATCAGGGGCGCCCTGTCTGCGTTTCCATGCAGGGCCTCAAGAAGTTGATCCGCAAAAAGCGCTTCCCCGGCCTCACGGCCGATAAGGCCCGCAGAATCGCGATCTATGAGGCAACCCCTAAAACTTCTCGGTAATGTTCCTGACAATCGACGACTACAGAAGTGTCTGCGACGACTTCGAGTTTCAGCAGATCACGGATTCCCCCGAAGTCAGACGCATCGCCGAGGACGCCGCTCTCGAACAGATTGCATCATACCTCCGCAGCCGCTACGACATCCGCAGCGCATTCGCCGCAACCGGTTCTGACCGCAACGCGATGCTTGTGCAGTGCGCTGTCAACATCGCCCTCTGGCTTATGATCCACCGCCTCCCTCAGAACATGGGACACGAACGACGCGAATGCCTCTACAACGACGCTGTCAAATGGCTCCGCGATGTCCAGAGCTCAAAGGCTTCCCCCGATCTTCCCCTATATATCTCTCCGGACGGCGACGACCCCGATGCCTGCAACCCCGTCCGGTTCGGAAGCATGAAACCCAACAGATACGACTATTGAACACCCTTTAAACACTGTTTAGCCAATGTTCATTCTCTGCGCAAAAGTCGAGATCAGGGGAGAGCGTTCTTGGACGCTCGACTTTGTCTCTGCAGTCGAGATCTCTCGCGACACCGCACAGCTAACGGCCGAAGCCCGGATCACACTACCTAAAAAATTGAAGTGGAACGGTGCGGTCGAGATCCCGGTGCGACGCGGCGACAGCGTGCGCATATCCCTGGGCTACGATGACAACCTCCGGCTCGCTTTTGTCGGCTGGGTCCGGGACGTCAGCCTCAAGACTCCCGTCGTGATCACCTGTGAGGACGACATGTTCCGCCTCAAGCAGATGCCGACAGTCAAAAAGGCATACCGCTCCGTATCCATCGAAACATTGCTCCGCGATCAGGGCATTCCTTACCGCCTCAACATCATGGGCGAACAGTCCCTCGGTGCATACCGCGTCACAGCCGATACCGTGGCCTCTCTGCTCGGCAAACTATCAGAACAGGGCGTCCGTTCATTTTTTCGCTATGAGGACGGCGAGCCTGTCCTTTACTGCGGCGTGCTCTTTGAACGAGACGCCACCCCGGCGCAGGTGTTCAAAACAGGGCTCAACATCATTTCAGACCAGAGCCTCCGGCAGCAAAAGGCAGAAAATATGCGCCTGCGTGTCAAGGCGGTCAGCCTCCTTCCCGACAATAAGAAAATAAAGATTGAGGTCGGCGACAGCGACGGCGAACACCGCACTATCCACACCTACAACAAGACTGAACCGGAGCTTAAGGCCTGGGCGCTCCAGGAGATAAAACGTCTCAAACGCGACGGCCTGACCGGCTCCTTTACGACTTTCGGGTTTAGACTCGTCGATCTCCTTGACGCCGTAGGACTGATAATTGACGGCACAAGGATGGGCGTCTACCAGGTTCGGAAAGTTGTGATCAGATACGGCGACAGCGGATTCCGGCAGGAAATTACCCTCGGCCTCCGCGTCGCTTGATTATTGGAATTATCAGACTTATCAGACTTATGTCAGACTTAAGAAACATAATCAGGCAGCTCGCCCGTCCCGACGGCGAAACGGCTGCTCTCGTCTGCACCGTCGACGCTGTCGACAAAAAAGCCCGCACCGTCGACTGCACACCTCTCAACGAGGGAGCGCCTCTTCTCGGTGTCAACCTCCAGGCAAATCAGCAGGGTGCCGACGGAATCTGTGTCTTCCCCCAGGTCGGCAGCTTCGTGGTCGTCGGTTTCATCGCCGACGGTGCCGCCGGGGTCGTCCTCCTCTCTGAAAAAATCGAGTCTGCCGAAATTGTCATCGGCGGTGCCTCCGCCATCATGGACGCCGACGGAATCCGATTCGATGCCCCATACATTACATTCAATGGCGGCGGTCTCGGCGGTCTCGTCTGCGTCGACGGCCTCACCAAACGCCTCAATCTGATCGAAAACGATCTCAACAGACTCAAGGCAGCCGTAGCCGCCTGGACCCCGGTCTCTCAGGACGGAGGCGCCGCTCTCAAAACTGCCGCCGCCGACTGGTTCGCCGCTAAGCTTACACCCTCCACCCGTGCCGACTACGAAAACGAAAAAGTAAACCATTAATTATTCTCGAAAATGAGCAATCTAATCACAAGCATACGCCAATGGCTCGACCGCCCCACACGCGCCGAAGTTATGTCGCTGGCGCGCATGGCCTCCGGCAAAAAAGGACTCAGGATCACGGCTCAGCTCCTCCGACAGACCGACACCCTCACAAAAAAGGACGTCGACGACTGGCGCAGCGCCCATCAGGTCGCAATCGATTACGAGAACCCAAACCGTCAGCGCCTATACGACATCTATGCCGACTGTGTCCTCGACGCCCATCTCTCAGGATGTATCGCACAGCGAAAGGGTAAGGTACTGCAAAAAGATTTCAGGCTCGTCGACGCAGACGGTAAGGAGGATGTCGCAGCTACAGAACTCCTCCAGCAGGAATGGTTCGCCGATTTTCTCGGTTATGTCCTTGATGCCTCATACTGGGGCCACTCACTAATTCAGCTCGGCGACCCCGTCACTGCCGACAGCGGCTCCATGCGCTACGACGCTGTCGAGCTCGTCCCCCGCAAGCATGTGGTTCCCGAATATGGCCGCGTGGTCATTAACCCCGGCGACGACTGGCGCGGCGGAATCCCTTTCCGCGAAGGCGAATATGCCAACTGGTGCGTCGAGGTCGGGAAGCCCCGCGACCTCGGACTCCTCCTCAAATGCGCCTGCTCTTACATCAGCAAAAAGAATATGCTCACGTTCTGGGATATGTTCGGCGAGATTTTCGGCCAGCCCATGCGCATCGCGACAACCTCAAGCCCCGACGCTTCCGAACGCGCCAGGGTGGAAAGCGCCCTCGAAAACATGGGTGCTGCCTTCTGGGGTCTCTTTCCCGAGGGCACAAACATCGAGATCAAGGAGAGCAGCCGGGGCGACGCCTACAACGTCTTTGACCGTCGCGTCGACCGTTGCAATTCAGAGCTCTCGAAGGTCATCCTCAATCAGACCATGACAATCGACTCCGGATCCTCTCTCTCTCAGTCTGAGGTCCATCTTGAAATTTTTGAGCGCACCACCGAGGCCGACGCCACAATGGCCGGTTATATCATCAACGGCCGCTTGCTCCCGCTCATGGCGGCCCACGGATTCCCGGTCAAGGGCAAGCGCTTCGTCTGGAACAATGCCGCAAGCTACACCCCCGCCGAACAGCGCGAGATCGAACGCCTCCTCCTGGAGTATTATGAGATCCCCGCCGACTATTTCACCGACAAATACGGCGTCACCATCGACAAGCCACGCGAAAGCAAGACACAGCCCGACCGTTTTTTCGACTGAGCCCCGCGAAAGACCGGACTATGCGTCTGGCTGACACGGCGGGGCTGCGCCGCTCATATCGCGCGTTTAACGCCGCTCTGGGTTCGTTGTATGAAGACGACTTGATTAGCCTGTCTGCCGGGACTCCCGGCCCCGGATTTGACGACACGGCCTTTTTTGACGCCGCCGGCATGGTTTATGGCGCCCGCGGATTCGATGCCTCGCAGCTCAACACGCCCGAAGCTCGCCGCCTCATTGCCGAAACTTTGAAGCAGCTGCAGACCGCCATTGCCTCCGGTGTTCCCCATGAGGTCCCCGAAACTGTGCGCCATGCCCTCGAAAACAATGCCTTTGTTTTCTCCGGATTTAAGGCTTACCACACTCTGCGCGAGGTAGGACTTTCCCTCCTCGATCCTGACGGCAGCATTAAGCCATTTGAGACGTTCCGCCGCGATGTAGCCAAGGTCAATGACCGTTATAATCACAATTACCTCTATGCGGAATATAACCACGCCGTCGGCGCTTCCATTATGGCCTCGCGCTGGCAGCAGATTGAAAAGGACGGCGACCGCTACGACCTGCAGTACCGCACCGCTCAGGACGACCGTGTCCGTGAGGACCACGCGATTCTCCACGGTACCACGCTGCCTCCCTCCGATCCCTTCTGGGACCACTATCTGCCCCCAAACGGCTGGAACTGCCGATGCACCGCCGTACAGGTCCGCAAGGGCAAATATCCACAGAGTGACCCGAAACTCTCCATGCTCCGGGGCAAAAACTGCACCGAAGCAGCCCGGCAGCAGATTTTCCGATTCAACCCTGGCAAGGATCTCAAACTTTTCCCGCCCCGGCACCCGTATTTCAAAGCGCCCCATGACGCTAAAAAAGTAATCGGACAAATGTGTGAAGAGCAGCAACGCGAGCAGCGCAAAGCTGTGGTAAAAGACCTTAAACAGTGGGCTAAGGATAACTTGACTGAGGTACAGGTCGCCAAATTCCCCTCCAAGCGCTTGATATTGGCTAATGATAACGATAAATCTCGTGTGGTTCTCAACAAAACATTCTTTGGCGAATGTATCAGCAAGTATAAGGATGATCCTCTCTATATAACCAAGCTGATCGTTGCCAAACAAGTTAAAGAGTTGTTTAAATCCGCGCGTTTTATAGGTTCCGAAACAAGTAAGAACCATCCGGATTCAATCTTTAAAATCTACGAAACAGACCACAACGGATTCCGTGTGCAATTTAAGGTTAAGAGCAATGCAGATGCAGACATCCTTTATATTATGCGCCTTTTCAAAACCTAAAGCGCCTTTTCTGTCGCCTCCCCGGTGTGCTTGCGCTCGGGATAACTTGAAAAGACGCTTTATTATGCCTGCCGGCAGTGCAAGGTTGCCGGGCTTTAGACCCTTGAGTGTCGAAACCGTGGAACTGCAATCCACGTTTGCACTCAGAGCTTTTGTTTCTGCAAAGTTAATAACAATTTCCCAAAACACAAAGTTTTATGCCTGATTTAATTGACCCCCTCAAATTAAAAGCCGACATCCTCGATGACATGCGCGTCGATCTCTCCGACGAGTTTGACCGTAACTTCGAGCGAAAGGGCTTTTTCTCCGACAAATGGAAGCCCCGCGCCTACGACAATCCGCGCGGATCCCTGCTAATGGTCTCCGGTGCCATGCGACGCTCCACTCAGGGCGTCGTTTCGGGCAACGGCGTCCGCTTCTCCTCATCCCTCCCTTACACTGCCCTGCACAACGAGGGAGGCAAAATAACCGTCACCGACAAAATGAAACGCTTCTTCTGGTACAAATACATGCGGACAAAAGACGAGGCCTGGAAACGGATGGCCCTGATGAAAACAGGCAAGGTTATGACCGTGCCGCAGCGTCAGTTCATCGGCGACGGCCCCGACACACGCCGCATCATCAAAGACGCCATCGACAGAAACCTCCGACGCTTCGCCGCCGAGCTCGACAAATCCCTCAAGCAATAAATTCTACCCACACTCCCATAAAATGGTTCCCCATGGTTCGTAAAATATCAGCCCCATTGGCCTCATAAGCCCTATATAATAACATTCTAAATCTCACTTATATGCGTAAACAGATCTTCATGGCAATAGCCCGGAAACTCCTCACAATCCCTACTATAGACTACGTAGACCTCTGGAACGACAACGGCGCCAACTTCGCCGGAGGCTCCGTATTCCCCCTTCCCGCCGTCTTCGTCGAATTTGAAGCCATTGAATGGCATCAGCAGGGCAACGCCGCCCGACGTGCCGACTGCAATGTCCGACTCCATGTCCTCCGCCGTGCCTCCTCATCCCTCCATGGTGCCACAGACCCCGCAATGGCCGAAGCCCTTGCGCGTTTCGATCTCCTCGACGACATCGCTGCCGCAATGCAACGTCTCCGTGGCGAAAACTTCGCCGGATTCATGCACACACTCTCCGCCACAAACCATGCACACGCCGAAATAATCGAGGATGTGGAGTGCTTCCGCACATCCGTCCAGGACACCACCGCAATGCCCGCACGGTATCCCTCGCGCCTCTCTCTTACCCCTAAAATGGTTCCACATGGTTCCTGATGGTTTCTCATGGTTCGTCAAATAATGGTTCCCCATGGTTCGAAAATATAATCCCCATTTGCCCCATCGGCCCTATAAAGATAGTTATTGATGGTGCGAAATAAACTTCCGCCATTCACACCGAAAAAACACCCCCGGCGGCTCCTACTCCGTCGGGGGTGTCCCTCAATCCATAATTCCCGGTATCACCGGCATCGCTTCGCCCTCCGGTGCTATCCCCAGCAAGTTCAGGTAGGTCCTGTAACTCAACCCGAACTCCGGATAGATCCACCGTCGCCAGACAGCCTTGTAGCAGCGGGACTGATTTCCGCACTCATAATGCGCTTCCGTGAGCGCCCTGACCTTGGCCGCCCTGATTATTGTACTTTTATGCCGTTTTTTCTTGCTCATTCAGGATTTTGTCGCTATCTTTGCAACCCATCCTTTTACTTTACTAATGGATTGCGCCGACAGCCCCCTCATCCTGCGGCGCAATCCTCTTTTTGCCCCTCCGCCGGCCCTTCGGGAATGTCCACATCCGTTATACCCAGAGGAACATTGATCCACGCGCCCGTCTCCGAATGCCTGTACTGAGCCCTGATGTAGCGACGCGTCTCGCTCGGCTGGTAACTCTCCTCGATGATCTTGACTCCCTCCAGAAACCGATCGTCGCCGCTCTCCTCCGCCATCTTCCGCAGCTGGAGCACGCGGCTCGCCTTAAGGTTCCCCTGACCGTCACGGCTCAGCAGACGCAGCACAGCCGACACAAGTGCCTTGCTCTTCTCGTCCGTCGCAAGACTCTCTATATAGGCGCGCACCATGGCGATGCCGTCCTCAACAGTGTCCCGGTAGCCGTCGATCGTGTTCACACCCAACGTCAGACGCATCGTGCTGTCGCTGTTCGTGAACGTGTGGCTGTACTGGCCTCCCGGCTTAGTGCCGAACAGTTCCGCCTTCATGTCGATGATCGCCTTGAAGTTCCCGAAGATGGTTTCCTTCACAGCCTTTATCTCCCCGCTCAGGGTCGTAAGGTAGGGGATCGCCTCCAGAAGCTCCTCGTCTACCATCTGCGCGTAGGCCTCGCGCTGCTGCCGGCGTTGCTCGGCAGCTTCCTTTTTCGCTTTTTCAGCCTTGAACGCTTCCCATTCGGCGCGCTCGGCGGCTGACATTGTCACTTGTTCAATCATGTTTTAATCTGTTTTTAAACTGTTATTAAATAGTGCTTAAATCTCTCTTTCCCGGACCGGATCTCCCCGGCCGCTCAGTTCAGTGTTGGATCAATCTTGCCTCCCGACAGCCTGCGCTGCTCCATCAGACTTTCCGTCAGCTCGCAGACCGCCCGGGCGTCCTTGACTTTGTTGTTAAATGTCGCTATGAGGTTGCGCAGCCGCTCCCTCGGTATCTTGTTAAAATCAGCGTAGCCGCTGGCGCGCATGGCTATCCCCTTGATGATCGATATGTTCTGCTTCTGTCCGGTTTCCCGCAGCCAGCCACCGATTGCCGCGATCACGCGCTTGCGCATTTTGTCAAGCTTGGCGTCTTCCGGGTTCAGTATCCCGTTGAGATGGTCACAGATTGCCGTCAGCTCCTCATTCGTGAGATCTTTGCTGCTCTCCACGCCGTAGCCGGCCAGCAGCGCAAGCTTCATGTCCGAGGACATGTTTAGCCGTAGACATAAAGTGTGAAACTTCCTCAAAAGCCACTTTTGATTCTGTTGTGTGATTGTTGCCATATTATATCTTATTTTTCTTTGTCAATGATTTGGGCGTAATATCTGGCCGCGCCCTCCGGCCATATCACGAATTCCGAGCCACCACCTTCGGCAGTCGCAAAGCGGGTCGTGGGGAATGCCTTGAAACCCTCCACGCGAAGTTTCACCTCCGATAGCTTCCGCACGTGGCGCGCAACCGCCGGATAGGGCTTGCCCCCCTCCTCGTGTGCGATGAAGATGAATAACTTGTTGGGGAACTCGTCCATCAGCGAGGCAAACGTGGCGCGAGTGAAACCTACCAACGCTGTGATGGAGTCCAACACCACCACCTGAGGACTTTTTCGCTTGCGAAGCCTCTCCCGCAGAGCCGGAATCTGCTCCTTGTCCAGAATGATGACCTTACTGCCGAGATCACCCATGTTGGCATCATTCCATGAGTTCTGAAAACTCAGCGAGTAACCCTGCTCGATGGTGTCGTATGCTACACGGTCTACAAACCTCGACAGATAGGCGAGCAACTGGAGCGCGAAGTGCGTCTTGCCGCTCCCGCTCTCTCCGAAGATGATCCATGCACCACGGAGCTCCGGTTTGCCTATCGTTGCAAGCCAGCTCCCCTCGAAGTCCGCGACCGTGAACTTCGCGTCACACATATTCTTGTTGCTTAATGCCCGTGCCATTATATCGCTGCTTAATCAGGACTTAATCGTTTTCTCCGGCTTTAAGTTTGAGGGCGCACACAAGACGTTTCACGCGCCGCAGATCGTTGTCCGAGTCTTCGATAATCCTTTCCATCTCCCGGCGGTCTCCGAGGCCGTTGGCCGCACATACGGCCTTGATGTCGCCCCGGTTCACAATAGGCATCGGGATGAACTTGCGGCCTATGCGCGAGTAAATCTCCTTGTAGCCCTTGCGGTTGTTGTTCGCGCCGCGCTCGATACGCTTTTTTAGGTATTGGGTAGCGCAGAGCACTATTCCCACCGTGTCCTCTAATTTGTTGTAGATGGTTATGAAAAAGTGGAGCACCTGGTCGCTCAGCTTGTCGGCCTCGTCCATCACTATCAGAACTCCCTCACGACGTTTTAGTTGCTTTATCACTTCACGCACCATCTCGGCTACCGTCGTGCCCCCCGGCTCAACGCCGAGACTCTGCAGAAGCTCGCCGAGAAACTCCTTGCGGTTCCAGTATTCCGAACAGCTGAGCGCTATCACACCTCGGTTCTGTTCGGCGTAGGTCTTTATCGCCTGGCTCTTGCCGCACCCCGCGTCGCCGACGACGGCCATCACGAGAGAATGCCGCTGCGCGTCGGCCAGCACCTGCGTCATCCGGACATAGCCCTCGGTCTCGACCACTGCCCAGCGGCGAGGGTCGTAGCCTGTCTGATGGGCTACCGTACGCCACATATCGTCGGCGATCAGCTCCCACTTGCCGTTAAGAATCTGGCTGACAGTCGCGGCACTAACGCCTCTGAGGGTCTTGGCTGCCGCGTTCTGGCTCTCCTTGCTATCCACATACACCCGAAGTTTGGCGGCTATGGCTTCTTTTTCTGTCTGTTTCATGTCTGTGTCTTTTTATTTTTCAGTATAGATCTCTCGTCGATCTCTTGTCTCCGGCTCCCGCACTCTCCTCTATGGCGGCCTCCTCGTCAATGTCGGTATATTCCAGACGGTACTGACTCTTGCGGTCCTTGTTCTGTCCTCTGCCGTCTGTCAGCACTCCGGTAATGTACGGATTGTTAAGATCCGGATGCTGCAGAAGACTTTCCCTGACGATCTCGGTGACTCTCGCATCATGCTCTATCACCATCCGCTTGAGGTCGTTGTTGAAGTCCCGGACGCGCTGAAGCTCCTCTGCGTCGCCCGGGCGTCGATCGGCAAGCGCCATCGGCTGCACATACTTTTCCTCAAGCATGAACCGGAGATCTCCTTCGTCACTCACGGCAAGTACCTCGCTCATGTCGTCGGGATCAAACTTGATGTTCCATCTCAGGTGTGCGTGCTTCCTGAACTCAAGATCAAAGCTGTCGTAAGTGTGCCGCTCGCCAAGTAGCCTTACGTTCAGGCCGCTCCCCTCCAGGGCGTTTTTGTATCCGGTCTCCTGTCCGAAGTTCAGCAGATAGCTCTCCGTCGACATTGGCAGCAGATACTCCGCCGGGATTTTCCTGTAGCCCGCAACATATTCATCCCTTTTCAGGGCACGCTCAGACTCGATGATCCAATCTATCTGTCTGCGCACCTCCCGCTCTTCGGGTATCCTGCTCTTGTGGGCGTTGAGCCATTCAAGGTTTGGCTGGCTCTCCTTGCGTGAGGTGATGCCGTAGCCGCTCCAGTTGCCGTAGCATTTTTTTTGCATACTTGTGGTTGATATGCCTGAAATACGGCTCTATAACCTTGGACTTGGCATTGCCGACTTTTGCCGGGGTAACATACTCTGCCATCCCATAGATCGGCAACATCTTTTTGATCTGGTAATTGTCGCTCTGTATCTGCACCGGCCGCAAACGCTGACCGAAAAGTTCCGCCGTATGGTTCACGGCGTTGCGAAGCGCCTCCTTGATCAGCCCCGGACACTCCTGAGGACCGGTGGCGTAGCCTATGGGATATTTATTGGTCGGGTCGAGGACGACCACCACGGTCATACGCTTATAATATTCCGTGCGTCCTCCGCGCTTTCCCTCGGTGCGCTTCTTGTAATACAGCTCCACAGTCCAGCCGTCGAGCGTCCAGTACAGCATCGGAGCCGTAGGGGCGAACCGCTTTACCTGCATGGCATAGCGGTTCAAGTATTCCTTCGCGCCATGCTTGCCGGCATCGACTGCCCAGCCGTAACGCTGAGCCCAGTTCCATACAGTCCGGCGGTCAATCGGCTGCCATCCTTTTTCCTTTGCCGCATCATTGTAGTAGTCCGCCACCTCCTGACAATCAAGATTCGTATGTGCGCTGAGAAGTTTCACGATCCATGCGGCCTGTTCAGGTGTCGCTACCTTGACTGCGTTCTTGTTGCGGAACTTCCCGCTGATCAATACATCGTAGTTGGGATGCCCCCCTTTTACGTAATTCTGATATTTGCGTTGCAATACCCGGGAACTCTCCGGCAGATCGTGCGGGTAAACATCAGCAATCCGCGGAAGGTATTCTGACATCCTTTGCCAGTAATCACACATCTTTACCCTCCGGCTTTTCCCGACCTTTCTCTGCTCCGCCGCCGCTGCGCTGAGATGTGCCTGTATGGCGTTCAGTATCGAGGCCGAATTGGTGTATAGCTTCCTTTTCTCGTGGCTCAGACCACGGCATCCCTCGATGATGACCCCTTCAAAGTATGCGGCTGCTGCCAGGTCTGTAACTATGGTGTCGATAAATGCCCGGGCGCGTGCCTGTGTGTCCGGCGCCATACAATGCGCCTTGGCCTTCCTGCGGTACTCCGGAGACAGTTTTTCAACGTCATAGAGCGCTTGCCTCCCTTTGCAACCGCGTCTCACACGAAGGGTTTTATCTCTTTCGCAGGCATGCATAATAGCTCTATCGGTCATAATGCCGTCGGTCAGTTCCGAATGACTTACGCAGAGCGTGTTATCGTAATACTCCATGATTTTTTGTAATTTTATAGCCGTTTAATTCTTTAATCGCATGAAAAAAACTGCTGTTATCAAGCCGTGGGAGATTGCTTTTTGCGTAATTTATCGCGGACGACATTCACTGTTTCAGTATCGGGAGTTAGTCCGAACGACTTTAGACAACATAGCACATCTTCAAGGCTGCGAGTTTTACGCTCCCGACGTACCGTGCATTCTCGCTGAATCTGTTGGTAAAGACATACGAGCTGGTAAAGAAGTGTGGATTGAAGATCTCTTTTTCCGTTCCGGAGAGAAGCCTCCAATGCCTCGATATATGTTCGCCCGTCTGATTGCTTCCGTGTTTGGAAAATATGTTGAAAATAGAATAACGCCATTCTGCGTCTGCCAGCGGGGTATAGCTGAGACGAACACTCTTTCAAAGTCACTATGGCCTTTGGAGGATTGTAATACTTAGCCATATCTCAAAGACTTTCTGCGTACAACTGTATCTCCGTTAATTCCGGGATCCTCTCTATCCGGCAGCGCCGCACGACCGCACCCTTGCGGTCATATACCTCCGTCGCTCCGGTCTCCTTGTCGAGCTCAAGCCTGATGCCGTTGTCGAAGTTCTGCACCAACAGATGGCGACCGTCCTTCAGGACCTCATGCAGCGTCTCGCACTCCGGACAATGGCACATCGCCACACCTCCGTATTCTCGCACCGCCGTATGGCGGATCTTGCGCGCCGTCTCCGAATTCCTCCGGTAGGTCAGCGCCAGATATACCGTCTTCTCCTCAACTTTGAACGCCCGAGCCAGCTTCTCCTTGGCGTCCTCGCTCACTTTGATGTAACTGCTTGTTGTTCTCATAACCATTCTACTTTACAGGTGTTGTGTAATACTCGTTAAACCACTTCTCGGCCTGTGCCTCGATCCATGACAGATCACTTTCGCTCTCCGCGACGAGCAGCGCCGTCGTACCGTCCAGCTCGTAGACCAGCATCTCTTCCTGGTCGTTTACCGCCTCCATGAAGTCCGGAAGCTTGTCCCACTCCCGGAAGGCGACTGTCAGTTTTGTTGCTTTCATTCTCCTTTTACTGTTGTTTCTGTTTCATTTATCTCTGTGATCCTCCTTGCTCACATCCGCCTTTTTTCGTATCTTTGGCCGCTGTAACCTCAGGAACACGCTGCAAAGATAGGAGAAAATTTTCTCACACAAAAATATTCGTGAGATTTTTTTCTCGTTAACATTAAATTTTCTCAGGAATGCTGAACAGACTGAAACAATATATAGAGCAAAAAGGTATGACAGTCGCCTACGTAGAAAAGATGTTGGGCATGTCCAATGGGTCCTTGTCGAAGCCTATTAAAAACCATACAGCTATTGGGAGTGATAAATTAGAAAATATTCTCACATTCTGCCCAGACTTGTCCTTAACTTGGCTTTTTACAGGGCGTGGGGAGATGCTTAAAGGCAGCGAGCGAACCACTAACATGGTGCTGGAGTCTCCGGCCGTTCATAAAACCGACGACAAAAAGACTGTTACAGACATCATCCTTCATTCAGTCTCAAAAGGAGAGAGGGGGGCTATCCCGCTTGTGGCGGAACGCGCGATCGGAGGCCTGTCTGCCGAGCATTTCAAGATCAAAGAGTCTGATGTCCTTGCCTATTACGTCATTCCAAAATTCCGTTACCTCGATGTGGACTTTATGATCGAGGCTTATGGTGATTCCATGGTGCCCCGCATATGTCCCGGCGATGTCATAGCTTGCTCCATAATCAGCAACTCCCGATTCATTCAATGGAACAAGCCTCACCTCATTGCGACAAGCGAACAGGGGCTTATCATAAAGCGTCTGCGTAAAAGCGACGAGAAAAACTGTCTCCTTGCAGTTTCGGACAATGATCTGTATGAGCCGTTCAATATCCCCATGGACGAGATAACCGGAATTGCCCGTATTGTCGGGATCATACATATCGAATAGTCCTCACATGTACCTCCCGGCTACCCTCTGAATACCTCCGATTTGCAGTATTTTTCATATTTTCTTCTGTTTTTAAGCTAAAAACCATTGCTATAAGCTTACTGTCAATTACTTAACCATTCAATCGAGCTGTCCGAAACCCCGATTTTTTTGGTACTAAAGGGGGGGCTATCATCGAAAATCGCCCGATTTTTGAGCGTTTTTTGTCCTTATAGGGGTGTTTATCCCCTTTTTTTTGGTACCGTAGTGGGAACCCATTAGGGAATCCATTAGGGAACCCATTGTAATTTTTTGTCCAATTCTGGAGTTAAACCAAGAGAGACTAAATGCCCTTTTTTACCCCATTCCAAGGCTGATTTTTAAACTGAATTTTAAAGCACTCCTGAGTACATTGTCCGGTCGCGGATCATTCGTGCGCATGAACACAGTGCACACTTCACCGTCAGCCCGCGCCACCCCTCCGGAGACACCTCACACAAACGCCGTAAACGCTTGAATTTCGCGCCCTCAGCGCCGTCCTGAGCGTTGGGTGCAGCCACACAATGAAAGAGGCCGCACAGCCGCCGTAAAACGACCATGCAGCCTCTTGGAAGCGCCGCAATGGCGCCCGAAATTAAAGCTGATTAAAAGCAGAATTAAAGCTACGTTAAACACCACTTAAACGGAAGACCCCGAAAATTAAAGTCAAATTCAAGCAAATTCAAGTAATTGCACGCTTCGTTTTTTCACCGCCCGCGCTCTCAAACTCCTCCAACTCACTGAATCTCAATATAATCCATCACCCGACCCTCAATCCCATCCTGCACGTTTCGTTTTTCCGCCCATAATAGGTTCTTTTTTATTCAATAACCCCGATGATATAGACTTGATCCTTGGCTAAGGATGGTCGGGCACTTGACGGGTCAGCGGATTTTTCCGGTGCATGATTTGTGTTAAAAAATGTAAATGGCTAA
>CABUIO010000015.1 GCA_902491625.1 uncultured Porphyromonadaceae bacterium | reverse complement strand
TCCGCTCCAAAATTCTCGACCCTGTCGTTAACAAGCATTATTAAACAACCTCTAAAGGGGCGCAGACTTTGGCGGTGGTTAAGGGGCGTTAAAAAAGCCATAAAAAATCCAATTAATGAAGTTTCGCTACCTCGGATAATCCTTATTTCGCCAATAAATGCTAAATTTGCAATTTGAAAAGAGGACGCCGTGCGGTTTTACGCAGTCTCGTTCTCTTGGCCAACACTCTGCCGGAGGTTGCCTCTACGGCTTCCGGTCATGGTGCAAATCATTATCTGACAATGACTTTTAAACGACTATTTCTGCCGCTTGCCGGCCTGCTGATCGCCTTGTCGCTCACCCTTTCGTCGTGCAACAAGGACAGTTCCGATACTCCATACTATGTGGAGCCTTCATCTGTTGCCGTCAACGGTTTCTCCCTTAAAGCCAATACAAAGGTTCTTTCCGGTCTGGATTCGGTGTTTTTCTCCATCGATCTGGAGCGCGGCCTGATTTTCAACGCCGACTCGCTGCCCAAGGGCACTAAGGTCGACGCCCTTATCCCCATCATTGCGCTTCCGTCGTCGGTGACAAAAGCCAATATCATCATGGAGGGTGGCTCAAAGCGTACCGGAGAGGTGGACTATCTCAAGAATTCCGACGACAGCATCGATTTCACGGGGCGCGTTGTGCTGGAGCTTATGTCGGCAGAGGGCAATTCCCGCGCTTACGAAGTCAAAGTCAACGTCCATACCATGGAGCCTGATTCGCTCTGGTGGGGCAACACCGCCATTTCCAAACTCCCTTCGCGTCTTGAGGCTCCCATAGAGCAGCGCACCGTGCAGACAGGCGACGGTTCAGTCGCCGCTGTCATCGCCGAGGCTGACGGCTCCTACACTTTCTCCTCTTCGGCCGACGCTTTCTCAGGGGTCTGGACTAAGAACAGAATTGAGCTTCCGTTCGTGCCGAAAGTAAGAAGTTTTGCTTTCTGCGATTCAAGATACTACATGCTTGCTACTGACGGCACCCTCTACTCGTCGCCCGACGGCGTGGGAGGATGGGGCGCCACCGGCGAGAAATGGAGCTGTATTCTCGGCGCTTACGGCAATGCTCTCACCGGTATTTCCCTTCCGGCGCAGGGTGACGCCCTTGAGTTCACCTCCTTTCCCGCAGGCGTGATGGGCGGCAGTGTGCCTGACGGATTCCCTGTCAGCGGCTACACCGACATGCTTCTCCTCAACTCCAAATGGTGGGACAATCCGTACGCAGTAATCTATGGGGGCACCGACCGCGCCGGCAAACTTTCCGGCGCCGTGTGGGCGTTCGACGGATCGCGCTGGGCGCAGATTTCCAACGGCGGTGTTCCGGCTCTCGACGGCGCCGCGATGATCCCTTACTTCGCATACCGCCGCACCGACAAATCGTGGATCTTCAACGAATACAGCGTGCTGATGGTCATGGGTGGCCGCGATGCCGACGGCAATCTCAACCGCGACATGTACGTGAGCTATGACAACGGAGTCTTCTGGTCGAAGGCCTCCGAGCTGATGCAGATGCCGGAATATATCCCCGGAATGTATGACCTCGACGCCGTTGCGGCGACCACCGAGATGAGCGGCAATTTCGAACCCCGCGGCTGGAACTCGGCGACTACTCCCGACCTTCCCTCGTGGTTCAGGGTCGACTACGCCACCGACGGCTACGACGTGAAGTGGGAATGCCCCTACATTTACCTTTATGGCGGACGTGATTCCTCCGGGAAGCTCTACAATACTGTCTGGCGCGGTGTGATCAGGCGCCTCACCTTCCTGCCGTTGCTCTGACGAATCCGCGTCCGGGCACGACACGACAAAACTCTTTCTCCTCAACACGTAATTTTATGAAACGAATTTTTCGCCACATAATCCTTTCGCTTCTGCTGCTTTTCGCGGCAGCAGTTCCGGCATCCGCCCAGATCGACTATAAATTCGACATCGGCGGTGGTGCCGGCATGAGCGGCTATCTCGGCGACGCTAACACCTCCAATCTTTTCGGCAATCCGAGCTGGAACGTTGAGGCTGTGTTCCGCTATCTTTTCAATCCTCGCCTCGCGCTGAAGACCAATCTCACGGTCGGAGGCCTGCGCGGCAACAGTGCCGACATGGAGAATGTCTTTCCCGACGCTCAGACATTCAAGTTCAACACCACTTTCTACGAGGTAGGCGAGATGTTTGAATTCAATTTCTTCAACTACGGCATGGGGGAGCGCTACCGCAAGCTCAAACGCATCTCTCCCTACGTTACTGCCGGTATCGGCTTCCTCGTCTGGACGGTCGACGGCAAATCCGGTTTTACAGTCGACATCCCTTTTGGCGTGGGTGTGAAATACAAGCTCCGGCCGCGGGTTAACCTCGGTGCCGAGTTCCTGATGAAGAAGACCCTCTCCGACAAGGTCGACGGCGACAATCTCAAGGATCCATATCAGATCAAGAGTTCCTTTATGAAGAACACTGACTGGATCTCCACTCTCACCTTCACCATCAGCTATGAATTCGGCGAGCGTTGCCGCGCCTGCAATTATAAAGAATAAGAAGACTCTCCATCCTCACAATATGTAAGAAAGCATGAAAGAGATCCCGCAAACAACGCCACAAGACAACTCCGTCGCTCCGGAGGATCTGCTTGCCATCCGTGTCAAGGAGCTGAGCGACGGCAAGATGCCACGCCACGTGGCCGTGATTATGGATGGCAACGGACGCTGGGCCAGAGCCCGCGGACTCGACCGTAGCGCCGGACATAACGAGGGTGTGAAAAGCGTGAGGAAAATCACGGAGATCTGTTCCGAACTCGGCATAGGCTATCTTACCCTCTACACCTTCAGCACCGAGAACTGGAACCGTCCCAAGGAGGAGGTCGACGCCCTGATGCATCTTTTCAGTCTCGTGCTCGTGCGCGAGGTGCCCGATCTGCTGCGCAACAATGTTCGTCTCAATATAATCGGCGACGTCGACATGATGCCTGACGAGGCGCGGGAGAATCTGCACCGCGGTGTGGCGCAGACAGCACATTGCACCGGACTGACCCTGACGCTCGCCATCAGCTATTCCTCCCGTTGGGAGCTGACGAGAGCCGCACGCATCCTTGCCCGCAAGGCCGCTGCCGGAGAGCTTGATCCCGACGCGATCGACGAGGAGATGATTGCCTCCACTCTTGCAACGGCGCCGATGCCCGATCCCGATCTGCTCATCCGCACCGGAGGCGAGCTGCGCATCTCCAACTATCTGCTCTGGCAGATAGCCTACAGCGAACTCTATTTCACAGATATATTATGGCCTGACTTCGGCAAGCTCCAGTTTGTCGAGGCGCTTCTTGACTATCAGGGGCGTGAACGCCGTTTCGGCAAAACTTCTGACCAACTGATTAACCCGACTACGAAATGACAAAGCCTTTCAAGCTTATACTCATGCTCATGGCGTTGCTCCCCGCTGCGCTGTCAGCCTCTGCCCTCGACATATTGCCGGCGGCTCCCGTAGATACTGTCTACAGCCCCAACATCATCTATTCCCCGATGCCGAAAGTCTATGAGATCGCTGGTATCAAGGTCTCGGGTATCGACACCGACGACGACTATCTGATCATCGGTTCGACCGGACTCAGCATCGGCGACAAGGTGGAGGTGCCGGGCGACGCCATCACGACGGCCGTCAAGCGTCTGTCGCGTGCCGGTCTTTACTCCAAGGTGCAGATCAAGGCCGAAAAGATCGCAGGCGACAAGATATGGCTCGATATCGACCTGCGCCGCCAGCCGCGAATGAGCGAGCTCAACTTCACCGGCGTCAAGGGCGGCGAACGCAAGGATCTCACCGAGCGTCTCGGAATGGTCAACGGCCAGCAGCTCACCCCCAACATCGTCTCCCGCGCAAAGGAGATCGTGCAGAACTACTACGGCGCCAAAGGCTTCAAGAACGTCACGGTCGACATTGTCCAGCATCCGGATCTCAGCAAGGAGAATCAGGTCATTCTCGACATCAACGTCAACCGCAACAGCAAGGTCAAGGTCCATAAAATCTATATCGAGGGCAATGAGGTGCTTTCCGACCGCAAGGTCAAGGGCGCGATGAAGAAGACCAACGAGAACGGCAACCTTCTCAACATCTTCAAGCAGAAGAAATTCGTGGAGAGCGACTATGAGGATGACCTCAACCGTATCGTGCAGAAATACAACGAACTGGGCTATCGCGACGCCCGCATCGTTTCCGACTCCGTGGTGCCTTACAACGAGAATCGTGTCGACGTCCACATTACGGTCGACGAAGGCCACAAATACTACATACGTGACATCGAGTGGGTCGGCAACACTGTCTATCCCACCGACGTGCTCAACGACATCCTTGGCATCTATCCCGGCGAGGTCTACAACCAGAAGCTCCTCAACAAGCGCACGACAGATGATGATGACGCCGTGGCAAACCTCTACATGGACAACGGCTACCTTTTCTTCCAGCTCATCCCCATAGAGCAGAATGTCTCCAACGATTCCATTACGCTCCAGATGCGTGTCATGGAAGGTCCGCAGGCGCGCATCAACCGTGTGGTCATCAACGGCAACGACCGGCTCTATGAGAAGGTGATCCGCCGCGAGCTGCGTGTGCGTCCCGGCGAACTCTTCTCCAAATCCGACCTCATGCGCTCGGCCCGCGAGATTGCCCAGACCGGACATTTCAACCCCGAGAACATGGACATCCGTCCTCAGCCCAACGAATCTGACGGTACGGTCGACATCGTCTTCAATCTCGAATCCAAGGCCAACGACCAGGTGGAATTCTCCGCCGGTTGGGGACAGACCGGTATCACGGGTAAACTGGCTCTGAAGTTCACCAACTTCTCAATCAAGAACCTGTTCCATCCGAGTTCCTACCGAGGCATCATACCGCAGGGCGAGGGACAGACCTTCACCATCGCGGCGCAGACCAACGCCAAGTACTATCAGTCCTATTCGATCTCCTTCCTCGATCCGTGGTTCGGCGGCAAGCGACCCAACTCCCTCTCCGTCTCCGCCTACTATTCGCGCCAGACCGGAATCAACTCCTCCTACTACAACGACAACTGGGCCAACGCCCTCAACTCCTCCATGTGGGGCATGAACTACGGCTATAACTCCGACGCCTACAACTACACATACCAGAATGCCTACGACCCCAACAAGGTGCTTCAGATGGCTGCTATCAGTGTCGGCTTCGGTAAGCGTCTGAGCTGGCCCGACGACTATTTCCGTTTCAATGCCGACCTCACGTATCAGTGGTATTATCTCAAGAACTGGGACTACCTCTACTACATGAACAACGGAACATCCAACTCGATCACCCTCGGACTTACCCTGAGCCGTTCGAGCATCGACAATCCTCTCTTCACGCGCCGCGGATCGACATTCTCACTCGGACTGACATTGACGCCTCCGGTGTCGCTCTTCCGCAAGAAGAACTGGAAAGCTCTCTACGACGAAGCGACCTACAACAACTCGACATCGGCCAAGAAACAGATGTATGAGTGGATCGAATACTGGAAATTGAAATTCAACGCCCGCACCTTCACTCCGCTCACCGATCCCGACGGACAGTGGACGCTCGTGCTGATGAGCCGTGCGGACTTCGGCCTCCTCGGCAGCTACAACAAATATCTCAAGACACCATTCGAGACATTCTATGTCGGCGGCGACGGCATGACCGGCGGCTACACCTATGCCACCGAGACCATCGGTATGCGCGGTTACGAGAATGGTCAGTTCACTCCTTTTCGCCGCGAGGGCTACGCCTACGGACGTTTCACCTTCGAGCTTCATTTCCCCTTCATGCTCCAGCCTTCGACCACAATCTATGGCATCGCGTTTGCAGAGGCAGGTAACGCATGGACATCGGTCAAGGATTTCTCACCATTTAACCTCGCCCGAAGTGCCGGTGCCGGTGTGCGTATCTATCTCCCGATGGTCGGCTTCATGGGCATTGACTGGGCCTATGGTTTCGACAAGGTGATGGGAGAGAAGGGCGGCGGCCATTTCCACTTCATCCTCGGCCAGGAGTTCTGATGATAGTTAAAAATAATAAAAAACACTCTTCCGGAATCCTGCGGTGTAAACTTTGTGGAGTAGCGGAAGTCTGATATAGAAAAAGCTTTACAATTATGAAGAAAATATTTTTTGCACTTATAGTCGTGGCGGCCTGCGCCTTCGGAGCTTCCGCCCAGAAATTCGCGCTTGTCGACATGGACTACGTACTGCGCAATGTCCCGGCCTACGAGATGGCCAATGAACAGCTCAATCAGGTGTCGCAGCGTTGGGAAAAAGAGGTCGTCGAGCTTTCCAAGGAAGCCGAGTCGCTCTATAAGAACTATGAGAGCGAGATGGTCTTCCTCACCGACGAGCAGAAGAAGAAACGCGAGGAGGAGATCGTGGCCAAGGAGAAAGAGGTCACGGATCTTAAATACAAATACTTCGGCCCCGAGGGCGAGCTTTACAAGAAGCGCCAGAGCCTCATGAAGCCTATTCAGGAGGAGGTCTACAACGCCGTCAAGAAAGTGGCCGAGGAGAAGGGCTATCAGGTCATCTTCGACCGTGCGTCGTCGCAGAGCATCGTTTTTGCATCGCCGCGTATCGACGTCAGCAACGAGGTGCTCGCCAAGCTCGGCTATTCACGCTGATTGCGGCGTAATGCTGCCTGAATTGTCGCGGAATTTGCGGTTACGGATTTAATTGTTAATTTTGCGACAGAATCATACGGAATCATAAAGAACAAAACATTCAACACAGATACAATATGCTTAAGAAAATCGTACTGGCAATTATGCTTGCCCTCCCGATGCTTGCGGGCGCCCAGACCATCAAGATCGGACTTGTAGACACCAACACAATCCTCACTTCCCTCCCTGACACCAAGACCGCACAGGACAAGATCAACGCCCTGAGCAAGGATTTCCAGGATCAGGACAGCAAGTTCATGGCTGCCCTCCAGAAGAAGATGGAGGATTTCCAGAATCTTCCCGAGACTACTCCTCAGGCAACCAAGGAAGCTCTCGCAAAGGAGATTCAGGCTGACCAGCAGAAGATCCTCGAATTCGAGCAGAACGCTCAGAGCGAGATGCAGAAGGCTCAGGAGCGCGAGATGGCTCCCGTCATCAACAAGGTGCGCGACGCTATTCAGGCTGTAGGCCGCGAAGGCAACTACACTGTGGTGCAGGAACTCGGAGCTGTCCTCTATTACGGTGCTCCCGCCGAGGACATCACTCCTGCCGTGAAGGCCAAACTCGGTCTCAAATAATCACTCTGAATCGTAAAATCTTCCCCATAGGCCAAAGAGTCCTTATAAAAGGATAAGGCTTATGGGGCTTATATTTTATAGCTCTTGTCCATGCTTTCACTCAATGGCCCCATCGGCGTCTTTGACTCCGGATATGGCGGTCTCACAATCCTGCGTTCGCTGCGGCGCCGGCTGCCACAGTATGATTTCATGTATCTGGGCGACAACGCCCGCGCTCCATACGGCACACGCAGCTTTGACGTGGTCTATCGCTTCACTCTCGAAGCTGTCAGGTCGCTCTTTGAACGCGGATGTCCCCTCGTCATCCTCGCCTGCAACACAGCCTCGGCCAAGGCGCTGCGTTCCATACAGCAGAACGATCTTCCCGACATCGACCCCACGCGCCGCGTACTCGGCGTGATACGTCCGACTGTCGAGGTGCTTCCGGATGCCACCCGTACAGGCCATGTCGGCGTGCTCGGCACTCCCGGCACTGTGGCAAGCCACAGCTACAGCATGGAGCTTCACAAATCCGCGCCTCATATGCGCGTCAGCGAGCTGGCATGTCCCATGTGGGTGCCATTGGTGGAGAACAGCGAGGCCGATGGTCCCGGCGCCGACTATTTTGTTGAGAAATATTGTTCGCAGCTCATGGAGGACGATCCGGACATCGACACCGTGGTGCTCGGCTGCACCCACTATCCGCTGCTCATTCCCAAGATCCGCCGTGCGCTGCCTGACAATGTTAAAGTGCTCGCACAGGGCGACATCGTGGCCGAGAGCCTTGCCGATTACCTTTGCCGTCATCCCGAGATGGAATGCCGACTCACACGCGACAGCGCGCACGGCCGTTGCGAATACCTCACGACAGAAAATCCCGGTAAATTTTCCGGACTTGCTTCCCTCTTCCTCGACGAGCCTGTCGAGGCTTCCCTCATCATTTTATAGCGGACGTTGCCAGCGCAGCAGAGTCGAGTTTCCGTGTGGCGTGAAGGTGTAGGGCAGATCCGGCAACCGAGGCGCCCTGATGCCTTCGCCGAGAATTGCAGAGGTCGATTCAACACGTATCTCGTCGTAGATGCCGCTGTCGATCCAGCGCTGTAGCGTCTGCGCACCTCCCTCCACCATCAGCGAGATGAATCCATAGTCCGAATAGAGCATCCTCGCGATCTCCTCCTCTGTCATATTTTTGCGAAGAACTATCGTGTCGTCACGCATGACATTGGCATCAGAGGAAATCACGCCTTTCGGATCCGGCACGACGGCACGGAGCATTCTGTTGGGCCACAGGCGGCAGTCAAGACGCGGATTGTCGGTCAACACAGTGTTGGTGCCCACAAGTATCGCGTCAACGAGGGAACGCTCATGATGCACCGCCACGTGCCCGCAAGCGTCCGACAGAGCGACCGGCCGACCTTCCGGAAGCGCCATGAATCGGTCAGCGCTTTCCGCCCATTTCAGCACGACATAGACGCGGCTCTGAGTGTGGGCAAGCATGAACCGGCGGTTGAGTTCGCGACATTCGCGGTCGAGCACGCCCGAAGTCACCTCCATTCCGGCCTCGCGCATGATCCTGATGCCTCGGCCTGACACTTTCTCGAAAGGATCCACAGCACCCACGACACAGCGGCGGATGCCCGACTTCACAAGCATCTCCGCACATGGAGGCGTCTTGCCATAGTGGGAGCAAGGCTCCAGGGTCACGTAGATGGTGCAATCCTTAAGTTCCGACTTGTCGGCCACCGAAGCCACCGCGTTGACCTCCGCGTGAGGACCTCCCCATGGCGACGTGAAACCCTCGCCAGCGATTGAACCGTCAGGTCGGACAATCACCGCGCCGACCATCGGATTAGGCGACGTGAAACCCTCGCCGCTGCGGGCGATCCGGAGGGCGCGCCGCATGATATGCTCGTCAAATTCTCTTGCCATGTTGCAAATATAACAAATCTTCGATTAGGGAAGTATGGCTAATCATCGGTTTTTTGATCGTAATTATTCAAATCTTATCTCCCAAATTCCTTTCTTTGTTGATCCTTTACGACAAAGAAACACACCTTTCTTTTCCATCCTCTTTCTTAAACTATAAAATCTCAAAATATGGCGTAATATGATTATAAATGCCACAAAACCAACCTATTGAAAATTCCAATATTGTCCCAAGATGGAATATACCCAGGAAGAATTGGGAATTGCTTATCATGTAATTGTCGAATATTACGTCTATTTGAGGGATTTTATAGCTTAAAGTCCGGACTTTATCTACGGTCAGATTTAGTTCTTCCGCCAACTTTGAAAAAGTAATGGAGGGTGTCTCTATAATCAGAGACAATAGATTGTTCTGAGGTTCGGTTAAATCGAGTTTGCCGATTTTCTCAAATATTTCTTTGGGGATTTCGTTGTCTTCTTTGGGGATTCCGTCGGTTTCTTTGGGATTTTCGTCAGGTTCTCTGGGATTTTCAATGTTTTCTTTGGGGATTTCGTTGGTTTCTATGGGATTTTCGATGGTTTATAAGTTAAGGGCTTAAAGTGTTATGTAACATTTGGTTCATTATCGAAATCGAATAACGAAGGCGTAGAGGATTGTGTCTTCCTTTTTTGTTCACGATTCCTTTCAGCTTTTGTTATTTCAGGAGGATTATCATCTATGCCGCAGGAGTGTACCTCTACAACATCATAGCCACTAATCTTGGTCTCGCCTTCTTTATCAACCGAGGTATGAACTATCAGATCGCAAATAATATAGGTACCTCCTGTAAAATCAATCTCTCCGTTTAAGACAGAGTTCTTAAAGTCTGCATCGCACAATCTGAAAGGAATCTGTTGGGAATTATAAATACCTTGCCATTTAATTTTCCGCTTTCTAAGGACAGGAGCGACAATATCAATTCTTACATTAGATTTGCTTTGCTCATCTTCCATAGTGTCGGTTACAATAAAATTATCGAAAGAATCTCTATTGATGACAATTGGAGCAGATAAAGGATTCCCAACTGAAGAACAGAATCCGATGCTTGATATACGAAGGTCCTTTTTAGCTTCTGAATAGAAATTAGATACCTTTCTCTTAATCTTATTTTGAGAGTCGATAGTTGCCTGTTTTAAAGAATCTTCTCGTAAATCCCTTATCTCTTTTTCTAATTCAAGGCGTTCTTTTTCTTTCTTTAGGTTGTGGATATATGAACCATCTTTAATGTATTCAAAAGCCCAATTTACAATATTATCGAACGTAGTGGATAATGGATTGACAGAAAGTGCAATAACTAATGCAATAACCCATTGCAGTTTAATTTCTTTACCGTCTTTTGTGGTAAATTTCAAACGACTCCATAAACTACCCTCTGATAGAGGCTGAACGCTAACCTCAATATCAGCGCTAACTAATTTCCTCGCTTCTTGAATAATGCCTAATATCTGATATTCGCACTTATTAAAAATAAATGCGTCCATAAAATGGCCATCATCTGAAAATAGATAATGAATATTGAAATTGTTAATCGCCGTCATTTAGGTAAGATATTTTGGAGTTTTGTGAAATGATAGACTAACATTGCTGGCCGTTGTGCTCCAATTCGTATGCTAAGCATATTAAAAAAAACTATACCAAGTCTTGTTTAATTTTTTTTAAAGCCCGTTCAGAGACATTAAAATAAACATTTGGACTATCTTCATCTCTGACAAATCGAAAACCAGCGTCAATCATCGCAAGAATTAATGCACCGTTCGTGATATATTTAACTTCGTCATTTGAAAGTTTTTTAGAACGTCGTTCTGCTAAATGTTTTAAACCGTATGATGAGTGTCTATTATTTATGGTACGAATCGGCTCTCCGCAGGCATGAGCGAAATCCAAGGCCCAGTCAAGTTGCACCTTATCAAAAGAGAAGATATTTAGAGGTTCATTACCCTTAAAGCCAAAAGGTGTCAGACCTTTCAGCTTGTCTTCGCCATTATAGCCGAGCCAATAATCCGTATAATAAAGTTCAAGTTCGTTCATAGTAGTATATAAAATTTTAGAAAATTTGTGAAGCAATCTCTTTGATTGCTATTATGGTGTCATCCTTTGCATTAATTGCCTTTGAGAATCTGAGCAAACCGTCTACGAAATCTCGCAGAGTTACATTTCTCAGTTCGGAAATCCTTAATTTAGCGTAATTGAGGATAGATATGAGGCAACAATAGTGTCCCTCGTGTCCGATTCTTTTTAAAGCATTAAAAACAGCATCCTCGTCGAAATTCACATTCTTCCCATAAATGAACATACTATTAAGAAGATGCGCCGCACGAAATTTGTTAATTGCATGAACAACATCTTGCTCGCTGAAATCCTTATCTTTCACTTCAATAGCATTTACGAGTTCCCCGTTTGCGTCGAACACGTCTATATCTCCGACTTCTTTAGAGGAAGATCCGCTTTCATTGACTTTATGAGGAACTACCTTATAACCTTCGCCTAAGTATAGCTTTTCAAGTTCGGCTACGATAAGCGGACACACTTCTCCTTCAAGGGTATGATCGGTGAGTTTATATACATAATCAAGCACAAGTTGTGAAAACTCACTAACGTCAATTAATGTTTCTCCAAGCGAAAACTTCTTAAGATAATTCTCATGACGTTGTTTCATTACCCAGCAAGCATGTTTAAGATACTTATAGGCCTCTTCACTCGTAGCTATAGTTGGTAGGAAATCAACTAGTTTACAAAGGAGTTCCTTATCGGAACCACTGCGCACTGCATTGTCTTTGGAAAGTTCTACGTAACGCGCCGGTTTGTTGCAAAACGGCTCATTGGAGTTTTCAAGACATCCCGGCATACTCAACTTTTCAAACGGTACGATAACTTTATGACACAAAGAACGAGCATCATAATGAGCTGATGTCGAGCCACCTTTTTGCATGCTCAACATATATACGGCTTCATTAGCTGACTTCGCCAATAAAGCGGTAACAAGCACGTATTTATAGGTTTTATGCCTATGGTTTAAGGCTAAAGTTATAAATTCAGCCATTGTATCATTAACTTGTTCTGCCTCTTGAAACGCTTTTTCAAGTATTAAATGAGCAGTTTTGAAATCTACATTTGCCATACTATTTAGAATAGACCTGCATATTGAATTGGTGCGTTGCCTTTTAGAACATCTATAACCATTGAGCAAACAGCCTTGGACAAGTTGCATGGAACGGCATTGCCAATCTGTGTATATTGTGCAGACTGAGAACCACAAAAAACATACTCCAATGGGAATGTCTGAATTACCCGCGCTTCGTCAACTGTCATCCTTCTTAAATATGATGGCACTGTTTCAGTTTTTGCGATTGACGGATCTCTCTCTACACGTTCGCGATAAACTTCAACCCATGGAGTTTCTTCCTCATATAGAGCTCTTTCATCTATTATAGGAGTTTTATTCCCACCCATCGATGCTGGTAATGTGGCACTGTATCCATCAAGCTTTAGCGGACGGCCGAGACCATTAAACAACATGCCGGCATAAGGAGACTTCCTAAGAATAGGTTGCGGAGTTAATGTAATTCTCGCGTTACAAGTACTGGTGTTATTACCTTCCCCTGCGCGGTCGAGAACCGATAAGGCTTGACGAACACTTTTTGCTTTAACCTTATATGGTTTAAGCATAGATACTAAATCAGGTGAAGAAAGTGTGCCATTCTTAAACCCGATAAAGAAAACACGTTCTCTTGCCTGAGGGACATCAAAATCAGATGCATTCAGTACGATAAAATTAACCGAATATCCCAAATCGATAAATCTTTGCATCAGTGCAGAGCGTACAGAACACCACCTGTCAAGTACAGCAAGTGCCTTGACATTTTCCATTACAAATGCCTTAGGCTTTATTGTTTCGATGACTTTTGCATAGCTCCATATGAGTTTGCTCCGTTCATCGTTCTCGTCCATTTTTCCTGCCACAGAAAAACCTTGACAAGGGGGACCGCCGATAACTAAATCAACATCATCATACTTAGCGAGTGACGGTATGAAAGAATTGATGTCACCTTGATGAATGTGGTCTCCAATATTTAAGGCATAAGACTCGCAGGCCTCTTTCTTCATGTCGTTTGCCCATATTATATGAGCTCCCGCATAAATAGCGCCAATATCCAATCCCCCTGCTCCTGAAAAGAGAGAGATGGTTCGGATAGTATTGGAGGCTAATTTGTCTTTTAACTCCTTCATTGAAAAGCAAAGAACTTCCAAGTAGGCAGACAGGTGACCAAACCTTTTGCGACTACAAGGAAGCTCATTAATATGTTGATTATAAGTTTTACTTACGCCGGTGGTCTTTGTCTGCGCGGACGCTGTTAGTTCACAAAGTTAGCTAAAATAATTGAGACTATTGCAATCCTAGACAAAGATAAAATGATGTTTGATTAATGATTGATCATTTCACTGATCATTCTTTCGCCGCAGCGCGCGATCCGGAGGGCGCGCCGCATGATATGCTCGTCAAATTCTCTTGCCATGTTGCAAATTTAGAAAAAATCCCGACTTCGCTCTCATTTATTTGTTACTTTTGTAGAAAGTTTTGTTATGACTGTCGCACAAATTAATGATGAATTCCGCCGTCGGATCGTCCCTCTCTATGGCAACGGTGAGGCGGACGCGATGCTGCGTCTCGTCTGGTCGCATGTCCGCGGCTGGGAGCCGGTCGATGTGGTGCTACACCGCGATGACGAGGTCGGGGTTTCAACTGTCGAGTCGATTTTCTCTATCGCCGGACGCCTCGAAAAGCATGAGCCGCTGCAATATATCCTCGGCGAGGCCAATTTCTTCGGATTGCGTCTGAAGGTCAACCGCGACACGCTGATTCCGCGTCCTGAAACCGAAGGTCTGGTGCAACTGATTCTTGACGATTTCGGCTCGCGTTCCGATCTGCGAGTTGTGGACATAGGTACAGGAAGCGGTGCCATCGCCTTGGCGCTGGCCCGCAATCTCCCTTTTGCAAAGGTGACTGCGATCGACATCTCCGACGGCGCCCTGAATGTCGCTCGCGAGAATGCTCGGCGTCTCCGCTGCGACGTGAGGTTTGTCAAAGCCGACATTTTGGCTGACCGTCGTCTCGACGGACGGTATGACATCGTCGTGAGTAATCCTCCTTATGTCCTTGACAGCGAGCGAAAAGGTATGGATCCCAACGTTCTCGACTATGAGCCGGATTCGGCGATTTTCGCCCCCGAGGCAGATCCTGTGGAATTCTATCGGGTCATCTCCAAGGCTGCCGCCGAGGCTCTGACGGATGGCGGAGGTCTTTATTTCGAACTGAATCCGCTCACAGCCGAGGAGGTGCGGAGGATTGTCGAAGCCGACGGTTTCCGCGACGTCGATTTGCAGCGCGACATCCACGGCAGAATAAGATTCCTGAGAGCAAGAAGAAAATGAGACAGCGAAAGGTTTACACTCCCGACGAGGCATTGCAATATGTCGCCGGACTCTGCGCACGAAGCGAACAGTGTGAGTTTGATCTGCGGCGCAAACTCTCTGACCGGGGAATAAAAAACGCCGATGCCGACAAAATCATCGACTATCTTATAGACCGAAATTTCCTCGACGAGACACGCTATGCGAAGGCTTTCTGCCGCGACAAGGCGCGTTTCAGCCGCTGGGGAAAGATAAAGATTCGTGCGCATCTGTTTGCCCGCAAGGTGGGGCGTGAGGCAATCGCCGAGGGTCTCGACGCCATCGACGCCGAGGATTATCTCGAAGGGCTGCAGCGTCTTGTCAATCAGCAGGCCGCGTCGCTGGATCCATGCGACCGCGAGGATCGTCTCAAACTCATGCGGCGTCTTGCCTCGCGAGGTTTTGAAACCTCTCTAATCGCCGACGCCATACAGCGCCACATTGCATCGGAGGAATGAGTCCCGCTTCGCTTTTCTCCGATCTGCTGTCGGTGCTTCTGCCGCCGCGATGCCATGTCTGCGGCCACCCATTGCCGCGCCCGCGCAACTATATCTGTGCCGGATGTCTGGCCGAACTTCCGTTGGCTTCCTATTCCGACATCGGGCATAATCCGATGGCTGATGCGCTGCTTGTGCTCCCGGAAGGGGAGAGCGGTACGGCTTTTCTGCGCTATGGTTCCGGCAATGCCACGTCGCGTCTGCTCCACGACATCAAATACCGGGGATTCAGTCGGTTGGCGCGTATGCTCGGCCGCGAGGCTGCCGGGCGTCTCGGCTCCTCCGGCATCTTTGACGAAGCGGACATCCTGTTGCCGATACCTCTCCACAGGTCGAAACAACGTGCGCGAGGTTATAATCAGGCCCGTCAGATAGCATTGGGAATCAGCGACGTGACAGAAATTCCGGTCGGAGACAATCTCGTGGCCTTGCGTCAGCACTCCTCGCAGACGCGCCTCTCTACTGCGGCGCGTCAGGCTAATGTCGAAGGCGTTTTCGGAGTCAGGCGTCCCGAAGAACTCGAAGGGCGCACGATTCTGATCGTCGACGATGTCTTCACCACCGGCGCCACGATGCTCAGCGCCGCCTCGGCTGTCACTGCATCGTGTCGAGCCACCCGCATCAGGCTTTTCGCCCTCGCCTCCGCATTCCATGCCTGACACTCTGAAAGGTCTTAGCAATGTTTATGGAGTGACGGCTTGATAGTTTGAGCTTTTTACACTAACTTTGTGGCCTCAATGTAGATAAGGACGGAACGAGACGACACTCTTGTTTCATCTGTTAATTAATTATTTAAATCAAGTATAGAAATGAAACAACCTGAACGACTTTTAGCTGAAAAACTCCTGCAGATCAGTGCCATCAAGCTCCAGCCAAACAATCCCTTCACATGGGCATCGGGTTGGAATTCACCTATATATACCGACAACCGCAAAGTGTTGTCTTATCCCGACATCCGCAGCTTCATCAAGGTCGAACTGTCGAGAATCATTCTTGAGAATTTCCCCGAGGCCGAGGCTATCGCCGGTGTGGCTACGGGCGCCATCGCCATGGGCGCTCTTGTGGCTGACGAACTCAATCTTCCTTACGTCTATGTGCGCAGCACCCCCAAGGATCACGGTCTTGAGAACCTTATCGAGGGCAATCTGAAGCCCCGCACCAAGGTTGTTGTCATCGAGGATCTTATCTCCACCGGCGGCAGCTCGCTGAAAGCGGTTGAGGCAATCCGTGCCGCCGCTTGCGAGGTAGTGGGCATGTGCGCTCTCTTCACATATCAGTTCCCTGTGTCGATCAAGCGTTTCCGCGACGCCGACGTCAAACTCATTACCCTCTCCAACTACAGCGCCATGCTTGAGGTGGCCGTCGAGACCAACTACATCCAGCCCTTCGAGCTTGCCACTCTTGAAGAATGGCGCAAGGATCCCGCATCCTGGACCCCCGCATCTACAGAAAGCCAGGAGTGATTTTTTTAATTCTTAATCCTATAGAATGTCAGAATATAAAAGCGATATAAAACAGATAGCCGCACCGGCCTCTGCCGTGTTCGGCCGTCTGTCGAATCTGGAGAATCTGAAGACTTTCGTCGACAATCTGCCCGAGGATCAGATTCCCGCCGATAAACTGGCGCAGATCAAGCAGATGGAACTTACTCCGGATAGCATCAGTATGCCGGGAGGCCCTACAGGAAAAGTGACTCTCAACGTCGTGGAGCGCAAGCCCTATTCGCTCATCGTGATGCGTCCCTCCGATGTGCCTATCGATCTCAATCTTGAGATTCGCATCGGCGAGGAAGACGGCGAGCGTTGCACTCTTCAGGTTGCCATCGTGGCCGACCTTCCCATGATGCTCCGCCACATGGTGAAGGGCCCTTTCAATCAGCTTGTGGCGCAGTTTGCCGACATGCTCGCTGCCATTCCGTACAACAACACTCCCGCCGCGTCCGGCACCGAGGTTGCCGATGCTTGACTGTAAAGGCAAATATTCAGCGATCGGCGCCGCTGTTGCCGCCATAGCTTTCTGCTGCGTTTCGTGCGACAATGTCGACTCGGAACGCATCCCTGCCTATAGGGTGCAGATAGCACTCAACTCCCCCGGACTCTGGGATGTCTATGGCGTCGGAGGCTACGGACAGCACCGTGAGTTCATCCTCGCCACACGCACGCCCTCCAATTTCCCTTTCACAGAGACCACATTCACCGGTTACGGCGGTGTGCTCCTGATCATGGGTATGGATCCTTTCGGACAGGGAGACATCATCCCGCTGAGCTACGATCTTTCCTGCCCGGTGGAGTGTAAGCCCGAGATCCGTGTCTTTATCGACGACAACACTTTGGAAGCCATGTGTCCGGTCTGTCAGTCGCACTACGACGTGATGATGAGCGGCGGCTCTCCGGTTTCCGGCCCCGCAGCCACCGGAGACGTAAAATATGGCCTGCAGCGCTATCGCTGCCTCCCCTCCAACGGCGGCTACGTAATCAGCCGCTGACACGGATAGCACACCTAACAGATTCTTTATGCTGGTTGATCTGATACTGTTGATACTCAAGGCACTCGCCATCGGCGTCATTATTTCGGCGCCTATGGGGCCTGTCGGAGTACTCATCATCCAGCGCACTCTCAACAAAGGCCGCAATATCGGACTCGCCACGGGCGTGGGCGCCTCGATTTCAGACCTGATGTATTGCATACTGACGGCGTTCTGCCTGAGTTTTGTCGAAGACTTCCTGCTCCGCAATCAGTCTGTGCTTACCATCATCGGCAGCCTGCTGCTCGTCTGTTTCGGTGTCTACCTTTTCCGTAACAATCCCATACGCTCAATAAAGCCCGGGGTCAGTCCTCGCACCTCGACGCGCGGCGCCGTAATCACCGGCTATCTCTTCACCTTCTCCAATCCTCTCATAGTGGTGCTGATCATGGGTCTTTTCACGCGGTTCAGCTTCCTGGACACCGGCTACCTGATCTATCACTACATCTTCGCCTTCCTCTTCATATTCGTCGGAGCTTTCCTATGGTGGTATGCCATCACCTACTTCGTAAACCGGTTGCGTTCGCACTTCAATCTGCGCTCGCTTTGGGTCATCAACAAGATCACCGGCAGCATCATCATTCTTTTCTCCATCTTCGGCATGGTAAAAGCCATCTTGCAGCTATGCTGACCCGACGTCTCGGCTTGATTCTTCTTCTTATCGGCACCGCATTGTCGTCGTCGGCTGTCCGCCGCACATTCTTCGCCGGTCCGGAGGATGGATTTGCGCTCTTCGGCTATCCTGAGATTTCGGGAGGGGAAACCCTTCGTCCGGATTCCGCTGCGGTGGTCAGTCTTGGCGATTGCGACGGCGATTTCTCTTTCACTGTCCGAATGCGTGCGGATTCCCAGGGTTATGCCATAGCGCTGACCACTGCCGCCGCCGACACATTGCTTCTCGACGTGGTGTCCACCGGTGGCTACGATCCTCTGCGTGACGAGGAAGGCACCCGTTTTTCGCTGAGCCGCACCGGAGAGAAAATGTCTGAAATTGTATTTCCGAGAAAACGGTTTTCGCTTTCCGCCAACGGATACTGCGCCCTGCAGTTTGCCAGACGCGGTTATGATTTAGTCATCTCCGCAGGGCCCAGGACTCCCGACAATGAAGTGGCGTCAGTTTCCGGTTTCTCCGACGCCGTCAGGAAAATTGTCATCATTCCCCGCAAAGGGGAATCCGTGGAAATCGAGAGGGCACAGCTTTCGCTCTTCCCCTCGGCGGAGCAAATGCTCTCCACGGGATTGACAGCCGGATCTGTCGCTGCCCTTGCCGCCGAATCGTCTGACGCAGTCTGCGGCATCTGGTCGCTTCTTGACTTCGATCTCGACGACAGCTACATGCGGATAGGAGGCGACTACTCCCTCGCCGTCGTTCCGCTGCGCGCGCTCACCGACGAGGGACGGATGCCCGACATCTGCCGTGAAATGCCCGACGACGCTCTTGCCATCGTCTATATCTCCGGCGCATCAGCCGATGCATGGCGCTGGACGCCGGGAATGATAAAAGGTTTCCTGTTCCCTTCTCAGATCGGGGGTGCGTGGAGAGTCAGATGGCATGACAGCGAAGGCCTGCCGCTTGACGAACCGGAAACAGTCTCGATGGCTACCGCCACGCTCGAAGACGGCGCCACCATCCTTCGCCTCTCCTTTCCCGAACGCTACTCCACCGTCCGCTTCCTCCGCAAACAGTAGCTAATACAAAAGACCGAAAGTCCAAAGCGGGACCACATCGCCATAGCCGCTTTCGATGTCATCCTTAACGATGAAAGAGTCCGGAATGTCGCGTATCTGTTCATGCTTCTTGTTTTTTCCTCCGATTTCAAAGGTGTATTTCCCCACTCTGAAATCAGACTCGCGCGAGGATGTCACACTATGTGTCACTTTCATCCACGCCAGAAAAATCGTCTCCCGGATATTGCCGATGTTTGGTTCGGAATCGCTTATTGCATAGCAGAGATTCGGATCCGCAAGATAGACCTTGTCAACCTTCCCCAGTGCGCTGATGCCGTGTGTGTCGTCGCGAAGTATGTTGATGAGCTGCGCTTTGTCCAGCCATACCATCAGGTCATTCACGTAGCCTCTGCTTGTGTCGAGATCGCGGGCTATCTTGGAATAATTGGGCTTGAAAGGCACACTCTGGGCAATAATGTAGAGAAGTCTTTTCAGTTTGACGACAGTGGAGATCGTTATGCCTGTGGCCGCGGGAATGTCGGTCTCGATGACTCTGTTCACGACGTTCTGCAAACGAAGAAGATAGTTCGAGGATTTGAAATAAGGATAATAACCTTTTTTCAGATATTCTCTGAACAGTTCCAGCGGACGGTGTCTGTCAAGTGGAAAATTGACCTTTTGCGACAGAATCTGATCCAATGAGTGTGAGGGGATTTGGATGTCGTGACCTAAGGCGAGATATTCTCTGAAAGAAAGGCCATACATATCGTATTGCAGCAGACGTCGGCTCAGATCAGCGCTTCCACGTTGCAGGTCAAGTATTGAGGAGCCTGTGTAGCAGACCTTGAGGCGTGAGAAAGAATCGTAGATATTCTTTATCTCCTGCGACCAGTTCTTGTATTTGTGAATCTCGTCAATGTAGAGATTCCTGCCGCCAAGCTTATAGAATGTGTTGGCCAGCTCATAGAGACTATGGTCTGAAAACCATAGGTCGTCAGCCGTGACATAAAGCGTTTTGTCGATGTTGTCGTGAAGCTTTATGTGTTGCAGCAGGAGTGTGGATTTCCCCACGCCGCGTGCGCCCGCAATAGCCACGAGCTGATCTTCCCAGTCGATCTTGTCGTGGATGCTTCTGACATAATCTGTAGGAGTTTCGGCGAGCTTGATTCGGTATTTCTCAATTAAGGACTGCATAATGTGCTGACTGATTTTGGTTTGCGACAAAGATAGTAAAAATTGCTCTTTTGAAAGTACAGTTTTTGGTGAAAATTGCACTTTAAAAAGAGCGTTTTTTGTAAATTACTGATTGTCAGGCGTAGGAGTGGAGACCGGGAAGGAGGAGATTGACACCGAGATAGGTAAAGAGTACTGTGGCGAGGGCCGCGATGCAGAAGATGTGCATCGTCCTCGGTTTGTTGAAGGAGGGGAGCGACTTGGGATGTGCCGCGAAGCTGTAGACGAGCATCGAGACGAGCGCCCACACTTCCTTGGGATCCCAGCCCCAGTATCTGCCCCACGACATGTCTGCCCAGACCGCACCTGCGAATATGCCCGCACCGATCAGGAACACCGCGGGATAGAGCATCGCGCGTTCTATCAGGGCGATGTGCTGCGACTGTGCCTTGTCGCGGGTGAGCAAGCCGATGATTCCGGCGATTGCCATCATGGCCATCAGCGAATAGGCTGCCATCACGAGCATCACGTGGATGGAGAGCAGCGGCGAGGAGGCAAGCACAGGCATCAGCGGCGTCACCATTGCGGCGCGAGAGCCAATGGCGGAGACAAGGAGTGCCAGACTCCCGGCCATGATAGCGAAAGGTGTCGCCATGCTTCCGCGCAACGCCATCACGAGTCCGAAGGTGAGTGAGCTCCACCCCATGAACTGCATTGTCTCGAATCCGTTGGCCAGAGGCATATGGCCGGTTATCCATCCGCGCAGTACCATGAGCAGCGTGACCCATAGCCACAGCAGGCCAACGACAGTAATTGTCAGACTGCGGCACACCCTGCGGCGGCGGAGCAGCGCCACGGTGAGCCAGATGCCGACGAGGAGTCCGATACCGGCGGGAATGAAAGGACGCGCCACGCGGTTGTAGAAGAGCTCGGCGCTTATGAGGCTGTCGGAAGGTATGGCACTCTCTCCGACGTTCTTCTTCTGATAGAGCGCTATCTTGCCGATCACCTTCTCCGCCTCCGGGAAGTCACGCCGCACAATACACTCGTTGAGATAACCCGGCGATTTGCGGATGAAAAGCCAGAGTCCGGTATCGGTCTCCATCGGGATGTCGTTGTCGGCCGGAGCGTACCATTTCACGGTGCCGTCGGCGAGTTTCACGGGGAAGAACCGCAGCATCGCGCCGCTTACAAGGGCGTTGATACTCTCGAAACGAGCCAGGTCCTCACGTGCTTTTTTGTCGGTCGAGGCAGCTATGCTGTCCGTGTCGATGCGTCCGCTTGTCACGGCATCAAACCATTGCGTATAGCACGCCCTTTCCCCATCCCCGAGCCGGATTGACTTGCGCAGTGAGGGCGATTTTACTTCCATGAGCGGCGCCTCCTTCCAACTTCCGAAGTAGAACAGGAAACCCTCGGCGATCTGTGCCGGGGAGTATCCCTCCCAGCGTGTGGAGGATGCAACTGTCGATGCAAACTCCGCTTCGAGAGTGCCGAAAGGTGCGACACGTCCGTTGTAGAACACCGGCAGCCGGCTCAGTGTCTTTGAGATGTTTGCAGGGAGCGAGGGGAGGCGTTCCCCGTCATCGTCGGCTACGGCTGACAATGTTGTGCCACAGATGAGGATGAGAAGCACAGCTGAAGTGCGACGCCGACGGATTGTGCTGCGGAACGCGCCTTTCGGAGCTGCCAACGCCACGACAGCGGCGATTACGAACAGGATATATCCCGCGTAGCTCACGGTCCTTCCTGCATTATCCCGCGACACGATGAAGGTGGCGCCGCGGAAATCATCGTCGTAGGAGGTCAGAACAAATCTGTAGCCTTTCTCTGAAGCTACCAGGTTGAGAGAGATGTCATGTGCGCCGCCGTTGGCGGAGCGTACCGAAGCCGTGAAATCCATTGGCGTCGAGGTGCCGGGATAATTGACCGCGCCGACCTTGTCGAGTGTCACTGCGAAGGGGAGCGTGCGTTTCGTGCCGTCGTCGTCGGAGAACTCCTCGGTCGGCTCTCCGGCACGCAGATGCAGGGTGCCGTGCAGGGAAGTGAAATGTGTCACCGCCGCACCGGCAAGGATGAGCAGCAGCGAAGAGTGGACGAGCACGACTGTAAGCGACAGTCTTTTGCTTTGCACGATCCATACGCACGCCGAGAGGGCGAGCGCCGTCCAGAGCGCTATCATCCACCACGATGAATATAGCGCCGCATCCCCGGCGGCTGACAGCGCCGCAAGTAGGATTGCGGTCGTCGCCATCAGCACGAAAGGGATGCGTCGGGTGAAATTATGGAAAAGTAATGGAGGTGTAGTCGTCATATAGCGTTGATGAAGTCAACGACTGCATCGCGGTCGGTCTTCGACAGTTTTCGGAAATTTTCCACGGATCTGCGTGCGTCGGATCCGGGACAGCCGTGCCACATGATGGCCTCGATGACATTGCGCGCGCGACAGTCATGGAGACGGTCGGCATGTCCGGAACAGATCTGTGACAGGCCGCGTCCCCACAGCGGAGTGGTGCGACACCAACCGGTGCGTATGTCGTTCTTCATCTCCAGACGATGCTGCACGAGGTCGGAGTAGGGCCAGATCTTCTGATGAGGATAGCGCGGCAGGCGTGAGTCGCCGTCTTTAAAGAATCCGTTGGGATCGGTGAAGATGTCGTCGCCTGTCGTCCAGGAGGGGCGGTGGCAGGTGGCGCATCCGATCTCGGAGAACAGCTGTTTGCCGCGTTTCACGGAAGGCTTGTCGAGGTCGCGCGCGGCAGGTACGGCGAGGCCGCGGTGCCAGATCATGAAGTCGACGAAGTCGTCGTCGGTCATTTCGGCGGGAAGATCCTTGCACATCAGATAGTCGTAGATGTCTTTCTGCACGTCGCCGGTCTTGTTCCATGCCGGAAAGAGCGTGTAGAACTTCTTCTGCACGTCGGGATCCATCGAAGCCTTGCGTGCGTAGTCGGCGGTCATGTAGTGGTAGCGGCGGTCGCCACGGGTCACGTTGGTGATGTTCCAGATGGCGTTGACACCCGCGGCATCCTGGAGCGGACCGCGTGAGAGGGCGTAGGTGAAGCGCAGCGGATGTCCGGTGTTTCCGTAGGTCTTGACCCATTCTCCGGCGGCGAAGATCGCCGGATTGATGCGCGCTCCGGCTTTCTCCTCAATAGCGTACTGCGCCTTGAGGTCGCTGTCGTCGATGGCGTCGAGCAGTCCGGTGCCGTAGATGCCGATGGTTGTCTCCAGACGCACCTTAAGCTCCGAGTGGGGAATCTCTCTGTCGCCAACTTTCAGAGGCACATAGAAGGCGTCGGGAGCGATGCTGACCTCGGGATAGATCAGCGAGTAGGACTCGCCGTCGGGGAAGGTGTTGCCCCACTCGTCGGTGTAGGCAAGCCATTGGATCGATATTCCCTCCTCGTCGATCGGCGCCTTGAAAGGCTCGACGGCCTTGGTCTGCGGCATTCCGGTGTAGGAGGTCAGGTAGTTGTCGTTGGCATCCGTGAGAACGAGCAGATAGCCGTTGCCCCAGTCGTTGGCACGGTAGCGCTCCATACGTTTGCCGTGGCCGTAGCCGGGATGGCACGATACGCAGGAATTGCGCACGTAGAGAGGCCCGAGGCCGTTGAAAGGCTTGTTGTCCTGATTGAAGGCACGCTCGAAGAAGTATTCTCCGTATTTGAACCGGTCGGTCATGCCGGCCTGCTCAACCGCAGGGGTCGGATCCTCGAATGCCGAAGCCGAGGCGTTGAAGGTAGTGCCCAACTTGCCGCCGGCATAGTATTCTTCGGGGAGTTCGACGACGTCGGGATTGTCGGGCGTGACGTTTTCGTCGCTACAGGCAGGAAGCGTCGAGAGCGCCCCTGCCATAGCAAGAAATGAGAGATATGTTCCGTATTTCATGTTCTTCAGATGTTGATGTCGGTTATTTTGCCACCTCTGCCTTTACTTCCGTGAGCACTTCCTCCAGTTCGCGCAGAGCCTCTATGGCTTTGCCGGCGGAAGCGTCGCGATAGTTGAGCACGAAAGGAGCGGCCATGGAGTTGATTGCCTTGTGGGCGTTTTCGATAGCCTTCACGCAGCGGGCGTCAAGCTCGGGATTGGCTTTCTCAAGATAAGCGTGGAGCGACGCGGCGGTGTTGCGGCGACCCTCGATGCCACCCATGTAGGCGTTCTCGATGCTGGTGACGTTGTCGTAGAAGTCGACGATCGACTTGTGGCTGTAGGGAGATTCGATGTAGTTGCTGTCTTCTCCTGTGTGGGGCTTGCCGATCTTCTGGGTGCCGACCTCGTCGGCGATGCTTGCGCAGCCGTCGGCAATCGCCTGCATGGCGTCGGTCAAGCTGCGGTAGATGCTGCCTCCCTTGCCGGCATTGAGCATGTTCTCGCGATAGGAGAGACCTGTGCCGCTGACGGTGCAGTTCCATTCCAGCTCGTTGATCTTCTCCGCCTGATGCGCGGGCACATTGTCCTCGCCGGCCCAGGAGACGTGGAGCTGGTAGCAGCAGTTGCGCAGGTCGCCGGCCACGGCACAGGCGTAGATGATCTGGTTGTCGGGAATCGAAGCTGCCGCACGCGGCTGTCCGTCGGCGAAGATGATGTATTCGATGCCGTGGAAACCGAGAAGCTCGGGGCCGAGGTGCGAACCGGCCCAGATGTCGCCGTCTTCCGCACTCATGGCGGCTATGTGGGCGCTGTTGTTCATTTCGGAGGTGAGGCCGTCGATGTCAAGAGGCCATGTGTCGATGTGGGGATCGATGCCGAAGTCTCCGGCAGGGCCGAAGAGGAATGCCTCGCTCTTCTCCCACCACGCGCGGGACTCAAGGAATGATTTGCAGGCTGCCTGCACGTTGGCGTCGGTCTTGTCGGCACGCAGGGCGTTGAGGTCGGCCACAAGACGGTCGGCGCTCTCGGCCAGATTGCCGTAGGTGGCGATCACTGTGTTGTCTACATACTGCTGCGCGATCTTTGCAAACGCCTCGTCTTTCTCGTTGGTGTAGTCAACGGGAGAATCTTCGCTGTCGGAGCATCCTGTCAGCAGGAGTGCCGCGGCGGCCAGAAAGTAAAGTTTTTTCTTCATCAGTATATTTTTTAGTCAATTTTAAACAATCTCTTAGATAAAATACCCGCAATAGGCTATGCCGAGGGAGACTGAAGGCTCGTTGTTGTAGCTTTTGTGGAGCAGCCGCTCGGAAAACTCGGCCTTCACTACAATCTGCTTCATGGGGAAGTAGTTGAGGCCGGCGGCGATGCGGTGGCGCTCTGTCCAGAGATAGGAGGGTGCGCCCGACGACGCGGGACTGTAGGCATCATAATACTCGTAGCGGCCGAAGATATAGAGGTTCTGGCGTGCCTTGGCGAGCGAGGGGATGAGGCTGAAGATGTCATATCCGGCCTCGGCACCGGCGGCGATCGCCGCCTTGCCGACGAATGTGCGCTTATAGGGTGATGAGGAGGATAGTGCGCGGTTATATTCAGAGATCTTATCGGCGTCGGAGAGGTGGCCGTAGTCGAAGTTGCCTCTTGCGATCCAGCCGTGGCCACGGTATGCGAAGTCGAACGAGACGATGGCGACAGTGCCTTTCACATCCTTGTATTTGCCCTTGTCTGCCTGAAGCGTATTGTTGAAGGAATTGCCCACATAGCCGCTCAGACTCAGGCGCAGACCCTCGATGCTGTAGTTGTCGATGCGGGCCGCGAAAGCGTATTTATTGGCCGGATGAAACTCAAAGGGACTTGCCGAGCCGTTTTTCACCCACTCGTCTTTGGAGAAAAAGCAGGAATTGAGCGCGGGGAGGAACATTGCCTCGTAGCGCCATTTCCCGGCGCGTCCCCAAAGGCTTACGCCTGTCTCGTGCCATGTGCAGGGCATGATCTGGAATTCACCCTCGGGACGATAGACCGTGAAGAACTCGGTGGGGAGATGATGGGCGTTTGTGCCTCCGACAGGCACGACCTGATGGCCGACACGAAGGTTGAGCTGCGGCATGAAGCTTTTCTGAATCCAGAACTGCTCAAGTGCCACTTCGCCGCCGCGTTCCACCTCCTGCTCGAACTCGCCGACCTCTTCCTGCTCAAGCTCCACGGCGCTCTCGACGCCGCCATGCTCAAACTCGATCTCCGAACCCATCGACCATCCCTTGCCGAAATCGTAGCCGAGCATGATGACCACGTGGGGGATGTCGAAACGTCCGTGGCCGGGAGCGTCCTTATAATCAGCGGCATGGCTGTAGCGGTTGACATTGTCGCTGTAGAAATTGCGTGTGAAAGCTACTTCGCCGTATCCTCCCACGGTCAGTCGGGAGAGAAAACTCTTGCGGTTGCCCGAGGTGCTGTCCGCCGGCTCCGCTTCGTGGGCAGAGGCCACGGCTGTCATGGTGACGGCACACGCCAGAACCGCACTGCGTAGTTTGGAAAAATGTCGTATCTGCATCTCTGTGTCTATGGATGATTCTGTTTTGCGAGTGCAAAATTATATTCGTCGCGATGGCGTGACAATACCCGAAAATCGGCATAAACGAGGGTAGAGACGGGTAAATTTTTCCGATGTACGACTCAAAAGCAATGCTGAAAGATGGCGACTGAGAAAAAAGTGTTACCTTTGCACACGGTAGATTTTTACCGCATTAATGTATAGTACAATGAAGATAACCGGAAAATTAGGCGTGGCGCTGATGATGTGTGCTGCAGCTACGCTCACAGCATGCCACGATGACGATGACTTCCTCAACATAACCGTGCGCCTTAACCAGACAGAAATACCTTACGGCGACGACAACGTGTGGCTCGGTGTGGCCGAAAACCAGCCCTTCCAGTCGCAATATATGGTGTTCAGCCATGCCGGCGAGGTCGGCGCCTGGGGTCTCGTGTGGTCGGGTTTCACCCCCGCGCGCATCGGCACTGCGACCGCTCCCGAAGGGACGTCGTGGCTTGACAATCAGTTTATGGTAATGACCTCCGGCGGCATGAACGGCAACGGAACCCCCTACATTGTCAGCTACTGGAACACGATGGAGAACGACACGACGCCGCTGGAGAGCCGCAGTTGCCATATCTACTATTCCTCGCATCCCGATGGCACGCACTATGAGTTCAGCCCGATGAGCGTCTATGTGACCAACACATGCTACGCCTATTATACCATCAAGGAGGGCAACGCATTCGCCGCGCCTTTCACCGCCGCCGACCACCTCACCCTCGTGGCGCACGGAGTGCATCCCGACGGCACCGAGTCTACCGCCGAATTCCGCCTTGCAGGTGCCGACACGACCGGAGAACTCAGCGTAGTGGATTCCTGGGAGCAGTTCAGCCTCTCCTCGCTGGGTGTCGTTACTGACATCTATTTCACAATGGAATCGAGCCAGCGCAACCAGTGGGGTATGACCGCGCCTTCCTATTTCGCGCTGGATTGCCTCTCGTTCCGTGCAAAACTTCCCGGAAAGTGAACAAAGTCAGGTGGTTGTCCTTTAATATAGAGTATGAAGACACTTGAAGATATAAAAGCCGATGTCAAGGCCGGAGGCAAGGATGAGGCATGCCTCGCCGCCCTTTGCGAATTCATAGCCGCGAATCCCGGAAGCGATGACGCATACCTCACCCGAGGTATGCTCCACTGGCGCATGGGACACCGTGCCGAAGCCATCAACGACCTCAACGCCGCGTTGCGCATAAATCCGCAGAGTCAGGCATCCACGATGCTCAGCTCTATCAACACAATCCTTGATTTCTACGACAAGGGCCGCTACAATCCGTGACCTGTCGTAACATATAGCACAAATGGAAGAGGCTGCGTCGCGTTTGCGACACAGCCCCCGATGTGGTTCGGATTCTTGAGAAGGTCAATTATTTGCCGAGGTCTGCAGAGGGTTTGAATTTAACGACTTTGCGGGCTGCAATCTCGATTTTCTCTTTTGTGCGAGGGTTGATGCCGGTGCGGGCGGGCTTGTCGACAACAGCGAACGTGCCGAAGCCGAGAAGAGCTACTTTGTCCTCGTTTACGAGAGCCTGGGAGATGGATTCCAGTGTGGCATCAAGAGCTGCTTTGGCGGCTACTTTGTTCAATCCTGCCTTGGCAGCGATTTCATTGACTAAATCTGTTCTGTTCATAGTCTTGTCGTTTAAAAAATGAGATATATTTGACTAATCTTTTCAGTGAATCGGAGGGTGGCTCTCGTCTGGGTAGCCACTTATGGCGGCAAATATAACGTAACTTTATTAATCTACAAATTTTTTTGTTGAAATTTTGTGGGTCAACCCCGCTTTTTTTATGATTCGGTGCTCGACAGTACGTTTTTTTAGTAATTTTGTGCCCCGAGAAGACTAAAATCGATATGAATAATAATTATAACGGCGGCTCCTGGCTGCAAAGAATACCTCAGGCGACACGCCTTCTCCTGCTGATAAACATAGGCCTCTGGCTTGTCTGTTTCTTCAGCCCGGACTTCTATAATCTGACGCTCCGCAAGCTCGGGCTCCACTATTGGGCGTCGACGATGTTCAACCCGATGCAGCTCGTGAGCTATCAGTTCGTGCACGGCGGCTTCATGCACTTGTTCTTCAACATGTTTGCCCTCTACACGTTCGGCTCGCTTCTGGAGCGCGTCTGGGGAATGTGGCGCTATCTGATCTTCTATTTCATCTGCGGCATCGGTGCCGGACTCGTGCAGGAGCTCATCTGGTCCGTGAGCTGGGAGCAGGAATACATCTCCGCCGTCATTTCCGAAAACGGACTCGCCGGCAATGTCGCTCAGCTCATACGCAATGAAATCGCCGCTGCAGTTCCCGAACGCATGGCAAATGTGGCTATGTTTCAGAATTATCTGCTCACGGTCGGAGCATCCGGCGCCATCTTCGGACTGCTTGTGGGCTTCGCTTTCGTCTTCCCCAACATGCCGATGTATATCTTCTTCATTCCGATTCCGGTGAAAGCCAAGTATGTCGTGATCGGATATGGCGTCATAGAGCTGGTCTTCGGAGCTTCCGGCACATTGAGCAGCGTGGCGCATTACGCCCACCTCGGAGGTATGCTCTTCGCCCTGATAATCATCTTTATATGGTATAAGCGCGGTACACTGCATGGCAAGCTCTATTGACATGATGCGCCGCGGCAAGGTGCTGTGGTGGCTGTTGGGCATCAATGCCGCCGTTTTTGTCGTCGTGACGGCAGTATCCTACGCCGTTCCCGGCGCGGTGCTCTGGTTCGCGCTTCCCGGCGACCTGAGCGTCTGGCTCACCCGGCCGTGGACGCTGCTGAGCTATATGGTGACACAGGCTGATCTATTGCATCTGCTCTTCAACATGCTGACCCTCCTGTGGTTCGGCTCCATATTGCAGACGCGCTATTCGCAGACGCGCCTTCTTGCCCTCTATGTCGGGGGCGGACTTTGCGGCGCATTGCTCTTCATGCTCCTTTCCGGATTGTGGAACCACGTCGGCGTGCAATGGCTCATGGGAGCCTCAGCCTCGGTGCTGGCTCTGATGACGGCGGCAGGATGCCTCATGGGAGACTACAGGCTCCACCTTTTCTTTATAGGCGACGTCAAGCTGCGCTGGATCGTTGTCGCGATGCTCGTGCTCTCGTTTCTCAGCTTTGGCGGAGGTTCGGCCGGGGGAGGAATGGCTCATGTCGGCGGCGTCATATTCGGACTCGTGTGGAGCCTTGCGGAGCGTCGCGGCATGATTTTCGGGCGCGGTAAAAGTTCCGGCAAGGAACAGCGCCGCCGGATGCCCACCGAGGCCGGAGCACGGCGTGTAGCCTCCATACTCGAACAGAACCGCCGCGACCGGATACGCCTCGACGAACTCCTTGACAAGATAAACGTGTCGGGATACGATTCCCTCAGCCGCAGCGAACGCAAGGAGCTCGACGAGATTTCCCGACGGATAAGCAAATGATGGCATGACTATGGATTCACACAAAGAAACGATACTTGAGATTCTTCGATACTTGCTTTTGGGCCTGTCTGTATGGCTTTATTTCTTCACTTTGCTCGCGGGATATTCCGGATGGATTAATCCGGAGAAATGGGCGCTTCCGGCGATGCTGGCCCTCGGCTTTCTCCCTCTTTTCGTTGTCTGCGTGGCGGCGACGGTCGGTTGGAACATCTATAATTTCCGCAGCCCCATCGCGATAATCGGCGACGTCGTGATGGCTTTGCTTGTTTTCCCTTTCTTCACGCTCTGTCCGTTCGGTTCCGCGAAGCTCAAGCGCGCCGACGAAAAGGTGTTCACTGTGATGAGCTACAACAGTTTTTACTGCAACGACACGCAGTTCGAGAATCCCGTGCGAAGCCGCACACTCGACTACATTATCACCACCTACGCCGACATCGTCTGTCTTCAGGAACTTTACTCGCTCGACGCCGCCGGCACCCACGGCAAAGCCACCGAGACACAGATCCGGCGCGTCAAGCAGATGTATCCCTACCGTGTCGAGCCGGGTAGCCGCGAACTTGTCATCCTCTCGCGCTATCCGCTCACGATGCTTGACGGCGACAACGGAAAACTTTTCTTTCAGTATCAGGCCGTCAGAGCCAATGTCTCCGGAACGCCCGTGACCATCCTCAACGTCCACATGCCTTCGTTCGGACTCAGCGACGAGGAACGTCAGATCGTGCGCAAGATGAAGAGCCGTCCTTCCGACATCAAGGATGGCGCCGAGGAGATCCGCCACACCATCTACGGCAAGCTCGCCCAGGCCTTCGCCGCCAGGGCGCAGGCTGCCCGCGTGATACGCCATTTCTGTGATACCGTGAAGGGCGATCTCATTGTCTGCGGCGACTTCAACGACGTTCCCGGCTCCTACACCTACCGCACCGTGCGCGGCGAGGATCTGCGCGACGTCTACACCGAGACCGCGAAAGGCTACACATGCACCTTCCATGCCTACATGATGTATTTCCACATCGACCAGATGTTCTATCGCGGCGACATGCGGGCACTCAGCTTCCGTCGGGGTGTGGTGAAGTCGTCAGACCATTATCCCATTGTCGGCACCTTCGCGCTCCCTGTGGCCTCCGGAGCCAAGGTGGCGCGATAGACTTTCCTGAAAATCAACCGTTTTAATATCTGTTAACCCGACTGTGTATAGAACTTGCACAGCCGGGTCGCTACTTTTGCGGAGTAAAATCAAAAACTCCTCCGATTATGACGACATTCCAATCCGCACGCGGCACACGTCCGATGCCCGGACGTTCTCTTGGCCACAGAATCAGCCTCAACGACCGCATCTATGTGAAACTCATTCTCAATGGCGTCACGCTTATCGAGACAGTGCGCGACAACATCGCCGACTACACGTCGCTGCTGTCGCTGCTGCGCGACGCCGCTCGGCAATATAAAGGTCTGGCACGCATGATCGTGCGCAACATCTCGCGCGGCTGGAGCATGCAGCGTCCCCTGCTGCTCAGTCCGCAGGACAAGCTCACCTCCGCCATCACCCCCGGCCACTTCCCGATGCCCTGGCAGGAGTGATTTTTTATGGAGCAACTTTTTTTGGAAATATTTTGCTATGAAACTCAAAATGCGTAACTTTGCACCGCAAAATTCGCGCGGCATCCATGCCGGCCGCCGCCGGATTGCCGCAGAACGCGGCTGCAATCAGAAAATAACATAACTTACCAAATAGCAAAATGATCATTGTACAAGTAAAGGAAAACGAGAACATCGAAAGAGCCTTAAAGAAATTCAAACGTAAATTCGAGCGCACAGGCATCGTAAAGGAGCTTCGCTCACGTCAGGCATTTGAGAAGCCCTCAGTAAGAAACCGCAAGAAGATGATGAAGGCGGTTTACGTGCAGAAGCTGCGTCAGGTAGAGGAGTAATATCCCTCTGATCCCGCCGCGTCCAAAGGCTTCCTGCCCCGGCACTTTTACAATCAAGCATACAGATTCTCTTCCGGAGTCCGCGTCAGGACATCGGAAGAGAATTGTTGCGTCTGTGCATGAGGTCGGATTTTTTACGGTAAAAAATTTGCTCACGCGAAAATAAAATTGTAACTTTAACGACCTTAAAGGCTTTAAGGACTTTAAAGACTTTAACAACCTTAAAGGCCTTAAGGAGAAGCGACGATGGAAACCGGAAAGGACATACTCGACAGGTTCGCGGACTATCTGACTTATGAGCTGAATACTTCGCCTCTGACCGTGGCGGCTTATCTCAATGATTGCCGTCAGTTTGCAGCGTATCTCACCGGCGGCAAGCCCGAGGAGTTCGATGCGGCGAGCGTGACGCGCAACGACATACGCAGCTGGATCGCCTCCCCTCCGATAGCTTCCGACGCAGCTTCGACACGCCGCCGCAAACTGTTGTCGGTCCGGGCACTCTTCCGCTATCTGCGACGCAATGGGGCAGTGGAGGTCAATCCTGCGGCCGACATACCTCTGCCGCGCATCGGCAAGCCTCTGCCGGCGTTTGTCAAGGAGAAGGAGATCGAGCGGCTCACCTCCGAAAGCGAGTTTGACACTTCCGACTTCGCTACGTACCGTGACGCTCTGGTCGTGGACATCCTCTATTCAACAGGGATGCGATGCGCCGAGCTTCGCGAGCTGCGCGACGAAGACATCGACTTCGACCGAGGCGAGATAAAGGTGACCGGCAAAGGTGACAAGCAACGAGTGCTCCCGCTCGCGCGGCAGCTTGCGGTGCGGATCAGGCGCTACGTCGCTTTGCGCGACAGCAATATTGAAGGCGTTTCCCCCCGTCTGATTGTCAGTGACAAAGGAAGAGCCATGAACAATTCGGCGCTCGCACGCATTGTAAAGGTAAGGCTTGCCTCCACGTCGTCGGCCAAAAAGAGTCCGCATGTGTTGCGCCACACGTTTGCCACCACCATGCTCCGCCACGGCGCCGACATCAATTCCGTCAAGGAACTTTTGGGACATGCCTCGCTGGCCACGACACAGATCTACACTCACCTCACTCTCTCCGAACTTAGAGACGCTTATTCCGGGGCACATCCGCGCAGTCGCGCAGCCCGAAAGACTGACCCAGAACATAAACCATAAAAAAACATCACTATGGAAGTAAAAATCAAAGCTATTCATTTCGACATCACTGACAAACTCGTTGCTTTTATCAACAAGAAAGTAGACAAGATCACACGCCGTTTCGAGGCGATCACCGATGTGGAAGTGACCCTCCGCGTCGTAAAACCCGAGACAGCCATGAACAAGGAGGCATCCGTGAAGCTGATTCAGCCCAATCAGCCGGAGCTTTTCGCTTCCAAGACAGCCGACACTTTTGAGGAGGCAATCGATCTATGCCTCGACGCCCTGGAGCGTCCTCTGGATCGCGATAAATGCAGGAAGTGATTGTTCTCCATACAATCATTTAAAGATAAATCCGTTACAAGAGTGGGAGATGTGGCGTCCGGCGCCTCTCTCCCTCTTTCGCTATAGAACTCTCCCCCGCATCAGATCATGAAACACAGCGTACTCGATAAGGTAAAGGTCATCGACCTTCCCAAGATCACGGATCCGCGCGGCAATCTGTCGTTTGCCGAGGGTGCCCGCCATGTGCCGTTTCCCATACGGCGAGTCTTCTACATCTACGACGTGCCCGGAGGCGAGACACGCGGCGGCCACGCCCACAAGGAGTGCTGGTGTCTGCTGCTGGCCATCAACGGCAGCTTTACCGTGAGGCTGACCGACGGCAAGGAGGAGATGACCGTGCCGCTCAACCGCAGCAACCGTGCCGTCCTCATCCCTCCCGGAGTGTGGGACACCATGCACGATTTCACTTCCGGAACCGTCGCCCTCGCCCTTGCCTCGCATCCTTACGAGGAGGAGGACTACATCCGCGACTACGACGATTTTATCGAATACAGACGCAAAACCGACTCCGCAGACCAATGAATATGGCAGGCAACGACGACTGGCGCGAGAAACTCCTGAAAGCTTCCGGTTTTTCCGAGCAGCAGATGGAGGATGCCCGCAACGAAAACGAGGCAGCCGGAGCCGCGGCTGACAGTGCCGCAGCCCGCAGGGTGCAGAAAGAGAAACTCTCCATCGCCATTGAGAAGAAGGGACGCGGCGGCAAGACAGCCACGATCATCTACGGATTCCGCTGCGGCGACGCCGAATTGCGCGACATCGCCTCGCGCCTCAAGAATCTCATGGGGTGCGGCGGATCATGTCGCGACGGCGAGATCCTGCTTCAGGGCAACCGCCGCGTGGAAGCCGCCGAAAAGCTCCGCAGCCTCGGATTCAAAGTGTAATTCTCTTTCCCAAAAGTTTTCATGGAACTCCAGAGTGTATCCGCCGGCTCGGGCAAGACATTCCACCTCGCCAAGATTTTCATACGCGATTTCCTGACCGTCCACGCCGACGTCGACGGCTCGCTTGCCGCTCCCGGCGACCTCGTATGGGAGGGGAAGGTGCGTCGCTATATCCTGCGCGAGCCTGAGAGAATCCGCGACGCTCACAGCCACATCCTCGCCATCACCTTTACCAACAAGGCCACCAACGAGATGAAAGGGCGCATCGTCGAGAAACTCAACGATCTCGCCCTCGGCTACCGCGTCAAGGAGGACGGAAGCCGCGAGGATCCGGAGTATCTGGAGTTCTTTCTCACCGAAACATATACCGCCGAGGGCAGTCACCCGACGAAGGAGCAGGTGATGGCTCTCGCCAAGGCCGCGCTATCCGAGATTCTGAACAGCTACACCGACTTCAACATCTCCACCATCGACGCCTTTTTCCAGCAGCTTCTGCGCACATTCGCCTATGAGCTGGATCTCAACGACAATCTGGAGCTTGAACTCGACAATGACTATCTCGCGAGTATGGGCGTCGAGATGACGCTGCGGAGCGCCAACCGTCCCTCCGATCCCAATCATATCAAGGCCGTGAGATGGCTGCGCGGCCTGATAGCCAACCGGCAGGAACGTGCCGCTAAGTGGGACATCCTTTCGTCGCGGTCGTCGGGCGACACCGGACTCCGTAAGGAACTTGCGCATATTGCCCGCCGCGCCACCGGCGAGAGCATGAAAGGGATGCTCACCGAGCTGCGCGAGTATTTCCGCAGCACCGACTGGAACGGCACCGGACGCACCGGCGCCGACTGTTTCGCGGAATATTATTCCTCCACATGCCGCTACTACAGAGAAAAGTCCGAGCGTGCGCTCGAAAGTCTGAACGAGGCCTTGCGCGACGTTGACGACTCAATGGCGCGCCTTGGCGTCGGCACCGATGCTTTCGCAAGAGGCGTCACCGGCATTCTCGACAGCTTCCGCACCTCCGGACTTGACAACGTCCTCTCGCTGCCTACCTCGGAAATCTTCAGGAAACTCTCCGTTCCCGACGCCGATCCCGCCGACGTCTTCAAGGCGAAGCCCAAGATAAGCGCCGAAGCAGTCGCAGCCATAGGCGGCGCCGTCATCCGTGTGGCCCTCGAAGGTTGCAATCTCAGAGCCATGATGGACATAGAATCCGACATCACCGGCCATCTCTTCTATGTCGGACTTCTCGGCATGATCGCCGACAACATGGAGAACTTCCGCGAGAGCAACAACCTCCTTCCTCTTTCCGACACAAACACCATCCTCAATCGTATCGTCGGCTCGCAGGAAGACGCGCCGTTCATCTTTGAGCGCATGGGCGCGATGCTCCGCCATTTCCTCATCGACGAGTTTCAGGACACTTCCACATCGCAATGGGACGTCATGCGTCCGCTTTTGGAGAATGCCGAGAGCCAGTCGTTTGACAGCCTCATTATCGGCGACGCCAAGCAGAGCATCTACCGATTCCGCGACGCCGAGCCGGAACTTATCAGCAGCGGCGTCGTCCATGACTTCCCCTACACCAACATGCGGGCAGCCTCCATGCCAAACAAGAACTGGCGAAGCAGCCGCACGGTCGTCGGTTTCAACAACAGGCTCTTCGGACTCTTCGCGCGACTCGTGGACAGCACCATCGTGGCGCGTCCCGGCATCAGACGCCGTTCGCCGCTTCCGATCTACCTCAACGTGGCCCAGAAGATCCACCACGCCGACAAGGGCGGCTACGTGGAACTGACCTTCGGCAAATCCAAGGAATACGTGCGGAATCTCGGGCCTATGATAGCCTCGCTGATAGCTGACGGATGGAATATGCGTGACATTGCCGTGCTCTGCGACACCAATTCGGAGTGTCATTCCGTCATAGAGTCCATCATGGACTACAACCGCACGACGCAGGACACTAAAATCGAGATCGTGAGCGAGGAGGCGCTTTCCGTGTCCGACTCCACCGCCGTGAAACTGATCCTCGCCGTCCTCTCCCTCGTGGCCGAAGGCAACCTTCTCTCCGATGAATCGGCTCTTTCGCAGCATAGTGTGGAGATCTATGCCACCCTTCAGGTCGCCTCCGGCCTCGCAGCCACTCCGGCCGACATTAACGCCGCCGACATGAAAGGGTTGATCTCCCCAGAGCGCGTCGACGCAATGCTGGCCTCTATGCCCGCTATCTCGCTCCCTGCGATCGTCGATGCCATAGTCGCCTCCCCCGACTTCATGCCCGCCGGACTGCGGGTCTCCGATGCCGCATATATCGCCGCTTTTCAGGATGCCGTGATAGATTTCTGCGACCGCTATCCTTCCGATCCTACGTCTTTCCTGGCCTGGTGGAAGGAATCAGGCCGCAAGGTCACCGTGGCCTCACCCGAAGGAGCCGACGCTATATCCGTGATGACGGTCCACAAATCCAAGGGTCTCGAATTCGGCGTCGTCATCATCCCCAACGCCGGCTGGGACATCGACATCGGCCACCGCAGCGAATCGTTCATCTGGGTGAAGCCCGATCCCTCGACATGTGCCGACGCGCGCATCGTGCCTCCGGCGGTACCTGTCGGCGTAGGAAGGGAGCATGAGATGGCTCTGACGCCATACGCGGCACAATATATAGAAGAATACGATCGCTCCCGCATCGACAGTCTCAATGAGACCTACGTGGCTTTCACGCGCGCCGGAGGCGAGCTTTATGTCAATGCCGATGTCAGCGACAAGCAGCGCAAGGCAATAGACAAGGGTGCTGTGACTTCGAGCGTGAAACTACATGACTATCTTTACCGGCTCGCGCGGGAGATGAACGCAGCCGATCCGGAAAACTACATCATGTCGGATTCCGGCGACCGGCTGACGTGCGGGCGCAGAGGTGAAGCGGCAACCTACAGAAATTTCCGTAAGAAAGCGCCGAAGACCGACGATGCCGACATCGTGAAGGAATACTACGTCAACGCCCCGATGCCGAAGATCCGTGCTGTGGCCGGTGACGACGAGCAGGGCAAAGTCGGACTCTCGGCTCCGGAACCGCGCACCTACGGCGTGATTCTCCACGACGTGATGTGCGGCATGGTGCGCCGCCGCGACCTCGACCGCAGCATCCTGCGACTGAGGATACGAGGTCTTATGTCGGCTGAGGTGGCCGCGCGGTGCCGCGCGAGAATCAGCGAAGCACTTGCCATCCCTATGGTGGCCCGCTGGTTTGCCGACGATGTCAGAGTGTTCAACGAACGAGACATAATGGTGCGGGGATCCCGGGGCGGACGTGCCGACCGCGTAATCGACGACGGCACCGAGATTACGGTGATAGACTACAAGACCGGAGACGACAGCGCTCCCGAAAAGCATTTTCGTCAGGTGCGCACATACATGCGCTGCTACGGCGAGGTGTGCCGCAAAAGCGGGATGGAGCGCAGGATCAGGGGCTACATACTTTTCATTCCCGCCGACTCCTCGCGCGACTGCCATGTCGTGGAGGTGCCCTATAATTATAAATCAAGAAAATGATAGAGAAGTCAGACAAGATAGTACCGCTCAGAGAGATAGCGGCCTACGTCAATAATCCCGATGCCGACCCCGAGATACTGGCTTTCGAAGGCCGAATCAATCCAAAAGATGTCGGCACCGATCCCCTGCGCATCGACGCGCTGATGATGATGCTTTTCACGGAAGGGAGCGGCAAGATCTCCGTCGACCTAAAGGAATATGAGGTCGGTGTGGACTCGATGTTGATTCTCAATCCCCACAACTATATCTCCATCCGCGACTGCACCCCCGACGTCTCGGGCAAGGTTCTGTTCATATCTCATAAGGCCGTCGAGAACATCCTTCCCAAGCTCACGGACCTCTTGCCGGTGATTGTCTACAACCGCAACATGCCGGTGCGACAACTGAATGCCGACGAAGTGGAGTGGATGTCGGGAATTTTCCGCCTTATCAGGTCGAAACTCGAAGGGAAGCCCACTAAGTTCATGATGCCCAAGCTCTACGGCGTCCTTCAGGCCGCGCTTTACGAGATTATGGATATCAACATTGCCGGCCAGGCAAACGACAAGACCATGAGATCCCGCAAGGAGGAACTCATGGCCAAATTCATTCTCGCCGTCATGGAGGACTGCACGCGCCACCGCAAGGTGGAATACTATGCCGACCGACTGTGCATCACCCCGAAACATCTCTCGGCAGTGGTCAAGGAGATCAGCGGCATGACAGCCGGAAAACTCATCGATAACTATGTCGTCTTAGAGGCCAAGATGCTCCTTAAGAACACCGACCTCACTATTCAGGAAATCGCCGCGAGACTCAATTTCCCGAACCAGTCGTTTTTCGGAAAATACTTCAAGCATTCCACCGGACTGTCCCCGTCCGAATTCCGTGCGGAGAACTGATCAGACCTTGAGGATCTTCTCGACAAAGGCGTAGTCAGGTTCTTCCGTAATCTGTCTGTTGAGGGAAGTGGCCGCCACATTCCCCTCGGCGTCGATGACAACGAGGCAGCGTGCCATCAGGCCGCGCATCGGTCCGTCGGCGATCTCGCAGCCATATGCCTTGCCGAAATCGCTGCGGAATGTCGAGGCAGTCTTCACGTTGTCGATGCCGTTGACGGTGCAGAAACGTGCTGCCGCAAACGGCAGATCGGCCGATACGCAGAGCACGACTGTGTCGGGATATGACACCGCCTTCTCGTTGAAACGGCGTACACTCGCAGCGCACACGTCCGTGTCGAGACTCGGGAAGATGTTGAGCACCACGCGTTTGCCTTTCAGGTCGCTCAGCTTTATGTCAGAGAGATCCTTGGCGGTCAGAGTGAACTCAGGAGCCTTTGTGCCGGCTTCGGGAAGAGATCCCACGGTCTGCATCTGCAGTCCGTTCAATTCTATTGTTTCCATAAAAATCTTGGTTTAATTAAGGTTCGGTTCATCAGATTCAACGTGAACTTCCGCGCGATGGTTCATGGACAGGAGAACAGTAGAATAGGGTGGCAGTAGGAGCTGAGACAGAGAACTACTGATTCCTCCTGTTCATCTGTCCAAAAGTTCACCTGTTCCCCTGTCTAAAAACTCATCTGTCCAAAAGTTCACCTGTTCTCCTGTCTAAAAAACTCATCTGTCCAAAAGTTCACCTGTTCTCCTGTCTTAAAAATTCACCTGTCCAAAAGTTCTCCTATTCTCCTGTCTTAAAAATTCACCTGACCAAAAAAATCTCCTGTTCCCCTGTCTAAAAACTCATCTGTCCAAAAGTTCTCCTGTTCTCCTGTCTAAAAACTCCCCTGTCCAAAAGTTCTCCTGTTCTCCTGTCTTTCCCCTGCCGCGCATACCCGATAGTAGGTATTTAGACACAGTCTAAATTACGTCGGTTTTTGTAAAATCATATTGATTTTAACGGTACTTCGTAGTAATTTTGCACTGTCCGTGTCGGCGGCATCACATTTTCTCCGGCTCGGACATCCCGAAATTGTAAACACTTAAACATTTATTTTATCATGGCTTACGTTATTGACGACAACTGTGTTGCTTGCGGCACCTGCCAGCCTGTTTGCCCCGTAGAGGCTATTTCCGAGGGCGAGATCTACCACATCGATCCTGACAAGTGCATCAGCTGCGGAAGCTGCGCTGAGGTTTGCCCCAGCGGTGCTATCTCCGAGGGCTAATCTCCCGGCATACACACGACAACGGACAGATCGGATGTTGCGGCCAACTCGCCGCGACATCCGCTTCTTTTTCGTAACTTTGCCTGATAATTCTCTGCTACAGTATGAAATTCTCGATAATCACCATCACATACAATGCTGCTGAGACGCTGCCGTCCACCCTGCGGTCGGTCTGCAGCCAGACATGCGGCGACTACGAGCACCTGATCATTGACGGCGCCAGCACCGACGCAACGCTCTCCCTCGCGCGCGATGTCGCTCCCGATCCGCGACGCCGTGTCTTCTCCGAACCTGACAAGGGCCTTTACGACGCCATGAACAAGGGCATCCGCCACGCCAAGGGTGATTATCTGATTTTCCTCAACGCCGGCGACACTTTTGCAGACGAAAGAACCTTGCAGCGTTTCGCCGACGCTGCCAAGGATCGTCCGGACATCATCTATTGCGACACGATGCTTGTCGACGCAGATCGCCGCATCGTGGGACGCCGCCATCTTGATGTGCCTGAGCGCCTGACTTTCAAGAGCTTTGCAATGGGGATGCTTGTCTGTCATCAGGCTTTCTGCGTGCGCCGCGACCTCGCCGGCAACTACGACCTGCGCTATCGCTTCAGTGCCGACTACGAATGGTGTCTGCGCTGCCTGAAGAAGAGCGATCCCGACCGCTGCGTCAACCTCAGTATCCCCGGAATCCATTATCTCACCGACGGACTCACCGACCGCAACCACAAGGCTTCGCTTAAGGAACGTTTCCGCATCATGTGCCGCTACTACGGCACGATTCCCACCCTTTTCCGCCATATATATTTCTTTTTTCGCAATAAGAAGCGCAAGAGACCCTGACAAGTCAAAATTAATTGCTACCTTTGCTTCTTGCGACCACATAGATACTGAAAAAGAATATGGCAGAAAAAAACATAGAGATCAAGATAATCAACCGCAGCCACCATCCGCTTCCGGCCTACAGCACGACAGAGAGCGCCGGAATGGACGTGCGCGCGTTCCTCCCCGAGGGAAGCATTGAGCTGAAGCCCGGCGAGCGTACGCTCATACCTACGGGACTCTACATGCAACTCCCTTCGGGCTATGAGTGCCAGATCCGCCCGCGCTCCGGACTCGCGCTGCGCAGCGGAATCACCATCCTCAACACTCCCGGCACCGTCGATGCCGACTACAGAGGCGAGATCGGCGTCATCGTGTTCAACGCCGGCAGCGAGCCTTTCGTCATAAACGACGGCGAGCGCATCTGCCAGATGGTTATAAAGGAATATGTCAAGGCGCGATGGAACCTTGTGGAGCGTATCGACGAGACCAAGCGCGGCGACGGCGGTTTCGGCCACACCGGCCTTCAATAACACTAAAAAAACACACATACACACAGCATTATGACGAAAGACAAACACTCCCGCAGCCTGACAGCCATCGCTGTCATCCTCGTGGCTCTATGCTCTCTGCCGATGGTACGCGCTGCCGTGAAAGGAGACGACAGCCGCAAGGCCAAATCGCAATATATTGTCAACAATGCCCTCAAGCAGTCATCGAAAGACAATCCCGGCATCTACATGCGGATGCTTGAGGCCGCGGCTCAATGCGATTCCTCTGACGGGTATCTGCAGTTCCTGCGCGGCCAGATGTCCGGTTCGCGTGAGGAGGCTATGAGACGCATGAGTCCTTACGCTGAAAAACATCCCGACGATCAGTATGTGGCGATGCCTTACATCGTCCTGCTCGCCCAGAGCGGCGAGGTGGAGAAGGCTTACCGTCTTGTCGACCGCCTCACGGACGCGATGCCGGAGAACATGTCGCTGCGTGAATTCGAGCTTATGCTTTGCGCCAACACCGACAGCCTGATGCGCGGAATGCGAGCCATCGATGCCATGGAGAAACTCGGCATCGACGCTCCTACTGCTATGGGGTACAGACTGGAGCTTTTCGGAAGCACCGAGACTCTCGACACGCTCGGACTGATCTCCTATCTTGAGAAAAATGTCGAGGTCAATCCAACAGACACTGTCTTCCTCCCCACGCTTATTAATGTCTACAACCTCGTGGGGCGCAGCGAGAAGGCGTCGGAGATGGCGGATGAATATCTGAAAAATCATCCGGAGAATTATTCGGCCTACATGCTTTCCGCCGACATCGCCGTTTCCAACGATGACCTCGGAAAGGCACGTGACATCCTCATGCGCTGCATCAGGACGCGCCGTTTCGATCCTTCGCCGTTGCTGCAGGGAATTCTTGAGACGAAGCAGGACACTCTCTATCCTCTTGTCGACTCGATTGCCGCCGCTTATCCCGATGACGAATACCTCCGGGAGGGCTATCTGCTCTTTAAATACACCTCCGGCAACGCCGAAGCTGTCGATTCGCTGCTGTCGATTTCCAACAAGCCGATGAAGCTCACGAGCCCTTATGGCGCCTATGCAGCCATATCTGCCAAGCTCTCTCTCGACAAACCGCAGGACGCCCTCGCCATCTATAAGCAGGCGAAGGCCGACGGCGTGACCTCCGGCGAAGTCGACGACATGCTTCCCTACATCTATGTCCTGATGCAGGACACGGCGCGTTTCACAGCCCTGCGCGACTCGCTGCTCGCCGACTATCTGCCGGGAATCAAGAATCTCGACTCGCTTCCGGTTCTTCCTTACTCCGAACTATATGGCGATGCCGGCAAAGCCGCGCAGCTGTACACGATGGAGAGCGAGCTGTATCACAAGACCGGAGACAAAGACAAGTGTCTCCGTTCCTCGCGAAATGCGTTGACCATCAATCCCGACGATCCCGAGGTGCTGAACAACTACGCCTATTTCGTGTCGGAATCCACCGACGATCCTGCAATGCTTTCCGAAGCGCTCACGATGGTTTCCCGCGCGCTCAACATCTCGCCCGACCTCAACAAGTTCGACACTCTCGCCTGGATTCTCTTCAAGCAGAAGGATTACGGCAAGGCTCTGGGGATCATGGAGGCCGTGGTGGAGGCTCTTGACGCCGACAACGGCAACAACGCCGACATCATAGCACATCTCGGCGACATCTACGCCGCCACCGGCGACATCGACAAGGCTCTGGAATACTGGAACAAGTCGCTCTCCCTGAATCCTGACGACGCCAAGACGAAACAGAAGATCGCTGAACGCAAATACATAGAATAATGAAAAAGATACATGTTTCATCTCTGATACTTGCCGCCGCTTTGGTGCTCCTTTCGGCGTGCTCCTCGTCGCGCAATGCCGCCACGGTGCAGACTCCGGCCTCTTCCGAATTGCCCCGCGACCTCGTGGCGATCTCCAACGCCGTCGAGCCGGCATCCGGCAAGGAGACGAAAAGCGTGCTCGGCTCTGTCGTCTCGCTCTACACTCCGTGGGAGGAGGTGAGCCTCGACGGCAAGCTCTCCATGAAGGGATTACCGATCGACCCTTCGGCCAAAATCTACATGAAGCGCGGCACCACGATTCTCATTTCCGTGCGCGCGCCGATCATCGGCGAGGTCGCGCGCATCGAGATTGCAGACGGCGAGGTGCTGATGGCCAATCGCATGAAGAAAATCTACGCCAAGGTGAATCTTGACAGATTTCTCTCGAAGGTGGACATGAGCGTCACGGATGTGCAGGACATCTTTCTCGGACGCGTCTTTCTGTTGGGGCAGGGCACGCTCGACGCCTCCAACGCAAGTTCTATGGCGGTGACGGAAGCGCCTTCCGACTGCTGGATCATCACCCCGAAGAAACAACCTTCGCAGGCCAACTACGGATTTACCGTGACTGCCGACTACAAGTTGCAGATTCTCTTCGCAGAGAGCATCGACAGCCGCTATTCAGCCAATGCCGAGTATATCTGGCGCGACAATCTCGGCCGGAAGGATGTGGCGCTCACCGTCACTGTCGGCGACAAGAAGTATTCTCCGGAGTTCAGTTTCAAGGCGCCGAATTTCTCGCCTAACGCAATGAGTCGCATCTCGCTCGGCAAAAACTGGAGGCAAGTCTCCCTGCGCGAATTTATGACCTCGATATAATAACGGACATGAGAAGCTTACGCCATATCATACTTCTCCTTGCGGCACTCATTGCGGTTCCGGCGCTCTCTGTCGGCGCCGATGCCGCCACGCCGAAGAAAAAGACGACCCGGAGCACTTCAAAATCGTCTTCTGGCAGAAAAAACAGCAAAAAGAAAGCAAAGGAGACGTCGAAGGATGTAAAGCGTAAGGAGGCAATTACTCAACAGGAAATCAAGGCCACGGAGGCTAAGATCGAGGCCAACGACAAGGAGGTTGCAGCCAATCTCTCGCTGCTTAGTGAGCTGGATATCAGCATTAAAAACTCGCAGAACCGCATCGCCGACCTTTCGGGTCAGGTGAAGGGCATCGATACTCAGATCGACGGTCTGAGCGGAAAGATCGCTGCCGAGGAGCAACATATCGCGACTCTGCGTGCGAAATATGTCGATGCTGTCAAGAAAATGCGTGTCGCGCGTAAGCAGACATCCTTTTTAGGTTTCATTTTTTCATCCAAAAATTTCTATCAGGCTTTTCGGCGAATGCGCTATCTGCGCAAGTTCTCGCAGTGGCGCCGCCGTCAGGTGGCTGAGATTCGCGGCGAGATTCAGCGCCTCAACACTTCGAAGGCGCAGCTCGCTCAGATGCGTGTCACTAAAGACCACACGCTGGCCGAGCAGCAGAAGGCGCAGGCGAAACTCTCCGATCAGCAGGCGCAGCAGCGTGCCACTGTGGCGAAACTCCGCGCCGACGGCGAGGCTTTGCGTTCGCATCTCGCACGCAAGCAGTCGGAGGCCAATCAGCTTCAGAGCCGAATGACGGAACTCATCGCCGCCGAACAAGCCGCGGCTGCCGAGGCCAAGCGCCGTCGCGAGGAGCAGCAGCGCCTTGAGGCCGAACGCAAGGCAAAGGCCGAGCGCGAGGCGCAGGAACGCCGCGTCGCCGAGGAGAAGCGTCTTGCCGAGGAACAGAAAGCGCGCGAGAAACGTGAGGCCGAGGAGGCCGCGCGCAAGAAGGAGACGGCGCAAAAGGAGCAGACCTCCAAAAAGGAGACGACAAAGAAAGAGACCAAGAAAAAGGCGACACCGAAGCAGAACAGCGGAAAGTCCAGGGACAACCGGAGCTATGCCGAAGCACGTGGACGCAGCGCCCGCGGTTCCGGTTCCGCTCCCGCGAAATCGCAGACTCCGGCTAAGTCGCAGACTCCGGCGAAATCGCAGACTTCCACGTCTACGCCCGCAGCTTCCGCCTCGGGATTCGCTTCCATGAAGGGGAAGCTACCGCGTCCGGTCGCCGGATCCTTCTCCGTCATCAACGCTTTCGGACGCCATCCGCTGCCGGATCTTCCCGACGTGATGTATGACAATCCCGGCATCGACGCCCTTGTCAAGAAAGGGGAGAAGGCCAAGGCTGTCTACGACGGCACGGTCAGCGGCGTATACATGATCAACGGTTTCAGCAACGTCGTCCTCGTCAGCCACGGCGACTACTTCACTGTCTACGGCAACATCGCCTCTCCCTCGGTGAGCAAGGGGCAGAGCGTCAAGCAGGGGCAGGCGCTCGGCACACTCGCCACGGATCCCGACGACGGCAACCGCACCACCATACATTTCGAGGTGTGGAAAGGACGCACTAAACTCAATCCTGCCGAATGGATAAGATGACATCTGATTCAGCATCCTGCGGTGATTTCCGTTTCGTGCGCTACGATGCCTCGCGGCGCCGAGAATGGGATGAGTTCACGCGCAATTCGGCCAACGCCACTTTCCTCTTCATGCGCGGCTACATGGACTACCATTCCGACCGATTCCGCGACTGCTCCCTCATGGCATACTATAAAGGGAAGCTCCGCGCATGCCTTCCTGCCAACATTGAAGAGGAGGGCACGCTCGTCTCCCACGGCGGACTGACCTACGGCGGATGGATCTTTCCCCGTGCGCATTTCGACGGCAACAAGGTGCAGGAGCTTTTCGAGGCATGGATTCCGTGGTGCCGCACCGAAGGTCTGCGGCAGATTGTCTATAAGCCTGTGCCTTGGGTGCTTTCGCCGATGCCCGCGCAGGAAGACCTCTACGCCCTCTGGCGCCTCGGCTTCACGCTGCGTTCGAGGCTTCTCTCCTCCGCGATATTTCCCGACAACAATCCCGGCTTCAACATGGCCAAGCGCCAGCAGCTCCGCGACGCCTCGCGCCGTGAGGACCTGAGGGCAGGGGAGAGCTCCGACTGGCACGCTTTCCACGCCATGCTGTGCGACTGCCTCGCCTCGCGCCACGACGCCGCGCCGGTCCATACGCTCCCGGAACTCGAACTGCTCCACAGCCGCTTCCCCAAGAACATACGCCTCTTCGCTGTCACTGACACCGACGGCGCGATGCTCGCCGGTGCCGTCATTTTCGACACCGGATTCACCGCCCACACGCAATACATGGCCACTTCGCCGCGCGGAAGGGAGCTCAATGCCCTGACGCTCCTTGTCCACACCCTCGTGTGCGACATCTTCCCCACGCGCCGCGTTTTCGACTTCGGCACATCCAATCTCCCCGACAAATCGCTCCACGCCTCGCTGCTCGAACAGAAATACTCGCTCGGAGGGCGTGGCGCCGTTTACGAGACCTACACCCTGACACTTTGAACCGCACAGAACGCATATCCGGCTCCGGCCGAGGCCGTAATGCCACCGGCGGCACTCAGCTCTCGCGACGTGTCGTCAAGGTCATGGGCATGTTCGCCGGGCTGCAGTCCGCCGGAATAATCTGTTCCGTGGTCAAGATGAAGCTCGTCAGCATCTGGCTCGGATCGGCCGGAGTGGCTCTCTTCGGCATCCTCTCGACCGCGCAGGAGACCATCGCGACATTCACCGACCTCGGCCTGCGCCAGAGCACCGTCCGCGACGTCGCCTCGCAGGAGGGCGACCCTTCCGGACTCGCCCGTGTCGCCATGCTCGTGCGCCGCTGGAGCCTCCTCGCCGGACTGCTCGGCGCCTCCGTGATGCTGGCGCTTTCCCCGACGCTCGGCCAATGGTTCTTCGGCGACTTCAAGGGCTTCGTGCCCTTCGCCCTCGTTGCCATAGCGATGTTCTTCAACTGCCTCCTCTACGGCGAGCAGTCGCTCCTCCAGGGCACCGGACTCCTCCGCGCCCTTGCCAGAGGATCGCTCTGGGGCACCGTAGTCGGGCTTGCCCTCTCCGTGCCGATGTTCCGCTGGATGGGACAGGAATCAGTGCCGCTGAGCTTCATCGTCTATTCTGTGGCGATCTGGGGTTTCACGCTCTATTGGCGTTTCCGCCCCGCAAAGCGCGTCGCATCCCCCGGACTGCGGCAGCTATGGCGCGAAGGGAAAGGATTCGTCAGGCTCGGCATACTGATGTCGCTCGCCGCCTTCCTCACCTCGCTCTCGCGGCTCGTCTTCGTCGCACTCCTCACGCGCCACTCCTCGCTCGACGTCACAGGCCTCTATCAGGCCGGCGACACCCTCGTAAGCCGCTATATCGGGCTGATATTCACCGCCATAAGCATGGAATTCTTTCCCCGCATCGTCGCGGCCTCGCGTTCCCGGCGCCGCACCTCGGCCTACGTCAACCATGAGATCACGCTGCTGCTTACCGTAGTCACTCCCGTGGCGCTCATTTTCATTCTCTGCCGCAGCCTCATCGTCTCGATACTCTATTCGTCTGATTTTGAGCCGATACTCACCTTCATCTCGCTCGCCATGGTCGGCACCGTGATGAAGGCCGTGTCATGGTGTCTGGCGCTCTGCATCGTGGCTCGCGGCGACGGACGCATCTATCTCGCCACCGAGGGGATCGACGCCCTCCTCTCGCTCGGACTCCTCTACGGCGGCTATCTGCTCTTCGGACTCGACGGCCTCGGCTGGGCCTACATACTCTGGAATCTCGGCTACGTCGTCATCGTCTGGATCGCATGCCGCCGCAGCTACGCCCTCGCGCCCTCGCGCCGCACCACACTCACAGCCGTCCTCTCCGTGGCACTCTGTGCGCTTGCATGCGCCGCCATGCAATGGCTCCCGCTGTGGCTTGCCGCCTGTCTCATCCTCCCCGCAGCCGCCGCCTACATCCTCCCGCTCCGCCGCATGCTGAGCCGTTCCCGCAGACAGCAGTGAGTCTACCACTCCGGCACGTCGAGATAATATGCCTGAGGACAGGCCTCCGGTTCGGTGCTCTTGACACCGCTGTGAGTGATCTGCCGCGACGTGGTGACAGACCGGAGGTCTGTCTGTATTGTCAACCGCGGCCTTCAGGCCGTGGAAAAGTCAGGCTATCAAAAACTTAGTCGCGGAGCGACGTTGTGTGGTAACTAACGCAGATCTCGTTCATCATATTCCAAGTCCGCGAACTTGTACATCTTAATGAGTTCCTTGTCCAGTTCGCAGCTTCCATGATGCAATTCCTGACTCTTGATATATTCGATCACGGCATCTTTTTCATGCGGTGATACTGTACATCCGTAATAGCCGGCAGCCCAGCCTTGAAAAAGTCCGAATCTTGGGTCACGTCCCATCCATGCGCTGGATCCGCCCTTGACTGTCTGTATCAGCTTCGCAAGAGCAACTTCGGGATGCAGATTCAGAAGAATATGGACATGGTTTGCGATTCCTCCGATGCGCAAAACCTTACATTTCGTTCTTGCGATCTCTGAATACAGGAACATATACAGTTCCCTTTGATACTCTTTGGGAATCACCATCCGTCTTTGCTTTGTGCAGAAAACGATATGATATAAGGCGGTAACTTTGCTCATGTCACAAAGTTAACGATCTTTTTTCATTCCGACAAGTCATGTTACCGCACGACGTCGCTCCGCGACTGATTTTTTGGTGGTCCGGCATCCACGGCCTGAAGGCCGCGGTTGGCAATACGGCCGAACCTCCGGTTCGGCGCTCTTGACGCAGTTTGTTGATAATAAGCATCTTCGATGCAGTTTCGGCTTGCTGCAGCGACCTCAGGCAAAAGCCTGAGGTTATAAGGAATCAGCGGCTACGCCGCATTTTTCGATACCACCATGTGTATTATTACACTGCCTCTTGGATTTTTCGGGAGGGGAGGGGAGCTTTTCGGGTAAAATTGACTAACTTTGCATTCTCTCAAACGCATATTGCACAATGAAAATAAAACATCTGACTATTACTGCCCTTGTGGCTGCCGTGGCGCTCTCGACCGCGTGCGGCGACAGGAATGACCATGGACTCAAAGGCAATATCAAGGGTGCCAAGGAGGACAGCTACGCCGTGCTGGAGGCTCCCAACGAGTTCGGTTTCTGGTATGCCGTGGACTCGGCGAAAGTCGACGCTGACGGCGATTTCTTCATCCCCTACGACGCGCCGTCGTCGCCGGAACTATATCGCGTGCGCTATGGTGACCGCTACGTCTATCTCCCTCTGGACAGCACCGAAACGCTCACCCTCACCACCACTGCGGCTGCCTTCGACCGCGGATTCAACCTGGCCGGTTCGCCACAGGCCGAGCGTCTCACACGTTTCGAGCGCGAGGCACGCCGCATCGAGGCGCTTGCCGACAACGATTCCACCGAAGCGTTCAAACGCCGCGTCTACACGCAGTTTCTGGAGAACGGCAAGGGGGACATGCTCTCCTACTATATCCTTTCGCGCTCCTTCGGCGACGGCCATCTGATCGAATACACCGATCCGATCTACACCGCCGTGGCCAATCTGTTTCAGACGTTCCGTCCCGACGATCCCCACACCAAGGCGCTCGTGGAGAGAGCCAAGGAAGGTCTCGCCGCGCGCCGCAAGGCCAAAGGCAAGAAAAATGTGGTCGAGGCTCCTGAGGTCGCCATCATCGACCTTGACCTTCCCGACCTCAAGGGTGTGAACCACAGACTCAGCGACAATGTCGGCAAAGGGAAGCCCACAGTGCTCGTGTTCACCTCCATAGCTGCATCCGAAAACGCCGCGCTCACGCGCACGCTCCGCTCAATCTACGAAGAGGGAGCAGCCGGCATCTACGAAGTATGCTACGACACCGATCATCTCGTGCTCGCCAACGGCACCAAGGGACTCCCCTGGATCGTGGTGCGCGACACCGACGGTCTCCGTTCCGAGAACCTCCTGAAATACAACGTCGGAGCACTTCCCACGATGTTCATCTACGACAGCCGCGGCGAACTCTCGCAGCGCGCCGCCACACCCGACGAACTCCGCAAACTTCTTCCAACAGTAAAATAATGATACGTATCACAACACTGATGGCTGCCGCCGCCGTGAGCGTCGCAGCCATGGCTCAGACTGAATTCAACAAGACCACTGCCGAGGGCTACTTCCTCGGTCATGACGCCGACGGCAACCTGACTTTCGCCGTTTCCGGTAAAGCCGACTACGACATGCCCGCGCCCTCCACTTCCGGACTCGCCGCCCTCGACGAAGCGCTGCTGACATCCGCCGGAATCAAGACCGACGCCTCCGGAATCGTGTTCAACTATCTCCCCGGCGAGGGTGCCGAGAGAGTCGATGCCGCCGCATTCGCCTCTGCCGTAGCATCCGGCAATCCCAAGACCGCCTACCATGTCGACACCAGGATAGACAAAGTGGCCGAGACACCGCACTACATCTCCATGCGCGCCTCCAGCAACACCAAGTCGCTCACCCCTGACGGCTACGACATCTCCACCGTGGAATATGTCAACTACAACAAGGACACCGACGCCGTAATCGACTATTTCGACGTCTTCAACGCCAGTGCCGAACGTCGTCTGCGCGAGATGATGTATCCCATAGCCGCCAAGAAATACGCCCTCACCCTCGAATCCTCCGACGACATGGAGATCGTGCCCAATTTCGCTATCACGCCCGAAGGTGTCACCTTCTGTTTCCCCGAATCCTCGATAGCGCCCGCCTCGGCCGGATGTCCCGAGATCACCCTCTCCTGGCAACAGCTCCGCAGCGGCCGCACCCTCGCCGAGGGCGTCGATGCCCTCCTGGCACAATAATACCTCTCCCCGCAAAAGAAGGCTTTTCGCCGTGGCGGAAGGTCGTTAAGGACTTTAAGGATTTTAGGGAGCGGTGGGCGCAAATTATTGCGACCCTACATGACAATCACGCGACCATGTAGGGGCGCAAAATTTTGCGCCCACCGCGACAACATCACGACGAGGAGAGGCCTGTCAAGGCCGACCCGATAATAGCCCGGCAGCGTAAGCTCCGGGTGTCGCGGACACATTATATATAAAGCCCTGTAAGGGCGATCCTAAGGGAGCCTTTCGGGTCGGTCCTATGTCAAAGGCCGTGAAGGCATGACAGGCCGGAGGTCTGTCTGTGTTGCCAACCGCGGCCTTCAGGCCGTGGACAGG
>CABUIO010000014.1 GCA_902491625.1 uncultured Porphyromonadaceae bacterium | reverse complement strand
TCCGCTCCAAAATTCTCGACCCTGTCGTTAACAAGCATTATTAAACAACCTCTAATTCTTCCTTTGTCATTATAACGCAAAGGTAAACATTTTAAGTCGGATATTCAATTAAAAGAATTCTTTTTGTGTTGTGTGGATGTTCGAAAAGATCTGTCCGCTGGAGGAGTCTTACTTCCGGAGGGAGAGGAGGCGGTCGGGGGAGAGGATGATGTCGCCGGGGCTGATGCGCATCCTCACGTAGTAGCTGGAGAAGGCCACGATGGCGACGGGAATCAGCAGCAGATAGCAGCCGCTTACCTCAATGGCTACGAAGGTGCCCAGCAGGGGCGCCCTGACCACTCCGGCCATCACTCCCGCCATGCCGATGAAGGCGAATAGCGGCAGCGAGAGTTCGGACCCGAACATCAGATTGGCGCATTGGGCGAAGACCGTGCCGATCAATGCTCCGGCCACCATAGTCGGAGTGAAGATGCCGGCCACACCGCCGCCGGAGTTTGTGAGGTTGACGGCCACGGATTTCACCAACAGCATGGCGGCGGCTATCAGCAGCAGGGGAGTGCCCATAGTGGAGACGGCGGAAAAGAATCCTGAGGCCGTCATGAAGCTGTAGTCGCGGCTTGCGCTCTCCAGATGGCGGATCACGCCGTAGCCTTCGCCGTAAAGCGCAGGGAGCAGGAAGATGATGACTCCGAGAGCCAGTCCTGCGGCGACCGTGCGCCACAGCCCCGGAATCTTCCGGAGCCACAGATCCGTGAGATGCACCAGATATGTGTAATAGCAGCTGTAGAGGCCGCACACCAGACCGAAGATGATGAAGATCCAGAACAGATGGACCGGGGGTGTCTGATCCACAAAGAATGTGAGGTTGAGCGAGCTGCCGGAGAGTATGTAGCTCGTGGTGGCGGCGCAGATGCAGCTGATGAAGAGGAGCAGGATGGCTAAGGTCGTCAGCTCGATGCGGAGCACCTCGACGGCGAACATCACTCCGGCGATCGGTGCCGTAAAGATTCCGGCGATTCCGGCTCCCGATCCGCATGCCACAATGCACCGCAGCATGGCGCCGTCGCAACCCAACAGACGCCCTAAGTTGCTTCCCGCCGCGGCTCCGAGCACTGCCGCAGGTCCCTCGCTTCCCGCCGAACCGCCGAATCCCAATGTCACGGGACATGCCGCCAACGGCGCCCAGAGCAGATGGGGGTTCAAACGGTAATTCCCTTTGCCGAAAGCGTCGCGCAGACGTGCCTCGCTATGGTTCATGTTGTCGTGGACCACATGGCGCTGAAACATCACCGTGAGCAGGAGTCCGACGACCGGAAAGAGGATGAAGAGCGGATTGAAGCCGGAAGTGTCGATGAGCCGCAGCAGATGATGCGTGACGAAATCGATCAGCACACGCAGCAGCCATGTCGCCACGCCGGCGGCGATGCCTGTCAGCACCGTGAGCACGATCAGCAGAGTGCGCTCCGAGACATAGCGCATCCTCAGCCGCACGAGTCCGAAGAACCAGCGCGGCACGACGCGGGATGTACGTGCGCCGTCAGCGCGCGACGCTTCGGTTGCAGACGTCCCAGCGGGAGGATTTGATATTGTCGATGATGCGCACAAGACAGTAGAAGACTTTTATCAGTAATGGATGTTTCATTTTATTCATGGCGAGAGGAAAATGTGTGTTTTATGGTTGGAACGTATCACGCGGCGCTAAGGTTCAAATATTGCAGAACAAGGTGTTTCTGTAGTGTGTTGAGAGCCAAGTGCTTGTGAAAAAGTCGAAAAATTTTTGAAATTTTTTGGCTCAAAAATTTGGTGGAAACGCAAAAGGGTGCTAACTTTGCACTCGCAAACGGGACGAAGCGACAACGCTTCACCATCCCGAGGCAAGAGGACATATAAAGGAGTGAAATAAAGGTGCGTTAGTTCAGCTGGTTAGAATACATGCCTGTCACGCATGGGGTCACGGGTTCGAGTCCCGTACGCACCGCCGAGGAGAGAGGAAAGAGCAACATGGTTAGACTTCGGTCTTCCGGTTGCTCTTTTTTCGTGTCCTATTCTATGGTTTTATGCGCCCTATAGACTCCCCGGATTCGGGTTTAGGTATAAAAAAAAGAGCGTGAGAGTCTGTATCTGTTGACTCGTCCCGCTTACAGAGGCTCTGGCATGTGCCCATCCAAGTAGAACGAGCAACGCGGAGTCTCACGCCGTATGATATGACCGACAGGAGACGGCAAACACCGACTCCCGGGATAAAGGTATATCATACCCGAAGACGCCTATCGTTGTCTCATCCTTGACTCCGTATGTGAAACTGCCAGATTTCTGTAAGCCAAAGATAAGCGTCGGATAAACGCTCTTTATATATGTCTGCGCACCCCTCCCCCGAGCCCATATCGGAGACTCCGGAGAGCAATATACACCGCAAAGCTAAAAAGTTTTTTCCCATACGTGCAATATGTTTATCAAAAAATTTTGTTTTCGAACAAGGGGAACAATGACGAACAATCTTGGCGAACCATCGGGAGCCATTATTTTGCGAACTATGGGGAACCATGTCGAACAATCGTACTACCGTCTGCCGACGCTCCGCCACCACGTATGTCGTGGATGAGAAACTGCATCAAAAGAAACTGTGTCAAAAGCGCCGGACCGTAGGTTCGGCTGTATTGCCAACCGCGGCCTTCAGGCCGTGGAAGGGGAAGCCCCTGAAAATCAGTCGCGGAGCGACGTCGTGCGGTAAAGACTTTACCATACACGCATCGCTCCGCGACGCGTTATGCTATATAGCCGCCTGTCCACGGCCTGAAGGCCGCGGTTGGCAACACAGACAGACCTCCGGCCTGTCCCACATTCGTCGCGCTTTTTGACGCAGTTACTGCATTGCCAAAATTGTTCGTCATGGTTCCCCATAGTTCGCAAAAGATGGTTCGACATGGTTCCTCATGGTTCGGGATGGTTCGGGAAAATGATTATTTGAAAAGATTTAAAATTTGTATAATTGAAATTTTAAACGTAAATTTGTCGCGTTGCATTTATAATTCAGCATTTGATTGTTCCGACTGTCTTGAGATTCGCAGCCGCTCGCAATATACCTCTACTACCAAGGAATCTCTAATCTAAATCTATTTTATGTATCAGTATTTATCTTTCAGGCGGAGTCTCACGGCACTTGCCGTGGTCGGCTGTCTGGCGCTTTCGGCGACGTCCGTGCAGGCTGCGCGCAAGTCTCACGACGCCTCCAGCAAGGCGCGGGTCAAGGCTGTCGACTACTCGGCTCCGCGAGGAACTTTCGGCTCCGGCATCAGGCTGCCGAAGACCGTTTCCTCAGCGTCTCCGTTCGCTTCCGAAGCGGATCAGGCAGGAGGCGCCGTCAACTTCAACGTGGTCTCCGGAGGCCCTTCGCGCGCTCCGAAGGTCCCGATGCGTGTGGCTCCGGTCATGCCGCTGCGTGCGTGTGTGACCTACGACATCGACAACAAATCCTACGGCATGGTCAACGTCACGGCCAACGGTCTCGAAGTGCTACGCGAGCATGAGGGTCTGGAGGCCGGATGGGGCGGTACCGGCGTCGGCACGAAATATTACTACAACACATGCGCCGATGTCTCGGGAGGTTATGTCAACAGTGTCGAGACGTATCTCTGGGACACCTCCAACTGGCAGTGTATCGGCTACGATCAGGATCCCTCGCTCGATGTGCTGTCATACTCTATGACATGCAATCCGGTGACGGAGGTGGTCTACGGATGTTTCTTCTCCGCTGACCTTCAGTCGATCGAGATCGGTACGCTCGACCCGATGACCATGAAGCGCACAGGCGTGATCGGCAAGACCGAGCAGCCTCTCTACGCCATGGGCTTCAGCTCCGACGGTACTCTCTACGGCATCGATGCCGCCGGTGTACTCTACACCGTTAGCCTCACCGACGCAAAATACACCAAGGTGGCCGAGACCGGAATCACGACCCGATACAACACCACCGGTACGATCGACAGCTTCAACGACATTTTCTACTATGCCGCGTGTCCTCAGGGTCCCTCCGGCGATCCCTCGCGCGACTGGGCGCTCTACAGCATCGACCTGCGCAATGGCTACAAAGTAGAGAAGTGCTGGAACCTGCGCGCCGAACTTGGCGGCATGTATATTGCCAATCCTGCGGCCAAAGACGCCGCTCCCGCCGCACCCGAGCTTAAATCTGTGGCGTTTGACAACGGCAGCCTTAATGGCAAGGTCACCTTTGCCGCTCCCGCGACCACGTTCGACGGCAAGGCGCTCTCCGGTTCCCTGACCTACGGCATCCTTGCCAACGGCGAGAAGATCGCTTCCGGAAACATCACGGCAGGCAGCGAGAGCAGCGCCGAGGTGACACTTCCCAAGGCCGGCATGTACACCTTCCGCGTCTACGTGAGCAACGCGACCGGCGATTCGCCCAAGAGCGAGAGTGTTACAGCATGGTACGGCAACGGCAAGCCTCTCGCACCCGAGGGATTCACGGCTTCCTACACATACGGCGATTCCGAGATCGCTGTCGAATGGGAGGCTGTCAGCAAAGCTCTGAACGATGGCTATTTCGACACTTCAAAAGTGACATACACGGTGAGCCGCACCATCGACGGCGGCGATCCGGTGGTGATTGCCGACAAGACTTCGGCCACAAGCCTCACCGATCCTGTCGGCGAGAGTGCCGGATGCCATGTCTACAAATATTTCGTCACAGCCCACCACGGCGAGCAGGATTCCGATGAGGCCGCCACCGACTATCTGGCTGTCGGCGCCCTCGTGCCACCCTTTGCACCCGACTTCGCCCAACGGTTCACCGAGGGTTATTTCACGACCAGGGACTATATGAATCGTGGTCTCAAATGGCATTATTCGGCCTACGACCAGGCCATGATGATGCTCTGGAATGCCGGCTGGGGTCCGACAAACATGGATGTCGCGCTCGTCACCGCTCCCGTGCAGCTCAAGGCGGGACAGGCCTACGAGGTTTCCTACAACACCTGGGTGGAATCGAGCTATGCCCACGGCATCGGTCTCCAGTGGGGCAGCGATCCTGACAATCTAACGACCATCATCGAGCCTGAGACTGTCAACGCAAGCAACTCCACATGGACGAATCCTGTCCACCAGAGCGTCATAGTGATGCCCGAGAAGGACGGTATATATTACTTCTCCGTGCGCGTGCTCGGCACACAGTCGCCGGCGGTGAAGCTCTTCGTAAGAGACTTCGCGATCTCCAAGGGCCTGTCCAACAAGGCTCCCGGCCAGGTGACCGACGTGACCTTCACTCCTCCCTACGACGGCTCCAAGAAACTTGACATCGCCTTCACGGCTCCCGCCGTGTCGATCGACGGCAAGAAGCTCACGAGCCTCTCCAAGATCGAGGTGACACGCAACGGCGAGCTGGTGCAGACCTTCCGCAATCCCACATTCGGACAGAAACTCTCCTTCACCGACAGCGGCATGACCAACGAGGATGTCTCCTACACCATCACCGCCTTCAACACCGCCGGTCAGGGACGTTCCTACTTCGAGACCTCCCACATGGGTGTCAACATCCCTGTCAGCCCCGAGAACTGCAAGATAGCACAGGACATGTCCAATCCCGGCGTCGTCACCATCACATGGACTCCCGTGGCCAAGGATGTCAACGGCAACGAATTTGATCCTTCGCTACTGCGTTACGCCATATTCGCCTCCGACTATCAGACCCTTATAGCCAACAACATCACCGCCTCCGAGGCCGAGGCCACATTCCGCGCCATCAGCGCCGACGCCGGCCAGGCTTTCGTGTGGTATTGCGTAGTGCCTTACACCGAGGGTGGTGTCAACGGCTACGACGGCGGCTTCGGCCGTACACCAATGATTCCTGTCGGCACGCCCTTCAAGATGCCTTATCTCGAATCGTTCGCCGACGGACTGCACTATCCGATGGGACAGAGCGGCGCGTCGCTGCGTATAGCCAACGGCGTTTCCTCGCAGCATCTCACCATAGAGGCGCAGGACGGCGACAAAGGCTGCCTCGCTCTCTACACGGCTCCCGGCGGCTATGTGAACCTCTATTCAGCCAACCTCACCGTCGATGACGCCGAGGACGTGGCCATGAGCTTCTACTACACAGGCGTGCCCGACATGGAAGGCTACATCATCTCCCCCTTCGTCATATGCGAGGGCAAGAACGAGGCTCTCTGCGACGACATTGACACCAAGGATTGCGCCGAGAAAGGCTGGAACCGCGTTCAGGTCTCGCTCGCCAAATATGCAGGCAAGACGATTCAGTTCGCCTTCTTTATCCGCTGCATCAACAACAACTTTGCGTTCGGACTCGACAACATCGCGCTAAAGCGCTATGCCGCCTGCGATCTCCGTGCCGGCAGCGTCAGCGGCCCCTCGTTCATGACGACAGGCAAGGAGCATGACATCATCGTCGAGGTGGTCAATGAAGGTTCCGACGACGCCCCTGCGGGCTACGCCGTGGATCTCTATGCCGACGGCAAGCTCGTCAAGAGCGCCGAGGGCCCATTCGTGGAGGCGCTCACCACTCAGGCTGTCAAGTTTGTCCACACTCCCGATCCCTTCGCCAAGGAGGAAGAGAAGCTGCACGCCGTGATCCGCTGGGATGTCGACGAATTGCCCGACAACAACACCTCCGCCGAGATCGCCATACCTCTGCACGAATCAGTCTATCCGGCTGTCCGCGACCTTATCGCTACACTCGGCAGCGACGAGAAATCCGCCGATCTGAGCTGGAGTGAGCCTGACCATGCTCCCAAGCTGAAACAGATTACCGAATCCTTTGAGGATTATGATCCCTTCGCCATCGCCGGATTCGGCGACTGGAAAGTGTATGACGGCGACGGTCTGGAAACCTACAGCGTAGGCATCAACTATCCCAACTGCACTACTCCCAAGGCTTGGATGGTGGTTGACAAGTCGCAGATGCAGAGAGTCTACTATGACCTTTCCCGCACAGGCGAACGCGCTGCGCTGGCCGTCTCTGTCCGCGGTGCCGCCGATGACTGGCTGATCTCCCCCGAACTCCCCGGCATCGCGCAGAAGGTTTCTTTCTTCGCCGCCGTAGCTCCCGAGGATTTCGGTGATGAGTCATTTGAATTCTACTATTCCACCACCGGTACAGCTACTGAAGACTTCATCAAGATGGGCGATACCGTCGAGGTGCCCGACGGCGACTGGGTGGAAGATGAATACGGTGACGAGGTGCAGGTCACCACATGGTACGAATACAGCTACGACCTTCCCGAAGGAGCGAAGTATTTCGCCATTCGCTACGTGAGCGAGGACATCTGGGCCATGCTCATCGACGACGTGACCTTCACGATCTCCGACGAAGTGCTCGCCCTGAAGGGCTACAACCTCTTCCGCAACGGCACCAAGGTGAACGAGAATATCCTCACGGCCACGACCCACAAGGATGATCTCTCCGAGATGGAGCCGGGCGACTATGAGTATGCCGTTGAGACGGTCTACGACAAGGGCAACTCCGGCATAAGCAACCTTGACAAGGTAACTGTTCCCGAGCCTGTGGGCATTGATGGAGTGGCATCCGGCGACGTGACCGTCATCGGCGAGAAAGGATTCATCAGAGTCCTCGGCGCCGATGGCATGAATGTGGCTGTCTACACACCCTCCGGCATCATGATCCACGACGCTGTGGCCGGCGCTACGCTACGTATCGCCGTTGAATCCGGCGTCTACATGGTGAAGGTCGGCAGCGACGTCTTCAAGGTCGTGATACCATAAACATAGAATTCCCAAGGGCATCTGAGCCCTTCAACAACAGCGGCGGCTGCAGTACTTCACCTGTAGCCGCCGCTTGGCTATATTTCCTCTTTCTGAATTGGGTCATAAGCGCGACGAAAGCGGGACAGGCCGGAGGTCTGTCTGTGTTGCCAACCGCGGCCTTCAGGCCGTGGACAGGCGGCTATATAGCATAACGCGTCGCGGAGCGATGCGTGTATGGTAAAGTCTTTACCGCACGACGTCGCTCCGCGACTGATTCTCAGGGGTGTTCCCCTTCCACGGCCTGAAGGCTGCGGTTGGCAATACGGCCGAACCTCCGGTCCGGCGCTTTTGACACGGTTTCTTTTGACACAGTTCCCGAATCTTCCTGTAGCTGCAGCGATGAATTTGCGGATGTCGGAGGTATGTGCTATCTTTGTGCGGAACAATATATCGTTATCACAATGAAGATTATAGTCAGAACTATATTGGCAGCCATCATCTTCTGTCTGCCTGTTGGAATAGATGCACAGGGTGTCGTCACCGGACCGCGAAAGACGAAAAAGCAGACCACCGCACCGGCCAAGACAACTCCGAAGAGGCGTCAGGCGCAGCTTACCCCGAAACAGATGTATGAAAAGGGGATGGCCGCTTATGAGAGAGACAATTTCTCTGAGGCCGTGAAGTGGCTCATGAAATCTGCCGGTCAAGGTTATGCTGAGGCGCAGAATACGCTCGGAAGGATGTCTGAGATGGGCGGGCGCGGCGTCCCGAAAGATTATTCCGAGGCATTGAGATGGTACCGTATGGCTGCCGACCAGGGATTTGCGCTGGCACAAAGAAATCTCGGTTCCATGTATGAAAATGGGAAAGGTGTCTCGCAGGATTATGCCGAGGCTATGAGATGGTTTCGAAAAGCCGCCGATCAGGGTGATGAATGGGCTCAATACTACATGGGCGTCTACTTCGAGCATGGTTATGGTGTGGCACAGGATATCGGTGAGGCAAAGCGGTGGTATGAGAAAGCGGCCGCGCAGGGTCATTCTCCTTCAAAGAGGAGACTGGCAGGATTGAAATAGTTCTTGCTCGCGTCGCGGATAAGCAACTCATAAGGGGTTGGGAATGGGTATGTAAGTTACCGACGGATTCGCTGGCGCTCATCCGTCGGCTATCAATAAAGAAACCGCTGTGAGGTTTCAGTACGTTCGGGTGCGACTATTTTCGGATGAAGTCTTACGACATGTGTAACATCCTGTTTATCTTCTTTCGTAGACAATACTGTATCCTCAATCTGAACGGATACAACTTTTAAGTTGTTAAATTCAAAAAGAATTATTATCTTTGCACAAAATCTCAGACATGAAATTTGACAGGATCACAGACAATGGAAATCTCTGGGCAGTAAGGTATGACAACTGTCTCGACAATGTTCTTGATACCATTCTTGACCAATGGAATGATGTGGTGTGGCTTCGTTCCTTTTTTAAGGAGAATATCGGCGATTTGGAAACATATTTCAAGATAACCGATGTGAACAAGGCTATTTATGACACAATTGAAGATAGTGACCGCTTGCAATGCCTTATCATGGACATCTCTCCGGAGGCAGATCTCGACAAAATCTTTCGACCGTTAGAGAACAACCGTACGTCAGAGATGCTTTTGGGCAAGGAAAAGGCAAGGTTGCGTGACACTCCCCGACATGCTTCCTGGCTGAGGATATATGCAATAAAACTAGAACCGGGAATTTATGTGATAACAGGCGGAGCAATCAAACTTACGCGAACAATGCAGGAACGAGAGCACACCTTAGTGGAATTGGCCAGAATGGAAAAGGTCAGGAATTTCTTGATTGCCAACGATATTTCCGATATGGATTCCTTCAGGGACTATCTTACCGAAATCAGTTAAGAAAGGAGGATATGATGAGAACTAAAGAAGAAATAATATCTCGTTTGAAAGAGCATGAAAGCACTACTCCCTCCCGTTGGCGGGAAAATGCCGAATGGAGGATGGAGAACAAGTCGTGGCTTCGCTACTCGCAGCGAATAGCCATGATGATGCTCGACAGAATGGAAGAACTGGGGCTTACACAAAAATCTTTAGCCGTAAAGATGGGTTGCTCACAGCAATATATCTCAAGAGTCTTGAAAGGGACTGAAAACCTCTCGATCGAGACTATCTCCAAAATAGAATTTGCACTTGAACTGGAGATTCTTGAGTCTGCATTTGCGTCTCGTTGATAGAGTAGGGTAAATACTTTTGTCACCATCTGCAGACATCTCTCATGAAAAGCCGTTACAGTCCCTTGTCCGCGTAGCCCATGTGGCAAATAAGCAACTCATAAGGGGTTGGGAATGGGTATGTAAGTTACCGACGGATTCGCTGGCGCTCATCCGTCGGCTATCAATAAAGAAACCGCTGGTGCGGTTTCAGTACGTTTGGTGGAGCGTTGTGTGGTGTGGCGGCTGCACCGTGGTGCAGCCCTACGTTCAGACGCAGTTCCTACGTCGGAAAAGCGTGGTTTGGAGCGGGTCAGACGAGGTGGGCGACGAGATCTTCGGGGTCGCCGGGGAGAAGGTCGATCACGGGAATCTCAATCATGGTGTAGGCGCCGGGACGCTGCTTCATGGAGGCGCGTGCCACGCCGACGAGTATCTGCGCGGTGAGCGCGGGGTTGTTGATGCTCATGTTGAATTCGAGGCGCTGGTTCTGGGTCTTGCCGGAGACGCCTTTGCGCACCATGTTGACGCCGTGGCCCATGTCCTTGACTTCGTCGACCGACGCCACCTCGATGACGTGGGTCTCGTCGGACGCGAAGTAGGGATCCTCCTTCACGGCCTTTGTCACGGCGGCGAGGTCGGCTTCCGGCTCCAGTTCGACGTAGACCATGCGGCGGTGGATGCCTGTGCCTAAGGGGATGGTCATGGAGAGGGCGTTGCGTACACCTTCCTTGGACTTGACGCAGACTGTGTGACCCATCGACATGCCGGGGCCGAAGTTGGTGTAGGTGATGCCCTTGGGAGCCGCGGCCTGCATCAGTGTGCGCACCACGGAGTCGCTACCGGGATCCCAGCCTGCGGAGATGATGGCTACGGTGCCGTGCTCGCGTGCGACGGCGCCGAGGTTGCGGCGGAGCTGCGGGATCTGAGTGTGGATGTCGAAGCTGTCCACGGTGTTGATGCCCATTGCCAGAAATCGTGAGGCATATTTCTCGACCTCTCGTGTGGGGGTGCAGAGGATCGCCACATCGACTTTGCCGAGTTCGGCGATGTCGGTGACGACCTTGTAAGGTTTGAGTTCTGCCGGAACATCAGTGGCGTTGCGTCGCACGATGCCGGCTATCTCGAAGTCGTCGGCTGCAAGAAGAGCGTCGAGCACGAAGTGTCCGATGTTTCCGTAGCCCACTATAGCTGCTTTTATCTTGTCCATTGTTCTTAGAGTATGTTTACTTTTAAACCAAATTAAACTTATCTCATATAAACCGAGTATGTTTTCTGAATTTTTAAATTAAACTTATCTCATATAATCCGAGTATGTTTCCTGAATTTTTGACTTCATCACAAATGATCTTTCCGGCGCTTTCAGCCGAGTCTCATCGGTCACGATGCCCGCATCGCTCCCTCTTCGACTCGCTGAAATCACTCGAAAATCTCTATTTGTGATAAAATCATTTAAAAGTAAACATACTCTTAAGGATTTACTTGTCATAATCAATATAGACGAAGGCAGAATGGTCGGCGCGGAAGATGCCGACACTGACCTTGTGGCCGTTGATCTGCGTAGTCATCACCTGCTGATATGGTGGCGGATTTCCAACCTGCTGCAAGGGGTAACCTTCGGTGTTGAACTGACGGCACGCCGTGTTGAAGAAGTCTTCGGCATCCTTGGCGCGTACGCCGCCGGTTATGCTGTCGAAGGAGAAGTTCCAGCGGTAGACATTGGTGGCGGAGCCGTAGTAGAGGTAGAGCGCGGTGGACTCGGGTCGCGGCGCGTCGTTGAGGAGCAGCACGAGGGGATTGTCGCAATCGCCGGAGCCGGAAGCGAATGTCGCGACAAGATAGCCGTCGCGGTCGCAGAAGTTTAGTCCTGCCTGCCGCAGTGTCTCCTCACACATCATGCGTGATTCGCCCGCCGCATCCCAACCCAGTACCGAAGTGCCGTAATCCACGGCGCAGAAGGAATAGACAGGCATTCCGGTCTGCGGATCTGTCTGCGGCTGAGGCGCGACCTGAGGTTCGGGTTCGGGCTTAGCCGGCGGTTCGTTGTAGGTCAGTGTGCCGCCGTTTTCCACGAGATTCCTGATGCGGGGGTAGAGGTCGTCGAAGTCCGCCATGCCGGTGAGGAGTAGCCATCCCTGCGGCTGATCGTCGCTCTGGATGGCGAGCAGGCCGAGTTTGCGGTCGATGAAGAACGTTTCGTCGTCTTCAAGCGAGAACATGATTCGGTCGCCCTCGCGCACGACAACGATGTTCTCGACCGCGATGGGATCACCCTCGACGCCTATAGCCTCGAAGACGGCGCTCCATCGGCCTCCGTCGTTGCTGAGGTTCAGAAAGAGCAGATTGGGCTTCATTTCACCGCCGGTGATGTTGAACATCGGCTGCAGACTGAAGGTTTCAGCGAGAAGGCTCGTCGGCAGGGCGCAGATGATCGCCACCGCCGACAGGAGCGGGAGAAGGAAGCGACGCATCATTTTGCCACTACGAGATAGTAGTTTTTCTTGCCGCGCTGCAGCAGGAGATATTTGTCCTGAAGGAGAGCGTCGGCGGTGATGACTCCGGCCGGGTCGGTGTATTTTGCCTTGTTGAGGCTGAAACCGTTGCCCTGGATCATCTTGCGAGCCTCGCCCTTGCTGGGGAAGACCTGAGTCTTGACGGCGAGAAGGTCGAGCACGGGGATGCCGGCCTCCAGTTCCTCTCGCGCCACCTCGAAGCGGGGCACACCCTCGAAGATGTCGAGGAGTGTCTGCTCGTCGATGTTGTGCAGAAGTTCGGTGGCCTGGTTGCTGAAGAGGATCTTGGATGCCTCGACTGCGGCGAGGTAGTCTGCCTCGCTGTGGACCATCGTGGTGATCTCCTTGGCGAGTCGCTTCTGCATGGGGCGCTGCGAGGGATCGGCGGCATGTTCGGCGGCGAGGGCCGCGATCTCCTCCTCGGTGAGGAACGTGAAGATTTTCAGATATTTCTCTGCCTCCTCGTCGGAGACGTTGAGCCAGAACTGATAGAACTTGTAGGGGCTTGTGCGCTTGGGATCGAGCCAGACGTTGCCACCTTCGGTCTTGCCGAATTTGGTGCCGTCGGGCTTGGTGATCAGCGGGCATGTGAGGGCGTAGACCTCGCCGCCGAGCTTGCGGCGGATCAGTTCGGCTCCGGTGGTGATGTTGCCCCACTGGTCGGAACCGCCCATCTGGAGCTTGCAACCCTTGGCCTCATAGAGATGCAGGAAGTCGAAGCCCTGAAGCAACTGATATGTGAATTCGGTGAAGGAGAGTCCGTCGCGGGCCTCGCCGTTGAGACGTTTCTGCACGGAGTCTTTGGCCATCATGTAGTTGACGGTGATGTGCTTGCCGATCTCGCGGGCAAAGTCGAGGAAGGTGATGTCTTTCGTCCAGTCGTAGTTGTTGACAAGCTCGGCGCGGTTGGGGGCGTCGGAGTCGAAGTCGAGGAATTTTGCCAGCTGCTTCTTGATGGCCTCCTGATTGTGGCGCAGGGTCTTCTCGTCGAGGAGATTGCGCTCCTGCGACTTGCCGGAAGGATCGCCGATCATGCCTGTGGCACCTCCGATGAGCGCCAGCGGCTTGTGGCCGCAGCGTTGGAAATGGCGCAGGATCATCACGCCGCAGAGATGGCCGATGTGGAGTGAGTCGGCGGTCGGGTCGATGCCGAGATATGCAGTCACCATCTCGTTCTTGAGAAGGTCTTCAGTGCCTGGCATCATCGTGTGGATCATGCCGCGCCAGCGTAGTTCGTTTACAAAGTCCATATTGCTGTATTGTGGTTGTAGATTAAGAGTCCTGTAATTTGTCCGGTTATTTGTTTCTGAGCCAGGTCATCACCGTCTCGCCCACGGCACCAAGGGTGGCGGCATCGATTCCCTCCATGTTGTCCGCCGCCGTGTGCCAGCGCGGATTGAATCCCGAGTCGGGATGGAATTCGATGATGTCGATCATGGGGATGCCCGCGCGGATGAACTGCAGATGGTCGTCGGTGATCGCTCCTCCCGGTTCGTTGGAGAAGATATTGCCGTGGCCGATTGCCGCGGCTGTCGACCACAGATCGCTGACAAGCTCCGGAGAATAGTATTGCGAGAACTGCTCGCGGCGGAACTGCGCTCCATTGCCGCCGACCATGTCGAGAAGCACTCCGGCTTTCGGACGTATGAAGCCTTCTGGCGGATTGTCCACGAAATGCTTCGCTCCCAATGCCCACGAATCGTCGCGTCCTTCGGTGCCCCAGTCTTCGGCGTCGACAAGAAGGATGTCCACACCCTTTGCGGGAGCCTCGATACCGAGCTGACGCGCGATCTCAAGGAGAACGCCAACGCCGCTCGCGCCGTCGTTGGCGCCGTCGACAGGCTTGCTGTGGTTGGCTTCGTCGGGATCCTCGTCAGCCCAGGGGCGGCAGTCCCAGTGAGCCACGAGGAGAATGCGCTCCTTGGCTTCGGGATTGTAGGACGCGAGTATATTGGTGGCTTTCAGTGTGGTGCCGTCGAATGCCTTCAGCTCAGCCGGAAGGGTGGCCACCTGTGCACCGTGACGTCGAAGCTCCGAGGCGAGCCATTCGGCAGTTGCGGCGTGTGCCGCCGTGTTGGGGACTCTCGGTCCGAAATCCACCTGACGCTGCACGTAGGCGTAGGCGCTGTCGGCATCGAACGCTGCCGGCTTCACCTCTGTGGGCGCCACATCGGAGGGAGCGGCCTGACTGTCGGAAGCCTTGCCGCTGCCGCCGCAGGCGCTCAGCAATGTGGCCGTGGCGAGAGTCAGAGCTAATAGATGTCTCATAACATTAACATTTTTTATCTGCGGCGCAGGATCGTGAGTCCGTCGCGCAGAGGAAGCATCACGGCGTCGAGCTGCGGATCGGCAGCCACGCGGTCGTTGAAGCTGCGGATCGCCCGGGTCTGCGCGTCGCGGTCGTGTCCCGGATCTATCACGTTGCCGCCCCAGAGCGTGTTGTCCGCCAGGATGATGGCTCCGGGCGGCACGAGCGGAAGCAGCGCGTCGAGATAGTCGTTGTAGCGGCGTTTGTCGGCATCGATGAAGGTCATCTGCCATCCGCCTCCGAGTCGCGGAATGAGTTCCAGCGCATCGCCGATGTGGAGCCGCACGCGCGAGGCGATCCCCTGCGGCGCCAGAGCCAGATGGCTCGTGATGAAATCCTCAAGTTCGTCGTCCACCTCGATTGTGTCCACGTAAGCGTTCTCCTTGCGCAGACCTTCGGCGAGGCAGAGTGCCGAATAGCCTGAAAACGTGCCTAACTCCAGCGCCTTGTCCGGATTGGCCATCGAAGCGAGAAGCACAAGAAGGCGCCCCTGGATATGTCCCGAGCACATGCGCGGATTGAGCAGCGACAGATTGGTGTCACAGTCGATGCGGCGCAGCCACTCCGGTTCGGCCGAAGAGTGCGCCGCCGCATAATCGTATAGCAGATCGCCGAAATCCATTTCAGATGGCAAAGATAGTAAATAATCGCGACAACGAGGCGGAGCCGCACCCGGAAACAGCAGAAACAGCTTAGAGGGAGTGCTGTGAGGTCAGGAGGAGACGTCGTTGAGGAGGGCGTGAATGGCGAGGGCGTAGGATTCCATGCCGAATCCGGAGATGCTGCCCATGCACACGGGTGCGATAACAGAGTTGGCTCTGAATCGCTCACGTGCGGCTATGTTGCTGATATGTACTTCGATTACAGGCACTGAAACGGCCTCGATGGCGTCGGCCAGGGCGTAGGAGTAGTGGGTGAGCGCTCCCGCATTGAGCACGATGGCGTCGCATGGGGAGACAACGGTGGTTCTTGCCTCGGCGTCAGGGTTGAGGTTCGGACTCACGGAGCCGGCGGCGTGGATGGCGTCGATGAGTTCCCCCTCCACGTTGCTCTGATAGTACTGTAACCTTACCGAGGGAAATCGGTCAGCGAGTTCGTCGAGATAGTCGGCGAAGTTAGTGTAACCGTAGATCTCGGGAGAGCGTTCGCCGAGAAGATTGAGGTTGGGTCCGTTGAGGATCAGTACTTTCATGGCTTGACGCTCCATTCGACACCCGATTTGGTGTCCTTCACTTCAAATCCGATCTCGGCGAGCCGGTCGCGGATAAGATCGGAGGTCGCCCAGTTCTTTGCGGCTTTTGCCTCGGCACGGATCTGCATGAGGAGATCGACGGCCTCGCGGTAGGGGCGCATGTCGGCGGCTCCGGAGGCAGAGGCTTCGGGCAGGATGCCGAGCACTTTGAAGAACCAGCGGTCGAAAAGTGTGTTGAGAGTGTCGATCTGAGCCTGTGAGAGCATGCGTTCGCCGTTGAAAGTTGCGTTGACCACCTTGGCGGCGTCGAAGAGCACGGCTATCACCTGCGGAGTGTTGAGGTCGTCGTCCATCGCCTCGGCGCAGCGTGCGTCGAAGTCGGGGAGCGGCTGTTCGTCGCCCTTGGCGTCGGCCTTGATGGAAGCGAGGCGGCTGTAGGCTTCCTGAAGCTTGTTGAGGGCCTTCTCGGCGGCCTGGAGCGCTTCGTTGCTGAAGTCCATGGTGGAACGGTAGTGGGCCATGAGCACGAAGAAACGGATCACCATAGGTGAGTAGGCGCGCTGCAGCTTGGGGTGACTGCCGGAGAAGAATTCCTCCAGAGTGATGAAGTTGCCGTAGCTCTTGCCCATCTTGCGACCTTCGATGGTGATCATGTTGTTGTGCATCCAGTAGCGCACGGCCTGATGGCCGGTGGCGGCGACGCTCTGTGCGATCTCGCATTCGTGGTGGGGGAAGAGAAGGTCGAGTCCGCCGCCATGGATGTCAAACTGCTCGCCGAGGTATTTCTCTCCCATCGTGGAGCACTCCAGATGCCATCCCGGGAAACCTTCGCTCCAGGGTGAGGGCCAGTGCATGATGTGTTCTGGCGAAGCCTTCTTCCAGAGCGCGAAATCGAGCGGATTGCGCTTCTCGTCCTGACCGTCGAGGGTGCGTGTGTTGGAGTTAAGGTCCTCGATGTTGCGACCCGAGAGGATGCCGTAGTTGTGGTCGCGGTTGTATTTCTCCACATCGAAGTAGACGGAGCCTTTGCTCTCGTAGGCATAGCCGGCGTCGAGGATCTTCTTGATGTATTCGATCTGCTCGATGATGTGGCCGGAAGCGTGCGGCTCGATCGAGGGAGGGAGCACGTTCATGGCGCGCATGTCGTCGTGGTAGCGCGTGAGATAGCGCTGCACGATCTCCATCGGTTCCAGTTCTTCGAGGCGTGCTTTCTTGGCCACCTTGTCCTCGCCTTCGTCGGCATCATGTTCGAGATGGCCGACATCGGTGATGTTGCGCACATATCTCACCTTATAGCCCTGATCCAGCAGATAGCGGAAAAGGATGTCGAAGGTCACGGCCGGACGCGCGTGTCCCAGGTGTGCGTCGCCGTAGACAGTCGGGCCGCAGACATACATCCCCACATGACCTTCATGCAGGGGCTTGAACGGCTCTTTACGCCGTGAGAGGGAATTGTAGATGGTAAGCATTGTAACGCTCTGATTAACCGGTTGATGTGGAGTTTTGGAAAAAGGATAAGGTCTTTAAAGTCTTTAAAGTCCTTAAAGTCGTTAAAGACTCTAAAGACCTTATTGTCAGTAGGATTGGAATCAGTTGTTGCCCATGGGAGGCATTCCGGCGTTGCCCTGCGGATGACGCTGCTGGATCTCGCCGAAGTTGGCCTCGTATTTCTTCACGTTGTCGGTAAGGGCGAACATGAGCTGCTTGGCGTTCTCAGGAGTCATCACGATGCGGCTTACCACGGGAGCCTGAGGCATTCCGGGAGCGGCGAAGATGAAGTCGATGATGAACTCGTTGGGGCCGTGGCCGATCATAGCGAGGTTGGAGTATTTGCCGTCGGCCACTTCGGGCTTGAGCTGGATCTGGAGCTGATTCTTGTTCGGGTTGTTCTGATTGTTAGCCATTGTGTGCTATTGTGCTGAAGGTTAGAAATTTACTTGATTATAATCTCTGGAAGTGTCCATGCGGACATATCCTATCGGAAAGCAAAGATAGTGAAAAATTTTTATTTGTCATTATTTTCCGGCGCACTCCCGCGCACTTCGCCCTGCGGGGAGAGTCCCATGGAGGCAAGGAGGGAGTGCATTCTGCGGGCTATCCGGGCGTTGGCGGGATCGCCTATGCTGCCGAGGTGAGTGTGGCTTACTTTGCGCGTGGGGCGATACGTGCCTTGCTGCACCTCCATTCCGACCTTGCGGTAGGCGTCGCGGAATGGCATCCCCTCGAGCACGAGGCGGTTGACGTCTTCGACGGTGAAGATGTAGTCGTAGCGCGGATCGTCGAGGATGTTCTCCTTCACGCGTATCTGTCCGAGCATGAAGGTGGCCATGTCGAGGCAGTCGATAAGTTCGGCGGTGGCTGGGAAGAGTATGTCCTTCATCAGCTGGAGATCGCGGTTGTAGCCAAGCGGTAGATTGGCGGTGAGGAGCGTCAGCTCGTTGGGGAGCGACTGCAGACGGTTGCATTTGCCGCGCATGATCTCGAAGACGTCGGGGTTCTTCTTGTGGGGCATGATGCTCGATCCGGTGGTCAGCTCGTCGGGGAAGCTGACGAAGCCGAAGTTGCCGCACATCCACATGCACACGTCCATCGCCAGATGGCCGAGAGTAGAGGCAACGGCGGCTATGGCGCACGCCACGGCGCGTTCGGTCTTGCCCCGGCTCATCTGTGCGGCGACGACGTTGTAGTGCGGATTGTCAAAGCCGAGCAGTTCGGTGGTCATCTCTCTGTCCAGCGGGAACGACGAGCCGTAGCCGGCGGCGGAGCCGAGCGGATTGCGGTTGGCGATGCGGTAGGCGGCCTCCACCATCTCCATGTCGTCGGTCAGCGACTCGGCGTAGGCTCCGAACCACAGCCCGAAGCTCGACGGCATCGCCACCTGTAGATGCGTGTAGCCGGGCATCAGCTTGTCGCGGTGCTTTTCCGACTGCTCCTGCAGACGGCTGAAAAGGCGCTCCACGGCCTCGGCGACGCGTTTCAGCTCGTCGCGGAAGAAGAGCTTCAGATCCACGAGCACCTGATCGTTGCGCGAGCGTCCGGAGTGGATTTTCTTGCCAACATCACCCAGGCGCGAGGTGAGGAGAAATTCGACCTGTGAGTGCACGTCTTCCACACCCTCGTCTATTGTGAAGTCTCCGGATTCGATCGAATCGGCGATATCCTGCAGCGCCGGGAGGAGGAGGTCGAGTTCCTCCTGAGAGAGGAGCCCGATCTTGCGGAGCATACGGATGTGAGCCATGGAGCCTTGCACGTCGTAGCGTGCCAGACGAAGGTCGAGTTCACGGTCGGCGCCCACAGTGAAGCGTTCTATCTGTTGGTCAGGCTGAAAGCCTTTGTTCCATAATTGCTTGGACATATCTTTACGGAAGTTTGATGTTGCGGATAAGTTGAGGATAGATTCTCAGGGCCTCGTCGAGTTCGTCGAGACGCAGATATTCGTCGGCGGAGTGGGAGCGTGCCGAGTCGCCGGGACCTATTTTGAGCGAAGGGATGCCGTGCATGAGCGCCATGTCGGAGGTCGTGGGGGAGACGAACGGTGTCAGCCCCAGACCCTTTGCACTTCTCACGAGCGGATGCGTCGCAGGAATCACGGAGGCGTGCACCCTTGTTGAGCGCGGCGTCAGCTCGCTCCATTTCACGGCCTTGCGCAGCAGTTCTACGGTTTCGGGATTGCTGTAGGCGTCGGTGGTGCGCACGTCGACGACGTAGCTGCACCGGTCGGGCACGACATTGTGCTGCGTCCCGGCATTGATCATGGTGACACTGACCTTTATCGGCCCCAACACCTCGCTGACCCTCGGCGGCGCGAAATGCCGCAGCGCCTCTATGTCGTCAAGGGCGCGGTAGAGGGCGTTGACGCCTTCGTCGCGGGCGGCATGTCCGGAGCGGCCTGAGGCAACGGCGTCGAGCACTAAGAGTCCGCGCTCAGCCACGGCGGGCTGCATTCCTGTCGGTTCGCCGACAATCACCATGTCGGGTGTGAGTCCGCGTCCGGCGAGATGCGGAAGGAATGCTCTCATTCCGTACTCCCCCATGACCTCTTCGGCGGCGGTGACGGCAAGGAGCAGATTGACAGAAAGATTCTCCCGCGACTGCATGTCGAGAAAGGTCGACGCCAAGGCCACTCCTGATCCTCCTGCGTCGTTGCTGCCAAGTCCGTAGATTCTGCCGTCGGCGATGTCTGGAGAGAAGGGATCGCGGGTGTAGGAGGTTGCGGGACGCACGGTGTCGTGGTGGGAGTTGAGCATCAGCAGGGGTTTCGCGGGGTCATAACCGGCGCCGAGCACGTAGACATTGTTGTGCAGACGTTCCACATTCCCGGCACCGGAAGCTTTGAGCCAATCCTCCCAGATGTCGGCGGAGGCGCTCTCCTCGCGCGAGAAGGAGGGCACGGCGACGAGTCGCCGCAGGAGTTCGACACAGCGGTCGAGATGTGGATGCCGATTCTCTGTCATGGCTTCGCTTTCACGATTGTGCCGCCGTCGCGCAGCAATGCCTCGGCGTTGCAGATTCTCACTTCCTCCACACCCTCGGCGGCACACTCCAGCGCGTTCTGAAGCTTCGGAATCATTCCTCCGGCCACTGTCCCTTCGCGCCTCATGTCCGCGAAGATCTCGGGTGTGACGAGCGGTACTACGCTGCTGTCGTCGTCGGGATCGGTCATCACGCCGGGCTTCTCGAAACAGTAGGTGAGGCGCACGGGAGCAAGCCTTGCGGCGCCGCGTGCGACTGCGGCTGCCACGGAGTCGGCATTGCAGTTGAGCAGCGTGCCCGCGCCGTCGTGGCAGATGGCGCAGAACACCGGCACGGCGCCGCTGTCAAGCAGATTTCCGATAAAGTCTGAGTCAACCTTTGCTGCGTCAATGTCGCCCACGAATCCATAGTCCACAGGCTCGGCGGAACGGCGGCGCGCCGGAATGCTGCCTCCGTCGGCGCCGGTGAGTCCAACGGCGTCGCATCCGAGGCTCTGGAGCATCGCGACTATGCGCTTGTTGATTAGTCCGGCGTAGACCATAGTGACGATGTCGAGAGTGGGACGGTCGGTGACGCGGCGCCCCTCGATCATCTTTGTCTCCACGCCCATGGCGCGGCTCAGGCGTGTGGCCTCCTTGCCGCCGCCGTGCACGAGGATGCGCCGTCCCGTCATAGCCGCGAAGTCGCGCAGAAACTTTTCGAGCGCCTGCGGACTGTCGATGACGTTGCCGCCGATCTTCACCACATTAATCATCTCGCCGCTCATAGCGCTTCAAGCATACGTTTGAGCACTGTCTGTGCCGAGATCTCGCGGTTGGCGGCCTCGGGGATGACGAGGCTGCGAGGCGACTCTATCACGTCGTCGGTCACGATCATGTTGCGGCGCACGGGGAGGCAGTGCATGAAGAAGGCATTGTCGGTGAGCGCCATCTTCGCGGCGTCCACAGTCCAGGCGCGGTCGGTGGAGAGTACTTTGCCGTAGTTGGGATCGGCATATGCCGACCAGTTCTTGGCGTAGACGAAATCGGCGCCTTCAAGAGCCTTCGCCTGATCGTATTCTATCGTGGCTCCGGCGGTGAACGCAGGGTCAAGATCGTAGCCATGCGGATGTGTGATGACGAGATCATATCCTGCGGCTGTCATCCACTCGGCGAAGGAGTTGGGCACCGCCTGCGGAAGCGCTTTGGGATGCGGCGCCCATGTCATCACTACCTTCGGACGCGCCTTGGTCTTGTATTCCTCTATGGTGATGAGATCGGCCAGACTCTGCAGCGGATGGCGTGTGGCGGCCTCCATGCTGAACACCGGACGCCCGGAATAGCGGATGAACTGCTCCAGCACGCGCTCCTCGTAGTCATCACGCTTATCTTTGAGTCCCGCAAACGAACGCACGCCTATGATGTCGCAGTATGAGGCCATCACAGGGATGGCTTCGAGCAGATGCTCGGCCTTGTCGCCGTCCATTACGACGCCGCGCTCGGTCTCAAGTTTCCATGCGCCCTGGTTGACGTCGAGCACCATCACGTTCATTCCGAGATTCATCGCGGCCTTCTGCGTCGACAGGCGTGTGCGCAGCGAGGAATTGAAGAAAATCATCAGGAGAGTCCTGTTGCGCCCGAGGTCTGTGAACGCGAATCGGTCTTTCTTTATCAGGGCAGCCTCGGCAAGTGCCTTGTCGAGGGGACCGATGTCTGCCACACAGGTGAATTTTTTCATACTACGACTCTTTTGAATTCGGTGAGGAAACTATCGGCCTCCTCTTTGCTCAGTGAGAGGGCGGGAAGCAGACGTACGGTATATTGTCCGGCACCTCCGGTGAAGATGTGATGGTCGAAGAGCAGCCGGCGGCGCAGCTCGGCACCGGTGAACCCTTCTACTTCAAGCCCGATCATCAGGCCGCGACCCCGCACCTCCTTCACTTTGGGAATCTTCTTCAGCTCTTTGATGAGGTAGTCGCCTACTTCGGCGGCGTTGTCGACAAGCTTCTCCTCCTCCATGACGTCGAGCACGGCGATGGCGGCGGCACAAGCCAGATGATTGCCGCCGAAGGTAGTGCCGAGCATCCCTTTGCGCGCTTCGACGGAGGGTGAGACAAGCACCGCCGCCGCCGGGAATCCGTTGGCTATTCCTTTGGCGCAGGTGATGATGTCGGGACGGATTCCGGAACGCTGATGGGCGAAGAAACGTCCCGAACGTCCGTAGCCGGACTGTATCTCGTCGAGGATGAGGAGCGTGTCGTTTTCGCGGCACGCTTCCGCCAGCTGCTGCAGGAATGTGTCGGAAGGCTCGTGGATTCCCGCCACTCCCTGGATACCTTCGATGATGGCGGCGGCATATTCTCCCGAAGCAAGCTCACGCCGTGCGGTGTCGATGTCGTTGAGCGGCACGAAGGTCACGCGGTCGGTGGCGTTGAACGGCGATCTGATCGCGGGATTGTCCGTCGCGGCCACGGCTGCGGAGGTGCGGCCGTGGAATGCCTTTGAGAAGGCGAGGATGCGGCTCCTTCCGGTAGCGAAGGAGGCGAGCTTGATGGCATTCTCGTTGGCTTCTGCGCCGGAGTTGCAGAGGAAGAGGGAATAATCCTCATAGCCTGATGCTTTGCCGAGCTTTTCGGCAAGTTCATTCTGCAGGGAGTTCTGCACGGAGTTGGAGTAGAATCCGAGCTTCGTGACCTGATCGGAGATTGCCTTCACGTAGTGGGGATGCGCGTGGCCGATTGATATAACGGCATGGCCGCCGTACAGGTCGAGATAGTCTGTGCCGTCGGCGGTGAAGACATGGCTCCCCTTGCCGCGGACAGGCTCTATATCGTAGAGTGAATAGACGTCAAAAAGATTCATTGTAGTAGTTGATTAGGTATGGTCAGAACGCAGAAGGCTTCAGGCGCAGTCCGGTACGCTCGTCGATGCCGAGCATGATGTTGAGGTTCTGCACGGCCTGACCCGAAGCGCCCTTCAGAAGATTGTCTTCGGCGGTGGTTATGAGGAGCTTGTCTCCATGTTTCTCGACATGGATAACAGCCTTGTTGGTGTTCACGGCCTGCTTGAGATCCACCGGCGCGTCGCTCACGACGGTGAACGGCGCATTGGCGTAGAAATCCCTGTAAAGTTTCACGGCCTCATCCTCCGTAAGGGGGCAGTCGAGATGTGTCACGGCGTAGATGCCTCGTGCGAAATCACCCCTCATCGGGATGAAATTGATGCGCGGCGAGGTCTCGGGCTGCAGACGCCGCAGCGTGGCGCCGATCTCGATGAGGTGCTGGTGGGTGAAGGGCTTGTAGACCGACAGGTTGTCGTTGCGCCAGCTGAAATGCGTCGTCGCTCCGGGCTTCACTCCGGCGCCGGTGGAGCCGGTAAGCGCAGTGATGTTGACCTCGCTTCCGGTCAGGAGTCCGGCGGCTGCGAGGGGAAGGAGCGACAGCTGTATAGCGGTGGCGAAGCAGCCAGGATTGGCCACCGACTTCGCCGTGGCGATGCGCTCGCGGTTAAGCTCCGGCAGTCCGTAGACGTAGCCGTCGCTCTCGTCGCGGTAATCCTGAGCGAGGTCGATCACGCGCAGTTGCGCCGGGCGCGGGTTCTCCTCCCAGAACCTGCGGCTGTGGCCGTGGGCGCTGCAGAGGAAGAGTATGTCGATCTCATTCAGGGGATAAGTGTCGGAAAAGGTCAGGTCGGTCTCGCCGAGCAGACCGCTGTGGACGTTCGTCACAGGCTCGCCGGCATGGCTCGTGGAATGTACGAACGCGACGCTCACCTCCGGATGGTTGATGAGAAGCCGCAGGAGCTCGCCGGCGGTGTAGCCGGCGCCTCCGATAATGCCTATATTCTTCACGGTGATTGTTATTACTCGGCTTTGCCGTTTTTCACCTGATTGTTGTGGTAGATCTTCATCTGGTTGCCGAAAATCTTTGTGAAACCCTTGATGTCGTCGGCCGTCCAGGCGCGGTTCACCTCCCCGTATTCGCCGAAGTCGGTCTTCATCAGGTCGTAAGGGGAATCCACGCCCACAAGCGTGTAGCTGTAAGGACGCAGCTCAATCTCGACAGTGCCGGTGACATTGCGCTGCGAGCTTTCGAGCATCTTCTCGATGTCGCGCATCACAGGCTCCAGATACTGCGCCTCGTGGAGGAACATGCCGTACCATGTGCCGACCTGATCCTTCCAGTACTGCTGCCACTTGGTCAGGGTGTGCTTCTCCAGCATCCTGTGGGCTGCGATGATGAGTATCGGCCCCGCAGCCTCGAAGCCCACGCGACCCTTGATGCCGATGATGGTGTCGCCGATGTGCATGTCGCGGCCCACGGCGAAACGTGAACCGAGGCGCTCCACCTCGCGGATCGCCTCCACCTTGTCGCTGTATTCCACGCCGTTGACCGATGCAATCTCGCCCTCCTTGAATCCGATGGTCAGCTTCTCGGTGCCTGAAGCCGTGAGCTGCGATGGATAAGCCTCCTCGGGCAAAGTGGTCTCGGAATGAAGGGTCTCCTTGCCGCCGATCGAAGTGCCCCAGAGCCCCTTGTTGATGGAGTATTCAAGTTTCTTGAAGTCTGCTTCATAGCCATGCTTGCGCAGATACTCGATCTCATACTCGCGCGTCAGCGTCATGTCTCGCGTCGGGGTGATTATCTCTATTTCCGGCGCAAGGATCTGGAATGTCAGGTCGAAACGGATCTGATCGTTGCCGGCGCCGGTCGAACCGTGGGCAATGGCATCCGCGCCGATGCTCTTGGCATATTCGATCGTGGCTATCGCCTGAAAGATTCGCTCCGAACTTACCGAGATCGGATACGTGCCGTTGCGCAGCACATTGCCCGCGACCATGTAGCGGATGCTTTTGGCGTAGTACTCCTGAGTGATGTCGAGCGTCGTGTGCGACGCCGCGCCCAACTGACGCGAACGCTCCGCTATCGCCTCAAGCTCCGCATCCGAGAAGCCGCCAGTGTTTGCTATAGCCGTATGAACCTCATATCCAAGTTCCTCCGAAAGATATTTTACTGCGAAGGAGGTGTCGAGACCTCCCGAGAAGGCCAGCACGACCTTCTTTTTCTTATTGTTGTCTGTCATTTTGAATTGTGATTTCGATTTCTTGATAATTGAAGGGCTTACACGCGCTTAAGATGAAACAGCTTGTTGAGACTGTTCTTAAGCTTGATAAGATAAGGATTGGCGCGGTCCTTCTCAGCCAGAGGCTGTTTGGGATCATAGAGCATTCCTGTGCAGAGACACATCCTGCGGTTGTTTCTCTGGAGAATGTCGTAGTTCCTGCACCCTTCGCATCCTCGCCAGAATTCCTCATCATCTGTAAGCTCCGAGAAAGTCACGGGCTTGTAGCCCATGCGCGAATTAAGCTTCATGACCGGGAGTGAGGTCGTGATGGAGAATAGTTTAGCGAAAGGAAATCGAAGTCGAGCCAGCTCGAAAGTTTTCGCCTTGATGGCGCCGGCAAGGCCAAGATGGCGGTATTCTGGATCGACAATCAATCCGGAAGTCGCTACAAAATCTCCATGTCCCCAGCTCTCAATGTAGCTGAACCCGACAAGTCTCTCGCCGTGGAGTGCCACCACACTCTTGCCGCCATTGATCTTCTTGGCAATGTATTCGGGTGAACGCTTGGCTATGCCGGTGCCTCGCTGAAGAGCTGATTCATAAATCAGCCTTACGATTAAGTCGGCATATTTAGCCTGTTCGGGTTCGGCAAACTTGACACTGATCTCTTTGATGTCCATGTTGATAAATGTTTTCCGAATTAAGTTGTAGCCGAGAGATGCAGTCAGAAAATGTGGATTGGCCTTTAGCCGCGGGAATCTGTTCCCACAGACAAGCGGTCGTAAATCCTTGGAAAGCTGTCTACACACTCGAAAATTGCGACAAAGGTACAAAAATAAAATGACCTTTCCCCCGCCACCCCGAAAAAACATCTCTTTAATGTTTTCCAAAATACCAAAAAAAGATCCTCATAGTTCTCGATGGTTATAAAGAATGGTCAGCAATGGTTTGAAATTAGTACTTCGATATTGGTCCTAATTGTTCGAAAAAAATGGTTCCCCATAGTTAGCCATTTATGGTTAAAGATGGTTAGAAAGAATGGTTAATAATGGTTTGAAAAAATAGCTCGTTATGGTTCTCCATACTTCGCCCAAAAACACTAATTTTGTCCTCCTTCTGAAACTTTTCCCCTCTTTCCGCGACTAACCAATCGAACATTTCCTGAAAAAAGATGCTATATCAACTCAACAATCCGTCAGTCACCGTCGCGGTCGAGCCTTGGTTCCGGCGCATCGCCGACACCATCCTCCGCTTTGCCGCAGCCCTCGCTCCCGACATCGTCGAGACCCGACGCACCGCCGCTTTCAGCCGACTGATGACACAGCATGACGACATGATCTCGCGCATATGTCTCAGCTACTCCCGCACACGTGCCGAATACGAAGACCTGCGTCAGGACTGCTACGTAGCCCTCTGGCAGGGACTCGGACGCTTCCGTGGCGACGCCGCCCTGAAGACATGGATCTACCGTGTCGTCCTAAACACATGCGTCTCCACCATCCGCTCCCGGAGCAGGGCGCCACAGCGAGTCGATATCGCCGACTATGCCGACATCGTCGACGACACGCCTGAACGACTCCGTATGGTAGCCGAAATGCACGAGATGATCTCACGCCTCCCGCCGCTCGACAAAGCCATAGTCACACTCTGGCTCGACGAAAACAGCTACGACGAGATCGCCGAAATAACCGGCCTCAGCCGCAACACAGTCGCCACACGCCTCTCCCGCGCAAAAGAAAAACTTAAAAACCAAAACTGAAATGGACGAAAATATCAAACGTAACTGGCAGGAAACCCGATTCCGCCGCCCCGACAGCGAAGCTATCGAACAGGTAGTCAGCGGCAAACGCACCACAGCCCTCGAAAACCTCAGCCGACGCTACCGCCGCTTCTCCCTGATAGCCTTCATCATGATCATCTGGAGCTTCTTCATGTTTCTCTCCGGCACTTTCCCGGAAGAGTATCGCCTTCCTCTCTCGCTCTCATTCGGAGTCTACTTCCTCGTCTGCTCCACCATGGACTACTGGCTCTACATGGGCATCCGATCCATCGACATCCAGGAGATGACCGTCGCTCAGGTCATAGCCAAAGCACTCTTCTACCGCAAGCGCCACCTTCAGTTCATGGCCGTGCTCATCCCCATGGCCATAGCCCTCGTCACCTACTTCGTCTGGACAATCACCGGCGACATCTACATGATCGGAGGTGTAGCCGCAGGCGCCATAATCGGACTCGCTATCGGCACACGCCAGTTCCTCCGCTTCATGGCCGACTACCGCACTCTCACCGAATGACGGACTAAAGGGCAAACCGAAAAAAATCTTAGAGGTTGTTTAATAATGCTTGTTAACGACAGGGTCGAGAATTTTGGAGCGGATTTATTCCTGAGTTGAAGGAGCATAGCGGGCTATGTGACTGAAACAAAGGGATAAAGACGCCCAAAAGTCTCGTAACATCCCTTGAAATCAGAAGATACATCAGTAATACAATACTCTTAAGAAATTTAAGAATTGCCTTATCATGGTGTCTTTTATGTTAATGCACGTTTATTCGTCCCTATAAATGTCGCCAATAGAATGGCGGCATCGGAGCGGATTGCGGGGTTAGTTGGCGGGGGCGGCGGGTTCCTCGGGGCGGGCGTAGGCGCCGAGCGTGGGGAAGGGTGATGCGGCGAGACGGTCGACGCCGTCCATGTCGTAGCGGCATTCAGGGGTGACGAACTGCGGATTGCCGGCGTCAAGCGCGGGGGAGTCGGGCTGCACATGGTAGTTGAAGTAGTAGTCGTTCCTTACGGTCAGGAATAGCGGATCGGCGTCCCAGATGCAGTTGAGGAAGTGGTCGTCGTTGTCGCCCTGCGATTTGAAAAGCATGTTGTACATGAAGACCTGAGTGTCCGTCAGGTCGCCGACGTTGATGTCGGGGGTCATGCCGTAGACGATGCCGTTCTCGAAGCGTGCCTGCATCGCGGGCATTCCGGAAGCCTCGACCTCCTCGGCGGTGACGTTATAGAGTCCGAGGATCGGCTGTCCGGTGTATGAGAAAAGGTAGTAGTTGCTGAAGGTGCACTGCGTGAAGAGATGGCGTCCGCCCGTGAGGGAAACGACGTTGTCGGCAGCCTCGGAGAAGCAGCATCCGAGGGCGTCGATCCAGGCGTGCTCGGAGCGAAGGACATTGTTCTGCGAGTTGTGGAGCCAGCTGTTGACGAGCAGGAGCTTGCGCTGCGAGAGATTGCCGCAGGAGTCGACACGCAGTCCGTCGGAGGTGCTGCGCATGTCGACATATTCCATGACGTTGCCGAAGCTTTCGGGCGCGAAGCTGACCCCTTTCCACTGTCCGGCGAGGATGTCGTAGCCCACGTCGGGGAGCACGTCGTCGAGTCGGTCGCCGCGCATCTGTATCTTCTTCTCGGCCGTACCCTTGGCCTCCAGACGTCCGTAGACGCGCATCGAGGCCTTGTCGTGGAAGAGGAGCTGTGTGCCCGGTTCGACGGTGAGAGTGGCGCCGGGAGCGACGACGAGGGAGTCAAAGACCACGTATGGGCGGTCAGGTGTGAGGGTCATGTCGCGCTCCACACGCTGCGCCCGCAGTCGCGTGACGTTCCGTCCGTAGGCCTGAAGCACGACCTCCTGGCGGTTGCCGTTGGTGACGAACTCGATGGCGTCCTCGCGCAGATAAGGCTTGTCGCCCGAAGTCTCGGGGAGCAGACACTCCACGAACATGTAGATGGAGTCTTCGCCGCGGATCTCGACGTCGTGGAAGATGTCGCCGCTCTGGCCGTCGACATTCATGCGGAAGCAGCTGTTGTCGTCCTTCATTCGGATCTCGCTGATGCGTATCGACTTCTTGGCGCGGTTGAAGACGAGCAGACGCGCCGTGGGGGTGCCGGTGCCGGTGAAGATGGTGTCGAAGCTGAGTGTATCGACGGAGAAGGCAAGCCGGTCGGAGGTCGATGTCGTGAAATCGTCGTCGATACAGGAGGTGAAGATGCCGCAGCAGAGCGCTGCCGTGGCTATGATGGCGAAAAGGATATGTCGCATAGTGATAAGTAGGTGTATATGGAACAAAACGTGGCCTGCGGACACAATATTATAACGCTCGGGGCGTAAAAAAGATATGAAGTATTTTGTAGTGGCGGGCGAGGCATCGGGCGATCTCCATGCCTCGGGCCTGATAGAAGAGATCCGGCGCGCCGACAAGGAGGCGCAGTTCGCATTCATCGGCGGCGACAAGATGGCCGCGGCCGCGGGGTGCGAGCCGCTCATCCACTACACGGAAATGAACGTGATGGGATTCAGCGAGGTGCTCCGCAACGCGCGACGTCTACTCTCGCAGCTACGCAAAGCGAAGCGGATGATCACCGACTTCCGTCCCGACGCGCTTGTACTCGTGGACTATCCCGGCTTCAACCTTAAGCTTGCGCGCCACGCCAAACGTCACGGCATCGCGACACACTATTTCATCTCGCCCAAGATCTGGGCGTGGAAGGAGTATCGCATCCGTCAGATACGCCGCGATGTCGACTACATGTACTCGATCCTCCCCTTCGAGGTCGACTACTACAGCCGCCGGCACGGCTACCACGTGGACTATGTGGGCAATCCCACCGTCGCGGAGATGGACCATGTCCTGACACGCATCCCCCCGGTGGAGCATTTCCTCTCGCGTCTGGGCATCGACGACCGCCGCGGCATCATCGCGCTGCTTCCGGGATCGCGCCGAGGCGAGGTGCGCAACAATCTGCCGCTGATGGTCGAGGCGGCGAAACGCTTCCCTGACTTCCAGTATATCGTGGGCGCGGCGCCCTCGATACCGTTGAGCTTCTACCGCGAGGTGGCGCAGGATCCGGGACTCAAGGTCGCTTTCGGGGCGTCCAACGTGCTCGTGAAGGAATCGTGTGCCGCGCTCGTGACTTCGGGCACCGCCACGCTGGAGACCGCCCTTCTGGGCGTCCCTCAGGTGGTCTGCTACCGTGCCAACGGCAGCAAGCTCTCGTATAAGATTATGGAACGTCTGCTGAAGGTGCGCTACGTGTCGCTGCCGAATCTTGTGGCCGACAAGGCCGTGGTGCCGGAACTGCTTGTGCATCTCTGCACCGCCGACAATATCGTGCGCGAGCTTGAACCTCTGCTCTACGCCAGTCCGCGGCGCGACGAGATGCTCGCCGGCTACAGGATGATACGTAAACGCCTCGGAACGGAGTGTGCCGTGGCCGGCGCGGCGCGGCTAATCGTCAGCCGATGTGCTGAGGCGGCGGGCAAAGCGTGAGGCCACGGTGGCCGTGAGTAGCGCTATGAGCGCGGAGGGGACAAGAAGCCACGCCACATCGCTCCAGCGCACCGCCACCGGATAGGAGTCGATGACGAGGCTGTCGCCGGCGTTGGGGATGCCGATGATGCCGAAACGCATCTGGAGCCAGCAGAGCAGCAGCCCGACGAGGAGTCCGGCGAAGGTGCCGGCAACGCAGACGTAGAAACTTTCCCAGCAGAACACTTCTCCTATCAGCGAGCCTGACGCGCCGATGTTGCGCATGACCATGATGGAGCGCCGCTTGTCGACTATCAGCATCGAGATGGTGCTTATGATGTTGAACGAGGCTATGAGCAGGATGAAGGCGAGCAGCAGGAAGGTGATCCATTTCTCGATGCGCATGATGTTGAAATGCACCGACAGCTGCGAGTCGCGGTCGATGACCTTATAGTCCTTTCCCACTTTTTTGCCGATTTCGGAGGCGAGCGAAGCCGCACTCACTCCCGGCGCACCCTTGACATAGACGGCGTCGGCCTCGGTGGTGTATTCGAGCATGTCGCGCGCTACGGCAAGACTGACGATCGCCATGTTGCCGCCGAAGCTCGTTTTGTCGGCCGGCAATGCGCCTTTCACTTCGATGTCACTGAATAGAAACGCGCCCTCGGGATTGACGGTTGAGACCGTGGCCGTGCGGCGCGGCACCATGAGCGTGGGACGCTCCACGAGTTTTCCGGCATTGGCAGCCCATTCCTCCCCCCAAAGCTGAGTGATGACGTCGGTGCTGAGCAGAACGTTCTGCACCGGAGCGTCGCTCTCGGCATCGGTCATCTCCTCGTCGGAGGCGTAGAGCGTTTCGGCCGAAATGTCGAGATCCGACTCATCGAATTCCATCGAGGCGACCTCCTCGACCTCGGCATCGGAAACCTCGGCCTCACCGCCTGAGGATTCGTCTGATTCGGCATAACCGACCGTATAGGTACCTCCCGGCTCGATCACGGATCTTATGCCGGTGACTTTTGAGTACGGAATGGCGTCAACGCCGAGCACACGGACAGGCACCATCAGATGCTCATAGTAGACGAGCATGTTGTCGTCGACCACAGGCGTGGCCGTCTCGACTTCCTTCATGGCCTGCAGGGAAGCGGCGAGCGAATCGGCGTCGGCGATCAGCTTCCCCTTGGCGGGGCGCACCTCCACGTCGGGGATGATGGCTTCGACGCGGTCGCCGAGAAAGTCCTGAAATCCGTTGTAGACCGACATGACGCAGATCATCGCCATCGTGGCGACGGCGATGCCGCACACCGACACGATGGAGATGATGTTGATGGCGCTGTGGGATTTAGGAGCGAAGAGATAGCGCCACGCAGTCTTCGCCGCCAGAAGATGTCCTTTCAATTTTCTTCGGGAGCCGGAAGCGATTCGGACTTCTTGTCGGCCGCGAGAAGGCGGTCGATGTTCTCAATGTAGTCGAGAGAGTCGTCGAGATAGAACTGCAGGTCGGGGCATTTGCGAAGAGTCTGGCGCACGGCCTGCGCCAGTTCGTAGCGCACGGTCTTGCTCTGCTTGCGGATGTTGTCGAGGATTCCGGCACTTTTCTCGCTGGGGAAGATGCTCAGGTATGCCCTCGCGATGCTCAGATCGGGCGACACTTTCACTGCGCTCACGCTCACCAGCACATTTCCCATCGCGGCTGTCTGGCGACGGAAAATTTCGCTGAGTTCCTTCTGTATGAGACGCGCTATTTTTGCTTGACGTTTTCCTTCCATATTAAATAATAGTTGGTCGTTTATTCTACCTCATTAACGTCGGCGGAGGGCGTTAGGTTTTCACCGGTGCCCGAGATTGTCTCGTCGGCAATGATGACGCCGTCGTCCATGCGGACGACGCGGTGCGCTATCGAGGCGAGGGAGAGGTCGTGGGTGACGATGACGAAGGTGTGGCCGAAGTCGGCGCAGAGCGAGGCGAAGAGGCTCTTTATCTCGTCGCGGTTGCGGGGATCGAGGCTGCCTGTGGGTTCGTCGGCGAAGACCACGGAGGGTTTGTTGACCAGAGCCCTTGCGACGGCCACACGCTGACATTCGCCGCCGGAGAGCTGCGAGGGCTTGTGGTCGGCACGTCCGGAGAGGCCGAGGGTGTCGAGCAGTTCCGCGGCACGGCGTGAGGCGTCGCGGCGCGAGGCTCCTCCGATGAGCGCCGGGAGCATCACGTTCTCCAGGGCGTTGAACTCCGGCAGGAGCTGATGAAACTGGAAGACGAATCCGATGTGGCGGTTGCGGAACGCGGAAAGGCATTTGTCGGAGAGTCCGGTGATCTCCTCGCCGTCGTAAAGCACGCGCCCGCGGTCGGGAGCCATAAGCGTGCCGATCACCTGCATGAGCGTGGTCTTTCCGGCACCGCTGGGGCCCAGCAGTGTGGTGATTCCGCCGCGGTCGATGGTGAGGCTGATGCCGTGTAGCACCTCCAGATTGCCGAAACTCTTGTGTATGTCGATTGCTTCTATCATGTCTTGCTTAGTGAGAGGATAATGTGGTTGGCCATCGTGAGACCGAAGATTGCGGGTATGGTGGCGAGAGTGCCGAATGAGGAGCGTTTGTTTTCGAACCCTTCGAGGTCGATGAGCGCGGATTTGCGCGGCGCCTCGCTGCTCCAGACGACTCGGATGCGCGGATGCTCGCCGAGGCGCTTGAAAGCCTGGCGCACGGCGCGTGCAAGTCCGTCCTCGCGTGTCTCCCAAAGGTCGCCGAGGGCGATGCGCGAGGGGTCGAGGCGTCCTCCGGCGCCCATCGAGGATATGACCGGAATACTTTCCGCCACACAGCGGCGCAGCAGCGCGACTTTCGGCGCTATGGTGTCGATGCAGTCGGCCACGTAGTCGAATCCTCCGGCAAGGATTTCCTCCACATTGTCGGGGGTGATGTAGAGCGCTCTTGCATCTACCTCGCATTCGGGATTGATACGCGTCAGGCGTTCCTGCCACACCTCGGCCTTTGGGCGTCCGACGGTGGTCGTGTCGGCGATTAGCTGACGGTTGATGTTGCTCGCTGCCACGTCGTCGGCGTCGACCACGCATATCCTCCCGACGCCGGAGCGGACAAGCGTCTCGGCGACGTAGCCGCCGACGCCTCCGGCTCCGGCGACAAGCACCGATGCCTTCCGCAGCCGGCGGAAGCCTTCGTCGCCAAGAAGCAGACGTGTGCGCGATGTCCGGTCGTCGGTCTCCATAGTCGTCAGTGGCGTAAAACGTAAAGGCGCGTGGCGTCGAAACGTGGCAGCGCGGTGAGCTGCACGTCGCATTCCACATCGCGCAGTGTCTCCTCACCCTCCCCTACGCTGACACCTTTGGCTTCGAGAGCCGAACGGATGGCGGCGAGGGCTTTTTCGGGTGTGTTGTTGTCCTTGCTGAGATGACAGAGAAAGATGTGGGAGAGATGCGGCGCCACGGCGTCGGCAAGGAAGGCCGCGCAGTCGGCGTTGTCGAGATGGCCGTGGTCGGTGCGGATGCGCGCCTTGAGATATTCCGGATAAGGGCCGTGGGCCAGCATCTCGGAGTCGTAATTGCTTTCGATGACGAGATAGTTGGCCAGACGCATGTAGTGTGAGGCACGCTCGGTAACGGCGCCTATGTCGGTGGCTATCACGAAATGGCGGTCGCCGGCCTGCAGATGGAATCCGGCATTGTCGGCGGCGTCGTGGGGCACGTCGAAGGGCGTGATCACAAACTCGCCGATCTTGAACTCAAACTCCTTGTAGATCGGCACATGGTAGTCTTTCACACGCTTTGAGATGTTGTGGCGGCGCAGAAGTGCGTTGAGCACGCGGTTGGTGCAATAGAGGCGCAGATGCTTGTTGGCACGAAGCAGAGTGTAGACGAATTTGCTGTGGTCGGTGTGGTCGTGGGTGAGGAGCACACCCTTCACCTTGTCCATTCCGATGCCGACACGCCGGAGCTGTTCCACGATGTTCTCCGCCCGTACGCCGACATCGACGATCACGCCGCCGCGGCGTGTGCCGATATAGCAGCTGTTGCCCGAGCTGCCTGAACCGAAGGATATATAATATATTGTACCGTCGAAAATCTCCCCGGCTCCGCGCAGCTGCTCGCGCAAGGCGGCAGAGCGCATGTCGCTGTTGGCAGGGGTCGAAGGTCGGGCGCCGCCATCGGGGAGTTCCCAGTCGTTGAAGTCTATGGTGTATTGCAATGACATTGTTTATCTTTTCTTATATCCGGTGGCGGAGACCGACTGCTTGCGGACCTGAGTGTCGGTGCGCCCGATAAGGAAGATTGCCGGACATTTGCCGTAGTCGTAGCGGACATTGCGCCACCTGCGCGCCGGCATGGTGCGGATGCTATCGTGCTCCGGATCGGTGATTCCTGCGGCCACACATATCATGGTGTCCTCGCGCAGCATCTCCGCCATCTGCTGCAGAAGGCGGTTGTTGCGGTAAGGGGTCTCGATGAAAATGTGTGTCGAGCCGTTGCGGATGGTGTCGTGCTCAAGCTCGCGGAGACGACGCACGCGGGCGTCAGATTCGATCGGCAGATAGCCGTGGAACGTGAAGCACTGGCCGTTGAAACCGCTCCCCATCAGCGACATCAGGATGCTCGACGGACCGACGAGCGGCACTACCCTGAAACCGCGCCGCTGTGCCTCGGCGACAGCTAAGGAGCCGGGATCGGCCACAGCGGGACATCCGGCCTCGCTCATCAGGCCGATACTCTCCCCTCTCTCTAAGGGCGCGAGCATGTCGGCCACAGCCATCGGATCGGTGTGGGTGTTCAGCTCGCTGAAAGTGAGGGCGTCGATGTCGATGGTGCGATGGGCTCGGCGCAGGAAACGCCGCGCGGTGCGCACGTTCTCCACTATGTAATGATGCAGACGAGGCAGCAAAGCCAACACCTCCGCTGGGAGAACAGCCTCCAGCGGCGCGTCGCTGATGTTGACAGGAATAAGATAAAGAGCCGGTGATTCTTCCATACGAAAGGCGAATTTAGCAAAAAAATCCGTATCAGGCAACATAAACCGCGACAGTCGCTTAAATTCAGCAGGTTATCAGCCTGAAAGCAAATGTTAAAATCGCCTTGATTTTAAGACTTCAAATGTTAAAATGTTAAATTTCACTATCACCCCTCATTTTTTCCTCTAAAAAATTTGCAAGCGAAAAAATAGGCATTAACTTTGCAACGTTTTTGAAAGCAAAAATTATTGTTTTATTATTTAACTCCTACTAAAATGAAGAAAGTAATTTTATCTCTCGCAGTGCTCGCATCTGTAGCACTCGTATCTTGCAACGACGCAAAGAAGGGTAACGACTCCGCTAACGAGAGCGCTACTACAACTGAGGCTGCTGCTCCCGCTGAGAACACAGAGGCTACTCCCGTTGAGGGTGAGGCTACTCCCGCTGAGGGTGAGGCTACTGTAGCTGACGCTCTGAAAGAGGGTGAGGCTGCTGTTGCTGACGCTCAGAAGGCTGCTGACGCTGCCGTTAAGGACGCTCAGAACGCTGCCAACGCTGCTGTAGACGCTGCTAAGGACGCTGCTGCTGCCGCTACAAAATAATCTCTGCGAGATTACGACACTAGATACCGGCGCTTATCCAATCGGACAAGTGCCGGTACTCGTTTTGTCCCATCACCCTCACTGGTCTTATCAGCCCCATCAGCCCTATTGGCCCCATCGTCCTTCCGTTCTCCTGTCTCCCCTCCTACCCTTACTGTGCCGAGGCGGGAGCCGGGGAAAATGGTTCCCAATGGTTCGCCAAAGATGGTTAGAAAAATTTATCCCCGCGTTTTCGGAATTTTTTCGTAATTTTGCGGCAAAATAATAACCGCTATGAATTTCAGAAGATTATTGCTCGCTTCGGCCGCTGTGGCCATATTGCTCCCTTCCTGCAAGAAGGATGATAAGTCAGACACTTCGATGTCGGACGCCGAGGCCATGCAGCAGCAGCTCGATTCGCTACGTATGGTCAACGATCAGCTGCAGCTCACCCAGCTCGCCGCTTCCATAGACTCGCTGCCCAACTACAGCGAAATGAGCGGCATGGAGCTTAACGACGACCAACGCGAGCTTCTTCAGAAATACAATGACGCCCGCAACAAGATCGACGGCCTGATGGCGGAGATCCGTCAGCTGCGCTCGGACCGCACCACCGACAAAAACGAGCTGAAAAAGCGCGACGAGAAGATCAAGTCGCTTGAGGCCGAAATCGCAACCCTCAAGGACATCGCACGCTCGCTCTACGAACAGCTCGCCGATCTCAATCAGAAATATGAGGAAGAGGTGAAGAAGAACACCGAACTGACGGCTCACAACGAGGAACTGCGCTCGCAGGTCGGCGAGACACGCGCCAGCAACGAGAAACTACAGCAGAAAGTGGCAGTGGCCGAGCGCCTGAGTCTCACCGGCGTCTCGCTCAGCGCCTACAACAAGAAAGGCAAACGCGAGAAGAAGGTCTCCAAAGCCTCGCAGCTTGGAGTAAGCTTCACCATCACGCCCAACAACACTGCCGCGCCGGGCAAGAAAGAGGTCTATGTACGCATCAAATCGCCCGAAGGAACACTCCTTCCCGGCGGCGGAAACTTCTCCTTCGACGGCACTTCGTTGCAGTGTACCGCAAAGCGTTCGATCGAATATGCCAACGAGGAACTCCCCGTGAGCGTCTACTGGGACGTCACGACGTCGCTGACACCCGGCGAATATACCGTTGAGATCTTCTGCGACGGCAACCGTCTGGCTACCAGAAAATTTACCTTGTCTAAATAATCAGCGGAGGCGTCCGCCTATTCCCCAATAAAGTTTTTCACGCAACGTGTCGGCGAATGTGGCGTCGGCAGGACGCACCACAGCCATCGTGAACGACGCTTTGGTTAGCATAAGTGGCTGATTGTCGGGCACGCTGATACTGCGTCCGTCGAGGCTCAGCAGCACATGATGTGTGCGCGAGCGCGGCAGCAGACGCAACCGCGAATCGTCGGAAACCACGAGCGGGCGCATATTGAGCGAATGTGCCGCCACAGGCGAGAGCACCCACGCCGGGAGCGAGGGTTCAAGTATCGGACCGCCGACCGACAGATTGTAGCCCGTTGAACCTGTGGGAGTCGCAACGATCAGTCCGTCGGCATCGTAGTCGGTGAGATAAGCGCCGTTAATCTCCGCGCCCACGCCGATCATCGTGGCCGAACTCTCCTTCAGGACAGCCACCTCGTTGAGCGCGTAGGGCCAGTAGTCCCTGCCGCGCAGAGCCTCCGACTCAACCTTTATCATCGAGCGGCGTTCGGCTCTGTAGCAGCCTTCTGAGAGGGCTTGCACGAACTCCGGGACCTCGTCGAGGGTCCAGCCGGTCAGATACCCGAGATGGCCGCCGTTGAGTCCCGCGATAGGAATAAGTCCGACCTCCTCCCACCTCACGGCGCGCAGGAAAGTGCCGTCGCCGCCGATGGATATTATCATGTCGGTGTCGGCATCGGGCGTATCTACCCTGCGGACTACGCCCGCGAGTTCGGAACGCTGCCTCAGAGAGTCGCAGAACCTCGACTCCACGTCGACGGCGCATCCGCCGTCAGCAAGCATCCCGATAAGTTCCGCAGTGTGGCCGATAGCTGAGTCGTCGACCATCGGATTGCCGAATATGGCGATATGAAGTTTGTCTGACATATCTGTAGGTCATTTATTTAGAGGGCTTTTCCACGCTGTTCGGGAAGTGTGTCGTCGGCAAGGGCGTAGGTGAGCTGTGCGAGGCGTGCACGCGGACGCACGATCAGACGCTGCAGCAGATAAGCCAGAAGTCCGTAGGCAAGCGCCAGAATCCACAGCATGCGGTATTCAGGCATGACCTGACCGAGCGTCGCGCCGTCGCCGTTCATGCGTATGAAGCCTTCGACTCCCCACGTCGAGGGAAGAATGCGGCTGATCAATGACCACGGCTCCCCCATCGCATACATCGGCCATGTCAGGCCACTGAGGAAGAGCAGCGCTATGGAGGTGATCACCCACACCACAAACACTGCCTCGCGCTCCGTGACCAGCGCCTGAACACAGTAGCCGACCATCATCGCCGAAAGCATATAAGGGAAAAGGAACGCAAGAATCTGCCATGTGTCGCCCATCATCGGGAAATGGAAAATGAGCGGAACGAAATGGACGAGGAATATCAGCGGAACGACAAGCAAAGTGAAATAACACAGGCATTGCCCGAACATAGAGAGGAACGTCGAGCGCACGTAGTTCACCGGATAATAGCCGAGCATCCTCTTGCGCTGAGTTGTGGCGCCTCCGCGCATACCGACGGCAAGCACTATGGCCTGATGGAGAATAAGCATCAGCACGCCGGGCATGATGAAGGAATCGAAACCTGACGATATGTTGCCCATCGGACGATAACTCATCCCCATCGGGAACTCCTTGTCGCCGGAGAGACTGCTGACGCCAAGCTCATTGACTTTCTGCGCCTGAAGATCCTGTCCGGTCTGTATCGAAAGGTTGGTGGCGGCCACCATCAGTTCACGGTAACGCAGCAGCAGACTCATCTCGCAATAGAGCACCGGAGACACTTGCGTGCCGTTGCCGATGTCTGCGGAGTAACCCTTGGGAATCTCAAGTATGGCAAACGCCTTCTCGCTGTCGACGGCACGTCGCGCCTCGGGAAGGTCTGCGGCATATCCGATTACGGAAGCCTGCGGCGTGGCGTCGAAACGTCGCGCAAGCTCGCGGCTGTCTGCAGTGCGGTCGCGGTCGATGACAACTACCGGAACGTCACGCACAATCTCCGGATTATAGATCAGCGAATAGATGACCGGATAAGCTAACGGCAAAAAGAGCACGAAAAGCATGATGCCTACATCAGAAAGACAGATGCGCATTTCGCGATAGTAGACGCCGGCCACTTCCAGGAAAGGGCGTGTGAATATGTGCCACAACTTCTTCATATCAAGGCATATAAGTTGGATTAACGAGTCGGCGCCGCAAATTCCACATCATGGTGAAAGGCAGGATCATGAAGATGATGTAGGCCACGAACCATAACCTTGAGTAATACAGAGCTTTACCGTTGAGCGCCTGGTCGAAATAGATCAAAACGTTGTAGCGCGCCGGGAGGAGCCAACTGAAGATTCCCACCGAAGGATACATGCTTTGTACCGGGAAACTGTAGGCCGCCAGAGAGAAACTGAGAATGCTCATAAGAGCGCAGATCGACAGCGCGAACCGCAGATTGGGTATCACACAGCTGACGAAAAGCGCGAAGCCCTGACAGGCGAGCACAAACATAAGCTCCGAGACTGTGATCCACAGCCATGAGCCGTGCATCGGAAAATGGTTGAACTTAAACAGCCACATCTCCATAAAAAGGGCGATCACCCACCACCATATCGTCTGCGGCAGCATCTTGGCGAAAACTGCCTTGTAGACGCTTCCTCCGGCCATGCGCATCCATTCGCGGGACGTGCCGCGCTTGATCTCGTGGAGCACCGTGTAGCACGTCACGAGCATGATCATCACCTGCAGCACGCCGGGCACGAATCCGTTGCAAAGATATATGGCGTAGTTGAGCTGAGGATTGCCGATCGGACGATTTGCGATATTGACCGGATTGACTATCGCCATTGCTTCCTCCTCGCCCATGCCGGTGAGCTGGAGGGTCTGCACGACAAGTCCGGCTTTGGTGTAGACGGCCACGGTCTTGAAGTTCTTGAACAGCATCGTGCCGGGGACGTAGTAGACCATGTTGGTGTAGAATGAGATTGTCGGCGTACGTCCCGACATCAGATCCTTCTCGAAATTCTCGGGAATGAGGAAGAATCCAAAGACCTCGCCGCGTTTCATGGCGTCGTGAGCCTCGGAGAACGATTCCTCAGCGGCCACGAGATCGACCATCTGCATCCCGGCGAGCGTCTGCGTGACCCTGCGCGATGTCGCCGAGCGGTCGCGGTCCACGATCGCCGCCGGCGCTCTCTGCGGAAGTCCCTCCTCCATCATGGAGGTGAGGAACACGAAGATGAGCACAGGCATGATGAGCATCGCAAACCAGAACAAAGGCCGGCTTCCGAGCTCTACCACCGTGCGGCGCACTATTGCTAAAACACCTGTAGCTCTCATAGTCTAAGTCAAATGCAATGGATCATTTTCCGGCGGGACCGAGATACAGCACCGACATGCCGGGGAGGAAATTCTCGATCGGTTCCTCGGGCATCGCCTTCACTTCGAAAGTGCGCGCATCGTAGTCTCCGGTCGCCTTGGTGGCCTGCCAAGCGGCGTAGGCTCCCATGTCCTTGATGTAGTAGACTTTCATTGTCATCTCCTTGTCGAGTGCCGGGATGCGCACCTTAATCTTTGAGCCGACTTTCATGTCCTTGAGCGTCGTCTCCCTGACGTTGAATACAGCGTGGCGGTCCTGGGACTGGATCGTCATGATCGGGGCGCCGGTGGCTATCAGCTCGCTCGCCTCGGGATATATCACCGTGACCTGACCGTCGCAGGGAGCAAGGAGATACTGGTCCTCGAGGAGCGCGTCGACCTCCCGGACACTTCCCTGCGCCGCTTTCACGAGCGCTGCGGAAACCTGCTTGTCCTCGCTCTGGGCACCGGACTTGGCCAGCTCATACTGGCTCTTGGCGGCGTTGGAACCTGCCACGGCGGCATCGTAGGCAGCCTTGGCCTCGTCGCGCTTCTGAGCCGAAACGACACCTTTGGCGTAGAGATTCTCCATGCGCTGATAAGTCTTCTCCGCTATGCCGAGAGCCGCCTGCGACTGCTGCCACAGATCGTAGGCGGAACTGATGATCTGGGATCGCGTTCCGGCGTCGACCTTGCGGTTGCCGGCGGCGGCCACCTCCTCCATCGCCTCGGCCTGAGCCTTTTTGGCGTCAGCCAGCGACGAATGGATGTGCACGAGCGTGTCCCCCTTGTGCACCATCTGACCCTCCTCGACATAAATCTCCACGATTCGGCCCGGGAGCTTGCCCGACACACGTATCTCCGTAGCGTCGCCCTGACCCTGGATCGTGTCCGGTTCCGGCTTTATGAACAGGAATCCGGCCACCGCGAGACAGGCCATGACCAATGTCACCAATATGACAGCCAGCACGATGCCACGATCGCGCTTGGCGATCGCCTCCTGCTCCTGATATTTCAGCACCTCGCGCTGCGCCATTGTCAGCTTGCCGCCGTCGGCCTGAGATGTCTCTTTCTTGCTTGTATCCTTATCGTCCATGGTAAATCGTTTTATGTTCTATTCTCTTAATAATTCATAAGTCCCAGCACCTTGCCGAGGTAGACGCGACAGAGCTTCACGTCGATCTGCGCGTCGATATTCTCAGAATGCGCCTGCAGCCACGCCGTCTGCGCCGCGATGACATCGTCGGCGGTCAGCACGCCCTCCTTGAAACCGAACTGCGCGTCTTCAAGATTCTCGTCAGCGCTTTTGAGGTTGGAACGCGTCATTTCCAGCGTCTTATAGGCCTCCTCATATCGAAAACGCGCCTGCTGCACCTGCAGATTGACCTTCTCCTCGGCGTCCTCGAGCATCAGCCTCGACGCTATGGTGGCGCTCTGCGCGGCCTTCAGCTTGTTGTAGTTGCCACCCCAGTGCCACAGCGGCATCGTCACAGTGGCGCCGATATTGAAACCGCCGCCGAAACGCTTCTCGAAACCGTCGATCACATTGGGGTTCGTCACCTTGTATGCAGCCACTACAGCCACTTTCGGGAGCATATCGGCCTTCACGAGTTTCTCCGTGCCCTCCAGCATCCTGATGCCGTTGCGCATCGAGGCCAGATCCTGACGCCTGGCGTAGACGTCACGCATGTCGGCGGTATCGGAGAGCGCCACGCCGGAAGCATCATCTTCGACACTTCCGGAGAGCATGCCCTCGTCGGCAAGCGTCAGGTTGCTGCTCACCGGCATTCCGCAGAGCTGAGCCAGCGCCATGCGCGAGAGGGCAAGGCCGTTGTCCGCCTTTGTCCGCGCCACGTTGGCTTCATTGTATTTCACCTCCACACGCAGACAGTCGCTTTTGGTGGCCACGCCCTGCTCATACATCTGGTTGACATTATATTTAAGGGTGTCCACGAGCTTGACATAACTCTCCGCAAGGCGGCATTTTTCGCGCAGCGAGACCACGAGCCAGTATGTCTCGTCGACAGCATAGACCACATCCTGCGCGGCCTGATTGCGCGAGGTGCGTGCCAGATCCTCTGCGTAGCGCGTGATGTCGTTCATGGCGCGGATGGCGCCGCCCATGTAGACAGGCTGCGTCACCGTGATGGCTCCGGCAAACACATTGTGGACGTCGTAGCTCATGGCGCTCTTGGGAATCACCGCCACCGACAGAGGTATCGGCGTTCCGGTCTCGGGATCCAGCACAGGCTGTCCGTCGACGGGATTGAGCAGGATGTCGTATTTATATGATTGCGTGAGGGGATCGAAGATCATGGTCGGCAGCTTTGCGTCAGCGCCCAGCAGCGAGATCTTATGCTGGTTGTAGGCGTATCCCGCGGTCAGGTCGAAGGCCGGCAGATATGCGGCCTTCGCGGCCTTGTGCTGATAGCCGGCGCCGGTGATGGCCTCCTCGGCGGCGCGGAGCACCTTGTTATTGGAGAGCGCCATCATGCGGCAGGAGTCGAGCGTCACCACCTGCGCCTCCGCGGCGGGCGTAGCGGCGGCAAACGCGCAAAGCGCCATATATAAGCCAATGACAGGTCGTTTCATAGCAATAGAAAAGTATAGTTGATACAGCCGGACCGCCGAGCCTGAATTGCCCGTGATCCTGATATTATATATACAACCGACACCGCTCAAAAGTTTTTCAGCTTCCCGCAGGTTGTCGCAAGTTGTTAATCCTTTAGTTGCTACTTTACAAATTATTTTCTATCTTTGCGGCGTCGGACAGCGCCTTGCCGCCGACTTTCACGCGACACGACGCTTCCACAGACGCTTTTTACATTTTCGAGAACAATTTATATTGCAAAAGCCTTAAAATTACACCGGTCTATTCCTCAGCCGCAGAGATGCGTGCCTATAGTCATGACTACAGCATCAGCTTAGAGATATTTAAGGCGCCCAATTTTATTTATATTTTCAAGCTTACGAAAAAAATCATCTATCCCGAAAAACTATGGAAGAAGAGAAGAAACCCAAACGCCCGCGCATCGGCGCATCGGCCGCAGCTTCCGCCAACGTAACTCCGGAAGGCACCAGTGAGGCTCACTACGACAAGGCCAATCACTCGGGGGAAAACCAGACAGTCTCCTCTCAGTCCGGTCAGGGCTATCAGCCCCGTCCCTACCAGCCCCGCCCCTACAACAACCGTATGGGGGGCTATCAGCAGCGTCGCCCCTACAACAGCTACGGCGACAACCGTCAGGACAGCTACGGCGACCGTCCGCACTATCAGCCGCGCCGCGAGCAGTCTGCCGTCGACGCCGCAACAGGCGAACACGCCGCAACAGAGTCCGCAGAGACCACACAGCAGCATTCCGGCTACACGCCGCGCCCGCGCATGAACCGTCCGCAGAACGGCTATCAGCAGCGCCCATACAACAATAACCGTCAGGGTGGCTATCAGCAGCGCCCTTACAACAACAACCGCCAGAACAGCTACAAGCGTCCGATGGATCAGAACGGCGATGGCGAAAAGCTTCAGGGCGGCGAGCAGCAGAACGGCGGCTATCAGCAGCGTCCATACAACAACAACCGACAGAGCGGCTATCAGCAGCGCCCCTACAACAATAACCGTCAGGGCGGCTATCAGCAGCGCCCCTACGGCAACAACAACCGCCAGCAGGGCGGCTATCAGCAACGCCCCTACAACAACCGCCAGCAGAACGGCGGCTACGGCAACCGTCAGCAGGGCGGCTACAATCAGGGTGGCTACCGCCAGCAGGGCGGACAGCGCCGTCCCGGCTATCAGGCCAACCGTCCCGGCGGCTTCGGACCGCAGCAGCAGCGTCCCGGAATGAGATTCACTCCGCGTCCCAAGCAGATAGACTACGTGCTTGAAGACATCGACGTCAACGAGCCGGTACGTCTCAACAAGTTCATGGCCAACTCGGGCATCTGCTCGCGCCGCGAGGCCGACGAGCACATCACCGCAGGTCTGGTCAAGGTCAACGGCGAGGTCGTCACCGAACTCGGCACCAAGATCAACCGCACCGACGTGGTGGAATACGACGGCAAGGTCGTGACACCCGAGCGCAAATGCTACGTGCTGCTCAACAAGCCCAAGGACTGCGTCACCACGAGCGACGATCCCAACGGCCGCGTGACCGTGCTTGACCTCGTGAAGGGCGCCTGCGCCGAGCGCATCTATCCTGTGGGACGCCTCGACCGCAACACCACCGGCGTTCTCCTTCTCACCAACGACGGCGATCTCGCCTCCAAGCTCACTCATCCCAAGTTCGTGAAGAAGAAGATCTACCACGTCTGGACCGACAAGGACATCGCCGAGGAGGACATGCAGCGCATCGCCGACGGCATCGAGCTGACAGACGGCGAGATCCACGCCGACGCCATCAGCTACGTCAACGACACCGACCGCAATCAGGCCGGCATCGAGATCCACTCCGGCCGCAACCGCATCGTGCGCCGCATCTTCGAGTCGCTGGGCTATCGCGTCGTGAAGCTCGACCGCGTCTATTTCGCCGGACTCACCAAGAAGAATCTCCCGCGCGGACGCTGGCGCTACCTCACACAGGAGGAGGTCAACTATCTCCGCATGGGTTCGTTTGAATAATTCTCATCTGAAACAGACTAAAATGGAAGATATTCGCCGCACACGTGTCGCCGGTCTGCTCGGCGACCCCGACAAGCTCATCGGCACGACTGTCGATGTCAAGGGCTGGGTACGCACCCGACGTGGCAACAAGAATGTACAGTTCGTGGCACTCAACGACGGCTCCACGATCAAGAACCTGCAGATCGTCTTCGATCTGCAACGCTTCTCCGAGGAGCAGCTCAAGCCGGTGACCACAGGCTCCAGCATCCACGTGCAGGGCAAGCTCGTGGCCTCGCAAGGCAAAGGGCAATCAGTGGAAGTTCAGGCCGACGAGCTGGAAATCTACGGCACCGCCGATCCCGAGACATATCCCTTGCAGAAGAAGGGGCACACGCTGGAGTTCCTGCGCGAGAAAGCGCATCTGCGCCCTCGCACCAACACCTTCGGCGCCGTGCTCCGCATACGCCACGCCCTGGCCTTTGCCATCCATAAATTCTTCAACGACAAGGGCTTCTACTATTTCCACACGCCGCTGATCACAGCCTCCGACTGCGAAGGCGCCGGAGCAATGTTTCAGGTCACGACGATGGACATGCAGAACCTCCCGAAGACCGAGGAGGGCAAGACCGACTATTCCGCCGACTTCTTCGGCAAGCCCGCGAGCCTCACTGTGAGCGGTCAGCTCGAAGGAGAACTTGGCGCCACCGCTCTGGGCTGCATCTACACTTTCGGTCCCACGTTCCGCGCCGAAAACTCCAACACTCCGCGCCATCTGTCGGAGTTCTGGATGATCGAGCCCGAGATGGCCTTCTACGAGATCGCCGACAACATGGATCTTGCCGAGGAGTTCATCAAATACTGCATCAGCTACGCGCTGGAACACTGCAAGGATGACATCCAGTTCCTCAACGACATGTTCGACAAGGAGCTGATCGAGCGCCTGAAGTTTGTGGTCGACAACGAGTTCGTGCGTCTCCCCTACACCGAGGGCGTCAAGATTCTCGAAGAGAGCGGCAAGAAATTCGAGTTCCCCGTCTACTGGGGGGTCGACCTTGCCTCGGAGCATGAGCGCTATCTCGTCGAGGAGCATTTCAAGAAGCCTGTCATCCTGACCGACTATCCGAAGGAGATCAAGGCCTTCTACATGAAGCTCAACGACGACGGCAAGACCGTGCGCGCCATGGACGTGCTCTTCCCCAAGATCGGCGAGATCATCGGCGGAAGCCAGCGCGAGGAGAGCTACGACAAGCTGCTGGGCCGCATCGAGGAGCTTGGCATACCGATGAAGGACATGTGGTGGTATCTCGACACACGCCGCTTCGGCACCGTGCCCCACAGCGGATTCGGCCTCGGATTCGAACGTCTGGTGCTCTTCGTCACCGGAATGCAGAACATCCGCGACGTCATTCCCTTCCCGCGCTATCCCGGCAACTGCGAGTTCTAAACCTTTTCTCCACAATAGAAAAAATCGACTGAAATGAAGAAGATTCTCACCATACTCTGCCTCGCCATGGCGGCTCTGTTCGCCGTCGCGCCCGAGGCTTCGGCCGAGTCGCAGACACTCCGCAACCTTGCCGAGAACATGAACAAGGACACGACCTCCGGAATATATGCCTACTACAACGGCACGTATTTCCAGATCACTATGATCGAGTCCAATTCCATGGCGCAGGATGTCTGGATCGACACAGACGAGGCCGAGCTGCGCAAGTCGATCAGCGAAGACGCCAACTTCCGCGGAATCATGAAAATGCTCTACGACAACGGGAGCGCGTTCATGCTCGTGATCGACTGCGGCGAGCGTGGCGAGCGTTCGTTCTATTTCACGATGCCCGAAGAGAAGGCCATCTTAGGCCTCTGAGTTGCCAAAGGATGCCACCTGACAGAGAAGGATGCTGCTTGACAGACTCGAAATACTCAATTTCAAGAACATAGGAGAGGCTTCGCTCGAATTTTCGGGCGGAGCCAACTGCCTTGTAGGGAGCAACGGCATGGGCAAGAGCAACCTGCTCGAAGCCATCTACTATCTGAGCATGGGACGCAGCAGCCGCTCGCTCACCGACGGCGAGATCGTGCGCCACGGCGAACAGCAGATGATGCTCCGCGGCCATTACTCCGACTCGGGCGCCGAAGACGCCACACGTCTGGACGTGAGCATCGGCTGGAGTCAGGGACGCCGCAAGCAGCTGCGTCGCGACGGCAAGGACTGCCGCCGCCTCTCCGACCATGTCGGCACCATCCCTGTAGTGCTTGCCGACCCTTCCGACCTGATGCTCATCACCGGAGGAGCCGAGGAGCGCCGGCGCCTCATCGACAATGTCATCTCGCAGGCCGACGCTTCCTATCTCCAGCATCTGCAGCGCTACAACGAGGCTCTGCGCCAGCGCAACGGAATGCTCCGCAACGGTGTGACCGATCCGCTGCTCATGGAGTCCGTCGAGATGCAGATGACGGCCTGCGCCGAGGTCATCGCCGCCACGCGCCGCCGCTGGTGTGAGGAGATCTCCGCGCCATTCGCTGCCTTCCACGCCCTCATCGCGCCGGAAGCGGAGACTGCCGCCATAGCCTACACTCCCTCGGCTACAGATGCCGTCACAGCCGGAGATTTCGCCACCGCACTCGACCGTGTGCGCCAGCGCGACATCATCCTGACCCACACCACCGTGGGTCCGCACCGCGACGACATCGCTCTCTCGCTCGACGGCTACGACGTCCGCCGGGTCGGCAGCCAGGGTCAGATGAAGAGCTTCACCATCGCCCTGCGTCTCGCGCTCTACGAATACCTCGCCTCCCACTCCCGCACTCTCCCCATACTGCTGCTTGACGACATCTTCGACAAGCTCGACGCCTCGCGCGTGGAGCGCATCGTGGCCACAGTCACCGATCCCGGCCGGACTTTCGGCCAGATCTTCATAACCGACACCAACCGCAAGCATATAGACTCCATCCTCAGCCGCACCGCCGGGCGCTATCGCCTCTTCGGCGTCGAGGAAGGGGTCTGCTCACTCCTTGACCAGACATGAAACGCACCCGACCGATGCTCATATCCGAGATTATCGACAATGTGGTCCGTAGCGAAGGTCTGGAGGACAACATGCTCGCCCACCGCGCCCTCTCCGTCTGGGGCACTGTCGTCGGCAACCACATCAACCGCCTCACCACCATGAGGCGCGTCAACGGAAGCACGCTGATGGTGCACGTCACCTCCGCCGCCGTCCGTCAGGAGCTTTCAATGCAGCAGACACCGCTGCTGAAGGCCATCAACAATGCCCTCGGCAAAGAGATAATCACCGAAATACGTTTCATCTGACCTCGCGCTAATTTATGCCTTATCCGATTCAGATACCCCCGACCGACGCCTTCCGTCACCGCATCCCGCTACAGATCCGATTCAACGACATCGACCTGCTCGGCCACGTCAACAACACCGTATATTTCTCGTTCTACGATACCGGCAAGGCGCGCTACATGGAGGCCGTGCGCAAGGGGGACATCAACTTCCGCAAGATCGAGACCGTGATAGCCAACGTGGACTGCGCCTTCCGCCGTCCGATCTATTTCGGACAGAAGATCGACGTTCTCACACGGCTCACCGAGATGGGGGACAAGCATATCCGGCTGCAGCAGATGATCGTCGACCACGACACCGACGAAGTCCACTCGCTCTGCGAGACCGTGATGGTCTATGTCGATGTCAAGACATTACTCCCCACAGGCGTGCCTGAAGAATGGCGCTCGCTGCTCAAGGAGTTTGAAGCAATACCCAACCTCTAACCTCTAATCTATAACCTGTAGAATCAAAACCGATATGGAAGATACAAAGATACTCATGCGCGAAATCCTGGAGGCCGAGAGCCGTGCCGTGGCGTCCATCCCGGTGACCGCCGACTACGAGAAGGCCGTAAAGCTCATCGTCAGCCACGTAGCCGAACGCGGAGGCAAGCTGATCACCTCCGGCATGGGAAAGGCCGGACAGATCGCCATGAACATCGCCACAACATTCTCATCCACAGGCACTCCGGCAGTGTTTCTCCACCCCTCCGAGGCTCAGCACGGCGATCTTGGCGTCATGCAGCCCGACGACCTGATGCTTCTCATCAGCAATTCAGGCAAGACCCGCGAAATCCTCGAACTGGTGGAACTCGCCCGCAACATGAACCCTGATGTACCTTTAATTGTTATCACGGGTAAGACAGACAGTCCTCTGGCGCTGTCGGCCGACGCGTTGCTGCCCACCGCCGACGCTCCGGAGGTGTGCCCTCTCGGCCTGACGCCGACCACCTCGACCACAATGATGACGGTCATAGGAGATGTCCTCGTCGTAGCCGTGATGAAGGCCATCGGATTCACGCCCCAGCAGTATGCCAAACGTCACCACGGAGGCTATCTGGGCGGCAAGGCCCGCACGCTGTGACGCCATCCTCCTCAATTTTGAAACAACATCAACAGAAATGATACACATCAATTTACCTCTCAGACTCGAAGAACTCGACAGACATTCAGCCGACAAAGAGACCCTGCGTCAGGTCGAGCTCACACGCCAGACCGTGCGCAAGCTCATGCACGAAGATCGCTATTCAGACGCTCTGGAGCGCACCGTGGAGTCGCTCAGGCAGCTCCGCGGATTCGCCGATCTGGAGAACACGGAATTCCGCGCCGTCCTCATGGCTCTCCTTTTCGACCTCACCCAGATCCGCCTGGCAACCAACGACCTCAAGCAGGCAGAGCGCGATCTCGACACTCTCTTCAAGGTGCTCAACCGGCTCATCGAGACCGACGCCGAGCGTTTCGGTGAATTCTATATCCTCGCCATGGAGCTGTCAACCCACATCCTGCGCTCGCGCCGCAAGACACTCGACATGCTCGCACGTCAGCAGACAGTCACCAACCAGCTTTTCTCCAAGGTCAACAGCGGTGTGAACGCCGCGACAGACCGCCTCGTCGACTCACTGCGCAAGACCGCCCAGCTCCTCGCGGCCACAGGCGACTACCGTGGCTCGCTGAAATTCTATGCCGAGGCAATCAAGTATTCGCGCCGCCGCACAGGAAAGGTCGGCCGCAAGGAGGTGAAAATGTCGATCGAGATGGCCGAGATCATGATCCGCATCCGCGCCATGCGTCCGCGTGCCACTCGTCTGCTCAACGCCGTCCTCCCACACGCCATCGCCCTTGAGACAATAGAGCTTGAAGAGGACATTCTCGCTCTCCTTGAAGTCATCGAGCTTGACACACGCCTCGAACCGCGCTGGAAGACTTTCCTGCACTCGCTGACCATCAAGAACGCCAAGAAGACTGTCGAGAAAGTCGACAAGAATGTCGGCCGCGTCGAGGGTACGGTCAACTCTTTCCACCGCAAGGCACAGGAGACTGCCGGAAAGCTCGCCGAGAAAGCCGAGAAATCTCTCCGCAAAGTCGAGGAAAAAGTCCACAACGTCAAAGAGAAGATGAACCGCGAGGTCGAGGCCATGGCCGCCGACAAAGCGGAGAAACACCTTAACAAGTAACTGAACACGAATGTCAACGATATTGCGGGGTGAAAGCGGCGAGCTGCAGCAAGCCGTGCCCGCCGATCCTTCAAAATTCAGCTGCGTGATCATCTCCACACGCTGGAACACGGAGATTGTCGACGCGCTCGCCCAAGGCGCCCGAGAGACACTTCTCGACGCGGGGGTGCCGGAAGACAACGTCAGGATGCTTCAGGTGCCCGGCGCCGTCGAGCTGACCCACGGCGCCGCCTACGCCATCCGGCGCTACAATCCTTCCGCCGTCATTGTCATCGGATGCGTGATCCGTGGCGACACGCCTCATTTCGACTATGTCTGCCAGTCGGTGACTCAGGGCGTCACGACGCTCAACGCGACCGGCGACGTTCCGGTGATCTTCGGCGTCCTGACCGTCAACAGCTTCGATCAGGCTGCCGAAAGAGCCGGCGGCATACTCGGAAACAAAGGCACAGAGGCCGCAGTGGCAGCGATCGAGATGGCCAATCTCACGGGTCGATGAGCAGCCACCTCTATATCCACATACCCTTCTGCCGCAGCAAATGCCTTTATTGCGACTTCTACAGTCTTCCGCGCACCGAGGTGCCGTGGGAGACTTTTTTACGCGCTGTCACAGACGAGGCACGCTCACGCCGCAATGAACTCCCCTCGCCTCCCGACACTATCTATGTCGGCGGAGGCACACCCTCGCTGATGCCGCCGGAAACTGCCTCAGAACTTCTCCGCCGCATGTCGGATATTTTCGGCGGCAGGCCGAAGGAAATTACCATCGAACTGAATCCGGACAACGTGACGCCGGAATATGCCGCCGCACTCCTTGAAGCCGGATTCAACCGTTTCAGCATGGGAGTGCAGAGCTTCGACAATACACTGCTGCGGAGCATCGGACGCCGGCACACCGCAGCCCGCGCAGCCGAAGCCTACGAATCACTGCTTCCGTCGGGCAACGTGAGCATCGACCTGATGTTCGGACTTCCCGGTCAGACTTTCGACTCATGGCGCCGCGACGTGGAAAGAGCGATCGCGCTCCGTCCGCAGCATATCTCGCTCTATTCACTGATGCTTGAGGAGGGCACCGCCATGACTCGCCTCGCCGAAGCCGGAAAGATACAGCTGCCGCCCCAAGAAATCTCTGAGGAAATGTATCTGCATCTGTGCGAAGCACTTGCCGCCGCGGGCTACCGCCACTACGAAATCTCCAACTTCGCCCTTCCAGGCTTTGAGTCACGCCACAACACAGCCTATTGGCACTCAGCACCATACCTCGGACTCGGCCCGGGCGCACACAGCTACGACGGCAAACGTCTGCGCACTGCCAACTTTCCGGACACCGAGGCATATCTGCGCGGCGACCGCCGGTTCTCGACCGAAACACTCACCGACGCCGAACTCCGCGAGGAATACCTGATGACGCGCCTCCGCACCGACCGGGGAATCTCCCTTGCAGAATACGCCGCGCTCCCGGGCGGCTCCGCAGACACCGAACGTCTGCGCCGCAACCTGCGCCGACAGCTTGACGCCGGAATGATCGAGAAAACAGCCGACATGCGCTGCCGCATCCCCGAACGCCATTGGCTCACCGCCGATCCCATCATCGTCGCCCTCCTTTAGGGCAAGCATCGGAGCAGGAGAGAAACGCGCGTTTTTCCACAAAGTCATACACTTAGTCGCGGGATTATACAAGGCTGAAGGTGACGCCGTGGGTGGCGCCGCAGACATAGCAGCCGTTTTTCGGCAGGGTGCTCCCTTCCGCAGGTTCAATGCCGTGGATCATCAGGGGTTCATCCTCCACTATCACGCCAAAACGGAACCTGTCGCCTTTGCTCAGGCGCGTTTTCTCACTTTCCATAATATTGCTGTCCGATAAAATTTTTTGAGGTAAGATAAATTAGGGCTGATTCCATT
>CABUIO010000013.1 GCA_902491625.1 uncultured Porphyromonadaceae bacterium | reverse complement strand
AATCCGCTCCAAAATTCTCGACCCTGTCGTTAACAAGCATTATTAAACAACCTCTTAGGACATAAAAGGCTAAAGTTGTCCTTCAAAAAAAGAACACGGGGCCTTATCGAGTTAGTTATGATAGCTAATTTAGCTAAGAAAGCCATCAGAGGGCGGAGGCGACGAGGTTGGTGAGGCGGATGAACTCGGCCACACTGAGCTGCTCGGGACGCTTGTACATGATCTCGTCGGCGAGGATCGCGCTGTCTTTGCCGACCATCGAGGCCACGGAGTTGCGCAGAGTCTTGCGGCGTGTGCCGAACGTGGTCTTGACGACGCGCTTGAAAAGTTTCTCGTCGCATCCAAGATCGGTGACATCGTTGCGGACGAGCCGAAGCACGCCGCTCTTCACCTTGGGCGGCGGATTGAAGACATGCTCGTCGACGGTGAAGAGATATTCGCAGTCATACCATGCCTGAAGCAGCACGGAGAGTATGCCTCGATCACGTCCTCCGGGGGCGGCGCAGATACGCTGAGCCACCTCGCGCTGGAGCATTCCGCTACATAGAGGTATGCGATCCTTGTAGTCAAGCACACGGAAGAATATCTGCGAGGATATGTTGTAAGGGTAATTGCCGATCAGCGCGAACTGCCCTTCGAAAATATCATCGAGAGGAAGTTTGAGGAAATCGGCCTCTATGACGTCAAGCTCGGGATAGCGCGCGTGAAGATACGCCACGCTCTCGCTGTCGAGTTCCACGGCCTTCAGTGGTCGGTCCTGCTCCATGAGAAACTGTGTGAGCACACCCATGCCGGGACCGATCTCAAGCACCGGAAGCGACCATAAATCCTCACGACCTGCGGGACGCAGAGTGTCGGCGATGCGCTCCGCCACGCTCATGTCGGTGAGGAAATGCTGGCCGAGAGACTTTTTGGGCTTTACTTTACCGTATGCGCTCATTTGCCTTTCAGTGTTTTGGTGCCGGACGAAGCTCCTTCCGAAGTGCCGGGGCGCTGTGCGGAATTGCCGTCGGACTTCATTCCGGCGCTCTCAAGAACTTTCTCTAAGCTCTTTCGCGGTGCGGGTGCGGAGCCGGTGTAGGCGTAGACATACTCCATGCGGTAGCCGCCGGCCTCGGTCCACGACAGATACAGTCGCGAGGCGTCGGAATTGAAATGATAAGCGCAGTTGAGCGGAGCGCCGGAAGTGTAGTCCACATGCAGCACAGGAGAATACGATCCGTCGTAGCACCACCAGTTGATCGGCTCCCAGTACTGCTCGCCGTTTTCATAATAGTAATAGCGCCCGGAGCCGTTGCTGTAGAAATCGAAGAAATTCTGCGTATAGCCGCTCACCGGCTTGCCGTTGATGTATATGAGATCCCACTGGCCGACAAGATCGCGGTCAAGGTAGGTGTCATCGTAGTAGTAATCGTCGTCGTCACAGGCTGTGAACATCACACCGCACAACAGCGCGACAAGCAAGGGAAGGTATGTGAGTTTCTTTTTCATAAATGAGGCAGTTATAAAAGGGTATTTATCAATAAGACACACAAAAGCGGCGAAAGTTGCTTCCGCCGCCAAAGTTTTTTGCAGTAGATCCGGTTTTCAGTCGCGGAATTCAAGGTCGCCGTCCACGATGACATGCCAGGGAAGTCCGTTCTCTGCAAGCGTTGTCAGGAAAGGATCGGGATCGAACTCCTCGACATTATGTACGCCTGGCTTCACCCACTTGCCGGTGAGGAACATCATGGCGCCGACCATAGCGGGTACGCCGGTAGTGTAGCTCACGGCCTGTGCGCCGGTCTCCTTGTAGGTCTCCTGATGCGAGCAGTTGTTGTAGATGTAGTAGGTCGACTCCTTGCCATCCTTGTCGAGTCCGGCGATACGGCAGCCGATCGAGGTCTCGCCGGTATAGTTTTCTCCGAGACTTCCGGGGTCGGGAAGCACAGCCTTAAGGAACTGGATCGGGATGATCTCGCGGCCCTCATACATCACAGGATCGATGCGCGCCATGCCTATATCCTGGATCACACGCAGATGCGTGAGATACTCCTGACCGAAGGTCATCCAGAAACGCGCACGGCGGATAGTGGGGAAATTCTGCACCAGCGACTCAAGCTCCTCATGGTAAAGCAGATAGCTCTCGCGCTCGCCGATATTGGGATAGTTCAGCGGCAGATGAAACTCCAGGTTCTTGGTCTCCACCCACTTGCCGTCCTGCCAGTAGCGTCCGGGCTGAGTGATCTCGCGGATGTTGATTTCGGGATTGAAGTTGGTGGCGAAAGCCTTGCCGTGGTTGCCGGCGTTGCAGTCCACGATGTCGAGATAGCGCATCTCGCTGAAATGATGCTTCGCCGCATAGGCCACGAAGACAGCCGACACACCCGGATCGAAACCGCACCCGAGGATCGCCGTCAGTCCGGCCTTCTCGAAGCGCTCGCGATAGGCCCACTGCCAGCTGTATTCGAAATGAGCCTCATCCTTCGGCTCGTAGTTGGCCGTGTCGAGATAGTTGACACCGCACTCCAGACAGGCGTCCATGATGGTGAGATCCTGATAGGGGAGCGCCACATTGATGCACAGCTTGGGATTATGGCGCCGGAAAAGCTCCACTATCTGCGGCACCTCGTCGGCGTCCACGCTGTCGGTGACGATACTGGCCGACGGATATTTTGCACGCAGCTTCTCGGCCAGCGCGTCGCATTTCGACTTGGTGCGCGAGGCTATTACGATCTCGCTGAACACCTCCGGATGCATGGCACACTTATGTGCCACGACGGTGCCGACACCTCCGGCACCGATAATAACCACTTTTGACATGTTCTATATTGTTTTGAGGGCAAAGATACAAAATCGCGCCCAAGCCACCAAACAAAAACACCACCTAATCAAAGAAGATCACACGTTATCGCAGGGCGGTGAAGAAGTGCCAGATGGCGAGAGCGGCGCTGACGGAGACATTCAGGGAGTGTTTGGTGCCGTACTGCGGGATTTCGAGCACGACATCGGCCATGTCCACCACGCGCTGATCCACGCCGTGGATCTCGTTGCCGGCGACTATGATGTACCGGCCGTCCGCCTGCGGCACGAACTCGTTGAGCGGCACGGAGTTGTGGGTCTGTTCCAGAGCACACACCTTCCATCCCTGCTGTTGAAGACCGCGCAGAGTCTCGACGGTGTCCTCATGGTGGCTCCACGCCACGGAGTCTTCGGCACCGAGCGCCGTCTTATGTATCTCGGGATTCGGAGGCGTGCCGGTGATGCCGCAGAGCAGCAGCTCGTCAACAAGGAATGCGTCGGAGGTGCGCAACACCGACCCGACGTTGTTGAGCGAGCGGACATTGTCGAGCGCCACCTTCAGCGGCAGCTTGCTGCGGCACCGATAGTCCTCGACACCGATGCGCGTCAGCTCTATGATGTTTTTCTTGCGTCTCTCCATCGTCACTTAGCAGCCTCACCCCAATCATAATCCTCAGCCGGAGCAGCCACCTCCGCAGCAGCCTCCGAATCTGCCGGAGCGGCATATTCATCATAGGTCCAAGCGACCGGTGCAGAATCTGAATCCTCAGTGGCGTAGCTATTGTTGTTCTGGCTGAGGGCATAGATCACGCATCCGATTATCGCTATGAGAGCCGCTACTATAAGAGCTATAAGGCAGCCGTTTCCGCCACCTGTTTTCTTATCCGCACGCACTGTGGTGTTTGCCGTGCGCTCCCACTCCTTGTCCCACTCTTCGGCCGCATGCGCTGCCGTCGCGGTCGAATCTACAGGATTGATAGGCGGAGGCGTAGCGACGGTCTTCTTGGGAGTCTGCGGTGGCGGCGGAGGTGTCTGCGGCGTCCCTCCGTTGCGCATCGACTCCATCTCGGCCTTCAGCTGACGGTTCTCGCGCTGCAGCTCGTCGAGATGCGAAAGAATGCGCATCAGCAATTCCTTCTCGCTGCTGTCCGCGGCAGATGTCGGCGCCGAAGCCGAGGGCGCCGCGCCGATTGCCACATTCCCAACCTCGCGTGATGCCGAAGACGACGGTGCGGATGCCGCAGGCTTCGGCTGACTCAGACACGCGGCAAGCTCCGGAATCTCGGAAGCGTCACGAAAATCAGTCCATCCCTTGGCGTAGATACGTGTGTCGGCAGTGATGCCGCGCTCGCGCAACTCCTCCGGCGTAAAGGGACCAACAGGATTCCCGTTCTCCGCTATGTAATATTTCTTCTCCATATTGAACTGTCTCAAGAATTTGGTTATCTGCGAAATGTAGGGCTGCACCATGGTGCAGCCGCCCTCCGGATTGTCTCTCAGAGCAGCAGCGACGAGTCGCCGTACGAGAGGAACTTATAGTCGCGCGCAAGCGCGGCGTCATACATGTCGCGCCAGGCATCCGCAGATCCGCCGCGACGCCCGACAAAGGAGGCCACGAGCAGCAGCAGCGTACTGTTGGGCTGATGGAAATTGGTGACGATATGGTCGACCACACGCCAGCGGTAGCCGGGAGCTATCATTATGGCGGTCGAGGCGGTGAGGCTTTCCGCGCCATCGGCGTCCATGCGCCGCAGGAGGGCGTCAAGTGCGGCTATCGTGTCGGCCTTGTCGATGGCGTCTTCATCGCCGTAAGGCTGCCATTGCTCCACATGAAGCGGTGCGTCGGGATCGGCAATAAGAGCCGCGCCAAGCCACGGTAGCGATTCGAGTGTACGCACGGTGGTCGTGCCCACGGCGGTGATTTCGCGGTCGGCGCGCAGGGCGTCGGCGAGTGTCCTCACGAGTTTGCGGCTCACGGAAAAGACCTCGGTGTGCATCGGATGGTCGCCGATCTCCTCGGCCTTGACAGGCTGGAAAGTACCGGCACCCACGTGCAGCGTCAGCTCCTGCGTCTCTACATTACGGAGACGGAGCGCATCAAGCACGGCATCCGTGAAATGCAGTCCGGCGGTCGGTGCAGCCACGGATCCCTTCACTTTTGAGTAGACTGTCTGATAGTCAGTCGTATCCGACTCCTCCGACTCGCGGTTGAGATAGGGTGGGATAGGAATCACTCCGGCAGCCTCGATGATCGTGGCGAAGGTGGCGTCGGCAGGTGTCCAGCGGAATTCGATCAAGCGGCCGTTGCCCGGCGCCTCGCCGAGATTGCGGGCGGTGAGAACGGCCTCGGTGCCATCGGGAAGGGTGAGCGACATGGTAAGATCTCCCTCTTTCCAGCGTTTGAGATTGCCGACAAGCGCCGTCCAGCGACATTCCCCCTTGGCCTGAAACATCTGCGCGTAATCGCGCGGCTGCTCCGGCTCCAGACAGAAGATCTCGACGGTAGCACCGGTGGATTTTCGGAAACGCAGACGCGCCTTGATGACTCGCGTGTTGTTGCACACCATCAGCGATCCCTGCGGAAGAAGCGAGGGAAGATCTGTGAAACGGCGATGGTCTATGGTGCCGTCGCGGCGGCTCACAAGGAGGCGGCATGCATCGCGCGGCTCACAGGGATGCAGCGCGATGCGATGCTGCGGCAGATCGTAGCCATAGTCGGATATGCGGATATCCTTTACCATGGATAGTCGGTGAATCCGGTGTAGTTGAGCGGCGTGAGATCGAGAAGACGGCGCTTCACGTCCTCGGCCACGTCGAGCGAGTTGATGAATTCTGCAAGGCTCTCGGCAGTCACCACACTGTTGGTGCGCGTGAGCGCCTTGAGCGCCTCGTAAGGCTTGGGGTAGCCCTCGCGGCGCAGCACTGTCTGTATCGCCTCTGCGAGCACAGCCCAGTGGGAGGCGAGGTCGTCGTGGATGGCCTGCTCATTGATGATGAGCTTGCCGAGACCCTTGAGGGTGCTTCTCACGGCGATGAGCGAATGAGCCATAGGCACACCGACATTGCGCAGCACGGTGGAGTCGGTGAGGTCACGCTGCAGACGCGACAGAGGGAGCTTCGACGAAAGATGCGCGTAGATGGCGTTGGCTATGCCGAGGTTGCCCTCCGAGTTCTCGTAGTCGATGGGGTTGACCTTGTGGGGCATCGCCGACGAGCCGACCTCTCCGGCCTTGATGCGCTGTTTGAAATAGTCCATCGAGATGTACATCCACATGTCGCGGTCCAGGTCGAGAATGATGGTGTTGATGCGGCGCAGGGCGTCGAAGATGGCGGCAAGATTGTCGTAGTTGGAGATCTGGGTGGTCAGCATCTCGCGCTTCAGGCCGAGTCCCTGCTCCATGAATGCGGCGGCGAATGCCGGCCAGTCGATGCCGGGATAAGCGACGTGGTGGGCGTTCATGTTGCCGGTGGCGCCGCCGAACTTGCCGCTGAAAGGTGTCTGCTCCAGAAGACGTATCTGCTCATCCAGACGATAGACATAGACGGCGATTTCCTTACCCAGTCGTGTCGGAGTCGCCGGCTGGCCGTGGGTGCGGGCGAGCATCGGAATCTCCTTCCAGTCCTCGGCGAGACCGCGAAGCACCTCGACAAGCTCGCGAAGAGCCGGCAGAAACACCTCGTGGAGGGCGTCGCGCACCGACATCGGCACCGAAGTATTGTTGATATCCTGCGAAGTCAGTCCGAAATGGATGAATTCCTTGTATTGCTCCAGACCAAGTATGTCGAATTTCTCCTTGAGATAATATTCCACAGCCTTGACGTCGTGGTTGGTCACCGACTCGATCTTCTTCACGGCCAGGGCATCCTCGGGCGTGAAATCGCGGTAGATGGCGCGGAGAGACTCATACTTGTCTTCGCCAACGCCCGAAAGCTGCGGCAGGGGAAGGCGGCAGAGCGCGATGAAATATTCAACCTCCACACGCAGACGATAGCGGATGAGGGCATACTCGGAAAAATACCCGGCAAGAGGCTCGGCGACCTTGCGGTAGCGGCCGTCCACAGGGGAAATAGCAGTGAGAGTGTTAAGCTCCATGTCGAAAAAAGTTAATTTATGAGGCACCTGAAAAGAGTCGATTATTTTATTAATTCACAACGTGTTAAAACCGCCCCTCAAGACAGGCGCCAAAATTTTCTCACAAAATTAGTAAAAAAAATTTGTACAGGAAAGAAAAAGGTATTACCTTTGCATCGCAAACGGGGCGCTTAGCTCAGTTGGTTCAGAGCGTCTGCCTTACAAGCAGAGGGTCGGGGGTTCGAATCCCTCAGCGCCCACCCCGTTAAAATGCAAACACTGCCGGTGTGACAGCTTTTAAAGCTTCGGCATCCGGGCGCTTAGCTCAGTTGGTTCAGAGCGTCTGCCTTACAAGCAGAGGGTCGGGGGTTCGAATCCCTCAGCGCCCACCATTTTCCCCGAACAACAACAAGAAAAGTAAGACCCGAATCGGATTATTCGCGAGAACAGTCCGATTTTTTATTTACCTTTGCATCGCACCCCTCATACCCGACGATGCAAGACAGACCACATATCTATCCCACACTCCATCATCAGCAACGACGCGCCTGGTGGCACGACTACCGCGCTCCTGCCATCTACATGGTGACACTCCGCGCTCTACCGGAGATTCCGCCATTCGGCTCACTAATGTATTTCGCAGATCCGCGGCAGGCGAGGATAGAACTCTCGGACTTGGGGCAAACCATCAGCAACGCTATTAATGATTTGTGTAATATCTGTCCTAAGACAGAGATCCTGCGCCATGTCATCATGCCCGACCACTGTCATATACTAATCAGAGTAAAGGAAAAGCTACAGGATCCTTTCGGAAAAATCATACGCGGACTGAAAGCCGGAATCAGTTCTAATTACGGCACAACTGTTTTTGGCAAAGGTTTCAACTACCGAATCGTCAGAAGCAAACGACAACTTCTAACTCTCTATGCCTACATCGAAAGCAATCCATTCCGCCTCGCCGTAAGGAAAACGCATCCCAACCTTTTCAGACGCCATCTCAGCATCACTATCAACGACCGAAAGATGGAAGCCTACGGCAACATCTTTCTTCTCCGTGACTACGACATCCTCACCGTCATCATCCGTTCGAAATACACACAGGAAGAGAAACAGCAGCTCCACGACCGATGGCTCAGATGTGCTACAAACAACGGCGTACTGATCTCCGCTTTTATCAGTAAGGAAGAGAAAAAGATCCGAGACGAAGCCATCGAGGCAGGCGCACGCATCATACAGATCTATCCAAACGGCCTCCCTGAACGATTCAAACCCTCCGGCACCGAATTTCAGCTCTGCAGCGAGGGAAGACTGTTGATACTCTCGCCCTGGCCATACAACCCCGAAGAGAAGAAGCTCACACGAGGACGCTCTTTGGCCATGAACCTCATCGCCTCAGAAATTGCCGCCGGACACAACGCCGCTCGCCTCCACCTCTCCCCCTGACGACAACCCTTCGCCTCAAAAATGAGGCGATACAACAGTGCCGGGTCATCCTTGACCCAGATAACAACCCCCAAGTGTCGGGTCATTATTGACCCGAAAAAACAACCCTCAAGTGCCGGGTCATCCTTGACCCGAAAAACAAAAAAAAGAAGAAACGAACCCGAGAATGAAAGCAATAGGAGGATATTTTGGACTCGATTCCCGCAATGAACCTCATTACCACAATGAGGCCATGCGGTTCAATGCCGCTCGCAAGGCTCTCGAATTCCTGCTAAAACAAAGCGAATACACACGGATTCATATACCGGCCTACTGTTGCGCCTCTTTGCTCGAAGCCTTTGTCAACTCCCGAAAAGAGTATAGCATCTACCATATCGACGGCTCGTTGGAAATCACATCCCTGCCACAACTCTCTGAAGGAGAAGCTATCCTCTATGTCAATTATTTCGGTGTAAAGAACAATTATGTCAAAACGCTTTATAGAAAATATGGATACCGACTGATAGTAGACAATTCGCAGGCCTTTTTCGATTTTCCGGTTGCCGCCGACTGTTCTACATTCTACTCGCCAAGGAAATTTTTCGGTGTGGCCGACGGCGGTTATCTCTACGCTGACGCCATATCGAAAGATATTCCGAAAGAAGACACATCCTACGACCGGATGCAACATCTCCTCCGCCGCATAGACCAAAGTCCGGAAGATGGCTACAAACAGTTTCAACTCTGTGAGGAATCGCTGTCTCAGCGTCCGGTGCTGGCTATGTCCCGGATCACCTCATCCATTCTCGGCAACATCGACTATCAGCGCGTAAAAGCTATCCGACAAAAGAATTTCACTGCTCTCCATCGAGAATTGAATGCGCTCAATCAGCTCGACCTTACCGACGTAAACTCTCAGGTCGCACCTATGGTTTATCCTTTACTGACAGAAGCGTCTTCACTGCGCAAGAAACTGATCGACAACAGAGTCTTCGTGGCTCAATATTGGCCACGTACCATCGGAAAGCTGAAAAAAGACACCGACGAATTTCGTCTCCAACACAACCTCATTCCTCTGCCGCTCGACCAGCGATACAACGAGGTTGATATGTCATACATCGTAAGAATAATCAGATCATGTATATAACCCTCCGTCCTCTTGAAGAGAAAGACGCCTACACCTCCTGGCGATGGCGCAATGATCCGGAAGTATTTGCAAACACAGGGAGGCGATATTCCGGCCCTGTCACGCTTGAAGATGAATTACAGTGGATCCGTACAGTCCTCGCGCGTCCCGACGAGCGCCGTTTCGCCATCCTTGCTGGAGAAGAATATATTGGTAATATGTATCTTACAGGAATTAATAATATAGAAGCTGAGGTGTCAACACTTATAGGAGACAAAAGATATTGGAATAAAATCGCCGGATCGAGAGCTCTTTCTCTTACTATTCAATACGCATTAAAAGAATTAGGACTAAAATATATTACCACTACAATACGAAAAGGACACACAGCTTCATTACGATTAGGTCACAAGATTGGATTTAAAGAAGTTGGAGAAAACAATGAATTTATATACCTTAAATTATCACACGAAACATTTAATCCTATATTAAAATGAAAATATTTTTAGCTGCCAATCAACCATATTTTTTGCCATACTTAGGATATTTCCAACTTATTAATGCTGTTGAAAAGTTTCTACTTTTGGATAATTTCCAATATGAAAAAGGAGGATGGATTAATCGCAATCGAATCTTGCGTGATGGAAAAGTTCATTATATTACAATTCCGCTTCACCATACTTCTCCTCATAGACTTATAAAAGAACTTAATCTATTAACTACCCCTTATCATTTAACTCGCTCTATAGAGAGCGCCTACCGCAAAACGGAACAATTCAATAAAGTTTATCCCCTTATTGAGGCGATGCTCAATTATCCTGACAGGAGGCTCAATTATTTCCTGCTTAATTCCCTACAGATTGTGTGCGACTATCTCGGCATATCAACACCGCTGATACTTAATTCCGAAAGAAAGGATGAGACTTCGCTGAAAGGAGAGGAGAGAGTCATCCATCTGTGCAAATCTATGGGTGCGGACACTTATATCAACGCTTTCGGCGGTCAGGAACTGTACAGCAAAGAGAGATTTGCTCAAGAAGGCATAGAGCTTCGTTTCATCAAGCCGCAGCTGACTCCATACAAACAGTTGCGGACACAAGAATTTGTGTCCGCACTCTCTATACTTGATGTCATGATGAACGTGCCGGAGGATGAGATCCGCGACATGCTCGACTGTTACACTCTGATTTAATTCATCACAAGGATCTTGGCAACATTGGCCTCGGAGCTGTCGCCGGACGTGGATGTCGCGACATAATAGACTCCGGTGGGAACGCGGCGACCTCCGGTGTTGGTCAGATCCCAGAGCATCATACCTCCCTCGCTGCGGCCAAGCTCGCGTACGAGTCCGCCCGAAGCGTCGAGTATCTTGACGAGCGAACCATCCATGAGTCCCTTGATGGTGACATGTCCGTAGTAGTCGGGACGCACAGGATTGGGATAGGCAAGCACATCGTCGAGTTTCTCAGCTCCGGGAGCTGTCTCGCTGAAATACTGCGCGATTCCCTTCTTGGTGCCGAGCCACACGCAGTTGGAGTCCGGCTCAAAGCCGATGGCGATCACGTTGTTGCCGGGAAGGTAGCTGTTCTCTCTCGTGAGCTGACGGATGATCTCGCTGCCGGTTGCTGAAGTCTCTACCACACCGTTGCCAAGTGTGCCGAACCACTTGTGTCCTGCGCCGTCTATGCCCATGGAAAAGATCGACGCACCCTCAAGAAGATAGTCGGCAAGACCTGTTCCGTCGTTGCGGGCAACCTTCACTCGGTTCACATGGAAGTCGCTGTTGAAGGCTTCCTTGGGATTGAACCAGTAGAGTCCACCCTCACCTCCGACCCAGACACGGCCTGTGGCAGGATCCTCCATCATACAATAAACGTATGCGACATTGATTGCCTGACCATCCTGATCCCTCAGAGACTCAAACGATACGTAGCTATCGTCGGCACTGTCGTCGAGTGTGCCCTTGTGGTCATAGACAAGCAGTCCCGAATTGTAGTTGCCTCGCGAAAGGATCAACAGATTCTTGTTGCCATCGGAAGCGCAAGGGAGGAAAATGGGGAATGCGCTCGGATTGTAGTTGGCGATCGTCTTGAGAGCTTTCAGCTTCGAGGCGTCCTCCTTGGCTCTGTCCTCCTTCTTCCAGAAGTAGAACGCCGAAGGAGACTGGCGGAACGTCCAGAGTGTGCCATCTGCATCGAATTTAGGTGTGACAATGTTGGAATTCCATGCGCTGCCTCCGGGATAGTAATTCTTTGAGCTGTAATTCTCTAAATTATATTTTACTAACCCTGTATTATTTCCACCCCCAACCCATATCAAATCTTCGTTATCAGGATCAAATGTTCCGGTATGGTTATCTACAAGATAAACCTTATTTCCGGAAAGAGAATATGGTGTTTGCGATTTCCATTCTCCGTCTTTATATGTTGAAGTAATGAAAAAATACCTTGTGTCGAAATTACCATGATAGTGAGCAAAGGGCGCATTGGTCGTCATCATTCCATATTTCGGCGAGTACTCGAAAACAGCGGCATCAAATACTCCGGGAGAATTCGGTTTTATATACTTTCCATAGGTCGAAGAAGGAGAATTAGCCCATGCACTTCCATTGTAAACGAGCTTTTCCAGACCTTGCTCATCTACAGGGCGCCAGATTGTCTCTGGAGTCGACGCCGTGTAAACAGTTCCTTTATAGGCATTGCTGCCGGGTATCTTCTGTACAGCACCCGTGCGGTCAACAAGGATACCGTCCCAGCCGGTAGACATGAAATAGCCGTCCTTGATCTCATTGAATCCGGTGATGTTGGTATTGGCGAGGTCTTTGCCATCGAATACTACATTACCGTCGGCACCGACGCTTCCTTTGTAAAGATGATCAGCACCGTCGATATACATGAATTCGTTGCCATCAAGAGTCATCAAACTCTTTATCTTCGAAGGAGCTTCGTCAACCTTGGCGTATGAACTCCACGAATTGTGCTTGTCGTTGCGTTTTAATTCCGACTTGTATAGTCCGTCATCGCATCCCGCAAAAAGGTAGTCACCCACACGCACGACACTGTTGATGCTGATACCGTAGAGATGCGACTCGGTGATGACATTCTTGCTGTCGTCCACAACAAGATAGCCGAATTTGGTAGCTAAGTAGGCGCGGTTGTTCTCCGGATCGAACGTAACGGAATTGATATCCTTGGTTCCGGGCACAATAGCGGATGCAAGTCCCGGCACATTGTAGCAGCGGTCGTCGGTGTAGAGAATATCGATGTTGAAGTCATCATAAACGATAAGGAAATATTTCTTCGCGGGATTATACCACATATCCTTTACGATATTCCCATGAAGATAGTTTTTTCCGTTGTATCCTTCTATGACATCATTCTTCTTGTCATAGACAAAAAGAATAGGAGATTCCGAATTATAGCTTCCGGACCAACTCCAAAATCCAAGTCCCAAGGCAAGATGGTATACCTTGTCCGGCGTATCAATGATTTTTTTATGGAATCTATGCCAGGTGTTATGCAGGCGCCACTCGCCCGGAGGCGCTGTCTGGGCTTTCGGGGCAAACGGCAGTAGGGTCGCTGCAAGCAGCGTCATTACAAAAAATATCTTTTTCATTCGGTCAATATAATCAGTCAGTTACAAAAGTCGTTTAACCGACCTCATTATATAATACTCTGATTAATGCCTCTTTATTGCATCCGTCGTCGACTTGTTTGCAAAATTTAATACATCAGAGCGACTTGAGGCGTTCGCAAAGCTTGACGACGGCTCTTCCGCGGTGGGAGATGGCGTTCTTGGCGTCGGGTCCCATCTGCGCGAATGTCACTCCGGCCTCGTCGGGTATAAAGACCGGATCGTAGCCGAAGCCGTCGGTTCCGGCACACTCCGTGGCTATCGTGCCGCAGACTGTCCCTTCCATCGTCTCCTCACCGGCCTTGTCGGTAATGAGCGCCACAACAGTGCTGAAGCGTGCTTTTCTGTTTTCCACACCCTCCATCACCTTGAGCAACTTGGCCACATTATCGGCGGGAGTGCAGTGCTCTCCGGCGAATCGCGCAGTGTAGACGCCCGGAGCGCCGTCGAGGGCTTCGACCATCAGTCCGGTGTCGTCGGCGAAGCAGTCGTAGCCATACTTCTCCTTTACCCAGCGCGCCTTTATCAGGGCGTTGCCCGCAAGGGTGTCGGCGGTCTCGGGGATGTCGTCGTGACATCCTATGTCGGAGAGCGAGCGCACCACAAAGCTGTCGCCTACGATGCGGCGCACCTCCGACAGCTTGTGGGCGTTGTTTGTCGCGAATACTATCTCTTTCATCACAGCACTACGTTTACGATCTTCCCGGGCACCACGATAACCTTGCGCGGAGTCTTGTCGCCGAGCCATTTGGCGGCTCCGGCGTCGGCGAGGGCGATCTTCTCCACATCCTCTTTCGACGTTCCTGCCGGCACATCGATGGTGTAGCGCATCTTGCCGTTGAAGCTCACAGGATAGCGCACGCTGTCCTCGACGAGATATTTCTCATCCCACGCCGGCCATTCCGCGTCGACGACACTCTCCTCGTGACCCAGCTGATGCCAGAATTCCTCGGCGATGAAAGGCGCGAATGGCGCTATCACACGTGTGAAAAGCTCCATCACCTTCCTGTTGGCCGATTTCTGATCCTGAAGTTCGTTAAGGCATATCATGAACGCGGCCACGGAGGTATTGTAAGAGAACGCCTCGATGTCCTGACTGACTTTCTTGATAAGTTTGTGGATGGATTTCAGCTCACCCTTCGTCGGCTCTTTGTCCTCGGACTCCATCGCACGTCCGAACATCGTCCAGAGCTTGCGCAGGAAACGGTTGACGCCGTCAATGCCGTTGGTGTCCCACGGCTTGCTCTGCTCCAGCGGGCCGAGGAACATCTCGTAGAGACGCAGCGTGTCGGCGCCGTAACGCTCCACGATGTCGTCGGGGTTGACAACGTTGAACATCGACTTCGACATCTTCTCCACGGCATAGCCGCAGATGTATTCGCCGTTTTCAAGGATAAACTCGGCATCGGCGAAGTCGGGGCGCCATTTGCGGAAACCTTCCGTGTCGAGGCGGTCGTTGTTCACGAGGCTGATGTCAACACGGATAGGTGTCACCTCATAGTCCTTGCGCAGACCGTAGCTCACGAACTTATTGGTATCCTTTATGCGGTAGACAAAGCTTGTGCGCCCCTGAATCATGCCCTGATTGACAAGACGGCGGAAAGGTTCGTCGACCACCACGCGTCCTATGTCGTAAAGGAACTTGTCCCAGAAACGCGAGTAGATGAGATGGCCGGTGGCGTGTTCCGTACCGCCGATATAGAGATCGACGTCGCGCCAGTATTCGTCGGCCTCGCGGCTCACAAGCTCCTTCTCGTTGTGAGGATCCATGTAGCGCAGATAGTAGGCCGATGAACCGGCGAATCCCGGCATCGTGCAAAGCTCGATCGGATAGCCACCGGGAGTCTTCCAGTCCTTGGCACGTCCCAATGGAGGCTCACCGGTCTCCGTGGGGAGATAGCTCGTCACCTCCGGCAGATGCAGAGGAAGCTCCGACTCGTCCATCAGATAAGGTATCTCATCCTTGTAGTAGACAGGGAAAGGTTCGCCCCAGTAGCGCTGGCGGCTGAAGATGGCGTCGCGCAGGCGATAGTTCACCTTCACGTGGCCCAGACCTTTCTCCTCGATGAAACTCTTGGTCTTAGCAATAGCCTCCTTGACCGTGAGGCCGTTGAGGTCAAGTTCCGGACCCTTGGAATTTATCATGATTCCCTCCTTGGCGTCAAACGACTGCTCGCTGACGTTGGCGCCCTCGATAAGAGGTATTACCGGGAGGTCGAAATGGCGTGCGAAAGCATAGTCGCGCGAGTCGTGGGCAGGCACGGCCATGATGGCGCCCGTGCCGTAACCGGCGAGAACATAGTCACTCACCCAGACCGGAATCTCCTTGCCTGTCAACGGATTGATGGCGTATGCGCCGGTGAAGACGCCGCTGACCTTCTTCTCGATCTGGCGCTCGCGCTCTGTCTTGTGTTTCACGACATCAAGATACTCCTCCACAGCCTTGAGACGGTCGGGTGTCGTGATCTGACGCACGTAGGCCGACTCGGGAGCCAGCACCATGAACGTGACGCCGAAAATCGTGTCGGCGCGCGTGGTGAAGATCTCAAGCTCAACGTCGCTGTCCTTCACCGCAAAACGCATCTCCGCGCCCTCGCTGCGTCCGATCCAGTTGCGCTGTGTCTCCTTCAGAGAATCGGACCATTCGAGCTTGTCGAGACCGTCGAGAAGGCGCTGGGCGTAGGCCGACACACGGAGACACCACTGCTGCATCAGGCGCTGCTCCACCGGATAGCCGCCGCGAACGCTCACACCCTCGCTCACCTCGTCGTTGGCAAGCACCGTGCCGAGTTGCGGACACCAGTTGACCATCGTCTTGCCCTGATAGGCTATGCGGTAGTTCATAAGGGTCTCGCGGCGTGTCTTCTCGTCCATGGCGTTCCATTCCTCGGCCGAGAAAATCAGTTCCTTGCTCTGCGCCGGAGAAATGCCTTCCGTGCCATTGGCGGCGAAATGAGCCTCAAGCTCGGCGATAGGACGCGCCTTCTGTGCCGCGCGGTCATACCAGTGGTCGAACATCTGCATGAACGCCCACTGCGTCCACTTGTAATATTCAGGATCGCACGTGCGCACCTCGCGGCTCCAGTCGAACGAGAAACCGATCTTGTCAAGCTGCTCGCGGTAGCGGGCGATGTTGTCGGCAGTCGTCTTGCCGGGATGCTGGCCGGTCTGTATGGCATACTGCTCCGCCGGCAGACCGTAGGCGTCGTAGCCCATCGGATGCAGCACGTTGAAACCCTTCTGACGCTTGTAGCGCGCATAGATGTCGGAAGCTATGTAGCCCAGCGGATGACCGACATGCAGACCCGCGCCCGAAGGGTAGGGGAACATGTCGAGCACATAGAATTTCTTCTTGTCGTGATTGATTTCGGCGCGATAGGTATCGTTCTCCTTCCAGAACTTTTTCCAGCGCTGTTCTATTTCCTTATGATTGTATTCCACAGCTGAAAAGGTGTAAAATCTGTTAATCTGTAATTAATTGGCAAAGATAGCAAAAAATCGCGACACCCTCCTCCGACACCTCCGCGAATTTGAAATTTTGAAGACTCTTCAAAAGTCCATAAAAGAAGAAGTACCCAATAAAGTACCCGATAAAGTACCCGATAAATCCGAATTATCCGTATTGAAAATCTCCGCAACTCCGAAAATCTTCAAATCCAAATACGATAAATCCATCATAGGAAGGGATGGGATGTTAATTCGCTGCCATTTACGAACTTTCGGGGCGCAGTATCGTTGAATCTTTATACACACGTTTAAACCTTATAGGCGAGTTTGCCGCGTAATCTTATTTTTTTACTATGAGAAGACATTTTTACATTTTTACATTTTCATTCTGGGGTTGTTCGCACTCCTCTCACCGGCGCTGACCTCTGCCGCCGCCGACATTCCGCGCTATTATCTCGATATCGCGCAGAACAACGAAAGGTATTATTTCACCCTTAATTCCGTTTCCGGAAGCTATGAGCTTTATATACCGGAACTGTGGGGAGATTTCAAGATTTACAATGACCTTTATGTACCCGGCGCGGGCGGTCAGGACAGCTATATCTTTGGTGCGGCAGACAATTTCGAGGGAGTCACTCCCTCAAGCGAGAAAAAACTTTCGAATCCCGGTTCCAACATGTCGGTCGAGGGAGGCGGAATAATCTATGGCGCCAAACTGGTTTTCGATCCCTTCAAGAAATATCTTACGATTGAAGAGGGATCCTACACTCCTCCTGTTTCCTCTGATCCCGCCGTGTCGGTCAAGGTGACGGACAAAACAATCTACACCTGCTCCTCCGCCGAAGTCGGTTTCATCGTTTCCACGGAGAATATCGCCGATCCGGCTTCGCTGGTGTATACCGTCGACATCATCTGCCAGACCGGCGGCAATCTCGGAACCGACACATACACCCATAAAAAGACTACAGTGACAGGAAGCGACCTTTCCGGCTCGGAAGTGCTTGAAGATCTCACCATCGGCGCCACGACTCCGATATGGCTTGTGATGCGCGCCACTTACGAGGGAAAGGATCTGATCAAACATGCGGCCGACAATCTGGAGATGCCGGAGGTGCCTATAATTATAGGCCAGATAGGCGACAGCGACTGGAATCCGGCCATAGGCGAGACCGGCACGCTCATGGGGTCAGGCAAAGATGCCTATTACGTGTTCGGGGTGCTTCTGCATTCGGAGGGTGAGTTCAGCTTCGTCTCGAAGCTTTCAGACAGCTGGGACGAGGTTAATGCTGCGCCGCGCTACGCTCCTGCCGAAAAGGACACCGAGGCCACCCTCGACACATGGATGCCTTATATCCGCACCGTGGGAAGCGCTGAGGGCAACTGGGTGCCGCAGGGCTACAATTCCGGAACTCCCCGAAGCACAGATCCCGTAAAGAACAACCTTTACGCGATACGTTTCTCTTTCCCGCGCCAATCAATCATGGTGATGAAGGAGATACCGACATCAGCCGAAAAGATAGCCTCGGATAGTGAGGCTTCCGGCGATGTCTACAATACGCAGGGTGTGCTCGTGGCCCGAGGAATGACGGTCGGCGAGGCACAGAGCACGCTTCCTTCCGGCCTTTACATAGTAGCCGGAAAGAAGGTGCTTGTCAGATAAATACCGTTATTACTATTTTGCGGCAAGATAGTCGTTGATGGCGGCGGCGGCGGCTCGTCCCGCGCCCATGGCGAGGATCACGGTTGCGGCGCCGGTCACGGCATCGCCTCCGGCAAAGACTCCGGGGCGCGTGGTGCGTCCGTCAGCATCGGCCACGATGCACCCTTTGCGGTCGGTGTCCAGTCCTTTGGTGGTGTGCTTGATCAGCGGATTAGGGGAGGTGCCGAGTGCCATGATGACCTCGTCGCACTCGATATGGAAACGGCTTCCGGGCTTCTCGACAGGACGGCGGCGTCCGCTTGCGTCGGGCTCTCCGAGTTCCATCTCGACGCAGTCCAGACCGGTGACGAATCCTTTCTCATCGGCTGTCACCTCCACCGGATTTGTGAGCATCCTGAAAACGATACCTTCCTGACGTGCGTGCTCCACCTCCTCGCGGCGGGCGGGAAGTTCGGCCTCGCTGCGGCGATAGACGATCCAGGCGTCGGCGCCGAGGCGTTTGGCGGTGCGCACGGCGTCCATCGCCACATTGCCACCTCCGACCACGACGACGCGGCGTGCGGGATATAGAGGCGTGTCGTAGCGGTCGTCGTAGGCTTTCATCAGGTTGGTGCGCGTCAGGAATTCGTTGGCGGAGAAGACGCCGTTGCTGTTCTCACCGGGGATGTCCATGAAGCGCGGCAGTCCGGCACCGGAGCCGATGAAGACGGCATCGAAACCTTCCTTGTCCAGCAGATCGTCGACGGTGAGGGTGCGTCCAACCACCACATCGGTCTCGATCTCCACGCCGAGGCATCTTACGCTCTCGACCTCACGCTCCACGATCCGCTCCTTGGGAAGGCGGAACTCCGGGATGCCGTAGACGAGCACACCTCCGGCCTTATGGAGAGCCTCGAAAATCTTCACCTCATGGCCTTCGCGCGCAAGGTCGCTGGCGCAGGCGAGTCCGCTCGGGCCGCTTCCCACGACGGCGACACGCTTGCCTGTGGGCGCTTTCTTCTCACAACGCATGGCGTCCGGATTGGCTATGTGCCAGTCGCCCACGTAGCGTTCAAGCTGGCCGATAGCCACCGGCTCACCCTTGATGCCCAGCACGCAGCGTCCTTCGCACTGGTTCTCCTGCGGACAGACACGTCCGCAGACGCTCGGGAGCGAGCTGTCGGCGGCGATCACGCCCGCCGCTCCGGCCACGTCCCCCTCCTTTAACCGGCGGATGAAGCCGGGGATGTCGATGTTGACCGGACATCCTTCCACACAGCGCGGACGCTTGCAGTCAAGACATCGCGAAGCCTCGCGCGTGGCCATCGCCGCGTCGAAACCGAGGCTCACCTCCTCGAAATTGGTAGCTCTCACGGCCGGATCCTGCTCCGGCGCCTTTGTACGTCCTATCTTTTCAGTCATGGCATTTGCATTTATGGTCAGGGGCTGCGGTCTTCTTGTTGTCGCGATACATCGCCTGACGGCGCATCGCCTCGTCGTAGTCGACGAGGGCGCCGTCGAATTCCGGTCCGTCGACGCATGTGAAGCGTGTCTTGCCGTCGACCGTCACACGACACGCGCCGCACATTCCGGTGCCGTCCACCATCAGGGCGTTGAGCGAGACAACAGTCTTCATGCCGAGCTGCACCGCCGTGCGGGCGGCAAATTTCATCATTATCATCGGGCCGATGATGACGCAGCGGTCGTAGCTCTTACCCTGACGCTCCACAAGATCCGTCATCAGCGCGGTTACGAGACCGTGGAAACCCTCCGATCCGTCGTCGGTGCATAGCATCACGTTGCCCACGCGGCGCATCTCGTCGACGTAGGTAAAGAGATCCTTGTTTCGTGCGCCTATCACTACGTCAGCCTCCGCGCCGTGCTCGCGCAGCCATTTCACCTGCGGATAGACAGGCGCCGTGCCCACTCCTCCGGCCACGAAAAGCCAGCGGTGGCGGCGCAGCTCCTCATCGTCCATTTCCACGATCTCCGACGGATTGCCCAGAGGTCCCGCCACGTCGGCGAGAGAGTCGCCAACGGCGAGGGCGCAGATCTTCTCTGTGGAACGACCCACAATCTGGGTCACTATGGTGATGTGGCCTTCGCTGCGGTCATAGTCGCAGATAGTCAGAGGTATGCGCTCCCCTTTCTCATCGGTGCGCACGATCACGAACTGTCCCGGCAATGCCGAGGAGGCGATGCGCGGAGCCTCAACACGCATCTCGAAGATGCGCGGAGCCAGTTCACGCTTGTTGAGAATCTTATACACGGTCTTAGAGGTTATTAAGTAACTCTTAAAAATTAGTTAATAGTAAAAACAACTCATGTAACTCACATTTCTGATACATCCTTGCTCGCCTTTTTGGCGCTTTAGCCGTTATCGCTCAGTCATGTAGCCCGCTACACTCCTTCGCTCACCCGGCTAAATCCCTCAAAAATACTTCGCAATTATGTATCATCTAATTTTTGCGAGTTACTTATGGTTTAATCAGTCAGGTCCCGGAGAGAAACATCATCCTAACGTAGGGCTGCTCCATGGAGCAGCCGCCGTTACGCGCGGTTCTTGCGGTGTTCTTGCGGTGCGCGGCTGCACCATGGTGCAGCCCTACGCTCGGGTGGAGCCTTCCACGTTCGGACATTTGCTCTCATGGGCGAAATTATAAAAAATTTCCGACATAGCCCCAACGACCTTAAAAGACTTTAAGGTCGTTAAAGACTTTAAAGTCCTCAGGCCGGAGGCCTGATAATCTTGTTAACCCCGGACGCTGTCCGGGGAAAGGCCTGTAAGGCCGAAACGACATTAGCCCGGAGTGTAAACTCCGGGAAAGAGGATAACACAATGAAAAAAGAGGTCTATAGGACCGACTCGAAAGGCTCCGTTCGGATCGCCCTTACAGGGCTCTATATATGATGCGTACACGATTCCCGGAGCTTACGCTGCCGGGCTATTATAGGGTCGGCCTTAACAGGCCTCTCCTCGTCGTGATGTTATCGCGGTGGGCGCAAATTATTGCGCCCCTACATGACCATGTGGTTGTCTTGTAGGCACACACATATGCCGTAGGGACGTGCCATAGCACGTCCCTACGGCATTTCCCCGAACTATGGGGAACAATACCAAACAATTTTTATATAGGGACGGCGGCGTCAGGGGAGGAGCCGACGGAGGGCGGCGCGGGAGTCGGTGATGCCTTGGACGGCGGCGGCGCGGCGCCATTCGTCGGCGGTGCGCTGCATAGTACCGTCTGTTGCAGCGAAAGCGTCGGGGGTAAGATCAAGGGTTTCGGCGACTATATATTGTGCGGAGGGATCGCCCATCTCGGCGGCCTCATGGAAGAGACGCAGGGAACCTTCGTAGTCGTAGGGGAGCACGAGCCCCAGACTCATCAGCTGTGCGCGGATTGCTTTGGAGAGCGCAAGGTCCGACTGCGGGGCGTCGTCGCGCATGGCATCTCTTTCCATCAGCAGGAGTCCCATCGCGGGTGCTCCGGACCGGTAGTAGCGCAATGCCTCTTTCATCAGAGAGTCTGTCGGCATGGCGTCGAAGCGTTGCGCATCGAGCTGTAGCAGACGTCCGGCGGCATTGACGCCGCCACGCAGTGTGGCCTCCTCAAGCGAGCTGAGCGCCTGAACCGTATCAGCAAGCTGCAGATAGATGTCGGCCATGGCTTCAAGAGGTATAGGGCTGCCGGATTCGGCGGCACGCGAGAGCCAGTAGAGCGCTTTTTCGGGGTCGTGGCGCACGGAGGTGCCGTTCTGCGTGAGGATCCAGCCGAGGTTTGCCGCAGCGGAGTTGTCGCCGAGCAAGGCGGCTCTCTCTATGAGCAGAATCGCGGTGTCAGGGTCGGCAACGGTGCCGAGGAGTCCGTTGAAGCGTATGAAACCGAGGTAGTTAAGTGCGGGAGGATAGGCGGAGTCGGCAGCTTGGGTGTACAGCTGCAACACGCGCCCGGCGAGGGAGTCGGTGAGTGTATCGGAGCTTTCCAGCATACGTGCCAGATGGAAGCATGCGGCGGGATTACCGGAATCTACAGCCTCCTGCAGACGCCGCGCCGTATCGTCTTGGCGGACGTTGCCAGACGCGGAGACGAGACAAGACAGGAGAACAGTAGAAATTGCTATGTAGAGTAGCTTCCTCATGCCTTTTAAACGCTTTTTGCCGGGAGAAGTTTCGCGATGACGAAAAGGATGGCGAGAAGCAGCACGATGGTGGCGGATGCGGGCACTCCGATGCAGCCGGAGAGAAAAAGTCCGCCGACACCTCCGGCAAGTGCCACGACGGAGGAGAAGACCACAAGACGCCCGAAGCGGCGGCAGCGTGTCTCGGCTATGATCTGCGGCAGCGAGAGCAGCGACATGAGGAGCATGATGCCCACAAGGCGTATGGAGAGCACAATGGCGAGGCTCACGAAGAGTGTCATGGCGGTGTCTATGAAGGTGACCGGCAGCCGATTGACACGTGCGAAGTCGCGGTCAAAGGAGATGGTTTCGATCGAGCGGCGGAAGAGGAGGAAAAACAGGAGAAGCAGAAGCGTGAAACCGCCGAACATCCATAGGTCGGAATTTGTGACGGTGAGCACATTGCCGAAAAGGAAGGTGTTGAGCTGGGGTACATAGCCGTCGCCAAGGAAGATGAAGAGCACGCCGAGAGCCATGCCGACGGCCCATATGACAGCGATCGCGGAATCGCTGCGTAGCCGTGCGCGTCGCGAAAGCCAGTCGACGCCCAAGGATCCGCCCACGGCGAAGACAGCAGCCATGGCCACCGGCGAAACACCGAGGAAATAACCGAGACCGAGGCCGCCGAAGCAGGCGTGCGTGATACCGCCGCTGATGAAGATCATGCGTCGGCTCATGACATAGACGCCCGTGACGGCCATAGCCACGGAAATGAATATGATGGCAACCAGCGCACGCTGGAAAAAGGGATATGTCAACAGATCAAACATAAGCGTCAGGTGCGGGAGGCGCGGGCTTCGGAGACGATGAGGAGGAGTTCGTCGCGGATGGGGGAGGGCATGGTGATGCCGCGCAACTGCACGCTGCGCGCCCATCCGGCTATCTCTTCGGGACGGAGCGTGAGGAGTATGTCGCGCCATTCCTCTATCTCGCTGTCGGCGTAGGCGTCGGCCTCGCGTCCGGCGTAGCGGTCGAGTTCCTCGTCGTCGTAGTATTCTATATCGGCGGATAGCGGCATAAGCGAGTCCTTTTCGCAGACAATGTGCATTCCGCAACATTCCTCTTTCGCCTGAGGCTCCTCCAGCGCGGACTCTTTCGCTACCTCCGCGGGCTGCTGCGGAGTCTCGGCAACAGACTCCACGGCACGGTGTCTGCCACGGCGGTCAAACCACCAGAGCACTATGCCGACGAGTACCGTGACTGCCACTATTATTGCTAATCCTGTCATAACTTACTCATTTCTTCATAAAATGTCGGAAAGGACTTCTCCACGCATTGCGGATGGAGCGCATGAAACGCTTTTCCGGCGGCTTCGAGGGCCATGGCGATGCGATGGTCGCCGCAGTCCTCTATCTCTTTTTCTTCAGCAACAAGAGTTCGCTCTCCATTCCAGCAGAGTGAACAACCTTCCTTCTCAAACTCCACGAGAAATCCCATCGCCCTCATCGCGCCTCGCACGGAGGCGATGCGGTCGCTCTCCTTATGCCGCAGGGCACCGAGGCCTTCCAACCGGAAAGATGTACCGGTGAAGCAACATGCAGCCACCAACGGCGGCACGAGGTCGGGGGTGGCGGACATGTCGCCACGGATAGAGCGCGAACCCTCACCTGTTTTCTCTATCACGACGCCTTCCAAGGTCTGTTCCGATCTGACACCGAGACGCAGAAAGATATTGACGGCGTTGCTGTCACCCTGCAGGGAATCCTCCATGCGAAGGCCGCGCAGCAGGAGTCTGCCGCCGTTTATGGCCACGTGCTCGTAGAAGAAAGCAGCGGCACTCCAGTCGGCCTCCACCGATCCGAGGGTCTGCGGGGTGTCGTAGCCTCCGGGATACACCCTGACAAGTGAGTCCGAAGTGTCTACCCTCGCACCGCAACGCCTCATCAGATCTATGGTCATACGGATGTAGGGCGACGAAGCGTTGCCACCACTCAGACGCAGAGAAATGCCGTTTTCCATGCAAGGAGCGATAAGGAGCAGTGCCGAGGCATACTGCGTGCTCTCCTTTGTGGAGATCTCCACGTTCCCTCCCTTAAGCTCCGAAGACACGACGGCAATGCTCTTCACACCCTCGCCATCCACCTCAACGCGAGGCTGCGACATTCCGGCACTTACGAGCGCTTTCAGCAGCGGTTCCAGTGGACGCTGTGCGAGCCTACCGGAGCATTTTATCACGGTCGTTTTTCCGTATGGCGGCAGAACGGCAAAAAGAGCTGTGAGGAAACGCAGTGCCGTTCCGGATTCCTTGATATGGCATTCACCCTCGGCGATGCCTTGCTCAATGCAGTGGCGCATGTCGGCGATGTCCTCACATTCGCCTTCGAAGACAGGCAACGGACGCCCCGCAAGTGCCGCAACCATCAGCAGACGGTTGCACTCGCTCTTGGAAGCCGGAAGCCTTATCTCTTTCACCTCGTTCATTTCTCCTTCCAAACGTAGAGTCGGTCATTCTGCCGCACTTTCGAGGGCACGGTCATGGAGAAGACATCGCCCTTCTCCACCTTGTCTACATTGGCGTTGTCCATGCGCATCTCCTCCACCTTGCAGATGAGAGCGCCGGTGGCGTTGCCGCATATCACTACCTCATCGCCGACGCTTAGTGTCCCGGCCTCCATCTTCAGCTCCGCCACGCCGAGACGCGAAAAATAGCGGCGTACCTTGGCGGCGTAGACCTTCACGCGTGTGGCGGCGCTGCCGTAGGAACTACTCCACTCGCCCAGACGCTGGCCGAGATAGTAGCCGTTCCAGAAGCCTCGGTTGAACACCTTCTTCAGCGACTCGTCCCAGCGCTCGACGGCTTCGGGGGTGAAAAGCTTCGCCTTACCCTCGCCGCGCACGCTGTCGGCGGCTATGGCTTCGAGTGCCTCGCTGTAGCACTTCACGACCTCGCTCACATATTCCGGACCGCGCGCCCTTCCCTCGATCTTGAACACCCTGACACCGGCGTCGACCATGCGGTCAAGAAAATGGATCGTCTTGAGGTCCTTGGGCGACATGATGTATTTGTTGTCTATCTCCAGTTCCTCGCCGGTCTCGCGGTCAGTCACGATGTAGGAGCGGCGGCATATCTGGTTGCAGGCTCCCCGGTTGGCCGAGGAGTTCATCTGGTGGAGCGACATGTAGCACTTGCCACTCACGGCCATGCACAAAGCACCGTGGCAGAACATCTCCAGACGCACCTTCTCTCCCGAAGGACCGCAGATATTCTCACGGTCTATAGCCTCGGAGATCACCTTCACCTGATCCATGTCAAGCTCGCGGGCAAGCACCATCACGTCGGCAAACTGCGCGTAGAAGCGCACCGCCTCGATGTTGGTGACATTGACCTGAGTGGAGATGTGCACCTCCACTCCCACGGAGCGGGCATAGAGGATAGCCGCCATGTCTGCGGCTATGATTGCAGTGATGCCCGCCTCCTTCGCCGCGTCGATGATGGAGCGCATCACCGACATATCGGAGTCGTAGATCACGGTGTTGACCGTCAGATATGTCTTCACGCCGTGCGAACTGCATGTCTCGGCGATGCGGCGCAGATCGTCGAGAGTGAAGTTGGCGCTGCTGCGGCTGCGCATGTTGAGTCCCTCGACACCGAAATATATCGCGTCGGCTCCGGCATTGAGCGCCGCGGCCAGCGATTCCCCGCTCCCCACGGGAGCCATTATCTCGAAATCCTTTCTATTCATCATTTGGAAAGTTCCAGCATCCTCTCTATCGGCTTTATGGCACGCTCGGCTACGGCGGGATCCACCGTCACCTCCGGCTTGCCGTCGCGCATACACTCGTAGACCTTGCGCAGCGTGTTCAGCTTCATGTATTCGCACTGGTTGCACTGACACTCGCTGTCGTCCGACGGCGCTGCAAGGAATGTCTTCTCCGGACATTTGCGGCGCATCTCAAAGAGAATGCCGCTCTCGGTCACGACTATGAATTCCTTTGCCTCCGACTCGCGGGCATAAGCGAGAAGCGCAGCCGTGGAACCGACCTTGTCGGCAATCAGGCGCAGAGGCTTGCGGCATTCGGGATGCACGAGGATCTTTGCCTCCGGATGCTCCTTCTTCATCTCCACTATCTTCTCCAGCGAGAAGCGGTCGTGGACATGACAGGCGCCGTGCCATAGCAGCATGTCGCGGCCGGTGACACTGTTGATGTAGCCGCCGAGATTGCGGTCGGGACCGAAGATGATCTTCTCGTCGGCCGGAAGCGACTCCACGATCTTGCGCGCGTTGCCCGAAGTCACCACAATATCCGTGAGCGCCTTGACGGCCGCCGTCGTGTTGACATAGCTTATCACCGTATGGCCGGGATGCTCCTTTATAAACTTCTCGAACTCGGCGGCGTCGCAGCTGTCGGCCAGCGAACATCCCGCCTCGGCGTCCGGGATCAGCACCGTGCGGTCAGGGCAGAGGATTTTCGCCGTCTCACCCATGAAATGGACGCCGCACATCACGATGACATCGGCATCCGTCGACGCCGCGTATTGCGCCAGCGCGAGACTGTCGCCAATGTAGTCGGCCACCTCCTGAATCTCGTCGCGCTGATAGTAGTGGGCCATCACCACAGCGTTCTTCTCCTTTTTCAGACGCCCGATCGCATCCTTCAGTTCACGGATCTCCGATGATGTCGTATTCATCCTTGTCAAGACTAATATAAAGGTTTAATTTAAAATATATATTTCTACTAATAATATTATGCCTGTCGATAGTGTAGATAAAAAATCATCCACATATTTGCTTTTCTCCTTTATCTACATTCAACCATCCTTTTTCATCAGTCTGTCTACAACTTTAAAATTTAAAAATCAGTTGATTGAGTGGTTTATCTACAAGCTGTCAATAATTGGCAAAGTTAATAAAAAGTTTTCTTTTTCATGTTGAAAAATAGGGTTGTTGCGGTTGAAAAAAGGTTGATTCAACCCTCGGTTATCAACAATCCTGCGGACTCCCGGATGTAGCTTTGGCTTATAGACGCTTAATACACAGCCTTTAGTCAGCTTATATATAGCTTTTCAACAGGTTTTCAACAACCGGTATTTGGTTTGAAGGAGCTTGAAAAAAGAAAATATGTATAAGAGAAACTGTGTCAAAAGCGCCGGACCGGAGGTTCGGCCGTATTGTCAACCGCGGCCTTCAGGCCGTGGAAGGAGATCACCCCGGAAAATCAGTCGCGGAGCGACGTCGTTTGGTAAAGTCATTACCACACACGCATCGCTCCGCGACGCGTTATCTTGTTTAGCGGCCCTTCCACGGCCTGAAGGCCGCGGTTGGCAACACAGACAGACCTCCGGCCTGTCCTACATTTGTCGCACTTTTGACACAGCTCCTTTTAAAGCAGGCCTTTCACGTGTATAGCATATAGATACGCTATATCCATGCTACTTCTTTGAATGCGTATCTGCGGAGTTTTCCCTTTGTGTCGCGAAGGAGGAGGTGACCGAGCGGTTCGATATCCACCACTGAGGCGTCGAAGCGTTCGCCGGTGGAGGTTTCAAGAAAAGGATATGTGGCGCCGTCGCCGCGCCAAAGCCGCCGCATGTATTCCTCCTTTATATATGTGCGGAATGAAGGGTCGGAAAGTCGGTCGGTGAATTTATCTATTTTATCGGCGAGAGAGTGGAGTATGGTCTCGCAGTCGTGGCGGCGTCCGGTGAGCTGCCAAACGCTCGCGGGATTGGGTGCGTCGGAGAGGAACCGCTGCTGGTTGATGTTGATGCCTACACCGGCGATGGTGTGGCTGATGCGTTTCCCCTGAAGGGAATGGCTGATGAGTATGCCGCAGATCTTGCGGTCGTCTCCGGCATAGATGTCGTTGGGCCATTTGACCAGACAGTTGACGCCGCACATCTCCTTCAGTGTGTCGCACACGGCGAGCGCCACGGCGCAGCTGAGCACGAACTGCTGCGTTGCTTCTATCTTTGGTTTGAGGAGCATTGTAAAGGTGATGTTCTCTCCCGGCTCCGATTCCCATGAGTTGCCACGCTGGCCGCGTCCCGCGGTCTGGCGGTCGGTCACCACCACGTCGCCGTGGCGGAGTTCCGCCGTGTGTCTCTCCACATAAGTGTTGGTGGAGTCTACCTCGTCGAGACGCAGGATCCTCATGGCTCGGGGATGGTGAGGATGCGTTCGCCGGTAGCCTCGTCTACCTTGATGGTTACATCCACGCAGTCGGGAGGAAGGAGGGCGTCAACACGTTCCGGCCACTCGATGAGGCAGAGATTGCCGGAATAGAAATAGTCTTCTGCACCGATCTCCAGCGCCTCCTCCGGCGATTCGAAGCGGTAGAAGTCGAAATGATAGATGAGGTCACCGGAAGGGCGCGCCACATATTCGTTGATGATGGCGAACGACGGCGATGCCGCGGTGTCTCCGACGCCGAGATGTCGGCACAGCGCCGAGATGAAGGTTGTCTTTCCGGCGCCCATGCCGCCGTGAAAAGCCACTACGCGGCGGTCGCCGAGTGCTTCTATAAATCTGTCGGCCGCTTCGGGTAGCGCCTCTAAATTCTTTATCAGGATCTTCATAGTGTCGGCAAAGGTAGCCATAAAAGCCGAGAAAACAGAGATGTTTCTCCTAATTTTTGTCAACGTGCAGACGACACCTTGTCGACAGAAATATTGACATATGAGGATTCATAAAATTTTAACTATAAGATTTTTGTGGGTATGACAATTCTTTACTAATTTTGCCTCACATAAGAAGTGATAGCAAACCGCAGAAAACTCAATATTAACCAAATAAATTTTTTTATGAAGAAGTTTTTACTCACACTGGCAGCAGTGGTAGGGTTCGGATTCGCCTCTCAGGCTGCCGACGTCACCATCACGGCCGCCCAGATCGCCGGTGGTGCCACCGAAAACACACCGCTTGTTGTAAGCAAGGATGAGGGTAAATCATGGACAGCTCAGGGCTATACCTTTACTTTCAATGCCAACGGTAACGGTACCGTTCCCCAGTACTATGTCACAGGCAGCGGCGACATCCGCATGTATGCTACTGAGAGTGTAGCTATCAAAGGCCCCAAGATGACCAAGATGGTCTTCACACTTTCCGATACCAAACGTGCCTGCGATGTTACTGCAAGTGTAGGTACAATGGCTTACGACGTTGCGAATAAGGTCTACACATGGACAGGCGACGCTACCGAAGTCACACTGACAGTGCCTTCGACATCAAATGCCAACGCTGGAGAGCCCGATAAGCCCGCTCAGTTCCGCTGGGCGCAGGTTGTCATCTCCGGCGACGGTCAGGCTACTCCCCAGTCTGCTGCTCCGGTTTTCACTCCGGAAAGCGGCACACTCATTCCTGACGGTGGTCTCACGGTATCCATCAAGGCTGCCGAGGGCGCCAAGATCTATTACACCACCGACGGCCAGGATCCCACGACCGACAGCGACGAATATGTCAATGAGATCGTGCTGATGCACACCACCACAGTGAAGGCCATCGCCGTCGAGACCGGCAAGAAGGCCAGCTCTGTAGTGACTGCTGTCTACAAGGAGCCCGCGGCTACCGTGGCCAACATCAAGGCGTTCATCGACAAAGCCGACACAGATAATGTGGTTGTCATCTCGGGTCCCGTTGTCGTAAGCGGTGAGTTCACTTACGGTTCGGGTCAGAGCCTCTACGTGCAGGATGAGACGGGCTATCTCCTCATCTTCGACAAGACCAAGAAGCTTCCCGCTTATGAGGTAGGCGATCGTATCAGCAACTTCGCCGGTACATATTCCGTTTACAATCAGGCTCCCCAGATGGTGCCCGACGTGGCTACCTTCGGCACTGCGACAGCCGGCGAGGCTCCCCAGCCCAAGGTCATCACTGTGACCGAGCCTACTCTTGAGCAGCAGAACATGTATGTCAAGCTCGTCAACGTAGGTATCGAGACAAGCACAACCAACGACAAGGATCACTATGCAGTCGCAGGCAACGACAAGATTCTCCTCTACAACCGCTTCGCAATCACATTCCCCGCAGATGCTGCAGAGGGCTATGACGTTTACGGCTACGTAGGCGCCTACTTCCCCAAAGAGGGCGATCCCACAATCCAGATTTTCCCCGCTGTCATCTCCGAGACAGGCAAGGAACCCGAAAAATTCGAGGCAGCCACAATCGCCGAATTCCTTGAGAAAGCCAAGGATGACACCACCAACGTATGGACCATCACAGGCGACGTGAAGACTGTCTATCAGAACGGCAGCAACCTCTACGTGCAGGATGTCGAGGCTCCCTACACCGGCATGCTGGTGTTCGGCACACTCGGTCACGAGTATGAGGCCGGCACACTCCTCAAAGGTATCAAAGGCAAATGGACAAACTACTACAGCACAATCGAGTTCACGGCTACAGCTTCCTCCTTCACCGAGGGCGTGAAGGGTAGTGAGCCTGTCTACACTGTCATGGATGTGGAGAACGTGACAGCCGACAACCAGAACCTCTATGTGGAGTTCGAGAAAGTTAAGGTCAGCGGCTATGACGCCACCACGAAGACCTTCACTCTCACCGACGTCAAGGACGCTACATTCCAGGGCTACAATAAGTGGGACAAGTCGATCACGGTTCCCGCCGACGATAAGGAATACAATGTCTTCGGTTTCATCAGCTACTATCAGGCCAAGGGTGACTCCGCTCCCAAGCTCCAGTTCTATCCCATCAGCTTCGTTGACGCCGCAGGCGTAGAGGGCGTGGCTTTCGACAAGAACGTTCCTGCCGAGTACTACACCATCGACGGTGTGCGCGTGGCTCAGCCCGAGAACGGCATCTACATCGTTCGTCAGGGCGACAAGGTCTACAAGATGATCATCCGCAAATAATCCTACTGACCTATAGCGACGCGGCGGCGGCTCTCCGGAGTCGCCGCTGTTTTGCTTTCGGAGAGTCGCTATTTGTGGGCGTGGAGGATTTTTAGTAATTTTGCGTGACAAATCAAGACAATCAATGGCATGGCATTAAAATGCGGTATAGTTGGATTGCCCAACGTGGGCAAATCCACCCTTTTCAACTGTCTGAGCAACGCCAAGGCTCAGTCGGCTAATTTCCCTTTCTGTACGATCGAACCCAACGTAGGCGTCATCACAGTGCCCGACGAGCGTCTCAACAAGCTCGTGGAGATGTGCGCGCCCAAGAGTGTGGTTCCGGCCACGGTCGAGATCGTCGACATCGCCGGACTCGTGAAAGGTGCTTCCAAAGGCGAGGGTCTGGGCAACAAGTTTCTGGCCAACATTCGCGAGACAGACGCCATCATCCATGTGCTCCGCTGTTTCGACGACGACAATGTGACCCACGTCGACGGCAGTGTCGATCCCGTGCGTGACAAGGAGATTATCGACATGGAGCTTGGACTGAAGGATCTCGAGACTGTGGAGAGCCGACTCGTCAAGGTGCGCAAGCAGGCGCAGACCGGAGGCGACAAGCAGGCCAAGGCGCAGCTTGAGGTGCTGGAGGTATACCATGAGGCTCTTGTGGCCGGCAAACCGGCACGTACCGTCAGCTTCGAGACTCCCGAACAGCGCCGCATCGCCCGCGAGCTTTTCCTGCTCACATCCAAGCCTGTACTCTATGTATGCAACGTCGACGAGGCTTCCGCCGCCACCGGCAATGACTATGTCGAGGCTGTGCGCCGTGCCACGGCCGACGAGGGTGCCGGACTTCTCGTGGTAGCCGCACAGACCGAAAGCGAGATTGCCGAACTCGACACCTACGAGGAGCGCGCCGAATTCCTCGAATCCATAGGTCTTACCGAATCCGGCGTCAGCCGTCTTATCCGCGCCGCATACAATCTGCTTGACCTACAGACATTCTTCACTGCCGGAAGCGACGAATGCCGTGCCTGGACATTCCTGCGCGGTTCCAAGGCGCCGCAGTGTGCCGGAATCATCCACACTGACTTTGAGAAGGGCTTTATCCGCGCCGAGGTCATCAAATATCCCGACTACGTCGAGCTTGGCGGCGAACAGGGCGTCAAGGAGGCCGGAAAACTCGGTGTCGAAGGCAAGGAATATGTCGTGCAGGACGGCGACATAATGCACTTCCGCTTCAACGTCTGATTTATAACTTTAACTCTAACCCTATATCCACATGAAACAGACACTTACAGCTCTTCTGCTTGCAGCCGTGGCTCTTCCCGGCGTCGCAGCAGAGCCGGTCGTGGCCGACTCCACGGGATTCAAGTTCACCGACGTAAAGGTGCTCAAGCGCTCAACTCCGGTGAAAGACCAAAATAAATCAGGCACATGCTGGTGTTTCTCCACCAACTCATTCCTTGAAGACGAAATTCTGCGCAAAGGGGGTGACGAAGTGCATCTTTCCGAGATGTTCACAGTTCGCAAATGCTACGAGGACAAGGCTGACAAATATATCCGCATGGACGGCAAGATCAACTTCGCCCAGGGCGGCTCGGCGCTCGATCCTCTCTACGTGTGGCGACTCTACGGCGCAATGCCCGACGAAGCATACACCGGACTACAGTACGGCGAGGACAAGCACAGCCACTACGAGATGGCCGACGGTCTCGCCGGATTCCTTAACGGTGTGATGAACAACAGCAAGAAGGGAAACACCACAGCGTGGAAGAAAGCCTTCGGTGCCATACTCGACTCATATCTCGGACAGCTTCCCGAGACTTTCACCTACAAAGGCAAAAAATATACTCCCAAAGAGTTTGCCGCGTCGCTCCCCGTCAATCCCGACGATTACGTGAGCCTCACCTCCTGGACCCACCATCCTTTCTACACAAGCTTCCCTGTGGAAGTAGCCGACAACTGGATCTGGGCACCTTCCTACAACCTTCCCCTCGACGAGTTCAAGGCTGTGGTCGACAACGCCGTTGAGAACGGCTTCCCTGTGGCATGGTCGGCCGACGTCAGCGAACCGGGATTCAAATGGAAAGAGGGTTATGCGGTGCTTCCTGAAGGCAAGGACGTCAAAGACATGACCGACGCCGAAGTGGCACGCTGGAGCAAACTCTCGGACAAGGATCGCGAAGCCGAGAAAAACGAGATCAAAGGTCCCGGCAAAGAGAAGGAAGTGACACAGGAATCGCGTCAGGAAGACTTCGACGCACACCGCACCACCGACGACCACGGCATGGAGATCGTAGGCTACGCCACCGACCAGAACGGCACCAAATATTATAAGGTGAAGAACTCCTGGGACACCAATCAGGTCTACGACGGCTACTTCTACGTATCCGAACCCTACTTCAAGGCCAAGACCATCGGCATGCTCGTCCACAAAGACGCCCTGCCCGTTGCCATAGCCAAGAAACTCGGCCTTAAAAAGTAATTTAAGTGTCTGTGGATGAAGATTTTATCCTAACGAAGGGCTGCTCTATGGAGCATCCGCGTACCACGCGTAGGAGAGTTCCAAGACAATGATAACCGCCTCAGGCGGAGAGGCCTGTCAAGGCCGACACAACAATAGCCCGGAGCGCCCAAGCTCCGGGCTTCGCGTATCTACCCTAAAATAAGCCCTGTAGGGGCGATTAGATGCAACATTTTGGTCAGTCCTACAGACCTCATTTTTACTGTGTAGACCTCTTTCCCGGAGCTTGGGCTCTCCGGGCTATTATCGCAGCGGCCTTGACAGGCCTTTTGTCGTGTGGAAGCTGCCTCAAAAGAGCCGATGTGGTCAGTCCGAGGACTGTGTCAAAGGTGGCGAAGGATGGCTGTGCCTCCGGCCCGGCGCTCTTGACACAGTTCTGTATGGTCAGTCCGGAGGACTGTAATTTTGTTAACCGCGGGCACTGCCCGTGGCAGGGACAGCCTCCGTCGTAACCAACGCCGGCGGCGTTGAACGCACCGAACGAAAAACAAATCTTTCGGTTATACCCGAGAAAAATAGCCCAAATCTTTCGGGTATAACCGAAAGAAATTACTATATTTGCTGCCATAATACTTCCAACTATGGCCGACAAGAATCTATATAAGAAGTTGATATTTGAATATCAGCAATTTGCTGTTTCAATGTCTTATATACCTCGTAATATCTCTGTTGATTTAACCCATTGTAATGTCTTTGTGGGTCTGCGCAGATCCGGCAAGACATTCCTCATGTATCAGTGTATCGGATCGCTGATGGAATCGGGAATGAAGAAAGAAGAGGTGCTTTTCATCAATTTCGAAGATGACCGCATCCCCTCGCTTTCCTTGTCAGACCTTGATATTTTCAAGACATGTTATGAAGAGATGTTCGAGACCAGACCGGTCTTTTTCCTTGATGAGATACAACAGGTAAAGGGTTGGGAGAAGTTTGCGCGTCGGCTGGCCGACACAGGATACAAGGTATTTATCACCGGAAGCAATGCCTCCATGTTGAGTATGGAGATAGCATCTGTCCTCGGAGGAAGATATGCCCTGACCGAAGTGTATCCTTTTTCATTCACGGAATATTTAGAGGCGAAGGACGTGAAACTGGAAAAAGGCTGGCAATATCTCCGCGAGAGCGAGATAAAAAGGAATCTTACATCCTATCTGAGTCTGGGAGGATTACCTGAGATTCCTTTCACTCCGCCGGAGTTTCAGCGAAAATGGATATCTAACCTTTTTGACCGCATTTATTTCGGCGACATCGTGACTCGTTATGGTGTCCGGAAGCCGGAAGGTCTCAGAACGATGATACGCAAGCTTGTCGAATCTGTAGGACAGCTTTTGTCAATCAATAGGATATCATCAATAATTTCTTCCGCAGGAAGCAAGATAAGGATGGAGACTGTTGCTGAATATCTTGATTATGCACGCAACACGTGGCTTATTTTTTCTGTTGAGAATTATGATGGAAAACTTGCGGAAAAGATATCCAACCTCAAATATTATTTCATAGACAACGCTTTTCTCACGCTCTTTAAGGATGAGGATATGGATTCGCGTCTGCTTGAAAACATGGTTGCTGTGACATTACGGCGCATATATAGAGAAAAGATATTTTTCTATAAACGTAATGTGGAGATTGATTTTTATATTCCGGATGTTTCGGTGGCAGTTCAGGTTTCATGGTCGCTTGATGATGAGTCGACAAGAAAGAGGGAACTGAGTGCGTTGGAACTTCTGCATGAGCATCATCCATTGAAAAAGGCAGTTGTGGTGACATACGACAGCGAGGATGACGTGACACTTTCCTCAGGACTTGAAGTCCATATAAGGCCACTATGGAAATGGCTCATAGAGGAAAAGTAAGAGGTTGATTATTGTTATCCGGGATTTTTTGTCTAATTTTGGCAACCGGTTTTTGAACTGACTTTTACCATGAAACACGATAAGAAAGAATTCGCCGCAGGCATAGACATCGGAGGCACCAATTCCGTCTTCGGACTCGTCGACAGCCGCGGCAATATCCTCTGCCGCGGATTTGTCCCGACCGAAGACTACGCGGATCCCGAAAGTTTTGCGGCCGACATATCGCGGCGACTGATGGAGATGGCCGCGCATATCGGTACCTCCCTGGCCGGAATAGGCATAGGCGCGCCGTGTGCCAACAGCCGCACCGGCGAGATTGAGGCCGCTACCGACCTTCCCTGGCCTTCACCAATCCCTCTCGCACGGATGTTTGCCGCGCATACAGGTGTTCCGGTCCTTATGGGCAATGACGCCAATGCCGCCGCAATCGGAGAGATGAACTACGGCGCGGCACGTGGAATGCGCGATTTCATCCTGCTGACGCTCGGCACGGGCGTGGGCAGCGGCATAATCTGCGACGGACATCTTGTCGACGGTCAGCGCGGATTCGCCGGCGAGCTTGGCCATATCAGAGCCTGGCGCCACGAGGGACGCATGTGCGGCTGCGGGCGCCGCGACTGTCTCCAGACATATTGCAGCGCCAAAGGCGTGGTGGCCACGGCATTGCGTCTGCTTGAATCAGATCGCGAGTCAACGCTCGGAAAGATACCTCCCGGACAGCTCACGTCGAAGGATGTGGCGATCGCCGCACACGAGGGAGACGCGCTGGCCATCGAGACGCTGCGATTCACCGGCGACGTGCTTGGCGAGGCCTGCGCGCAATTCGCCGCCTTCACTGATCCCGAGGCAATCATTCTCTTCGGAGGCGTGGCGCACGCAGGCGAGGAGCTTACCTCCGCTGTGGAGGAATCTTTCGACCGCAATGCGCTCTCCCTCTACAAAGGGAAAGTACGCTTCCTGCTGTCCGGGCTGAGCGAGGCAGATTCCGCGCTGCTCGGCGCGAGTGCCCTCGGATGGGAAGCCGCAAGAAAAAACTAAACGTAATCTACCTGTCATCATGAAAATAAAACTGTTGACCGACTCTATACGCCGTCAGACCATCGTGGCCGCATCGGCCATGGTCCTCCTACTCACATCAGTCTCCACGGCAAAGGCCGACACAGAAGCCGCCGCCGCTCCTTATCGGCCCTCGCCGGAAGTGATACGCTCGCAAAAGGAATTCGCCGCCGACAGATTCGGCATTTTCCTCCATTGGGGCATCTACAGCATGTTCGCGCAGGGGGAATGGTACCTCAACTACGGACCGCTCCATTCGGAATACTCCAAAGCGGCCGGAGGCTTCTATCCCGCCGGATTCGACGCCCGGGAATGGATATCGGCGATAAAAGACTCCGGAGCCAAGTACATATGCTTCACAACAAGGCACCATGACGGTTTCTCGATGTTCGATACTGCCGAATCAGACTATGACATCGTTGACGCCACGCCGTTCCGCCGCGACATCCTCAAGGAACTGGCCGACGAGTGCCACCGTCAGGGCATCGCCCTGCATCTCTATTACTCACACCTCGACTGGGGGCGCGATGACTATCCGCAGGGGCGCACGGGCCACACCACAGGCCGCGACTCGCTTCGCGCCGACTGGCCGAATTACCGCCGCTTCATGGACCGTCAGCTCACCGAGCTGCTGACGAACTACGGCCCGGTACGCTGTATCTGGTTCGATGGCTGGTGGGACCACGACGAAGACTCCATCCCATTCGACTGGCAACTGCCGCAACAATATGCCCTCGTTCATTCGCTCCAGCCCGGTTGCATGGTGGCCAATAACCATCATCAGGTGCCTTTCGAGGGCGAGGACATACAGATTTTCGAGCGCGACCTGCCGGGCGAGAATACCGCCGGACTCTCCGGCCAAAGCATCGGTTCGCTCCCGCTGGAGACCTGCAACACTATGAACGGCATGTGGGGCTACAAGGTGAAAGACACGAATTACAAGGACACACCGACACTGGTACGTTATCTGGCACGCGCGGCGTCGATGGGCGCCAATCTGCTGCTCAACATCGGCCCGCGTCCCGATGGACGTCTGCCGGATCAGAGTCTGGAGCGCCTTAAGGAGATCGGCGCATGGATGCGTGCCAACGGCGAGACTATCTACGGTACCGAGGCCGGCGATTTCAAGGAGACAGACTGGGGTGTGGCCACACGCAAGGGCAACCGCCTTTTCCTGCACATTTTCTCCCCGGCCGGGAAAGACGTCGAGGTGCCTGTCGAGGTGAAAGTGCGTTCCGCCAAGGAGTTTGCCTCCGGAAAAAAAGTGAGGTTCTCGCGTCGCAAGGGCAACGGAATCGTGCTTCATTTCGACGAGACGCCCGTGCCGGTCGATTCCATCGACTTTATTGTGGAACTTGACACCGATCTGCCCCGAAAATGAACCGAACTGCTACAAAACCTGAACTTGAGATATGCGCGGGCGATCTGCGTAGCATCCGCGCAGCCTGTCTCGGCGGCGCCGACCGCGTGGAGATATGCTGCGCGTTGCCGCTGGGAGGACTCACGCCTCCGTCGTCGTCGCTTACGCTTAGCGAGCATTACGCCGACAGAATCCGTCGCCACGTGCTCGTCAGGCCGCGTCCCGGCGATTTCCTATATACAGAGGAGGAGATGCAATGCATGGAGTCAGACATAGCAGATCCCACGCTTGCCCGCGCCGACGGATTCGTCATCGGCATTCTCCGTGCCGACGGTTCCGTAGACACGGAGCGCACCGTGCGCCTTATGCGCCGTGCGTCGGCCATCGGCGCCAAAAGCTTCACCTTCCACCGTGCCTTCGACATGACCGCCGATCCCTCTGCGGCTCTTGAAGATATAATCGCGCTCGGATTCGACCGCGTACTCACCTCCGGCTGCGCTCCCACGGCTGAGAAAGGGATCGACATGCTGCGCCGCCTCAACCGGCAGGCCGCCGGACGAATCACGATAATGGCCGGAGGAGGCATCAACGCCGGCAACCTGCGCCGAATAGCCTCGGAGACCGGAATCACCAGCTTCCACGCCTCGTGCAGTGTCAGGATTCCGAGCGGAATGACTTTCCGCAACGACGCGACACGCATGGGCGCGGGAAGTGACGACGAATATTCATCTACCTCATCCGACCGCTGCCTCATCGAGAGCCTCGTCGACGCGGTCCGGTCACTTTAATTCACCCGCTTAGCATACACACCGATGAAAAGACTGATATACACCACACTGGCTGCCGCAGCATTGCTGCCGGGTCTCGCATCTGCTGCGACCCACGATGGCGCCGCGACACATTTCCACAGTGATTTCACCGCCAGAATGGACACCGCTTCCGACAACCGCGTGACCGAATTCATGCGCTCGGCACGCTTGCCTGAAGGCGCCGAAAAGGATGCGCTTGAGTTCCTTTACGCCTACATGCCGTGGCCCGATATGGTCAACCGCACGCCGCAATATTTCCTTGACAATGTCAGGCTCTCACTTCGCACGAAGGCCGAGATGCCTTGGGGCGACAGCGTGCCCGACCGCGAGTTTAGGCATTTCGTGCTCCCGGTGCGCGTCAACAACGAGGATCTCGACGACAGCCGTGGCATCTTCTACGCCGAGCTGCGCGACCGCGTGAAGGGGCTCTCCATGCGCGATGCAATCCTGGAGGTGAACCACTGGTGTCACGAGAAGGCCACTTACCGCCCGAGCGACGGACGTACTTCCACTCCGCTCTCCACTGTGAGCCAGGCCATAGGCCGTTGCGGCGAGGAATCCACATTCACCGTGGCTGCGCTCCGCTCTGTCGGCATCCCGGCACGTCAGGTCTACACCCCGCGATGGGCACACACCGACGACAACCACGCATGGGTGGAGGCCTGGGCCGACGGGAAATGGTGGTTCCTCGGCGCCTGCGAGCCTGAGCCGCTGCTCAATATGGCATGGTTCAACCTCCCGGCTTCGCGAGGCATGCTCATGACCACAAACGCCTACGGATATTACGACGGTCCCGAAGAACGCATCGGACGCTCCGCAGTCAACACCACGATCAACGTCACCCAGAACTACGCTCCGGTCTCGGAAAAGAACGTGCTTGTTACCGATAGAGCCGGTAAACCTGTTGAGGACGCCGCGGTGCTTTTCATGCTCTATAATTACGGCGAGTATTATCCCGTGGCACGCAAGAGGAGCGGAGCCGACGGCAAAGCCTCGCTCGTCTCGGGCATGGGCGACATGGTTGTATGGGCCACCGACGGCAGCCGCTTCGGTCTGGGAAGGCTAACACCTTCCGCCACCACTCCGCTCACGATACGCCTCGACCGTGACGACCGCCATAATCTTGATCCGGTGGAGTTCGACATCGTGCCACCGAAACCTTCCGCCAGGCTTCCGAAGCCTTCGGCCGACCAAGTGGCCGCAAATGAGGCTCGGAAACAGCACGAGGACTCGATCCGCAGCGCCTACACATCCACGTTCGCCACTGAGGAATCCGCACGCGCGTTTGCGGCTGAGACAGGCATCGACCCTGACAAGGCGGTGAAGATACTTGTCGAATCGCGCGGCAACCACGGCGCCATAGAAAATCTTCTCCGCAGTTCCGCGCCGCAACAGAGAGATACCATCCTCGACATCCTGCTGGCCGTCAGTGAGAAAGACAGGCGCGACATTCCGATGGATGTCGTCTCCGACCGACTCCTGATCTCCCGGCAGGATACGCCCCTGTTCAACAGTTATATACTGAATCCGCGTGTCGAGAATGAGGGACTGGAGCCATTTGTCAGCAAATTTCTCGGCGATATCTCTCCGGTCGACGTGCGGAAATACCGCGAGGATCCGTCGCTCTGGGTCTCCTGGGTGAGCCGCAACATCAAGCCCGATCCGGTCTGGAATCCCGGCAGACTGCGCATACATCCCTCCGCCGTATGGCGCGTGCGCAAGGCCGACGACCTCTCGCGCTCCATATTCTTCGTGGCCTCGGCAAGAGCCATGGGGATTCCCTCACGCATAGATCCGGTGACCGGCAAGACGCAATGGCACGACGGCAACGCCTGGATCGACGCCTCACTCGGCGCGGCATCGGATGCTTCCGATGCAAAAGGAGCCACACCGACCGGATCGGTACAATTTGCCTACACACCCGCCGGACGCATCGACGACCCCAAATATTACACCCACTTCACCATATCCAAGATTGAAGAGGGAACTCCGAGGCTGCTCGAGTTCGACGAAGAGGCCACGCTCTCCTGGATCAACGCCAACTACACCGCTTTCGACCCGGGACTTTATCTGCTCACCACCGGCCAGCGCATGGCCGACGGCAGTGTGCTGGCACGCAGTTCATTCTTCAACGTCACGTCCGGAACAGAGACCCGCGTGCCGCTGACGATTCGCCAGGACACCACCGGGGTGCAGGTGGTCGGTTCCTTCAATTCCGAGAACCTTTTCACAGACGCTTCCGGCTTCGATAGGTCATTGCTCAGCGCCACAGGCCGAGGCTACTATACGCTCGTCTACGGAGCGCCCAATCATGAACCTACATCACACGTGCTCAACGAGATAAGCACTCTTGCCGACAAATTCAGCTCCGACGGACGCAAGATCGTACTTCTCTATGCCGACGCCGACAGGATGCGCCGCGCAGCGCCCGACGCCACATTCCGTCTGCCAGACAACGTCGTCATAGGCCATGACATCGACGGACGTATACTCGACGAACTGCGGACAAACCTCAAGCTTGAGGCCGGCGAACTCCCCGTCACGATAGTGGCCGACACCTTCAACCGCGTCGTCTACGTCAGTCAGGGCTACACCATCGGCACCGCCGACCGTCTTCTCGACCTCCTCTCCCGCCTCCGCGAATAACCATGTGCATCTGTAGTGGCGTTCCAATCCAGGCTTTATGTCGCTCCTACAGACCTCAAATATGCCGAAAAATATCAGGGTGTGCCGTACCAAAAGCGACACACCCTGACTTTATGGAATTACGTTATATCTTATTTCTTGGGATCGTAGGCCCAGATCAGATACATGGCTCCCCATGTGAAACCTGCTCCGAAGGCTGTCATCACGATTTTGTCTCCTTTGTGGAATCTGTCCTTGAATTCGTCCAGACAGAGGGGAATGGAGGCTGCCGATGTGTTGCCGTAGTGCTGGATGTTGACGAGTACTTTCTCGTCCGGCACACCGGCACGCTGTGCCACGGCCTCGATGATGCGCAGATTGGCCTGATGAGGCACGAAATAGTCGATGTTGTCAGGCGTCAGACCGTTGCGCTCCATGACGGTAAGGGAGGAGGAGAGCATGTTGCTGACGGCGTGCTTGTAGACAGCGCGGCCTTCCTGATAGATATAGTGTTCGCGGGCGTCGACGGTCTCGTGGGTTGTGGGTTTTACGGATCCGCCGGCTTTCATCAGCAGATGGCTGAGACCTTCGCCGTCGACATGAAATTCGCCGTCGATGATGCCCACAGGCTCGTCGGTAGGCTCGATGAGCACTGCAGCGGCTGCGTCGCCGAAGAGGGGACATGTCGAACGGTCCTGATAGTCGGTCATGCTCGACATCTTTTCTGCGCAGACGACGATGACCTTCTTCGCAAGGCCGGAGACTATGTAGGCTTTGGCGGCCTGAGCCGTCACAATGAATCCGGCGCAGGCGGCCTGGATGTCGTAGGCGTAGGCCTTGCGAAGTCCGGAGTCGTGGGCTATGACGGATGCTGTCGAGGGGAAGCGGTAATCTGGGTTGGAAGTGGCGCAGATCACCAGGTCGATGTCGTCGGGATTCGTGCCGGTGTCGGCAAGCAGCTTGAGCACTGCCTTGGTGCCCAGATAGCCCGAGCCTTTCCCTTCTTCGTGGAGAATACGGCGCTCCTTGACACCCACGCGGGTCGTGATCCATTCGTCGGAGGTATCGACCATTTTGGAGAGCATCTCATTGTCGAGTATGTCATCGGGTACGTAGGAAGCGATGCCGGAAATTTTAGCGTTGACCATGCTTTTGTTAAGCGATTGATTTATAGATGTTTTGATTGCTTTGAAAGCCCTCCGGGGTTGCGTTGGCGCCCGGCGGGGGCGCGGCCGGAGACGGCGATACTGTCCGCAATCTACGCAAGAACGCCGACATTGCGAGGACACAATATCGGTCTTTCCCTTCCGGGGGATAATTGAAGATGCATATAAGCCCACATCCCGCAGGGTAGTGGTGATGTGGGCCTATGCGATTCTCTTAGATAGCAGCCTTTTCGATAGCTACTTTGCCACGGTAATAGCCACATTCGCCACATACGGTGTGGTAGATATGCCATGCACCGCAGTTGGGGCATACTGCCAGTGTGGGGGCCACAGCTTTGTCATGGGTGCGGCGTTTCGCTGTACGTGTCTTCGATTGTTTACGTTTAGGATGTGCCATTGTTGCTTATCTTTTATTGTTTTTTTGTTACTGGTTTATATCTGTCGGATCCGTTGCCGGTTTACGTCTTCAGTCAGTCCGCTGTGCCGCGACGGATCCGTCGGGTTGTCTTTAGATTTCGCTGTCCTCCTTTTCGTTTTCCTCCTGCATGTCGCGCTGCGCGAGTTCCTGAGCCTCCTCGATGGTGTCCTCTGCCTCGGTGGAATGGCGGCTGAGCACTTCGGACATTGCCTTGTTGCATTTGCCGGCCGGGTGGACATGGCGCATCGGGATGGTCAGTACCAGAGTGTCGTAGAGCATGTAGGCCACGTTCAGCGACATGTCGGTGTCGGGGATGACCAGCACGTCGTCCGACGAATCGTCGTATTCCGGACCGTACTTCACGGCGATATGGTAGGTCGTGTCCACCGGATGCTCCATCGGGTCGAGGCAGCGGTCGCAGGGGATGTGCATCATTCCCTTCAGAGTGAAACTGCAATCGTAGATGCCGTTGCGAAACTCCAGATCCAGATGCACCTTGACATCGGCATCGATCACACTATCGTTCTCCATGTTGCGGAAGAACGTTGTGTCGATGTCGAGATCCTTCTCATAGTGACCTTCGGCAAGATTGCCGAGATTCACCTTATACGCTGCATATTTGCCCATAACGGTGAGTTGACTCTAAATGTCCGCGCCTCATGCGGCGTTGCGAATCGGGGGAGAAATCTATCCTCCCCACAAAAAGTGCACAAAGGTAGTCAGTTTTATCCTAATTTGCAAGTATCGCGGTTTTTTTATAGTTTTTTCACCCCGCGGACGCCTTGTGGCGACGTTCAGCCGCGGGGCGACTCGCGTGTTATTTGTCGCGCATGAAGATCGCTATCGGAGTGCCGTGGAAGTCCCATTTCTCCCTGATCTTGTTCTCCAGAAAGCGGCGGTAGGGTTCCTTCACCCACTGCGGCAGATTGCAGAAGAAGACGAATGTGGGGATGATGGCGTCCTTGAGCATGGTCACATATTTGATCTTCACGTATTTGCCCTTGTTGGCCGGCGGCGGTGTCTGCGCGATGACCTCGAGCATGTAGCTGTTTAGCTGCGATGTGGGGAGGATGCGGCGCCGGTTCTTGTAGACATCCACGGCGGTTTCGATCACCTTATATATGCGCTGCTTGGTGAGCGCCGAGCCGAAGATGATGGGGAAGTCCGTGAAAGGAGCGAAGCGCGAGCGGATGGCCTCTTCCATACGTTTCTGTGCCTCAAGGCTCTTGTCGGGGGCGATGTCCCATTTGTTGACGCACACTACAAGACCCTTGCGGTTGCGCTGGATGAGGGAGAAGATGTTGGCGTCCTGTGCCTCGATGCCGCGTGTGGCGTCGATCAGCAGGATGCAGACGTCGCTGTTCTCGATGGCGCGCACCGAGCGGATCACGGAGTAATATTCGATGTCTTCATGCACCTTGTTCTTCTTGCGGATTCCGGCGGTGTCGACGAGATAGAAGTCGAAGCCGAACTTGTTGTAGCGGTGGTAGATGGAGTCGCGTGTGGTACCGGCGATGTCGGTCACTATGTGCCGGTCTTCGCCGATGAAAGCGTTGATGATCGACGATTTTCCGGCATTGGGACGACCCACGATGGCGAATCGCGGGATATTCTCCTCATGCTCCTCCTCATCGTCATCCTTTTTAGGCATGTCCTTCACCACGAGGTCGAGCAGATCGCCCGTGCCTGAGCCGTTGATGGCGCTGATGTCCACCGGATCGCCAAGACCCAGACTGTAGAATTCCGACACATTGAAGCGGGCGTCGCCGTCGTCGGTCTTGTTGGCCACGAGGATCACCGGTTTCTTGCTGCGGCGCAGGATCTCGGCCACGTGGTCGTCGAGATCGGTCACCCCTGTGGTGGCGTCCACCACGAAAAGGATCACGTCGGCCTCCTCGATGGCGATCTCAACCTGCTTGTTGATTTCCTCCTCAAACACATCGTCGGAATTGACCACCCAGCCGCCGGTGTCGATGATGGAGAATTCCTGGCCGCACCAGTCCACTTTACCATACTGGCGGTCGCGTGTCGTGCCCGCGGTGTCGTCGACAATAGCGGCGCGGCTCTGCGTCAGGCGGTTGAAAAGGGTCGATTTACCCACGTTCGGGCGTCCGACTATAGCTATTAACTTTGACATTGGATTGTTCTTTTTGCGTTTATTCCATGTATCCGAAGGCGCGCAGCTTGCTCTCGCGGTTGCGCCAGTCCTTCTCCACCTTCACGAAAATCTCCAGAAAGACCTTCTTGCCGAAGAATTTCTCGATGTCCTTGCGGGCCTCGATGCCCACATGCTTGATCTTTGCCCCACCCTTGCCGATGAGGATCGCCTTCTGCGAGTCGCGCTCGACGTAGACCACCGTCATGATGTGGATGCTGTGCTCCTTCTCCTCGAATTTCTCCACGATCACCTCGGCGCTGTATGGCACCTCCTTGTCGTAATTGAGAAGCATCTTTTCGCGGATGATCTCGGTCACGAAGAAACGTGCCGGCTTGTCCGTCAGGGCGTCCTTGCCGAAGAATGGAGGGGAGAGCGGCAGGAGCTCCACGATGCGGTGGAGCAGATTGTCGACATTGAAGCGCTCCTTGGCGCTCACAGGGAAAATTTCGGCCTTGGGCAGGATGACGCGCCATCGGTTGATCAGCTCGTTGAGCTCGGCATTGTCTTTAAGAAGGTCTATCTTGTTGATGACCAGAAGCACCGGGATGCGTTCCTTGGCCACCTTGTCGAGGAAGTCCTTGTTCTTAAGCGGATCCTCCACCACGTCGGTGACGTAGAGCAGGATGTCGGCGTCGGTCAGGGCGCCCTCCGAGAAGCTGAGCATCGACTCCTGAAGTTTGTATTTTGGCTTGAGCACACCCGGAGTGTCCGAGAACACTATCTGATAGCCCGGAGCGTTCACGATGCCGTTGATGCGGTGGCGTGTGGTCTGGGCCTTGCTGGTGATGATGGAGATGCGTTCTCCCACCATGTCGTTCATCAATGTAGATTTGCCCACATTGGGATTGCCCACGATGTTGACGAATCCTGCGCGGTGGCCCTCGTCGACCTGACCGGCGGCGCCGGTGGTCATGGTGTCCTGATTCTTTACCAGATCCGGCAGGAGGCTCTGTGCGTCGAGATCTTCGGGATGCTCCGACGTCAGTCTGTATTCTTTTGGCATAGTATTTTTGTGATTAAGAAGTTAAGAGTATGTTTACTTTTAAATGATTTTATCACAAATAGAGATTTTCGAGTGATTTCAGCGAGTCGAAGAGGGAGCGATGCGGGCATCGTGACCGATGAGACTCGGCTGAAAGCGCCGGAAAGATCATTTGTGATGAAGTCAAAAATTCAGGAAACATACTCGGATTATATGGGGATAAGTTTAATTTGGTTTAAAAGTAAACATACTCTTAGAATCCGAAGGCGATGTTGTCGACATAGAGGGTATTGCCCACGGTGCCCACGTAAGCCTCGCCGCTGCCCGAGGACATCATCACCAGCACATGGGTCGGGGTGGCGTCAGCGCTGTCCCATCCGATCTCATGCACCGGCACGATCTTCCCCTTGGAGTTGCGTGCGTAGTAAGCCTTGGAGCCGTCGAGCAGACCCATGTAAGGCTTGTAGTAGCTCTTGCCGGTGATGTCGCCGTAGTGGATCGGGAGCTGATGGCCTGTCACCCAGCCGTTGCTCGATCTGGAGAAACGCTCGCGGCCGGTGCCCACGCGCTTGGCATAGATATTGCCCTTGGCGTCTTCCCAGCGGCGCTGCAGCATCACGTATACCTCGCAGTCGTCGCGCCCCTGAAGGGTCTTCGGGCTGCCGAAGCCTGTGGCCTTGGTGCGGGTGTTCCCCGCCGGAATCACGACCTTATAGTCGTAAACCAATGCTGCCGGACGCTTCGTGTAGGGGATGCCCATCTCCATCTTGGCGTAAGGGTTCTTGGTCGAGGTGATGGGCTCGAACACCTGCCCGAAATAGATCGTGCCGGGCACCACGACGTTCATGTTGAGCAGTCCGGCCACCTTCACCTTCTCCATGATGGTCTCCATCTTGGCACACTTGTTGCCGCCGCCGCGGTCAAACGGCGTCACGGAGCCGGAAGCCTTCGTCACTCCGCTCACTTTGGCGTAGACATTGCTCGTGGCCCACGGCGTGCCCCCGCTGGGCTTGAAGGCGCGGGCGCCGTTCACGGTGTAGCTCGGCCCTATGGCGTAGATCGTTTTGGTGTTGCCCCCCAGCACGGACGACTCCTTGATGTGGCGTGTGATCCAGTGGGAAAAATCGCCGTAGTTTACTTTCTCAAGCCGCAGGGCTTCCGCCGGCACGACCGCAGTCATGACAAGCAGAAGCAGACCGGCAAGCCTCATACTTCTTTTCATACTCTTCATTGTTTCTTTCTACATTATTAACATCTCTCGGCGCTTCAGAGTTGCAAAGTTAGACAATTAATTTCGTTCTTGAAACCCGTTGCCGACACCATGACTATTACCTCTTTCTCCTTTCTTAACATTTTTTTTTGCCCCATTTTGGGTCTCACTATTGGATTTAATAATAAAAACTTTTAATTTTGCCCTGACTACAGAGTCGACCTCTCCCGGCACCTGCCTCCGTAGTTCAACGGATAGAATAGAAGTTTCCTAAACTTTTGATAGGAGTTCGATTCTCCTCGGAGGTACCACCAATCTGTTTTACTGACGCGGCTCATCACGGCCACATGACGATTTTACACCTGGATTTTCAACGGATAAAACTCTTCCCCCGGCTTGGACTGCTGAAGCCGTTCTATTTACAAAATCAAAAGACTGACACGATATGAAAGTAAGAAATCTACTCCCACTCGCTGCCCTTGCGTTGCCGCTGTGTCTTTCGGCAAAGCCCGCCTACCGCGGTGTGCTCTCGCAGGTTAACCCCGACGGCACAACCGTCGAGTTCCGTCTCCACGGCGACGAACATTTCAGCTACCTAACCGATCTTGACGGCATGCTTCTCCGCAAGACTGCCGACGGCGCTCTCGTGCGTGAACTCGCCGACGGTCAGCCGGTTCTTGCCACACAGGAGATCGTCGACAACATGTATCAGGCTGCCCTCGACGCCGATGTCAACGGCCTCATGCGTGCTCCTCAGCGCATGGCAGCCCTTGACAGCGACGGCCGCACCACATATCCCACCAAGGGCGAGACACGCTCTCTCGTCGTGCTCGTCGAATTCAGCGACGTCCGCTTCCAGCCCACATCCCCCCAGGACATCAACGACATGCTCAACAAGGAGGGATACTCCAAATTCGGAAGCAACGGCTCCGCACGCGACTACTATGTCTTCAACTCCAACGGCCAGTATGCTCCCGTATTCGACGTGAGCCGTGTCGTGACTCTCCCGAATACTGCCAAATACTACACCGGCGACAGCAGCAGCAGCAAATACGACCGCTGGCGCGAGGCTATCAAATATGTCCTCGACGAGCTTAACAGCGAGATAGACTACTCCAAATATGACTACGACAATGACGGCATAGTCGACACCGTCTATTTCTTCTATGCCGGCTACGGCCAGGCCGACACCCCCCTTCAGGGTCAGGTCATCTGGCCTCACCAGAGCACCCTCGCCTACTTCGGCTACTACTACGACGGCGTGCAGATGGGTCCCTACGCCTGCTCCAACGAGCTCAACGGCCAGATGCACTACTATGACAACGACAAATACCTTGACGGCCCCGGTACATTCGTCCATGAGTTCGGACACGTGCTCGGCATGCCCGACCTCTATTCTCCGGCTTATGCGGGAACAGAAGTGACCCCCGGCGACTGGGACATCATGGACGGCGGTTCCTACAACAACGAGGGATACTGCCCTCCCTCTCTCTCGGCCTACGAGAAATGGATGTACAAGTGGATCGAATACACTCCCGCCGCCGACAACACCCACTACGACCTTAAGCCGGTGCAGCAGGGTGGTCAGGCTATCCGTGTCCCTGTCGTGCGCACCAACGGCAAACCCTATGATACCGAGTATTTCATCCTCGAAAGCCGCGACAAGAAAAACTGGGACGCCTACCTTCGCGACAACGGTATGCTCGTATGGCACCTCCAGTACAGCAGCAGCATCTGGACCAGCAATAAGGTGAACGTGACCGCCGGACATCCCCGTTGCTATCTTGTCTCTGCCGACGGAACAGCCAATCCTTTCCTCGGCACCATAGGCAACCCGATAAATGCCGCTTTCCCCGGCACCAAGGTCGGCCTCACATACATCTATCCGCAGGCTGAGATCAATCTTCAGGCCTATGCTTCAAACACTATAGCCAATCCTCTCGATGTCTTCATCACTTCCATCGGCTTTGACCCGGAAACAAGCGTGACTTCCTTCGACTACAATGTGGTTCGTGAAGAGCCTTCCGAGATTGTCAACATACACAAGCCCTTGCGCACTGCTAACGCAAATGGCGATCCTACAGCCGGTTTCGTCGTGGAATGGGATCCCGTCGAGGGCGCTGACAGCTATATGGTGACGATCTATCGCTACACATCCTCCGGCAAGCAGTCTTTCGAGGCCGGCTATAACGAGAAGAACGTGGGCAACGTCACAAGCGTCGAGATCAAGAATCTCACTACCGCAAAGATGGGTCTTGAATACCACGCCTATGTGCGCTGCGTGAAGGGTGTGCCTTCGAAGAACCATAGCTCCGAGATTGTCTTCACACCTCAGAACGTCACGGATGTGGTGGGCGTTGAGTCCATCGGCGCCGACAACGAGGCTGCTCCTGTCTATGGCGTGAATGGCGGCATCGTCGCTCCCGAGGGCGCCGAGATCTACAACCTTACAGGCGTGCGCGTGGCCAACGAGAACCTCGCCCCCGGCATCTACATCGTCCGCCTTGGCAACCGCGTTCAAAAAGTAACGGTACGATAAATTTTTCTCATAGCTAATAGCTATTATTGGTTGACTGTGTCCGGTAAAATTTTTCCGGACACAGTTTGCTGTTTTTAAGGCGGTTGCTTAAGGCGGTGAAATTTTTAGCCTTCGCCATGTAGTTTTTCCGCCCTTTCTGCGACTAATAGGGAAAACAGTAAACAAAAAACGAAAACGAAAATGAAACGCAATCTACTCTTTTCAATGCTCCTCATCGTCTGCGCCGTCTTCGGTTGCTCCGCACAGATCTTCTATAAGGTCGAAGGCAACGGTCTCACAAAGCCTTCCTATCTTTTCGGCACCCACCACTTTGCCTCCGAGGCGATTCTCGACTCGATGCCTGAGGTGTCTAAGGCGCTTAAGGAGGTCGACTGTGTCGTAGGTGAGCTGGACATGACCGACAATCCGATGGCCATGGCGGCCGCAATGCAGCCTTACATGCTCGCGGCCGCCGACAGCACTCTCTCCAAGCTCCTTCCAAAGGAGCGCTACGACGAGCTTAACGCCAAGTATGCCGAACTCACCGGCGGCATAGCGCTTTCCATGCTTGAGCCGATGAAGCCCATCGTGGCGGAGGTCACGCTCGCCGGGGTGCTCGCTTCAAAGGAGATGCCTGAGGCCGGACAGCTCGACACATACTTCCAGAAGCTTGCCAAACGCGACTCCGTCAAGGTCGTCGGTCTGGAGACTCCCGAATTTCAGGCTCAGGTGCTTTTCGGCTATATCCCTGTGAGCCGTCAGCTCGAATCCCTCGTCAAGACTCTTGAAAATCCCGAGGAGTGCGTGAAGAGCACTCGCGAACTTACTGACGCATACCTTGCCAAGGACGCCGACGCTCTCTGGAAAGTGGCCAAGGAATCGGCCGTTGATAACGAAGGTGAATTCTTCGAGATTCTACTCGACAAACGCAACGAGGCGTGGCTGAAGAAGCTTCCCGACATGATGAAGGCCGAGCCCCTCTTTGTCGCTGTCGGTGCCCTCCACCTCTATGGCGACGTCGGACTCGTCGAAGGCCTCCGCAAGCTTGGCTACACCGTCACCCCTTTCTGACAGACTCAGGGAATCCGACGGTCTGATTTCCTATTCTGAAACCCGAACAATTTCATTCTTTCAGCGTTTATAATAATAAAAAATAAACCTCTAAGAGTTTCTTATGGAAAATAAATCAATTAAAGGCACTCAGACCGAACATAACCTTCTCGCCGCTTTTGCCGGCGAAAGTCAGGCTCGCAACCGCTATACTCTCTTTGCCGCCAAAGCAAGGGAAGAAGGCTACATGCAGATTGCAAAAGTCTTTGAAATCACTGCCGATCAGGAACTTACTCATGCCGGACTCTTCTTCTCGCAGCTCGAAGGCGGAATGGTGACCATTAACGCCGCTTATCCGGCCGGTGTTGTGGCCGACACGATGACGAACCTTCGCGAGGCTGCCGCAGGAGAGAAAGAGGAATGGAGCGTACTCTACACCGGCTTTGCATCCACTGCCGCAGAGGAAGGTTTCCCCAAGATCGCTTCGTTGTTCAAGCTTGTAGCCAAAGTGGAAGTCGAACACGAGAAACGCTACCTTGCCCTTCTTGAGCAGATGACGGACGAGCAGGTCTTCACATCTGACAATCCCGGCCAGGAATGGCAATGCATGCACTGCGGATACGTTCACAAAGGATCCTCCGCTCCCAAGAAATGCCCCGTGTGCGGCAAGGATCAGGGCTACTTCGAACGCAAGGCCGACAATCTCTGAAACACGTAATTATCTTAAACTAAAGCATGTTGACATGAAACCTCGAGAGGCATGTCGGCATGCTTTTTTTGGTGCCCCTCACCGTTCAATCCTGATGTCGGTTATGGTGATTGCAGGGTTGATAAGAACGGCGTGAGGAGTGATGAGCCGGCAGGTATCACCTCCTGCGGTCTTGAACAGTTGTCCGCGATAGCGTGAGGAAATGGTTGTGCCATCTGCCGTGACAAGTGTGAGATGTCCCGTATCGGAAGTGGAACTGTCATCGGGCAACGCCACGATGCATCCTTTGAACAGATATAGTCCCTGCGCAGAGCGCAATGGTTCACCTGCTCCGACTTTAAAACCGGAAAGACGTTCCGGAAGGATGGTGAGTGACTTATGGCCGGATTGGTCGTAGTATCGGCTGAACATCTCTCTGGGCACCTTCTCATTAAACTGTCTGACCGTGGTCTTATATAGCGACATGTCCGGATGCGGCTGCATGAGATCCATGTATATCTGTCCATCACAAGATGCCGTGAACAGACTTTCCACTTGCCGGAACTGAGCCATCAACTCCCTTTGAAGTTGAATAGCCGCGACAAGATGGACCATAAAGGCCGCGGACAGAAGCAACGAGACCATGCCCGACAGCTTACGCGGCAATGGTTTGACAAAAGGTGCCGTGAAATGAATCGCGCCCACAAGAGAGAAAAGGATGGCCGGCGTGGTGATCCGTGGACCGCAATAGAACATGAAGCTGACGGAGGCTGCCACAAGATTGAAAACAGAGAAGAAAACCATATCGGGCGTGAATCGGCGTCTTCGCCACAACGCAACGAAGAGGGCGATTGTAAAAACAATCAGGGATATGGTCAATGGTCCGAAATGATATATTGCCTCGCCTAAAGGATAGCTTGGAGCCGAGACCGACTCCGTGTATGCCAACCGGTTCCAGATTGCAGGGGAGAGTGCGGTCATCGCCGTTCCGACTATTGTGGCTGCCGTCGGTAGGAGTCTGCGGCGGCGCATTGCCGGAAAGATAAGCATCGCTACAGCGGCGGCGGATAGCGGAATGCCGAATCCTTCGTGCATCCATCCCGCAATGAAGCAGATCGTTGCAGCGAACCACAGACGTCGCCGGCTTGTGAGGCTCTCCGGTCGGAGAAACAGAGCGGCACTCCAGACAGCACATGCGGCTGCCCAGATATAATTGATGCCGTAGGTCAGGATCAGCAGATAATCGTACCATGGGAGAGCCAAAAGGCAGATTGCGAGAATAAGGAAGCTCCACAACCCTCCGGCTCTGACCCTCGCCAGACGGCGGCTCCCTTCGACAAGCAGAATGAAGAAAATGCCGGTGAGAATGTTGTATACCCACTTGGGCAGCAGCGCGAGAAACACCGGCGAGATGATGGCGCCCAGACGTCCCGTGTCGGTGGAAAGTCTTTTGACAAGCACGGCACATGCCGAGGAGAAGGCATGTAGGCCCGGAGCATCGGTGATACCGTCGAGAAACCATAGGTCGTCGAGTGCCTTGGGGACATAGAACAGTAGCAGAGAGATAAGGGAAGCTGTAAGGAAAAGGACGAGAAAGAAGAATCGTGCCGCTTTACTCCGGGATAAGAAAGCGACCGACAGCCCTTTTGATATGTCAGCTAACCGATTCTTCAATTTATTCTGATGAAGCAAAATTAGTCCTTTTGTCTCAATAATCCAAACTACCATCATTCAGACCATGCCGATGCGCAATGGTTCCTCATGGTTCCTTATAGTTCGCCAAAAATGGTTATCAATGGTTAGAGAATAATGGTTAATAATGGTTAGAAAAAAATAGCTCCTGTCCCCAAAAGTCCTCCTGTTCTCCTGTCTCTGCCCGTGCCGAGGAAAACAAAAGAGGCCGCATGTAGCGGCCTCTCGGTTCTGTATCGGTTGCGGTCTGTTATCTCACGAGCTCGCGACCCTTTTCGATCGCTGCCTCGTTGAGAGGTATAAGCTTGTGGTGACGCTCGGGAAGGCTCTTCTTCAGACCTTTCACCACGTTCTCCATCGGAAGCTTGTATGGCATGACCTCTAAGAGGGCGCCCATGACGACCATGTTGTAGGTCTTGCTGTTGCCCATCTCAAGACATGCGTTCATCGCCTCGATGCGGTAGACCTTGATGTCGGTGCGTGTCGGGGGATTGTGGATGCCGTTGTCGTCGTAGATCAGGATGCCGCCGGGCTTAACCTTGCTCTCGAACTTGTCGAGGCTCTGCTGGTTGAGAACCACAACGATGTCGTAGGAATCCAGAATGGGCGACGAGATCTTCTCGTCGGAAAGTATCACGGTGACGTTGGCTGTGCCGCCGCGCTGTTCGGGTCCGTAGGAGGGCATCCAGGTCACTTCCTTGTCGTCCATAAGTCCCGAATATGCCAGAATCTTACCCATGGAGAGCACGCCCTGGCCGCCGAATCCGGCTATGATTATTTCTTCTGTCATTGTTTTTCGATTGGTTATTAGGTAGTCAAATCCGGTTCTTTATCACTCTGCGGGCTTTACGTCCTTCAGGTCGCCGAGCGGATATTTCGGGAACATGTGTTCAACCATCCATTCGTTGGCCTTCTCGGGACTCATCTTCCAGCCCGAGTTGCAGGTCGAGACGACTTCCACAACCGAGGTGCCGCGTTTGTTGATGGCGTTCTCGAAGGCTTTCTTGAGGGCGGCCTTGGTCTTGCGCACGGCGGCCGGCGTGTGGACTGCCTGACGTGTCACGTAGCATGTGCCGTCAAGCTCCTTCATCAGATTGGTGATCTCCAGGGGATGGCCGTTGAGGTCGATGCGGCGGCCGTAGGGGGTGGTGGCGGTCTTCTGACCCACGAGGGTGGTCGGAGCCATCTGGCCGCCCGTCATGCCGTAGATGGCGTTGTTGACGAAGATCATCACGATGTTCTCGCCACGGTTGGCGGCGTGGATCGACTCGGCGGTGCCGATGGCGCTCATGTCGCCGTCGCCCTGATACGTGAACACCACATTCTCCGGCCACAGGCGTGAGAGGGCGGTGGCCACTGCCGGTGCGCGGCCGTGGGCTGCCTCTACCCAGTCGACATCAATATAATTGTAGGCAAACACTGCGCATCCTACAGGCGACACACCCACGGTGCGCTCCGTAAGTCCCATCTCGGCGATTATCTCGGCGACAAGCTTATGGATCACGCCATGGCTGCAGCCGGGACAATAGTGCATGTGGACTTCGTCAAGAAGTTCAGGCTTGCTGTAGACCTTGTTCTCTTCTCTGATTATATCTGTGATTTCCATTTTGTTCTGATAGGTATTAGAGTAGTGCTTACTTGATGACTTTTCCCTTGAGGGCGTTCAGAACCTCGTCGGGACTGGGGATGATGCCTCCAAGGCGTCCGAAATGCTCCACCGGGATGCGGTCGTGGACGGCGAGACGCACGTCCTCGATCATCTGGCCGGCGTTTAGCTCGACGCAGAGGATGCCTTTCTTGCCCTGGGCGGCTTTCTCGATTGCCTCGTAGGGGAAGGGCCAGAGGGTGATGGGGCGCACGATGCCGACCTTGATGCCCTCTTTGGCTGCCATCTCCTTGGCTTTGGCGCAGATACGTGCGATCGATCCGAAGGCTATCATCAGATAGTCGGCGTCGGCGGTGTCGATCTCCTCCCAGCGTGTCTCGTTGGCGGCGATCTCCTTGTAGCGTGCCTGAAGGCGCTCGTTGATCACCTCCATGCGCGAGCTTTCAAGTTCAAGCGAAGTGATGACGTTGCGTTTGCGCAGACCTTTGCGGCCGTCGGCTGCCCAGGGACACTGTGCGCGCACCTCGTCGTCGGTGCGGCGCGGACGCTGCTCGGGAAGAACGACCTTCTCCATCATCTGGCCCACGATGCCGTCGGCAAGCACCATTGCCGGATTGGTGTATTTGAACGCGAGATCCATGCCGAGACCCACGAAGTCGACCATCTCCTGCACTGTGGAGGGTGCCAGGACGATCAGATGGTAGTCGCCGTGGCCGCCGCCCTTTGTGGCCTGGAAATAGTCGGCCTGCGATGGCTGGATGGTGCCAAGGCCCGGACCGCCGCGCATCACATTAATAATAAGGGCGGGAAGCTCGGCTGCCGCGATGTAGCTGATTCCCTCCTGCTTCAGGCTGACGCCCGGCGACGACGAGGATGTCATCACCGCCTTGCCGCTGGCTGCGCCGCCATATACCATATTGATTGCCGCAAGCTCCGACTCCGCCTGTAGCACGACCATGCCGGTCGTCTCCCAGGGCATCAGCTCCTCAAGCGTCTCCAGCACCTCGCTCTGCGGGGTGATGGGATAGCCGAAGTAGCCGTCAAATCCGTAGCGGATCGCCGCATGCGCAAGGGCCTCGTTGCCCTTCATCAGTCTTACCTCTTCTTTCATCGTTGTTGTCGTGTTTTTTATGGTTTCCATTACCGTTTCTTTCTTCTCTGGTTCTCAGTCCTCTACCTTGCAGCGGTACACCTCGATGCACGCGTCGGGACATACCCAGGCGCACGCCGCGCATCCGATGCAGTTGTCCGGATGTGCCATCTCGGCGAAGTGATAACCTCGGTCGTTTACGTCGGCTGCAAGCGCGAGCGTATCGGTCGGACACGCTACGACACACAGATTGCAACCTTTGCATCTCACTGTGTTGACGGTAACAGCACCTCTTACTTTTGCCATTGTTTGAGTGTTTTTAAGATTTAAGAAGCGTTATTTAATTATTGTGTATTGCCTTTTTTATGCAGGTATTGGCATCGCGATGCCTTATAGTCTTTCAAAAGGCGAATTTACCCATTTATATTCCAATCTCCAAAAAAATCAATGCTTAAAATCTATGTTGTGCAACACAAATTCGGCAGACTTCCGGCTGTTTCCGTCGCGGACTGACTCGCGCTTTGTCCTTCCGGGCTTGTGTCATTTCGCTAAATTTTGTCTCTCCAGGGTTTCTTTGTCTGCCTGTAGTGCTTTCAAATCGGTTTTCGGGCTAAAAAATCTGCTTTTGTAGAATATTGGTAATCAATGCATTGTGAAAAA
>CABUIO010000012.1 GCA_902491625.1 uncultured Porphyromonadaceae bacterium | reverse complement strand
TTGTTCTGAAATTTATTTAAGTTTAAACCCCTGTCGAAAAACGGGGAGTACTATAGTCGGCCAGTGAATCGGGATAGCTTTTGAGCTGTTCCATCTCGAAATAATCAAGAGCGGCATGATATTCCTTGGCGCTGTGAAGTGTGGCAAGGAAGTCGGTGAAAAAAGCTGCTTTAAATTCAGGAGGCAGTTGTCCGTAATTGGCAATCAGGGAGTCGGCCGTAATCTTATAGCGCTCTATCTCTTTTGCGGGATCGTAGAAGCAACTTAGCTCGGTCAACGGTTTAAGAAACGGCATGTATTTACCGGTGACAGTCAGTAGCGTGTCGCCGCCCTGCATACGTGCGGAGTCGCAATCCCTGCCGGCATTTTTTGCTTTTGCCATTTGCAGATAGGCTCTCGCGTTAAGCAGATAGGCAAGCTTCGGACCGTACTCCTGTATGGCTTTAAAATATTTGGGAAAATGATACAGAATAGCGGGAGTCAGTGTCTTGGGGTCGATATGGTTCATAATTTCGAGGGCATCTTCATCGCTAACCTTGCGCTTGGCAAAGTCTGCCCAATAAAACAGCATGACAGGATCTTTGTCAAACGCGCCTCGATCTATGAGCTTTTTTTCGTCCGGATATTGCTTAGCCATCGACTCATCCATCATCTCTATAGGATCCTTCAGTTGGCATAAACCCAGAGGTTGCGGTGCCGTAAATATCGGTCTCCTTTCTCCTATTGTATTGCCGGGTATTATAACGTCGGGTACCGCTTTCCGACGATTGGAGTCTGAATCATTGTCTCCGTTTAATATGGCATTTCCTACACCGGGCAGAATCGTGCTTCCGAGACCATTTCCGGAGTTATATCCCGACACGCCGGAAGTGGATACTCTTGGCGGTTTAGGCGGTTTGGGTGGTTTGGGAGTTTTCCATGAAGATGTGCGGATCCTTTTGACACCGCTCGAAAATTTAGATAACCCACCAAAGGCCTGCGGCATGGCCGGCGATGCGGTGAGCAGCAAACCTAAAACCAGAAAACAGATCTTCAGCTTCATAGTTGTAATTTTTTGAGCTTTGAGAATATGTCCGCATCCCGTTGACCTTAACCGACATCCGGCCTCTGTCGGGGGGGATGCGCTGTAAAGTTACGAAAACTTTTGTGAATTACGGCAAAACAATTTCTTAAATTCGTGATGTGGCTGTGGAATCAGTGAATCAGTGGATTGTGGTATCAGGAAATTTGTTTATATTTGCAACGGAGAAAACATCTTTTCTCCATTGGTGAAGGACAGAAAATATGTGTACCACAAAAGAATGTATTGCGAAGCTTCGCGAGAACATGCCATATATTCAAAAGGAATATGGTGTGACAGGACTGTGTTTATTTGGATCTGTGGCGCGTGGAGATAATCGGCCTGACAGCGATGTAGATATTTTGGTTGATATGCCTCCGAAGATTTTTGCTTTAGGAGCGTTGCATAGGCACCTTGAGAGTTTGCTTAAGACATCTGTAGATCTTATAAGACGGCATTCCCATTTATCCGATCAGTTCCAAGATCAAATAGCTCGTGAAGGTGTAAAAATCTTTTGAATCAGAAAAATCAAAGCAAGGAGGAATATGAGGAGATTCGGAAAGGTCGGAAGGATTGTTTTAGGGGCGTGGCTGATGGTGGGGGCGGTCGCGTTGTCAGCATGTTCCGGTGCGTCGGCACGCCGTGAGGGTGTCGCGGTGCATCCGCAGTCGCAGTTGGAGCCTTTGCGGGATTCCCTGACGAATATCGCTGCGGGTTGTCCGGGCGAAGTCGGAATCGCGCTTATCACGGATTTTGGCGATACGCTCACGGTCAACAATGAGGCGAAATATCCGCTGATGAGCGTTTTCAAGCTACATCAGGCTATCGCGCTGTGCGATCTTTTCGAGCGCAGAAGCATTCCCATCGATACAGTCGTGACGCTTGACCGCAGTCAGCTTAACCCCGAGACATGGTCTCCGATGCTGAAGGATTTCCCGGTAGGTAGACAGATCGCCCTTCCGGTACGAGAGCTGATGCGCTACACACTCATGCAGAGCGACAACAATGCCAGCAATTATATGTTTGAGACGCTCTGTTCCGTGGCAGCGACCGACAGTTGCGTGTCTAAGCTGATTCCGCGCGAGAGTTTTCAGCTGAAAGTGACCGAGGCTGACATGTGGTCGGATCATTCGCTGTGCTATGAGAACCGTTCCTCTCCTTTGGGCGCGGCACAGCTTATCAACCGACTTTTCACCGACCCCAAGCTTCTTCCTGCCAACGGCGACTTCCTCCGTACGACCTTGCAGGAGTGCAAGACCGGCACGGATCGTATCGTGGCGCCGCTTCTTGGCAAGGAAGGTGTGGTCGTGGCGCACAAGACCGGCTCCGGTTTCCGGGATGCCGACGGAGTGCTTTCGGCGCACAATGACGTCGCATACGTCATGCTTCCCGACGGCAGACACTACGCTCTCGCCGTCTTCATCAAAGACTACCGCGGCAGCGAGAAGGAAGCCGCCACCGTCATCGCCCGCATCTCCGCCGCCGTCTATGACTTCCTGATTATCATCCCAAAAACAACAAGAGCTTGAGTTTCGCAACTCAAGCTCCCGTGTAGCATTAATTCTAATACCTTAAATAAAACACAGTGCAAATACAATAATCGTATTATTACAACATGGGCAGTGTTCGGTTGGTTCACGATTTGTGAAATTTTTTTGAAAAAAGCGGCAGCCGCACAAAGCGGAAGGCTCTGCGCGGCTGCGGAAATGTGTTGGTGAATACAGTTATCGTTCGAGTTTGTCGGCGCGGCGTGAATCCCAGTAGACGTAGGCGATGAGGAGTGCGTACATCACGAGGCCGAGATTCTGAGTCAGTAGTGCCGTGTCGAATCCTGCGGTGAAGACGCCTTCGGGGGAGATGGCCGTGAGGGCGTTGCTGAATCCTTCCGACTTGCTGCGTCCGAGGGCTGTCAGGGCTGCGAACACACCGAAGAGCGCGCCGCCGGCGATGAGTCCGGAGCTGATGAGCGTGCCGCGGTCGTGGCGCGAGGCGCTGACCTTGCTGTCCTTGGAGCTATGCTGCACGAAGTAGGCGATGGCGCCGCCGACAAGCATCGGGGCGTTGAGGCTCATGGGGATGAACATGCCGAGGCAGAAGGCGAGGGCGGGAACTCCGAGCCAGTTGAGCAGCAGGGCGAGGATGGCACCGGCGAGATAGAGTACCCAGGGAGTGTTGCCGCCCATCATCAGGGGATCGATCACGGCCGCCATGGCGTTGGCCTGAGGTGCCACGAGGGCGTCGGGTCCGGAGAAGCCGTAGACCTGATTGAGCACCATGATCACGCCGCCGACCGTGGCCGCTGACACGAGGGTGCCGAGGAATTTCCAGCTCTCCTGTTTCTTGGGAGTGGATCCGAGCCAGTAGCCGACCTTGAGGTCGGTGACGAATCCGCCGGCCATCGAGAGCGCCGTGCAGACAACGCCGCCGAGGATCATGGAGACCACGATGCCTTTGGTGCCGTCGAGTCCGATGCCGACAAAGATTGCGGAGGCGATGATGAGGGTCATAAGCGTCATGCCGCTCACGGGATTGGAACCGACGATGGCGATGGCGTTGGCGGCCACCGTGGTGAAGAGGAAGGCTATGACAACCACCACAACCCACGCGATGGCGGCCTGCCAGAGCGTGTGGATGACGCCGAGCCAGAAGAAGAGGAAGACGGCTACGAGGGCGATGGCCATGAAGAGGAGTACCGACTTCATGGAGATGTCCATCTGCCAGCGGGCGGACTTCACGGCGGCGCCTGTACCCTTAAGCTCGCGTCCGGCGAGTCCAGCTGCCTGCATGATGATGGGCCACGACTTCACGATGCCGATGATACCGGCCATCGCGATACCGCCGATACCCATTTTCTTTGCGAAGGTGTTGAAGATCACGTCCGGCTCAAGAGGCTGGAGCACGGGAGATCCGTAGGTGCCCAGAAGCGGCACGATGATCCACCATACGAATGCCGAGCCCGCGAAGATGACGAACGCGTAGCGCAGGCCGACGATGTAGCCGAGACCGAGCACGGCGGCTCCGGTGTTGCAGCTGAAAGTAAGCTTGAGCTTGTTTGCGAGTTCGCCGCCCCAGTTGTAGGCGGTGGTGGTGACAGTGTCGGCCCACCATCCGAAGGTGGCGACCACATAGTCGTAGATACCGCCGATCAGCGAAGCCACGAGGAGAGTCTTGGCCTGACGGCGTGTGGCCTCACCTTTGCCCTGGCCGCTGACGAGCACCTGAGCGGTAGCAGTAGCCTCCGGGAAGGGATACTTGCCGTGCATGTCCTTCACGAAGTATTTGCGGAAGGGGATGAAGAAGAGTATTCCGAGGATGCCTCCGAAGAGGGAGCTCAGGAAGATGTCGAGGAAGTTGACGGCAATGTCCTGATATTTGGTCTGGAGGATATAGATGGCCGGAAGGGTGAATATCGCACCGGCCACGATCACGCCCGAGCAGGCGCCGATGGACTGGATTATGACATTCTGTCCCAGCGCGTTGTCCTTTTTCAGGGCGCCGGAGAGTCCCACCGCTATGATGGAGATGGGGATGGCGGCCTCGAACACCTGGCCGACCTTCAGACCGAGATATGCAGCCGCGGCGCTGAAGATGATGGCCATGATGAGGCCGACGGAAACACTGTAGAAGGTCACTTCCTTCTGCGGCTTCTCGGGATGGAGCACAGGCTTGTAGACTTCATCCGCCGCAAGCTCGCGAAAGGCGTTTTCGGGTAGGCCGGTGTCGGTCAGCGGCTCGTCGTACCCTTCGATTTTTTCCTTGCTCATAAGTAACTCTTAAAAATTAGTTAATGGTTAAACAGTTGACGTAACTCACATTTCTGACACATCCTTGCTTGTCTTTTGGCGCTTTAGCCGTTGTCACTCAGTCATGTAGCCCGCTACACTCCTTCGCTCCTCCGGCTAAATCACTCAAAAATACTTCGCAATTATGTATCATCTAATTTTTGCGAGTTACTTATTATTGTATTTTGCTGTGTTTTTGAGTTACTCCGAAAGATAGCCGGCGAGTGTGGTGTAGAAGGAGGGATCCTCGCCTACGACAATCTTCTTGACGTAGCCCTGAGGATCGATGATGATTTTTGTGGGGAAACCCTGCACACCGTAGGCTCTGTCGACGCGGTCAGGTGTGTCGACATTGTCGGTGTCGTTGTAGACATGTACCCAGGGAAGCTCATACTTCTTTATTGCCTCGATCCAGTCTTCGCGGTCGTCGCGGCAGTCGATGCCTATGACTTCAAGTTTATCCTTGTATTTGTTATAGGCTTCCTTAAGTTCGGGGATACCTTTGATGCACCATCCGCACCATGAGCCCCAGAAGTCGAGGATCACCCATTTGCCGCGGAAGTCGGCGAGCGAAACCATCTTGCCCTCGGGATCGGGAAGCGAGAATGCCGGAGCAGGAGCTGCGCCCGACTCAAGCTGACGGTAGAGCTGCTGAATCTTGAGATCCTTCTCAACAGACGCTTTCTGCTCCTCGACGAGAGACATCAGATAGCTCGATTTGAGAGAGGAGTCGAGGTTGTTGTATGCGTTCATGAAATCGTCGCCTTCAAGCATCAGGAGCGCGTAGGGAGTGGCCTCACCCTTGGGATTGGCGGCGATGTAGTTCTTTATGGCACCGTAGAATTCGGCCTCGACGGCGTCGGGATCCTCTGTGCTTTCACCTTTCATTATCTTGCCGAATCGGTCGCTGTAGCCGGCCACGAGCGATTTGATGTCGCTGATTCCGGCCATCATGGGTGTGCCGTCGTAGGTTGTCTTGTCACCGCGCACTGTTACGTTGACATTGTCCTTGGGCTGCGCTACGAACACTTCGGCCACGGGACGGCGTGCTCCGTCTTTCACGAAGAGTACGCGCGTAGGCTCCGCGGGCGTCATTTTGTAGGTCATCTCGAAGATGCCGTCGGTTGTTTCCGAATGCGGCGTGAGCTCGGAAGTAAACTCGTCGCCTAAGGCGAGCGGAATCTCCACGACTGTGAGTGTGCCGGGATCGTAGTCGAACGACAGATTGATGTCGGCCGAAGCTGCGGTAGGCATTGCGATAGCTGCCATGGCAGCTAATATAGTCTTTGTAACTTTCATATAATAATGTGTTTAGTTTTTCTGTTTGTTTTTCTCGGTGGCTGCGACGGAATCCTTTCTCACCTCGTTCTCATAGAGCGTCTGCTTGTTGAAAGCGACTATGTAGCTCTTGTCGAGTTGATCAAGTCTGTTTTTCACTTCAACAATCTCTCCGATGAACGCAAGCATGTCGGCCTGACGCGAGGTGAGTGTCACGGACGATGTTTTCGCACCGTTGTAGGTGAGTTTCAGCGGCGAACCTTTATGAGCTGCGGCGAAACCGCACAGCGCCGAGGCGTCGGCGCCGATGAAGGTGACTCGCGTCACGTTGCCTACAGTGTAGTTGAGCCCGGAACCTTCAGCCACGCTCTGAGTCGTGGCGCTCTCGCCGCCCGACGATAGGGTTACAGACGTAAAAGATCCTGAGGCGGAGGAAGCGACAACCTCGATGTCGCCGTTTTCCAGCAGTCGGGCGAGGATTCCGGTTCCGGCCATCGTGTCGTAGCCTTTCCACCCTTTGGCCACGCGGTAATGCTCCACATATTCCGGGCGCGCGTCGAGTTCCAGTATGCCTGAAAGAGAATCAAATTCAGCCTGAAGAGCTTCGATCTGCGGCTGAAGTTCCTCGGCACGCTGACGGTAAAGGGCAGCGGAATCGCGCAGCGACGCACGCATCGCAGCGTGTTCTCTGGCAGCAGGAGTCATTCCGTCGCCCTTCGCGTCCTTGCTGTCGGTGCCGCAGCCCGCGGCACCCGCGCAGAGAACCGTGCAGAGTCCCAGGGATAATGCTGATTTCTTAAACTTAAAAATCTTCATGCCCCAAAGGTAATAAAATTTTAGGAACCGCCCAATAATCAGCAACGGCTGATGTCCTTGACACCTTTCACGGTGCGGAGTTTGCGCTGCAGGGAGGTGAGTGTGCCCTGATCCGTGATGCCGATAGTGATGTAGCCCTGAAAGATGCCGTCGTGGGAGTCGATCGAGATGTTGCGCAGACGTGCGGTGGATTCCTTGTTGATTATGGAGGTGATGTTGGTGACGATGCCGATGTCGTCGATTCCCACGACCTTTAGCGTGACAGGAAGCATGTCGGCGGCCGCGCCGCTCCACTGCACCTTGATGAGGCGGTAGGGATAGCGTTCGCGCAGATTGGCGGCATTGGGACATCCCTTGCGGTGGATCTTCACCACGCCGTCGCTGCTGACGAAGCCGAAGACGTCGTCGCCGTAGACAGGGGAACAGCATCGCGACATCTTGTAGTTCAGTCCCTTGATGTCGCGGTCGCCGATCACGAGCACGCTCTGGCGTCCGTTGCGGTTGTCCTCCTGATCGATCATGTCGTCGCGGAGGGTGAACTCGTCGGCGCCTGTGCGCACCTCCGGTTGCGCGTCCTTGGCCTCAAGCTCCTGATAGAGCGAGATGGCGCGGTCGGGAGTGATGTGTTCCTCAGCTATGTCGGCATAGAAGTCGAGCGCGTTTTTGTAGCCGAGTTTCTTGAGCGCTTTCATCATTAGCGATTCTTCCGGTTCGATCTTGCGGTTGCGCAGACGACGCTCCATGATCTCCTTGCCAAGTGCCGCACGGCGCTGACGCGACTCGTTGAGCGCCTGACGGATCTTGTTGCGCGCCTTCGAAGTTATGACGATCTGCAGCCAGTCCTGCTTGGGCGCCTGAGTTGATGAGGTCACGATCTCCACGGTGTCGCCGCTGACGATGCGGTAGGTGATCTTCTCGTGGCGCGAATTGACAACGGCGCCCACGCAGCGGCATCCTACATTGGAGTGGATCGCAAAAGCGAAATCGAGCACAGTGCTTCCCGCCGGCAGACGGAAAAGGTCACACTTGGGAGTGAAGGCGAACACCTCGCTGTCGAAAGAGTCGATGCGCATGTTGCGCATCAGTTCCATCGGCCCGGAATCGGCAGACTCCAGAATGTCGCGTATGTTGTTCATCCACTGGTCGGTGGAGTCGCCGTGGCCACCCTTGTAACGCCAGTGGGCGGCAAGACCTTTCTCGGCCACAAGATCCATGCGGCGAGTGCGGAACTGCACCTCAACCCATTTCTGTCCGGGACCCATCACTGTGGCGTGAAGCGATTCGTAGCCGTTGCTCTTGGGGATGGTGATCCAGTCGCGCATACGTGCGGGATTGGCCGTGTACATGTCGGCAAGGACGCTGTAGGCCAGCCAGCAGTCCGCTTTCTCGCGCTCGGGGGGAGTGTCGATGATGACTCGGATGGCGAAGAGGTCGTAGATATGGTCCATGTCCGTTTTCTGCTTGCGTATCTTGGCCCAGATGGAGGAAATGGACTTCGTGCGCCCCTTGATGTCGAAACGCAGTCCGGCATCCTCGAGTTTACGCTTTAGAGGCTGGATGAAGCTCGCGATGTATGCGTCGCGCTCACGTTTCTTGGCGTTGAGGTTGGCGGCGATGCGCGTGTAGATGTCGCGGTTGGTGTATTTGAGCGAGAGATCCTCAAGTTCACCCTTGATCTTATAGAGACCGAGGCGGTGGGCAAGCTGCGCGTAGAGACAGTTGGCCTCGAAAGCCGTGGAGCGCACCCACTGCTCGTGAGGGTGGAGGTTGATGCTGCGCATCAGGGCAAGCATACCCACGATGCGCGCGATGATCACACGGATGTCGCGTGCAAGCGAGAGGAGAAGACCGCGGAAATTGTCCTGATCGGCCGACGTGTTGCGGCGCTCGAACTCGCTGACCTTGCACAGACCATCAATGAGATACGCCACATCCTCGCCCCACGCTCCGGCAATCTCGGCACTCTTTAGACTGCCTTTGGCCACGAACGGGAAAAAGAGCAAGGCTAACAGGATATTGCGGTCCGGCTCTACCTCGGCGGCGAAAAGGAGTATCTGGTCCATCGTGGAGATGGCATATGGAAGTCCGTGCTCGTCGCGCACCTCTCCGCCGGGTGATACGGCCTCGCGGAGCTGCGTCAGGAGGCGTTTCACTTCATCGTCAGAAGAAAGCACACTGTGGAATAGCCTGCCGGTGGCGAGCATCTTCGCGACCGTGTCGCAGTGTTCGTCAGCCGTCAGGCGGCAAAGGTTGGTCTCGTCCGGAAGATTGAATACAGCGTTATTTTTCATAATCACACTCGAATGGTCGCGTCGTTAATTGACATCGGGAAATTGCGCGAATATAGTAATTTTCTGAAACTATAGCAAATCAATGGCTGCGGATGAAGCGGAAAATGCTGTCGTAGGCCGCGTCGCGGTGCGGACGAAGGGAGAGAATGAGGTCGTGGATGCCGCTGTCGATGGCGCAGACGCTCACCTTGTCGCCGAGCCTGTGGCCGCGTCGGGCAATCTCTTCCGGATTAAGTACTATGTCGGCAGTCATGCAGACCGAGTCCCAGCCACATGATTCGTAGCGGCGCGAGGAGTGCATCACGAGCACCGGCACGGCGATATTGCGGCGCCCATGCTTCATCGCATAGTTCTGAGCCGAACTAACGGCGTTGATCCACGACGCTTTCACGGGCGGAGAATAGATCATCTTCCAGCAAGTGTCGTATTCCCACTCGCCGTGGTATTGTTTCAGAAGACTCTTTGCGTAAGCGTCGCAATGGCTTTGGGTGATGGTCGTTCCGCGGTCGATGCGTCCCCAGAAACCGACAAGCGGAATCAGTACCTTGCGGTAGAGTGCCGGGAAATTCCAGGCCAGGAAAGGACTGTCGCCCACGACGCGGTGAGGTATGGAGCGCGCGCCACAGCGTGCCGCGTAATAGATGGCTGTCAGCCCTCCGGTGCTGTGACCGATCAGTGTGATGTCGCTGTTGCCGTCGCGTCCGGCTATGCTTAGAGCCGAATCGATGTCCTGCAGATATTCGTCGAAATTGCGGACGTCAAAAGGGTATTGCCACGGAAGCATGCTGCGCCCGTAGCGCCGCAGATCCACAGCGTAGAAATTGTAGCCTGCGGCAACATAGCGGTCGCCCATCTCTTTCTGGAAGAAATAGTCGTTGAAGCCGTGGACATACAGTACAGCCTTTCCCGAAGGTCTGTTGGCGAGCTTGCGCACGACAGTGCAACGGCAAGGACCGTCGTATGCGTCGCCCTGATCGATATACCGCGCCTCATAGCCGGGAAGGATGTCGGGATGCCACGCAAGGTCGGTCTCAACATACTTTTTCCCCTTGTAGGGCACATATCGGAAGCTGCCGTCGGGATTGAACTGCGGCTTCCAGTCCGCGACTTCCGACGTAATGCTGTCGGGCTGTTTGTCGTCGGCAAGGCTGCTCATGGCCACGCACACACAGACGAGCGCGGCAAACATGGCCACAACCGAACCTTTGGCTATAGTGTTTGTTCTCATACATTGATTTAACACTTTCACCGACCCAAAAGATTTTCATTTTTGTTCTTGAAAATAAGTGGATGTTTGTCCGGAAGTCGCATTGTCTGGTCAAAATGGCCTCAAAGTCAGAATTTAAGGATGAAAATATTTGGATGGATCATATTTACGGATTAAATTTGCCGCAAGGACATTAAGAGGTTGTTTAATAATGCTTGTTAACGACAGGGTCGAGAATTTTGGAGCGGATTTATTCCTGAGTTGAAGGAGCATAGCGGGCTATGTGACTGAAACGAAGGGATAAAGACGCCCAAAAGTCTCGGAACATCCCTTGAAATCAGAAGATGCATCAGTAATACAATACTCTTAAGAAATTTAAGAATTGCCTTATCATGGTGTCTTTTATGTTAATGCGCGTTTATTCGTCGGTCATTATGCCCGCATAACTCCCTCCTCATAAACAGCACCTTAATCATAAAATACACCACCCTGTCATTAACAATGATTATTAAATAACCTCTAAAGAGAAAAGAATATGAAAAAGATTTTTGTTATCATAGCGATGGCGGTTTTAGGTGTGGCCGCGATGTCGGCTGACACTCCGGCCTCATTCCCCGGCGGTCAGGACGCCATGAACACATTTATATCGGAGAAGATAGTCTATCCGCAGGCTGCCATCGACAACATGATCGAGGGCACGGTGACGGTGTCGTTCAATGTGGCTGCAGACGGCACGATAAAGGATGTCAAGGTTGTAAGACCGCTTGATCCCGACCTTGAGGAAGAGGCTATAAAGGTCGTGCAGTCGATGCCTGCATGGACACCTGCCAAAGACGCATCCGGCAATCCCGTCGCCCAGCAAGTCGAGATCCCCGTCAAATTCCGCCTCCCCCAGTAAAGTTTTTCAAACCATATGGAACCATCTTTTTCTAACCATTGTTAACCATTTTTTTATTATGATGGACTGATTTTTCAAACCATCTTTAACTATATAAAAAGATCCATTATTAACCATATAAAGTCAATAGTGGATCTGTTGTATGGAGTGTGATCAGGTCATCGCACGATCTTCTTTGAATCCCAATAGAAGATATTTTTCTTTATATCGGCGGTGTTGAAGTTCACCAATATGCCATGTGGTATTTCGGACAGTTTAAGGTATGTCATAAGTTGAAGATGATGTACCCTTGCTATTTCATCCACAGACTTTATCTCAATAATGAGTTTGTTCTCTATAATAAGATCGGCTCGATAACCATGTTCAAGTTTTTGATCCTTGAATATCACGGGAATCGGTTTTTCAATTTCGACTTGGAGACCTCTTTCAGAAATCTCGTATGCTAAAGCCTGTTTATAAACGTTCTCCAATAATCCCGGACCCAATTCATTATAAACATCATAGATTGCTCCTTTACATGAATAAATCAGCTCGTAATCCGACATTATAATAATGAATGGTTAAAAATGGATAGATTAATATGGTTAATAATGGTTTGATTTTTTTGTTGAGATTGTTTGAACAATTAGTTTTGAATGTTGAATTTGATGCGGAGGTTTTCGAGCATGTCGGCGGTCATGGCGTCGAGGTCATACTGAGGCTTCCAGTCCCATTCCTCGCGGGCGCATGTGTCGTCGAGCGAGTCGGGCCATGAGTCGGCTATCGCCTGACGCAGCGGATCAAGCTGATAGTCCATCTCGAACTCGGGGACATACTCCTTTATCTTATTGAAGATGATCTGCGGATCGAAACTCATCGAGGCGATGTTGAACGAGTTGCGGTGTACGAGGCGCGTGGGGTCGGCTTCCATGATCTCTATGGCGGCGCGGAGCGCGTCGGGCATGTACATCATGTCCATGAATGTGCCGGGCTTCAGCGGGCAGTGGAATTTCTCACCTTTGACGGCGCTGTAGTAGATGTCGACCGCGTAGTCGGTCGTGCCGCCGCCCGGAGGCGTGGTGTAGGAGATGAGCCCGGGGAATCGCACTGAGCGTGTGTCGACGCCGAAGCGGCGTGCGTAGTAGTCGGAAAGCATCTCGCCGGTGACTTTTGTCACGCCGTAGATGGTGTCGGGACGCTGTATCGTGTCCTGCGGAGTCTTGACGTGGGGTGTCGATTTGCCGAAAGAGCCGATGGAGCTGGGAGTGAAGACGGCGCATCCTTTCTCGCGGGCCACTTCAAGAGTATTGTAGAGACCTCCGACTCCGATCTTCCATGCGAGCTGGGGTTTTGCCTCGGCCACAGCGCTCAGAAGAGCGGCCAGATTGTATATGGTGTCTACATTATATTTTTCTACCGCACGCGCGATCATTCCCGCATCTGTGATGTCGACTTCTTCCGCCGGTCCGCTTTCGAGGAGTATCCCTTTGGGTTCGGCGCCTTTGATATATCCGGCCACGACATCGCCTTTGCAATGGTCGCGCAGCTTCATGGTGAGCTCTGATCCGATCTGTCCTGTCGCTCCTATAATAAGTACATTCTTCATGTGTCTGTCAAGGTTAGATTTTGATTGTTTTTTTACGCCGCAAATTTAAGGCTTTTTCAGATATTATTTGTAATTTTGGGCTTAGAAAATATCGAACCAATCAAACCCAAAAATATTCTAAACCATGTACACAGAATTTAAGAAGCATCTCACAAAGGAGTTGCAGGAAATCAAGGACGCAGGCCTTTACAAGAACGAGCGCATCATCACCACACCTCAGAGCGCGGCGATCGAGGTCGAAGGCTCCGACAAGGAAGTCCTCAACTTCTGCGCCAACAATTATCTGGGTCTGGCCGATGATTCCGACCTCATCAAGGCTGCGAAGGAAGCTATGGACACCCACGGCTACGGCATGTCGTCCGTGCGCTTCATCTGCGGCACCCAAGATCTCCACAAGGAACTTGAGAAGGCCATCAGCGACTATTTCAAGACCGAAGACACGATCCTTTATGCTGCTTGCTTCGACGCCAACGGCGGACTTTTCGAACCGCTGCTAACCGAGGAGGACGCCATCATCTCCGACGCTCTCAACCACGCCTCCATCATTGACGGCGTGCGTCTTTGCAAGGCAAAACGTTTCCGCTATAAGAACGCCGATATGGAAGACCTTGAGCGTTGCCTTAAAGAGGCTTCCGACTGCCGCTTCAAGATCATCGCCACCGACGGTGTCTTTTCGATGGACGGCAATGTCGCCCCCATGGACAAGATAACCGAGCTTGCCGACAAATACGGCGCTCTCGTGATGGTTGACGAGAGCCATTCCGCAGGCGTTGTCGGTGCCACAGGCCACGGCGTCGCCGAGAAGTTCGACTGCTACGGCAAAATCGATATCTTCACCGGCACACTCGGCAAGTCGTTCGGAGGTGCCATGGGCGGATTCACAACCGGACCTAAGGAGGTCATCGACATGCTGCGTCAGCGTTCGCGTCCCTATCTGTTCTCCAACTCGGTAGCTCCCGCCATCGTGGGCGCGAGCATAGAGATGTTCCGTAAACTTAAGGAGAGCAACGACCTCCATGACAAACTGATGGATAATGTCGAGTATTTCCGCACACGTATGCTTGACGCCGGATTCGACATCAAGCCCACACAGAGTGCCATCTGCGCCGTTATGCTCTACGACGCCAAGCTCTCGCAGGATTTCGCCACCGAGATGCAGAAAGAGGGCATCTACGTCACAGGATTCTACTATCCCGTCGTTCCCAAAGGTCAGGCGCGCATCCGTGTGCAGCTTTCCGCAGCCCACAACCGCGAACAGCTTGACCGTGCCATCGCCGCCTTCGTAAAGGTCGGCAAGAAACTCGGCGTGATCAAGTAAATCGCCTTTCGTGACAGGCTTAAAAGCCTGTATATAATTCATTCATAGCAATATATCGACACTACACAACTTTGTGGCACACAACTTTGTGTAGTGTCGTTTTTTATATTGATTTCGGCGCATTTCCGAAAGAGGGGAATGCGCCGTTAACATTTTTTTGCAGAGGTTGTGTTAAACTTTTTTGCCTGACGACGCTCTGTATAAACGTGAGCGGTAGAATTGTGCTCACTCGCTCTAACAATTCATCTATAGTCAAATGAAAAGACATCTCATAACAATGCTGGCGCTCACAACCGTGGCGGCGATGGCGTCGGCAAAGGGTTCTGTGAAAGGCAGTGTGACTAATAAGGAGACCGGCGAACCGCTTGAGTTCGCGAATGTGCAGCTTCTTGACTCTTCGGGCAAGGCTCTTGCCCTCGGCACCCAGACGGATCTTGACGGCAATTTCGTCATCGCGGATGTGCCCGACGGCAAATATATTATTATGGTGAGCAATCTCGGCAGTGTCGCTCAGGAACGCGAGATCACCGTCAGCAACGGCGAGCTTGCGATCGGCACGATCTCTCTTGCCGAGGATTCCAAAATGCTGAAGGAGGTCGTTGTCACCGGCGTGGCCTCGCAGATGCGTTTTGAACTTGACCGCAAGGTTTTCAGCGTCGACGCCAACATCGCATCTTCCGGTGCCTCTGCCAGCGAGCTTCTCGAGTCCATTCCGTCGGTGGAGGTCGATCAGGACGGCGAGGTGTCGCTGCGTGGCAACTCATCCGTGACCGTATGGATCAACGGCAAGGAGTCCGGACTCACCGCCGACAACCGTGCCCAGATCCTCGAACAGATTCCCGCCGAGACAATCGACCGCATCGAGGTCATCACCAATCCCTCGGCAAAATACAGTCCCGAGGGCACAGCCGGCATCATCAACATCGTGCTTAAGAAGGACCGCCGGGGAGGCTACTTCGGCTCTGCCGAGCTTGGTGCCAACTCCCGCGGCGGAGGCAATGCCAACTTCAATATCAACTACAACACTTCCAAGTGGGACACCTATGCCTCCATAGGTTTCCGTATGCGCCACAACTCCGGTGGCTCGTTCTCCCGCCGTGACTACAGCAACGGCGATTTCCTCAATTCCGACGCATCCAGCCGTAATCACGGCAACAACATCTTCGCCCGCATCGGAGCAACCTACCATCTCACTCCCAATGACGACATCTCTGCAAACGGATTCGCAATGTTCGGACACCGGTGGGGACATAGCGACACCCGCTACCTTAGCAACGTGCCGGGACAGTGGACTTCCAACCACAACTATTCGCGCAACTCCAGCGACATGCGCGGAGCCCACGCCGAACTCGGCTACACCCACCGCTTCACCGACAACCATTACCTCGACTTCACCGCCGGATTCAACCACTGGGGTGGCCCGATGTGGAATCTCTACCGTCAGGAGCAGGAATACGACTACGATCCTTCGCTGGATCAGACCGTCGTGCAGACACAGAACAACGACGTCAAGTCCAATAGTGTGGAGGTGAAGCTCGACTACACCAACAACCTCACTTCGTGGCTTAAGCTTGAGGCCGGATTCAACGGCAACTACAGCCACGAGAACTCTCCGGTGACGACCTTCGAAGGTCCTTCCGAAGACAACATGACGCTCGATGCCGACCTCTACAACCGCTTCATCTACAACAACAACATCTCTGCCCTCTACGCCACCCTCGGCGGCAAATACCGCAATTTCAGCTTCTCGGCGGGTCTGCGCGGCGAGGCATGGCAGATCCGTGCCCGTTCCCTGGCCTACGGTCAGACCGAGGCTCAGGTCGATCCCTACAAGCGCAATTCCTTCGCGCTCTTCCCCTCGGCGTTCCTCTCATGGTCGCTTCCCCACGGCAATGAGCTCCAGATCAATTACACCCGACGCATACGCCGTCCATGGGGCGGTCAGCTCAATCCCTTCCGGAACATCTCCGATCCCACCAACATCCACTTCGGTAACGAGGAGCTGCAGCCCGAGTTCAGCAACGCTTTCGAACTGAACTATATCAAGTCCTTCACCAACCATATCCTCAGCTTCTCCGGCTATCTGCGCACCACCTCCGACGCCATGAGCCATATCAGCTACATCATCGACGACATCATGTATTCGACCGATGCCAACGCCGGAAGCCGCACAGACATCGGTGCCGAGATCGTGATGAAAAACGGACTCTTCCGCAACGTCCTCAATCTCACGACCACAGCCAATCTCTTCAACAACCATATCTCATCCTGGAACCTCGACTTCGACCACGACGGCCTAACCATTCCCGTGAGCGGCAAGTCGCAGAACACTTTCGCATGGAACATCAGCTGCATGGCAAACGTGCGTCTACCCTGGGACATCAGCTTTCAGGCCACAGGACGCTACAATTCCCGCCAGCTGACAGCTCAGGGCTCACGTGAGGCAGGATGGAACGTTGACGCCGGACTCCGTAAATCCGTGGGCAACTGGTCCTTCTCCATCAACTGCCGCGACATCTTCGACTCCCGGAAGATGCACTCCTACACCAACGGCATTGTCGCTGACGGAGTCACCTACCGTCAGGAAAACAAGCGCTGGCGAGGAGGACGTCGCCTGCAGTTCACGGTCAAATACAGTTTCGGCAACATGAAGGCCAAACGCGACCGCAACACACAGTCCGAGCCGATGGATCAGAGCGGCTACGGCGATATGGGCGACTGATCCAACTTACACTATACTACAGCAATAACCATTATCAATCGGCAGCCCCGAGGCCACCCAAGGCCGCGGGGCTGTTGCCGCAATCCACATCCGGATGTTCTCATAAAAGTGACAATTTTTCAACTACGACTGAAAAATCGTGCTGTTGAAACGTTATATCGTTATGACCGGAATACTGACAGGACTACTATTACCTTTTCTCGGCACGACGGCAGGTGCGTCGTGCGTCGTTTTCATGCGCCGCGAATCCGGAATGAACCGCAGGGTGCAGAAGGCTCTCACCGGTTTTGCCGCCGGAATCATGGTTGCAGCTTCCGTATGGTCGCTTCTGCTTCCGTCAATGGAGATGACCGGCGGCGAAGGTTTCATGAAAGTCTTTCCGGCGCTTGTGGGATTCTTTCTCGGAATTCTTTTCCTGCTCGGACTGGACACCATCACGCCTCATCAGCATCCGGCGGCCAACGACAGCGAGGGGCCGAAAAGCAGACTTTCCCGCACCGCAAAACTTGTCCTTGCCGTAACGCTCCACAACATACCCGAAGGGATGGCTGTCGGTGTCTCGCTTGCTGCGGCACTTGAACATAACGCCTACATATCCATGGCCGGGGCTATGGCTCTCGCAATCGGTATCGCGATACAGAATTTTCCGGAAGGCGCCATCGTATCGATGCCTTTGCGGTCGGCCGGAAACAGCCGGGCAAAGTCGTTTGTCTACGGCACTATGAGCGGTGCCGTGGAGCCGGTCGCCGCGGTTATCACGATGCTTCTTGCCTCGGTTGTCATTCCGGTCCTTCCATACCTTCTCGCATTTGCCGCCGGCGCCATGCTCTATGTGGTTGTCGAGGAACTGATTCCGGAGACTCAGGAAGGCGATCACTCCAATTTCGGAACCCTTGGCTTTGCCATCGGCTTCGCCCTGATGATGGTTCTCGACGTCGTCCTCTCATGACGTTTACAATATAATATTGTCAGCCCCGCGGCTTTTCTTAAGTCGCGGGGCTGAGTCTTTATTGGGCTTATCGGACCCATTGGGCTTATAAGTCTCGCCGGAGATCAGCGGCGGGCGGCGAGGGCGGCTATACGCACGATGACGTCGCGGGCTTTCTCCATCGAGGGGATGGGCACGAATTCGTAGCGGCCGTGGAAGTTGAGTCCGCCGGCGAAGATGTTGGGGCAGGGGAGACCCTTGAATGAGAGCTGGGCGCCGTCCGTACCGCCACGGATGGGCTGCACCTTGGGCTTGACGCCGGCCTCTTTCATGGCTTCGATGGCGAGGTCGATGATGTACATCACAGGTTCGATCTTCTCGCGCATGTTGTAGTACTGGTCCTTGATCTCGACCGTGGTGGATTCGGGAAATTCACGGTTTGTCTTGCGCACGAGGTGCTCGATCTCCTCCTTGCGGCGCTCGAAGCGGTCGCGGTCATGGTCACGGATGATGTAGGTGAGCGTGGTCTGCTCCACGGTGCCCTCGATGCCTACCAGATGGTAGAAGCCTTCGTAGTCTTGGGTGTGTTCGGGGGTCTCCCAGCGCGGGAGCATCGACATGAACTGTCCGGCCACGCGGATGGAGTTGATCATCTTGTGCTTGGCGTATCCGGGATGCACGTTGCGACCCTTTATGACGATCTTGGCCGACGCGGCGTTGAAGTTCTCGTATTCGAGTTCGCCGATCTCGCCGCCGTCCATCGTGTAGGCGAAATCGCAGCCGAAGCGCTGCACGTCAAATTTGTGGGCGCCGAGACCGATCTCCTCGTCGGGATTGAAGCCGACACGTATCTTGCCGTGCTTGATTTCGGGATGATCCAGAAGATACTGCATGGCGTCGATGATTTCTGCGACACCGGCCTTGTCGTCGGCGCCGAGGAGTGTGGTGCCGTCGGTGACGATCAGATCCTGACCCTTGTAGTCGAGCAGTTCGGGAAATTCGGTCGGGCTGAGCGTGATGCCCTCTGTCTCATTGAGCACGATCGGATTGCCGTCGTAGTCCTTGACGATGCGCGGCTTCACGTGGCGACCCGACATGTCGGGACTCGTGTCGAGATGGGCGATGAAACCGATGGTCGGTATATCCTTGTCGTCGGTGTTGGCCGGCAGAGTTGCGAAAAGGTATCCGTTGTCGTCGAGCGACACCTCCTGAAGTCCCATCTTCTCAAGCTCTCCCTTGAGATATTTTGCGAAGAGCATCTGTCCGGGAGTCGAGGGCGTAAGGTTCGTAAGCTCGTCGCTCTGGGTGTCGTATTTCACGAAGTCGAGAAATCTGTCTACAAGTGTCATAAGGTATTTGTAAGATATTAGAGGTTGTTATTCTTCGGTATTGGAGGCGGAAACGGCTGCCGTGACGTCGGCGCGCGACGTGATGGTCGCGGCGAGCTGCGGGTCGACGCTGCGCACGGTGGAGATGAATGCGGAGTCGAAGGCCTCGGCAGATTTGGGGTGCTTGTTGATGACATAGGTGCTCTGTTGAGCCTTCGCTTTGAGAAGATGGTTCATCAGCTCAAGGGTGTCTGTCCACTCCTTGTTCACGAACTCGCGTGCGGCGGTGCGTCCCTGCATCATGGCCGCTTCGATCTCGGCACGTGTTTCCTCGTTCTGTTCGGTGGTCTCGGCCTCTTTCTTGCTGCATGAGGCCGACGCTATGACAGCCGCCGCTGCGGCTGCTATGAGAATATGTTTTCGCAGTATCATTGTCCGTTGATGATTGACAAACGCAAAAGTACATAATTTATCAGAGCGGTACAACTCTTGCGGGGACAAAATTGTTTCAAAATAAACCGCATATGGTAATTGCTATGAAAACACGAACGATACTCTCACTTCCTCTGGTCGTGGTTCTGCTCCTGACAGCATCTCCGGCATTTTCTCAAAATTCGGCGCCCGCTCCCGGTCGTCCCGGCGGCGGATTCGGCGGCATGTCGAGCGCTCCGGCTCCCGGGCGCCCTGCTCCGCCTCCGGCCTACGGCGGTCCTGTATTCGGCCCGGCGTGGGGAAGCCCTTGGAATTCCGGCTGGGGCGGTCCGGCGGCATACTCGCCGGGATGGAACAATCAGGGCTATATCACCGTGACGGCCTGCGGCTATGATGCCCAGGGCGTCTGGCGCGTGATTCCGCTATATGTCAACTATGTCTACAACGGCGTCCAGTATAACGTCACGGTCGTCAATGCCTACAACCCATGGACTGACTCCTGGAACACCAATGTCGATATGCCGGCATACAACACCGACTATTACATCAACGGACAGAATTTCGATTTTTACGCGCCACTCTCAACCGGCACATATTATTTCAATCTATAACTTATTTTCAAACTATAACACATATTTGCTATGAAAACAACACTTGTTATCAAAGACGCCCTCTCGCGCTACTGGTGGATGCCCATGATCGTGGGACTGATCAGCATAGGACTTGGCATCTGGACGCTTACGAGTCCTGTGTCCTCGATGATTTTCCTCGCCTACATATTTTCTGCCGGATTATGTGTGGCAGGAATTGTCAATCTTATCTTTGCCGTCAGTGTCTCCGGAAGTTATTCGGGCTGGGGATGGAGTCTGGCGGTGGGTATTCTCGACCTGATCGCGGGAATATGGCTTTTTGCAATGCCTGCGGAAGAGATGCTGACAACCTTCGTGTTTGTCGTCGGTATCTGGATTATTGTCGTGGCTGTCAATGAACTCTGCCAGTCGTTCATGTTGATCTCCCTCTCGCCGTGGTGGATACTCTGGATGCTGTTGCTCCTTGTAGCCGTCATTGTCATCGGCGCCGTATTCCTGATGAACCCTGTCGAAGGTGGCGTGATCGTATGGCTGTGGCTCGGACTCTCGCTTCTGCTCTTCGGCGTTTACCGCATCGTTTTCGCTGCGCGCCTGAAGACCTTCGCCAACCGCGCCTGACCACCTCCCTGCCTCCGCTGTATGTTCAAATGAACATAACATAGCAGTGCCTGTGTCAAATATGCCGGGCTGAAAGTCCGGCTGTATTGTCAACCGCGGCCTTCAGGCCGTGGAAAGACATAATAATTGAAAATGAGTCGCGAAGCGACGTCGTGCGGTAACGACATTATCGCATACACGTCGCTTAGCGACAAATTGCTTTATATCCTTTTTATGTGTTTCTCTTTGCATGGCAAGCGAAGTTTGTCTGCCCGTAGTAATGCCGTTGAACGCTTGCAGAGAGATGGTTGTTTATCTTGCGTGAAACGTCTGCTATCAGCTATATCGAAGAAGTTGCGGCATTGCTTTTTCCTGATGTCGCATGTGCGCCCGCTGGTGTGGGTGTCTATCTACCTTGCGCTTGTGCCGACGTTCGCCGCTGTCTATTATCTCATCCCGCGCAGCGAATTTCATTATCCGGCGGATGTCTCGACGGATTTCGGCTCCTGGATCTACTATTCGGTCGTGACGATCACCACTCTCGGATTCGGCGACTTCACGCCTGCCGGAAGTCTCGCGCAGACCATCACGGCACTGGAGGCCATCCTCGGTCTCGTGATGATCGGATTCTTTCTCAACGCCGTTTCCTCGCTACGCTCCGAGATCGACCTTGAGTCGGAATTAGAAAAGCACCGTCTGCTGCATCAGCTCCACGAGCAACGCAAACTAACGAGAAACACACCTGTTCTCGTCCACAAAATCAACCTCTTTCTGTCCTACTGCTATGCCGTGACAACGCCCGTGGAACGCCGCAAGAGTGACCGCGCATTCAACGAACGCTTCTCCATGGCAGACATGCGCGACCTCTTCAAACCCTCCGGACTGCCGACCGACATGAGCGGTGCCCCAGCCGTTGAAGGATTGTTGCGCTCGGCTCGCGATCTGTCGCTGTTTCTGGACTCGTTGCAGATCAGGGTAGATCTCTCTGTCTGGCCCGACATGCTCGAATCCTGCTTCACCTTCGTAGCCAACTGCGAGCTGTTCGGTTCCTCTGACCAGATGAAACTCATCGCCTCGGCTGATAACCGGAGCGACACACGTGCACGCCTCGCCGAGACTCTCGCCACATGGAAAGGGGAAGTGCGCACCGGAAAAGACCGCGAGCTCAACTCCGTCATCGAGCTTTACCGCTTCATCAGGACCAACGCGCCGATCGCCCGCCAAATCGAGGAAATAGCCCTGAAAAGCCACCTATCCGACCAACGTTGAAAGCCGCGTCAGCAGTTTCTTTGTCGACGCCGACGGATGAGCACAGCGAATCTGCCGGAATATTGTACCCTCGTCTTCAACCCCTTGCGAGTTGCTTCACCGCGACAACCACACGACTATGTAGGGGCGCAAAATTTTGCGCCCACCGCCACAACAACACGACGAGAAAGACCTGTAAGGCCGATCACTCGACGGTTCCACCGCATTTTTGATACACCCTTCTGCTCTGCGTTTGGGTGAGGCCATTGTTGGAGATTGAAGTAAAAAATCAGCCACCTTAGAGTCTTGAGGAACTGGCAAGTGGCTGATAAGAAAACTGTTAAGTGCGGAATGTCATTACTCCCACTCGATGGTGGCTGGCGGCTTGGAGCTGATGTCGTAGACTACGCGGTTGACACCTTTCACTTTGTTGATGATCCTGGAGCTGACTTCGGCAAGGAATTCGTGGGGGAGGCGGCTCCAGGTGGCGGTCATGCCGTCGGTGGAGTTGACGGCGCGCAGCGCGATGACGTTCTCGTAGGTGCGTTCGTCGCCCATGACTCCGACACTGCGGATGGGGAGCAGGATGGTGCCGGCCTGCCAAACCTTGTCGTAGAGGTCGTGGTCGATGAGTCCCTGGATGAAGTAGTGGTCGGCTTCCTGAAGGATGCGCACTTTCTCGGGTGTGACGTCGCCGAGGATCCTGACGCCGAGTCCGGGGCCGGGGAAGGGATGGCGACCGATGAGGTTGGCGGGGATGCCGAGCTGGCGTCCGACGCGGCGTACCTCGTCCTTGAACAGGAGACGCAGAGGTTCGACAAGCTTGAGATTCATCTTCTCGGGGAGTCCGCCGACGTTGTGGTGGCTCTTGATGACCATGCCGGTGATGGAGAGCGACTCGATGACGTCGGGGTAGATGGTGCCTTGTCCGAGCCATTTCACATCCTTGAGTTTATGGGCTTCGACGTCGAAGATGTCGATGAAGCCTTTGCCGATGATCTTGCGCTTCTTTTCCGGTTCGGTGACACCGGCGAGTGCCTTGTAGAAGTGGTCTTTGGCATCGACGCCGATGACGTTGAGTCCGAGGTCGGCGTAGTTGGCCATGACGGATTCGAACTCGTTAAGACGCAGGAGCCCGTTGTCGACGAAGATACATGTGAGGTTCTTGCCGATTGCCTTGTGGAGAAGCATTGCCGCGACGGTGGAGTCTACGCCGCCGCTGAGTGCGAGGACGACTTTGTCGTCGCCGAGTTTGGCACGCAGTTCGGCTACGGTCGATTCGATGAAGGATTCAGGTGTCCAGTCGGCTTTGGAGCCGCAGATGTCGCGCACGAAGTTGCCGAGCACGACCTTGCCGTCTTCGCTGTGGAAGACTTCGGGATGGAACTGGACGCCCCATGTCTTCTCGCCGTCGATGCGGAACGCGGCATTTTTTACATCGGCTGTGGAGCCGACGTTATGGAAGTTGGCGGGAGTCGAGGTGATGGAGTCGCCGTGGCTCATCCAGACCGTGGAGTCGTCTCTTACGCCGTGCACGAGAGCGTCGGAGTCATCGTGCCAGACGAGTCGGGCCTTTCCGTATTCGCGTGTAGGTGCGGAGGTCACGGCGCCGCCGGATGTCTTGGCGAGATACTGGGCGCCGTAGCAGATGCCGAGAAGGGGATAGCGACCGCGGATACCTTCGAGCGAGGGTGCGGGAGCCTCGGGATCGTTGACCGAACAAGGGCTGCCGGATAGCACCACACCGATTATGCCTTCTGCATCGGCGCCCTGCGGGAACTTGTTGTAGGGCTTGATCTCGCAATATGTGTTAAGCTCGCGTATGCGGCGGGCTATAAGCTGAGTGTACTGCGAGCCGAAATCGAGAATGATGATTTTCTGCATTGCAAGTGTGTTACGGGTTTATAGTGTTTGTTATTTAAGTTTCTGAATTGCCGAGGGATCGCCGACGAGCCAGAGGCGGTCGCCGGGATTGAAGGCGAGGTCGGGTGAGAGAGGAACGTCGGTGGCGTCGTCGTCGCGCACGACCTTGAGGAGCATCGAGAAATAGTTCTGGCGCAGGTTTGCATCGGCAAGTGTCTTGCCGATGAGTGGGGAGGAAGGGGAGAGGCGTATGTTGAATATCACGGTGCGTGTGTCGCTCACCGGATGCATGGCGCTTGCGCGTTCGTAGGTCTCGATGTCGGCGTTTAGGCGCTGGATGTCTTCGTCGGTGCCGATTACGCCGATGACGTCGCCGGGGAAGATGCGGGCGTCCTTGTCGGGAAGCGGCATAACGGAGAGTCCGCGCTGAATGCTGGAGATGCTGACGCCGTAGTCGCGGCGCAGTCCGGAGTCGACGATCCTGTCGCCGGCGAAGGGTGATTCCTGCCCTACGGTGATGTATGCGAGGTGAAGGTCGCCGACCACGTTGTTCTCACGTCCGGAGCGCATGTTGTCGCGTTCGTTGAGATTGTTCATGAATCGGCGTTCCATGTTGTTGTAATTGTCTGTGGCGCGGGCTATGAAGGCCACGGCTACGAGCACGGCGATGCCGATTGCCACAAGGAGCGCGGTCGACATGGCGTAGCTCAGCGAGATGAGGTAGAGCACGAAATATAGCGCTATGAGATAGCGTATCACCTTCATGGCGAGCAGCGGCACCTCGGCGGCGGAGGATCCGGCCAGCACGCGGCTGCGTTCGTCGGGTCGCGAAGCGCTGAGGGTGAGCCCGGCAAGAAAAGGGCTCATGGCCACGAGCGTGATGACCATGGCGAGGAAATGTCCCCAGGAGCCGCTGAGCCCCTCCATGAGCGGATATAGATATGTCTTGGCCACGGCGATGATGGCTATGAGGATCACGGGGAAGAGGATGATGCGCCATAGATAGCGCACGACAATGGCTTTCCAGACCGCACGGCTCTCGCCGGAGTCGGGCTTGGAGCGCTGGTAGCGGTCTATTAGGAACCTCAGGCTGCCGGGAAGACGGCGTTCGAGCATATGGTAGGCCGGATCGGCCATTCGGATGAAGTAGGGAGTCGTGAAGATGGTGATGACGGAGACTGCCACGATGATGGGATAGAGCGCCGTGTCGAGCACTCCGAGCGACATGCCGAGTGAGGCGATGATGAAGGAGAACTCGCCAATCTGCGTAAGAGAGAATCCGCTCTCCATGGCCACTTTCAGCGGCTGCCCGGTGAGCAGCATTCCGAAGGTGCCGAAGACGATCATGCCGACGATAACCACGACGGCGAGCAGCAGGATCGTGTCCCAGTATTGCGAGATAATCACCGGATCGACCATCATGCCTACGGAGATGAAGAAGACGGCGCCGAAGAGATCCTTGACAGGCTGCACGACGTGTTCGATTCGCTCGGCAAGGAAGGTGCCGCCGATGACCGAGCCGCCGATGAAGGCGCCAAGCTCAAGCGAGAAGCCGCACAGCACCGAGAGCACCGCCATGCCGAAGCAGAGTCCCATGGAGACGACGAGAAGCATCTCCTGATTCATCATGCCGCGAGTCTTCTTGAAGAACGGCGGGATGAACCAGACTCCTGCCACATACCATATTATCAGGTAGAAGACGAGCTTGCCGATGGAGACGAGCAACTCCGTGCCGCCGACGCTTCCCGCCGCGAGCGAGGAGAGAAGCACCAGCATCAGCACTGCGAACAGATCCTCTATGATAAGCACGGCGAGCACCATCGTGGCGAAACGTTTCTGCCGCAGACCGAGATCCGTGAGCGCCTTGAGGATAATTGTGGTGGAGGACATGGAGAGCATGCCTCCGAGAAACATGCTCGATATGAACGTGAAGCCCATGAGCTGTCCGACGGAATAGCCCACGAAGGTCATGCCGGAGATGATTATGAATGCAGTGAGGATGGCCGATGCACCCGCATTGACGAGCTTCTTGAAACTGAACTCGAGGCCGAGCGTGAACATCAACACCACTATTCCGACCTGTGCCCAGAACTCGATATTGCCCAAGGTGGTGATGGAGGGAAGATACGTGAACTTAGGGCTGGCGAGAAAACCTGCGAGAATGTAGCCCAACACGACAGGCTGCTTCAGTTTCTTGAAGACAAGCGCGACAATGGAACCCAGAATCAGTATCCACGCCAGATCACCGATCAGTCCTTCGGTTGTCGATGCCGCGTTATCGCCGTGGCCGGAAGCCATGGCCGGAACAGGAAGCATCGCGAGGGTCAGTGCTGTAAGGATTTTCTTCATGTCGCAGTCTCTTTATTGGCTCACCTCCGAGCTGAGAGTGATAGTCTCGGTCGGCACGACCTTGCTCAGCGATTCAAAAAGCGAGAGATAATTGGCATGTGCCCTCGAAAGGATGATGAAGCTCACGAGTGTCACATCGTTGTCGTAGTTGATCTTGATATAGAACGAGGAGAGATGGATCTTGTGCCGCCGGAAAATCTCCTTGTAAGGCTCGATGTCCTTGAGCACCGCATGTACCCTCATGTTGATGACTTTCGACTGCTGCCCGATATGGGCTTTCTCCTCCCATTTCTCGAAGTAGGTGAGGATCACGAGGATAAGAAGCGTTGCGAAAATGCTGACGGCATACATGCCAAAGCCCACGGCAAGCCCGATGTTGGCGACAACCCAGATGCCGGCAGCCGTGGTGAGTCCTCTCACCGAGCCACGCTGCTGGATCATAGCGCCGCCGCCGAGAAAACCGACGCCCGTGACAACCTGAGCCGCGATACGCCCCGGATCGCCGTTCTTCAGGCCCAGATAGACCTGCGGCACATATATGCTCAGAAGCATCGCCAGACACGCGCCCATGCTGATGAGGGCGAACGTCCGCACTCCCGCAACCTGACCTTTCTGCTTGCGCTCCCAGCCCACGAGACCTCCCAGCAACATGCTAAGCACGAGCTTGAAAGCCGCGTTTACATAATTGACCTCTGTAGTGACAAGGTCGTTGTAAAGATCGTTGAAGACATTCCACACCTCGTTCATAGCGCGAAGATAGCAAAAGAATCCGACCTGTGCAAACCTTTTTCAATCCTGTTTTCTATCTTCATCCTAATACTCACGAAGTTAGAGGAGAGGCGGAGGGCTGAACCGAAAGATGGGGTTGCACAGGTCGGATTTTATTGCCATATTTGTGTTCCAAAATTATTTTGATTCCAAAGTCAATACCTTCTTTATGAAACAGGCTATCAATACTTCCAATGCGCCGGCGGCGATCGGCCCTTACAGTCAGGCTATCGAGGCCAACGGTTTTGTATATGTGTCGGGTCAGCTCCCGATCAATCCCTCCGACGGCACTATGCCGAATGACATCAAGGAACAGACCCGTCAGAGTCTCGGCAATCTGAAGGCTATCCTTGCCGAGCGTGGCCTTGGCCCGGAGTCGGTCGTGAAGACAACTGTGTTCCTTGCCGACATGTCGCTGTTCGCACCCATGAACGAGGTTTACGCGGAGTTTTTCTCAGCACCGTTCCCAGCACGCTGCGCTTTCGCGGTGAAAGAGCTTCCCAAGCAGGCGTTGGTTGAAATCGAGGCTGTCGCCGCGATCGGATAACGAGGCGTCTGAGAGATGGTAAGTTGTGTGCAGATCGAGGGACTGACGAAGTCCTTCGGCGACAGGTTGCTGTTTGCCGATGTCACTTTCGGTGTCTACGAGGGTGACAAGATCGGCGTCATAGCCCGAAACGGCACCGGCAAGAGCACGATGCTGCGCATCATTGCCGGAAAGGAGGACCGCGACAGCGGCAATGTAGTCTTCCGCAGCGGGCTGCGTGTGGGCTATCTGGAGCAGACGCCGCAGATCGAGCCGGAGACGACTCCTTTGCAATACATGGAGGCGCTTCCGCATCGTGAGGAAGATGACTGGACATTCCGCGACCGTGCGGCTTCGATGCTCGGTCAGGTCGGTGTCCATGAACTCGACAAGCCGATGGGGCAGATGTCGGGCGGTCAGGTGAAGCGTGTGGCGCTGGCGCGCGTGCTGATGGGCAATCCCGACCTCCTGATGCTCGACGAGCCTACGAACCATCTGGACATCGAGGTGATAGAGTGGCTGGAAAACTATCTGAGCCGCCAGCGTGTGGCTTTGCTGATGGTGACCCACGACCGCTATTTCCTCGACAAGGTTTGCAACAAGATCATCGAGATCGACGACCGCACCACCTATACCTACAAGGGCAATTACGACTACTATCTCCAGAAACGTCAGGAGCGCCGAGATGCCTACGATGCGGAGACGGCGAAGGTGAAGAATCTGCTGCGCGGCGAGCTTGAATGGATGCGACGTCAGCCGCAGGCACGCGGCTCGAAGGCGAAATACCGCATCGACAATTTCCATGAGCTGGAACGCCGTGCTTCGCAAGCCAACGCGGAAGCGCGTAATGTAGCACTCGACATGAAAGGCGGCTATATCGGTTCCAAAATATTTGAAGCCCGAGGACTGTCGAAGAGCTTTGGCGACAAGTGCGTGCTCCGCGACTGGAGCTACGACTTCGCGCGCTACGATAAAGTAGGCGTCGTGGGTCCGAACGGTATCGGCAAGACAACCTTTATCCGCCTCCTTATGGGACTCCTGCAGCCTGACAGCGGCACTATAGATGTCGGCACGACGGTGCGATGGGGCTACTATTCGCAGCAAGGGATGCAGCTTGACGACAACAAGCGCATCATCGACGTGGTGCGCGACGTGGCCGACGAGGTAAAACTCTCCGGCGCGGGGAGTGTGTCAGCCTCGCAGTTCCTGTGCCGATTCCTTTTCGATCCCGCTGACCAGCAGAAATTCATAGGCACGCTTTCCGGAGGCGAGAAACGCCGTCTGTATCTTGCGCTCGTGCTGATGCGCAATCCCAACTTCCTTGTGCTCGACGAACCGACCAACGACCTCGACATCGCCACGCTCGCCGTGCTGGAGGATTATCTCACGGAATTCAAGGGATGTGTCATCGCCGTGAGCCACGACCGATTCTTCCTCGACCGCTTCGCCTCGCATCTCTTTGTGCTTGAGCCTGGCGGAAACGTGATGGACTTCCCCGGCGATTACTCCACCTACCGCCACTGCGTGCAGCAGCGCGAGAAGGAGCGCAAGGCCGCCGAAGCGTCATCACGTCCCGAGACGGAGACACCGCAGCGCCAGCGCCGTGAAGCGGCGGAGCGCCGTCGTCTCACATTCAAGGAACGCAAAGAGATGGAAGCGCTTGAAGAGGAGCTGCCTCGTCTCGAAGATGAGAAGGCTCAACTTGAGGCAGACATGTCGTCGGGCATGATGAAACCCGATGAAATCGCCGAGGCAGGACGCCGCATCGCCGTGCTTATCGGGGAGATCGACACCAAGGAGCTTCGCCTGCTCGAACTTATGGAGTACGACGCCTGACATGTATATCTCCCATCTCAGCATACACAATTTCAAGCGTTTCCGCCATCTTGAGCTTGAACTCAATCCCCGGCTCAACATCATTGTCGGCGACAACAATTCGGGCAAGACCACGGTGCTCGAAGCGATCCATCTTGCCCTTACCGGCGACTTTCGCGGACGTCCGCTCGCCGATTGCCTGACGCCTTACCTCTTTACAAAAGAAGTTGCGGAGGAATTTCTCGCCGGCGTCCGCAATGGCGTTCATCCGGCTCCTCCGGAAATCCGGATCTGCGTTACGGTCTGTTCTCCCCGTGGATTGAAGATCGAGATAATCTGCGCGATCGTTCCTGCGGAGGCATATCTGCCTCTGCTTTACGAGGCTGTGTCCGATCCTGCGTGCGACGAGCTCCCTGTGCAGTTCTACACCTCACGCCGCTACGACAGCTTCGACGGCTGTGTCGTGCCTCTGACTTCATACCTCATTGACGGCGACACAAGCGAAAGCAGCTTCCTTCACGGACTTTTAGGCAACAGCGTCTCGATTGACGACCATCTGCGTCTGCGCCGTCTCAACGCCTCGCTGCGTAGCATCGTATCCTCTGACGATGCTGTGGCCGAACTCAACGCCCTGCTCTCCGACAGCGACACCGCCACACCTACTGGCTCGCGGCTCGGCATTACCGCCGCATCGGCCGCCCCGATGCAGTGGAGCAGGCTTCTGAGTGTCAGCGCCGACGGAATGCCGATCGCATCCGGCGGAGGAGGTACACGCAAATCCGTAGCTACGCGACTCGCCGCCGTATGTGCAGCCGGGAGGCCGGCATCGTCGGTCGTTTTGATCGAGGAACCCGAGGAACATCTGTCATTCTCGTCGATGCAGCGCCACATCGCGTTTCTTGAAAAGAGTGTTGCGGGAAGTCAGCTGATTCTGACGACCCTCAGCAGCTATGTGGCCAACAAACTCGGCCTTGACTCCCTGACAATCCTTTCGTCCGACGCACATATCACTCTGCGCGACATCGACGCCGAGACATCGGGATTCTTCCGGAGACTCGCCGGTTACGACACACTGCGCATGATATTGGCAAAACGCTGCATCCTCGTGGAGGGCGACTCAGACGAACTGATCATACAAAAGGCATATCTTCAGCGTTACGGGCGCCTTCCGTCCGATGACGGCATCGACGTGGTGTGCGTAAGGGGACTCGCCTTCCGTCGTTATCTCGCTCTTGCACTGCCGCTGCGGCTTCACGTGAGTGTCGTCACGGATTCCGATGGTGCGCCCGACAAAGTTCTGCAAAGGTTTGACAGCTACGTACGGCAAAGCGAAGGCCGCATCAAGGTCTTCACGCCCACGGAAATACTTTCAGCCTCCGACTTCTCCGGAAAAGCTCCATCCGACAATTTCAATTACAACACACTCGAACCTCACCTTCTTCACTGCAACACCACGCGCAGATTCAACCGCATCTTCGGTACCGAATTCGCAGACGCCTCCGCGATGCTGCACCACATGCGCCTCAACAAGAACGCCTGTGCTCACGCCCTTTTCCTCACAGAGACGACGCTGCATTTTCCCCGCTACATCGAAGACGCGATCGCCGCAAGCGGCGATAACTAAGGACAAATTCGGCTCTAAGGGACAGGAGAACAGGAGGAAGGGGGAGACAGAAGAACCGGAGGGAGGGGGAGACAGGAGAACAGGAGGATAGATGGGCGGGAAGATAATGAGGGCAAATTTGGTTTTGCCAGACTAAGGATGGCTGAGCGATAAAAAGAGAAAACCAGCCGGTTAAGTAGCTGGTTCTCTGTGGATTTGGCTCTGAGCCGCGAGTGGGACTCGAACCCACGACCTTTTCGTTACGAATGAAATGCTCTACCAACTGAGCTATTGCGGCTTTTTGTGGTGCAAATTTACATCTTTTTTTTGACTTGACAATGCTTTTACCTTGTCAAATTTTTTTCTCTGTTTGCCGCGTTTCTCAGTTGTGGCTGATTATCAGGGGTGAAGGTGGCTGTATTCAGGGGATGCGCAGGAAGCGGTGGAGCTGCGTGGAGAGGCGCCAGCGAGGGTCGGCTTTCACGCGCTCTACTGTGCGGGCGATGTTGCGGCGGAATTCTTCTTCGTCGGGAACGTAGCACGGTTGCAGATACATCTGCGTGATGGATCCGGCCTGCGGCATGGAGAAGTAGAAATCGAGGTCCTGACCGACATCGACAACTTTTATCTCGTCGGCGCGCTGGAGTTGCAGGGCTGAGGCTTCCTGCGAGTCTGCGAGTCCGCATTTGGGTGAGAAGGTGATCCAGTCGATGCTTTCGGGCACACGGCGCGTGCCGTTGGTCTCGATGGCTATCTTCTTGCCGGTGGCCACGTGAAGGAAATGAATGAGGTCGTCGTCAATGAATAGCGAAGGTTCGCCGCCGGTGAGGATGATCCAGTCGGCGGGATATGCGTTGGCGAAGGCTGCGATGTCGTGGCCGGAGATCCACTCGCCGCTGTCGTGGTCGGTGTCGCAGAAGGGGCAGCGGAGGTTGCAGCCGGAGAAGCGCACGAAGATGGATGGCACTCCTGCGTGGGTGCCTTCTCCCTGAAGCGAGTAGAAGATTTCGTTGATCTTGTATTTCATAGGTGCGGAGGAGGATTGGATGTCAGTCGTCGTCGCGCTCGTAGGCCGCGGTGTTGCCTTCGCTTTCGCACACTTCGGCTCGGAAGCAGTTGGGCACGGTATCCACAATCCATCGGGCGATGTTTTCGGCCGTTGGATTGAAGGGAAGCACGTCGTTGAGCACCTTGTGGTCGAGGCGTTCGAGCAGGAGGCGTTTGACGTCGGTGAAGTCGGCCACCATGCCGTCGGCGTTGAGCACGCGCGAGCGGCATTCCACGGTGATGATCCAGTTGTGGCCGTGGAGGTTGGAACATTTGCTCTCGTAGGAGAGTTGGAGACGGTGGGCTGCGGAGATCTCCAGTCGTTTCTTTATATAATACATGGGGTCAGGCTTCGTAAACGGTTGGGTCATCGATTCCGGCGTCGCGCATGGCTTCCTTGCGTTCGACACATGTGCCGCATTTGCCGCAATGGAGGGCGCCGCCCTTATAGCAAGAGTAGGTGAGCGAATAGTCGATGCCGAGTTCTTTGCCCCGGCGTGCGATGTCGGTCTTCGTGATCGCTGTGTAGGGGGCGAGGAGGGTGACGTCGGCGAAAGTGCCTCGTCTGATCGCCTGATCCATGGCGTCGACAAATTCGGGGCGGCAGTCGGGATAGATGGTGTGGTCGCCGGAGTGGTTTGCAAGCATGACGTGGGCGAGCCCTCGGCTTTCGGCGAGTCCGGCGGCTACGGCGAGCATGATGCCATTGCGGAAAGGCACGACTGTCGACTTCATGTTGTCGGCGGCGTAATGTCCTTCGGGGATGGCGTCGGCGCCTTCGAGCAGCGAGCTGTGGAAATACTTGCCCATGAAGTCAAGAGGAATGACGATGTGTTCGATTCCGAGGCGGCGGCAGTTCTCGGCCGCGCAGGCGATCTCGCGGGCGTTGTGGTTGGAGCCGTAGTCGAAGCTGACGGCGAGTGCGATTCTGTCGGCGAAGTCATAGAGCATGGTTGTGGAGTCCATGCCGCCGGAGAGCACGAGTATAGAGTCTTTTTCTGTTGTTTTCATCTTTTCAGATTTTGCGGGAAAAGTTTAGCGCGTGGTTTATTGTCAGGGAATTGTCCTCATCATGTCGATGCGTCGCGAGGCTACGAGATCCTTGTGAGCGTCGTCGCCGCGGTTGGCGAAAGGATGGATGCTGATGCCTCCGCGCGGCATGAAGCGTCCCCTCACCTCCAGATACATCGGATCCATGAGCTCCCAGAGGTCGTTGAGAATGATGTTGACGACATCCTCGTGGAAGTCGCCGTGGTTGCGGAAGCTGAAGAGATAGAGCTTGAGGCTCTTGCTCTCGACCATGCGCTCGCGTGGAATGTAGGTGATGTAGATGTGGCCGAAATCGGGCTGTCCTGTCTTGGGACAGAGGGTGGTAAATTCCGGACAATCGAACGTCACGACATACTCTCGTCCCGGATGCTTGTTGACGAATGTCTCCAGCACGTCGGGATTATAGTCGGTGTAGTACTTGGTATTCTGGTTTCCGAGCAGGCTTACGCCTTCAAGTTCATGTTCGTTTCGCATATCGGCATATTGAAAAACCACACTCCCGAAAGACTACGCCGGTGGTGTGGTTTCTAAGATTTTTTGTCGGGGTGGCGAGATTCGAACTCGCGACCCCCTGCTCCCAAAGCAGGTGCGCTAACCGGACTGCGCTACGCCCCGAATGCATCTGCGGCTTCCGGCGGCGTGGCAACACGCTTTCGTCGGCCTCTTTTTGCGCTGCAAAGTTAATACATTTAGTTGGAAAAAGCAACAGACGCGCCGGCTTTTTCGCCGACACGTCTGTGAGTATGTGCATTGTGCGTAAATGCTTATCCGAGGGTCGGAAGCAGATATTCAGCTATCTGTACGGCGTTGAGAGCGGCGCCCTTGCGGATCTGGTCGTCGACGGCCCAGAATGTGATGCCGTGGTCGTCGGCGAGGTCTTTGCGCAGACGTCCGACGTAGACAGGATCCGATCCTGCGGCATGGAGCGGCATGGGATATTTGCCCTGCGCGGGATCGTCGACCATGACGAGTCCTGGGGCATTCTCCATGGCTTTGCGCACGTCTGAGATGTCGAGCCTGTCGCGGGTGCGGACCCAGACGGCCTCGCTGTGGGCACGCATCACCGGCACGCGGACGCATGTGGCGCTGACACGCATCTGCGGAGCGTGCATGATCTTGCGTGTCTCGTTAAACATCTTCATCTCCTCCTTGGTGTAGTCGTTGTCGGTGAAGACGTCGATCTGTGGAATGAGGTTGAAGGCGAGCTGATCCTGAAACTTCTTTACGGTGGGTTGCTTGCCTGCGACGATCTCCTCAGTCTGGACGCGCAGTTCCTCCATGCCGGTGGCACCGGCACCCGAGGCGGCCTGATATGTTGCCACATGCACCATCTCGATGGGTGAGAGGTCATGGATCGGCTTGAGCGCCACAACCATGAGGATAGTGGTGCAGTTTGGGTTGCCGATGATTCCCTTGGGGCGCACGAGTGCGTCGGTGGCGTTGACTTCAGGCACGACCAGCGGCACTTCGGGATCCATGCGGAAGGCGCTGGAGTTGTCGATCATCACCGCACCATGGGCTGTGATGACGTCGGCATATTCCTTGGAGACGGAGGCTCCGGCGGAGGTGAAGGCGATCTGTATGCCTCGAAAGTCGTCGGCGTTGCGGGTCAGTTCCCTGACGCGGATGCTGCGGCCGCGGAAAGTGTATTCCTTTCCCGCACTGCGCTTCGATCCGAAAAGGCGAAGCTCTTCGACCGGGAAATCACGTTCTTCAAGCACCTTTAGAAGCTCCTGACCGACTGCGCCGCTCGCTCCTACGATAGCTACGTTCATGGGTTGCGCTGATTTTACTGGCGGCCGCTTGTGGCGACGCTGCGGTTGATTTTCGATACGAGACCCTGAAGCACCTTGCCGGGACCAAGCTCGATAAACTCGTCGGCGCCGTCGGCGATCATGTTCTGTACATCCTGAGTCCAGCGCACGGGTGCGGTGAGCTGTTTGAGCAGATTCTCCTTGATCTCCTTGGGGTCGGTGTGGGGCTTTCCGTCAACGTTCTGATAGACAGGGCAGACCGGAGTCTTGATCTCGGCAGCCTCGATGGCTACGGCGAGTTCCTCCTGCGCGGGCTGCATGAGGGGCGAGTGGAACGCGCCGCCGACCTTAAGCTTGAGGGCACGCTTGGCACCGGCTTCGGTGAGAGCGGCACATGCGGCGTCGATGCCTTCGATGGAGCCGGAGATGACGACCTGGCCGGGGCAGTTGTAGTTGGCGGGGGCGACTACGGCGTCGATGCCTGCGCACACCTCTTCAACTTTCTCGTCGGGGAGGGCGATGATGGCAGCCATTGTCGAGGGCTGCAGCTCACATGCTTTCTGCATGGCCATTGCGCGTTTGGAGACGAGACGCAGGCCATCCTCGAAGCTGAGGGCGCCGGCAGCGGTGAGGGCGGAAAATTCGCCGAGCGAATGTCCGGCCACCATGTCGGGCTTGAATTCCTCGCCGAGAGTCTTGGCCAGGATCACGCTATGGAGGAAGATGGCGGGCTGTGTCACTTTGGTCTGTTTGAGATCCTCCTCTGTGCCGTTGAACATCAGGTCAGTGATGCGGAAACCGAGAATCTCGTTGGCCTTCTCGAACATGGCGCGAGCCTCCTCATTGTTGTCATAGAGGTCTTTTCCCATACCTACAAACTGGGCGCCTTGGCCCGGAAACACAAAAGCTTTCATACCTTAAATAATATTGTTGCTTAAATTTTTATTGTTTTCTTGGGGTGCAAAATTACGGAAAAATTTCCATATTACAAATTCGCTCTCCGGTCACTTCCCTTTTTTGCCCTTTTTGCCGCTGTCGTCGGCATCGGCGAATCGGTCGGGGAAGACAAATCTCTGACGCGGACGTACCATAGCGTAGATTATGCAGAAGAGTCCGAAGGCGATGAATGGGAGGCTGAGGAGCTGTCCCATGTTGAGGGTCATCGAGGCTTCCCACTCCTCCTGCGGATTCTTGACGAACTCGATCAGGAATCTCGCGGTGAACACCCAGAAGAAGAACACGCCCGAGATGAGGTAGGGGCGTTCCTCCGCATTGAGTTTCCAGTACATCCACATCAGTAGCCCGAAGAGGATCAGATATGCCAGCGCCTCGTAGATCTGCGTCGGGTGCATAGCCATGGTCTGTCCGTCGCGCACGAAGATGAATCCCCACGGCAGGTCGGTCACGGTGCCGTAGATCTCGCTGTTCATCAGGTTGCCGAGGCGGATCAGTCCGCCTGTGAGGGCGATCGGGATCACCACCTTGTCCATGGTCCAGGAGATCGGCTTGTGAGCCGTGAACCATGAGAAAAGGCAGACGGCAAGCATACAGGCGATGGCGCCGCCGTGGCTTGCCAGACCTCCTTCCCACACTTTCGGAATCTCCGACAGATGGTCTTTGTAGTGGTCCCACTCGTAGAAGAAGACGTGCCCGAGACGTGCACCGACCACTGTGGCCACGATCAGGTAGATGAGGAGTGTGCCGAGCCATTTCTCCGGTGCGCCCTCGTGTTTGAACATGCGTGCCACGATGACGTAGCCGACAAGGAAACCGATGGCGAACATGAGGCCGTACCAGCGCACTGTGACAGGGCCGAGGCTTATGAGGTCAGGACTTACATCCCAGACGATGGAAAGGAGTTGCATTGCTTTGCTATTTTGATGAAACGCCGGAGCATGGATAGTTTGCTGTCCTGCTCCGGCATTTGATTTTACATCAGATATTTTCTACGATAGAAGCCGTGTCGCGTGCGATCATCAGCTCCTCGTCGGTGGGAATGACGACCACATGCACCTTGCTGTCGGCACCGGAAATCTCGATCTCCTCGCCGCGCACGCTGTTGGCCTTCTCGTTGAATGTCACGCCGAGATAGGCGAGCTGGCGGCAGATTTTCTCGCGTGTTCCGGTCTGGTTCTCGCCGACGCCGCCGGTGAAGACGATCACATCGACGCCGCCGAGCACAGCGGTGTATGCGCCGATATATTTCAGAATGCGGTATTCGTACATGTCGAGAGCCAGACGTGCACGCTCGTCGCCTTGGGCGATGGCGGCCTCGATGTCGCGCATGTCGGAGGAGATGCCGCTGACTCCGGCCACACCCGAACGCTTGTTGATGAGGTTCATCAGGCCGTCGGCGTCAAGGTTCTCGCATTTCATCAGATAGACGAGTGCTCCGGGATCGACGTCGCCAACACGTGTGCCCATCATCAGGCCTTCTGTCGGGGTCAGACCCATCGAAGTGTCGACGCTCTTGCCGTCTTCGATGGCTGTGATGGAGGCTCCGTTGCCGATATGGCATGTGATGATGCGCTGTTTCTCGTAGGGAAGGCCGAGGAATTCGCAGGCGCGGCGGCTCACGTAGCGGTGGCTCGTGCCGTGGAAACCGTAGCGGCGCACGCCGTATTTCTCGTATGCTTCCCAGGGAAGGGCATACATGTAGGCCTTGGCGGGCATTGTCTGATGGAACGCCGTGTCGAAGACGGCGACCTGAGGCACGGAGGGAAGGATCTCTGTCACGGCCTCGATGCCGGTCATGTTGGCGGGATTGTGGAGCGGTGCCACGGTGTAGCACTCCTTGATCTTCTCCTTGACCTCGGGCGTGATGAGCACACTCTGGCTGAACTTGTCCATGCCGTGGACCACGCGGTGGCCGACGGCTTCGATCTCAGCCATGCTCTTGATAACGCCGTCCTTGGGGTCGGTGAGCACCTTGACGATAGTCTCGACGGCCTCCTTGTGGGTGGGCATGAGAGTCTCGACAACCTTCTTGCTGCCGTCTGAGAGTTTGAATTTGATGAAGCTATCGGGGAGGCCGAGCTTCTCCACGCCGCCCTCGGCAAGCACTTTGCCGTCGGTCGACTCGATGAGTTTGTATTTCACACTGCTGCTGCCGCAGTTAAGCACTAATATTTTCATAATTAAATGTTTAAAGCTGTTTGTCGCCGATGGCCTGATTACAGGTCACGATGATTGTCTTGAAAATGTCGTCAACGAGACATCCGCGCGAAAGATCGTTGACAGGTGCTGCGAGACCCTGAAGGATCGGGCCTACGGCACCCGCGCCTGCGAGACGCTGCACGAGCTTGTAGGCGATGTTGCCGACATTGAGCGAGGGGAACACGAGTACGTTGGCCTGACCGGCGACTGTGCTGCCGGGGGCTTTCTGTTCGGCCACGCCGGGCACTATGGCGGCGTCGCTCTGGAGTTCACCGTCGATGACAAGCTGCGGATCGAGTTCCTTGGCGATCTCGGTGGCTTTGATGACCTTGTCGACCATCTCGTTCTTGGCGCTTCCCTTGGTGGAGAAAGAGAGCATGGCGACCTTGGGGTCGATGCCAGCGATGTTGCGTGCTGTCTGGGCGGTGGAGATGGCGATCTGCGCAAGCTCGGGAGCCGTGGGGTTGGGCACTACGGCACAGTCGGCGAAGATGAGCATGTGGTCGGTGCCGTAGGGGACGCCGGGAGGGAGCAGCATGATGAACGCGCCGCTCACGACGCTGATGCCAGGCTTTGTCTTAAGCACCTGGAATGCTGCGCGGAGCACGTCTCCGGTGGTGTTGCGCGCGCCGGCCACCTGACAGTCGGCGTCGCCTTTCTTGATCATCAGGCAGCCGAGATAGAGAGGATTGGCCGCCAGCTTGCGGGCCTCCTCCATTGTCATGCCTTTCTTCTTGCGGAGTTCGCAGAGGAGTTCGGCGTAAGGCTCCACGAAATCCTTGTCTTCGGGATTGATAATGTTGGCTTTGCTTATCTGGGAAAGGCCGAGCTCCTCAGCCTTGGCAAGGATAGTCTCTCTGTTGCCGATCAGGTTGACATGGGCGATGCCCTCGCTTATGATTCGGTCGGCAGCCTTGAGGGTGCGCGGTTCGTCGCCCTCGGCGAGAATAAGACGCTGCGGATGCTCTTTGGCACGCTGCGCCAGACGTTCGAAAAGTGTCATAACTGTTCTATGGTATTATATGATTGGGATATACATAATGTCGCCAATGACAGACGCAAAATTACAAAATTATCTTCACATACTAAAGCCTTTGGAGGGTTTAAAGACTAAAGCGAGGCTAAACGGTGAGAATAAGACAGGCCGGAGGTCTGTCTGTGTTGCCAACCGCGGCCTTCAGGCCGTGGAGGGCTGCTAAATAAGATGACGCGTCGCGGAGCGATGCGTGTGTGGTTGGCCTTTACCGCACGACGTCGCTCCGCGACTGATTTCAGAGGATACGTCTTTCCACGGCCTGAAGGCCGTGGTTGGCAATACAGCCGGACTTTCAGCCCGGCATTTGCCACTGATTTTCTATCGGTGTTTAGACGAGACCCTGTGGATCCTTAAGGTCTTTAGAGTCAGTCTTTTTGCGGATTTCGTAGCCTTGGCTTTGGATGAATCGCAAGGTTTCGAGCGCCGTGGCGCGGTCATACTCCTTCTCGCTCTCCGGAAGCTCGTCGTAGGGTACAAGACACGGATGTTCTCTTCGGCTGTCGTCGCGCACCGCGCCGAGCCGCCACCCCTCGCTCAGTCTGCGACGCATCCACTCCTCATGCACATGCCGCGCCATCTCCTCCATCAAATCTTTCATAATATTGTCTATATTGTTTGCTATTTTCGGAGGGTGGGTTCGAGGGCGAGGATGCGGTCAATGGCGAGGGTGAGGAAGCAGTCGTATTTGAGCGATTCGGGGTCGATGTGCATCAGCTGCCGGTGAGAGCAGATGTCTATGTGGTGTTTCTCGACCTTTTTCTTGTGGCGGCGTGACGCGGCGCGTGCTTTGCCTTGAAGCTGTTCGTCGGCATAGTGCTCTTCGCGTGTGTAGGGCGCGTAGCCAAGAAGGAGTTTCTCTACGTTCCAGCGGGAGTGTTCGAGTTTGGCGAGTGTCTCCAGATTCTTTTCCAGAACCCGGCGGGCGTGCGACTGGCGGTGCTATTCGGGTATAGGGAAAAGGCGTCTGATTCCGCTGGCTTTGTCGGGCACGAAGTCGGATGGCCGCAGTCGCAGCGAGGAAAGTTTTGTGTCGATGCAGTCGCCGCAGTAGAGGTTGGAGAGAGCCATCTCGATACTGTCGGGACCTTTGATGTTGTCCCATGCAGCGATGGCTGTCGATGGAGTGATCTCGTCGCAGAGGCGTTGCAGCGACAGGTTGTAGTCGGCGGCGTCGAAGCAGGAGAAATTGTTGATCTCGCGGAGTCCGGTGCTGATGGAGTAGATCTTGTTGACGAGCATGGCGCGCGAGAAGTCCACTTCCGCCATGTAGCGCTCGCAGTCGGCGGCATCGGGCATCGTGTCGGGGAGAAGATAATGCTGGAGTTCTGAAAATTCCGTTTTGAGGTCGCCAAGGGCGCTTTCGCGGCTCATCAGGGTGATGTGCGCGCGGTTGCGGTCGGGGAGATTGCGCAGGAAGGTGGCGATGTCGAGGTCTGCGGCGGCGACAATTTCAAGCGCGATGTCGAGGTACGATCCTTCGCCGCTCACTGTCTCGCATTCCTTGCCCGAGCATAGTTTCACGTTGCAGTGGTCAGGTAGGTTGCCGAGCATCCGCGAATCGAGGATGCTGCGGAACTCCGATTCGAGTTCCCGGAGGTTTGCGGCCTCTTTAGCCATGAAGGTCAGGATGGTGCGGTTGGCACCTGTCTCCTCGTTGAAGTTCGGGAAATGGCAGAGCAGCGCGGCCTGACGGGCTATGGCGAGCGAGAGTGTGTCGGTGTCGTCGAAAATCAGACGCACGTGGCGGTCGCTGCCGATACCGATGCCGTCACCCCACAGAGGCTCGGGGAGATCGCGCATGACGATATGTCGTGCTGCGAGTCGGCAGTCGATTTCCGGCTGTCGGAGTATGTCGGATTTCAGGTTGCTGCTGCGCATGTCAAGACTCTTATTGCTGAAGGAGGTGGTCATTGCCATCGTCGGAGGTCGTTTTTGAGGATTGGTTGCGGAGATCGTTGCCGGTCGGACGCTGATAGAGGTGCAGCCCGAACCATGACATCGACTGAAGGATATGTTCTGTGATCTCGTCGGCTATATGCTCATAGGTCTCCAGCCGGGTCTGCTTGATGTAGATGTAGACTTTCAGCGGCACCCCCTCGGGGCCGGGCGCCTCAAGACTCACGATCATGCGCGGCGAGCGTGCCACCTCGTAGTTGTCGCAGAGCCAGTGACGCAGATAGCGGCGGTATAGATAGAGGTTGAGCATCGGAGTTTCCGCCGAGGCATTCTTCATCTCTGTTGTCACGGCGATAGTGTCTTCGCCGCGGCTGTCGAGTGCCGAAGCTATGCGCTGCATGTCGGAGCGCGAGACTTCGCGGATGCTGCGGCTGTCGATGGTGAAGGTGCGCAGCATACGCCGTCCTGATGTGTTGCCTTCCAGAAGTTCGCGGAGGTTGACGAACGCACCTTTCTGCAAGGAGCTTATCGGTATGTTTACCCTCGTGTTGTCGAGCGAGTCGATGGTCACCGAGATGAGCGAGATGTCGGACACGAAACCGGAAATGTTCTTGTCGGGGAGATGGATAAGGTCGCCGATGTAGAGGAGATGATTGGAGCGCAGATGTATGTAGGCCACGACTCCAAGCACGGCGTCCTGAAAGAGCCATGTGAGCACCACGGCGAAAAGGCTGAAGGGAAGAAAACTTTCAGGGCTGATTCTGAAAATGCAGATTGTCAGTATTATGGCGGTCGCTATGGTCACGAGAATACTGATCTGCAGCCAATGGTTGGTAGAGTCGAGGCGGCGTCCGATGTCGTATTTCAGGATACGTTTGTAGCGCCAGAGAGTGAAGACGACACCTCCCGACACTGCGGCGAAGAACAGCAGCACTGCCACGCGCCATAGCCGGTGGCCTCCGAAAGTGTCGGACATGAGTCCCTCGGCCGAGTGCCGGAGCTGACTCCCGCCGATTGTGCTCAACAGAAAGAACACCGCTGCGACACATAGCAGGATAAACAGCAGATGCCATTTCGACATGGCGAATCCGGCCTTCTTGCGGTGCATTCGCAGAGTTTGCCGCGTCTTCATGAATATGGCTGCGACAAGCACGAAACCGAGCAGATACAAGGCAATGGTCATGGGTGTAGTGTTGATGTCAGGCATTGGTCAGTATCTAAATCTCTGCAAATATAAGCAATATTTGTCGAATAAACTCTCCGGTTGCGGTCAGTTAAAAAGTTTTTGGTAATTTTACGGTCTGATTTTGGTGCCGCGGGCGTTGGTCGGCGGTGTGAACACAGTGTGTGATAATGCATATAGTCAAGCGTTTACATATATTCCTGCTGAAGAGTTTCCTGCCGGTTTTCGCCATGACGTTCTTCATCGTGCTCTTCATCGTGCTGATGCAGTTCCTCTGGCGCTACATCGACGACTTGGTTGGCAAGGGTCTTGAAATCAAGGTGATAGCCGAACTTTTCGGCTATGCTGCGGTGTGCATGGTGCCTCAGGCGCTTCCGCTCGCCATTCTCCTTGCCTCGCTGATGACGTTCGGCAATCTGGGCGAGAAGTCGGAACTTACGGCCATGAAGGCTGCTGGAATATCGCTTTTCCGCACGATGATGCCTCTGATTATTCTTGTCAGCGGTATTGCCGTGGGCGCGTTCTTCTTCCAGAACGATGTGCTGCCGAAGGCACAGGTGAAGATGTGGACGCTGCTGTTCTCCATGAAACAGAAATCGCCGGAGCTTGAGATTCCCGAAAAGGCTTTCTACGATCAGATTCCGGGCTACAGCGTCTACGTCGACAGCAAGAACAAGGAGACCGGCATTCTGCGCGGCGTGATGATCTACGATCTCTCGAAAGGTTTCGGCAATTCCACGGTGCTGCGTGCCGATTCGGCGCGTCTGGCTTTCACTTCGGGTCAATCGCATCTATATCTGAAACTATGGAACGGCGAGCAGTTCGACAACATGCAGGGTGGAAGCTCCGTCGATGCGGGAGCGCAGAACATGCCTTTCCGTCGCGAGACCTTCAAGGACAAGGAGATCCTGATCAAGTTTGACAATAATTTCAGCCGCCTCGACGAGGGCGGAATGCGCAAGCAGTATGTCGGCAAGAACATGGCGGAACTGCAGCACACCATCGACTCCGTGGAACTGCGCATCGACTCCGTTGGCACGCGCTACAGCCGTCAGCTCAGGGCAAAATCCTACAGCGGCGTATTGCCTGACATTGACACTACGGGCAATCCTCTGCCGGTGCGGCACGTGGCGAGCGACGCTTCATCGCCGTCGCTCGGCTCGCTCATCTCGCAGCTCGGTGTCTCGGAGCGCCGCGACATGTATAACCGCGCCTCCATGGCGGCGAAACAGGCGCGCATGGATCTTCAGTTCAAGGTCGAGAGCATGAAGGACGACAACTACGCTCTCCGTCGCCATCAGATCGAACTGATGAAGAAATTCACCCTCTCTGTTGCTTGTCTGCTCTTCTTCTTTATCGGCGCGCCGCTTGGAGCCATCATCCGCAAGGGCGGACTCGGCACACCTCTGGTCGTTTCGGTGCTCATCTTCATCTTCTACTACATTATCGACAACACCGGCTACAAGCTCGCCCGCGACGGCAAGTGGGTAGTCTGGGAAGGTATGTGGATCTCGACCTTCATTCTCGCGCCGTTGGGTGTTTATGTGACGTACAAGGCGATGAACGATTCCGCTGTGTTCAATCCCGACGCATGGCGCAGGATCCTCACCCGCGTGTTCGGTGTGAAACTCTCGCGCAAGGTGGAGTTCAAGGAGATCATTATGACGCCCTTGCCGCTTTCCGAAGCGCGCGAGCGCATGGAGACGCAGCTTGAGACCCTGCGATCGCTGATGAAGCGCTGCCGCCGTCCGCAGTGGTGGGGCGCCTACTGGTGGCGCGGTTTTGACAACGATGCCATCCGGCGTTTCGGCCGTCAGCTCGACGACAACTGCAAGGCCATGACCGACTGTCAGGATCTCGCCGTGGTCAACAAACTCCTTGACTTCCCCATTGTGCGCGGCCAGTGGCTCTATCAGCCGGCACGCAATCTCACAATGAAGATCGCGGCACTCGTGCTCTTCCCGATCAGTATTCCGGTGTGGATCTTCGGCATGGTCAAGCAGCGCTACCTCTGCAAGGATCTGCGCAAGGTCGAAGCCACGACCAAAGCTGAGATCGCCCTTATCGACGCCGCCATCGCCCGCGAGCCCAACCCCTGAATTCCCCCTGACGTCACGGTAAAGGGAAACCGCCCCGGCGGTTCCTTTGTCAATAGTCTGAGGACAAGGAGGTGTAAGCTGTGTCAAAAGCACAGAGCAGGTGCGACAGACCGGAGGTCTGTCTGTATTGCCAACCGCGGCCTTCAGGCCGTGGACAGGCAACCATATAAGGTAACGCGTCGCGGAGCGATGCGTGTGTGGTAATGTTGATACCGCACAACGTCGCTCCGCGGCTGATTTTCAGGGGTGATCTCCTTCCACGGCCTGAGGGCCGCGGTTGGCAATACGGCCAGACCTTCGGCCTGGCGTTGTTGATGACGTTTCTTAATTAGTTATTAAAAACTAGCTTTTTATCAGCGAGTTGTGAAATAGAAAAGGAGGAAAATCCTTGCGGAAATTCCTCCTTAGTAAACTCGTGCGCACGAAGGGACTCGAACCCCCACGTCTCTCGACACCAGATCCTAAGTCTGGCGCGGCTACCAATTACGCCACGTGCGCCTTTTGATGGTGCAAAGTTACAACTTTTTTTCGGCTTTGCACCATTTTGTCCGTGCTTTTTTGAATGGCTCGGTTCAGGCACCTCCGGTGTTGACCACAGGCTGCGCGGGTTCGTCGGCGCAGAGGATCACGAGAAGATTGCTGATCATGCGTGCTTTCTCCTCCTTCGAGAAGTCGGCTATCTCTTTCTTTTCAAGCTGATTGAGAGCCATTTCCACCATCGAGACAGCACCTTCTACGATTTTCCCTCTCGCGGAGATGATGGCCGAGGCCTGCTGGCGGCGAAGCATCACGGCGGCGATTTCCGGAGCGTAGGCGAGGTAGTTGAGACGTGCCTCGACCACTTCCATTCCGGCCATGTGGAGGCGTTCGTTGATCTTGCGTTCGAGAAGTTCGTTGATGGTGTCGCCCCCCGAGCGCAGTGTGATGCCCTCGGCGTGGGTGGTGTCGTCGTCGTAGGCGAACTCGCCGGTAACTTCGCGCAATGCCGCGTCGCTCTGTATGCGCACGAAGTTCTCAAGCGCGCCGTAGCTCACCGATTTCACGCCGTTGGCGCCCAACGACTGGCTGTCGATGTCGAACACGGCGCGATATGTGTCGCGGATCTTCCAGACCAGCACCATGCCGATAAGCACCGGATTGCCGATCTTGTCGTTGACCTTGATGGGCGCGATGTCCATGTTGCTGATGCGCAGCGAGATCTTGCGGCGTGTCATGAAAGGGTTGCACCAGAAATAGCCGGTGCGGCGGCAGGTGCCGCGGTATTTGCCGAAGAAGATCATCACACGCGCCTCATTGGGCTCCTGCGTGAAATATCCCACACACCCGAGGATGAAGATGATGAAGAATATGAATGCCAGGGGAATGGCTACTTCAGGCATCGTCTCAACCCAGAGGATCAGCGTACCTGCCATGAGCGCCGGGAGAAGAATAAAAACGATGCCAAGCATCAGGAATCCGTTGATGAGCATGCCGTTATACTCAAATTCCTTGTTGTCTGGATTTTTGTCTGTCATAAGTCGATAATGTTGTTGTTAAATTGATTAACAAATCCCGGCTTGCTATTGTTCCGGGGAGCATTCAGACCATAATAATAAGACCGCACTCCGGGGCGGAAGTGCGGTCTATGGGATTGTAATTGCCGTTTCAGAATCCGAGATCCTGACCTTTGCGCAGCGGATCGATCCCTTCCTGCATCCAGCGTGGCATGGGGTCACCTTTCAGGTAGTGGTCGAAGAACTGCTGCAGTCGCTTGGTGATGTCCTTGCGGTTCTTGCGGGCGCGGATGTTGTGTGCCTCGCCGTTGTACTGGAGCATCCACACGGGGCGTCCGAGGCGGCGGAGCGCCATGAAATACTCGATTCCCTGATACCATGGCACTGCGCCGTCGGCATCGTTGTGCATGATGAGCAGAGGAGTGTGGACTCTGTCGGCATGGAAGATGGGGGAGTTGGCGATGTAGAGCTCGGGCGCTTCCCAGAGGTTGCGGCCGATGCGGCTCTGTCCGTCCTCATACTGTGCCTGACGCGAATCTCCGGTACCCCAGCGGATGCCGCCGTAGGCCGAGGTCATGTTGCTCACGGGAGCGCCCGATCCGGCGCAGGCGAACATGTCGGTACGCGTCACGAGGAACGCCGTCTGGTAGCCGCCCCAGCTCTGTCCGTCGATGCCGATGCGCTCCTTGTCGATCCAGGGATATTTGCGGCACATCTCCTCGACGCCGGAGCAGATATAGTTGTAGGCGCTCTCGCCGGGAAGTCCGGCAAAGTATTTAACGTCGGGAACCAGTACCACGTAGCCGCGGCTCACGTAGAAAGGATAGTTGACCCAGCTCCACGAAGGCTCCATGGTGTAGTGGCGGTAAAGTTCCTCTGTCTGTGTCTCGTAGAAGACGACAAGCATCGGATATTTCTTCGCGGGATCTAAGTTCTCGGGCACGTAGAGCACGCCCTCTGTGGGATCGCCGTTGTAGGCATACCAGCTCTCAAGCTGTGCGGTTCCCCAGCTGTAGTCCTTCATCTGAGGATTGGCGTCGGACACCTTCATGGCGCCTTTGAAGTCTTTCCCTTTGACCACATAGACGTCGGGCGAGGTGCTGAAATTGGCTTTCTGCATTGCGTAGACGTCGGCGTCCTTTGCTTTCTGGAGCTGTGTGAATTTATAGGTGTCGAGGGTCAGAAGCGAGGGAGCGGCCTCTTTTCCGGCCTTCGCGGATGCGAATCCGTTTCGCTTGGTCTTGTAGTCGAACACTTCGAGGATCATGTCGCCGCCGGGAGTGAGATAACGCTCCTCCTTGTCGAGTTTTTTGTAACGGTAGCGCAGATTGGCCTCGCGACCTTTCCCGGCCGTCATGTTGACAGGCTTGCGCACTCCCTTGGGGTCGAGCATCCAGAGGTCGTGGCGGTCGTAGACGATCAGTGCGTCTTCATTCTCGCCGAGCCATCCTGCCATGCCGTAGGGTGCGGCGGCCATCGGATAGTTGCTGTCCTCGTCCCAGAGCGGGAATTCTATGCCCTCGCTGATGGTGCGGGTGGTATTGTCGGCGATGTCGTAGACATGGTAGTTGCGGTCGGCATACCACATCACATAGCGTCCCGAGGGGGACAGCTCCGACGATTCTATCGGCGATGTGGCAGCCTTGCGGCGTTCTCCGGTGTTGACGTTGACGACATAAAGCTCCTCGGGTGCGGTGTAGTTCCACTGCTGCGAGATAACGGCTTCCGATGGATCATGCACGAGCGCCCAGTCGGCGTCCCAGCGGTTCGGCGCCTCGACGGTCTCAAGTTTCGACGAGGAGATGAGCTGCTGCTTGCCCGAAGCGATGTCGTAGACTACCGGGAACTGATGCTCGCGGAGTTTCTTGAGGCTCTCCTTCTCCTGCGGAGGCGTCATCGGCGCGTCCCAGCGCCAGATGTCGAGGGCTGCCTGCTCGAAGTCCACGATGGTGGTGTCGTCGGGTGCGACGTAAGGCGCCACGCCCACGATCAGACGGCGTCCGTCGTTGGAGAATTTCAGTTTCGTGTATTGGTTGGGGAAGATGCTGTCGCCGGCCAGCTCTGTGATTTTGCGGTGCAGCTCCTCTCTCAGGGAGTCACGCTTTGCGGGATCGGAGACGTGAGGAGGCATCGGGACAGGATATTTGCCTTCGTTGACAGCCTGGATGACATACACTTCCTCGACTTCGGTATCGGCGCCGCGCAGAGGGGCCATGTAGACTTTCGCACGTCGTGTGCCGGTCTCTGTGGAGTCGGCGCTCGCAGTGAAGGCGATGCGATCCGAGGCTTCGGTGAACGCGGGAGTGCCGTAAAATTTCATTTTTTCGAGCAGTGTCACCTCAGTCGTGTCAGGAAGATTGAGAAGTACCATGCGGCTGACTGCGGCGCTGTCAGAGGCGTGAGGCTTCACCTGTGCGGCGAGACGGCTGCCGTCTTTGCTCATGGTGTAGTCGGTCACCCATTTCACCTTCTTTACATCACCTCCCGAGAGACGACGGACAAGCAGCGGTGCGCCGCTCTTCTTGTCCTTCAGCATCTTGGGCTTGATGTATGCGGTGTCGGAGGAGAGCCATGCCACCCAGTCGCCACCCTTCTCTCCTGTGAGATAGGAACTTACGTTGCCGATCTTCTCGACCTTTCCTGTGCGGAGATCCACGATGGCGAGCGAGTCCTGCGGAAGGTCAAAATCCTTCTTTTTCTTTATCTTGGCCTGACGTGTCTCGGCGAAAGGAGCCTTGATCAGCGCTATGGCGTAGCGCGAATCGGCGGAGAACGACGGCTTGTAGCCACGCGGAATCTCGATGCGTGTGCCCTTGCGGTTGTTGCGCAGGACGAGCACGCCGTCACCTTCCTGAGGATCTATGGTGAACGCCGACCAGTCGCCGTTGTTGCTGAGCGGAAGCACCTTGACGGACTTCCACGAATCGAACGCATCGTGGTCGAGAGGCTTCTTTTCGGCAACCGCCGCTATTGAGGCTGCTCCCAGGAGGATCGCTGCGATCGGTAATAGCTTCTTCATATTATTTATTATGGATTAGTCGACTTATTTATTATGGATTAATCGACCTGCTTGAGCTGGTGGCCCATGCGTGTCTTCTTGGTGTGCATGTAGAATTGATTGTAGGGATTGGGAGCGATCTCCAGAGGCACGAACTCCTCGACCTTGAGGCCGTAGCCTTCGAGGGCGATGCGCTTCATCGGGTTGTTGCTCAGCAACCGCATGTTGCGCACTCCCAGCTGGTTGAGGATGCTGGCGCCCACACCGTAGTCGCGTTCGTCGGCCTTGTGGCCCAGATGCAGATTGGCGTCGACGGTGTCGAGGCCGTTCTCCTGAAGCTTGTAGGCGCGGATCTTGTCCATCAGGCCGATGCCGCGTCCCTCCTGATTCAGATAGACGATGACGCCGCGTCCCTCCTTCTCGATCATCTCCATTGCCTTGTGGAGCTGCTCGCCGCATTCGCAGCGCATTGAGCCGAAGATGTCGCCGGTCGCGCATGAGGAGTGCACCCTCACGAGCACCGGGGCTCCGTCGGAGATGTCACCCTTGATCAGCGCTATGTGCTCCAGACCGTTGTCCTTGTCGCGGAACGGTATCAGGCGGAAATGTCCGTAGGCGGTCGGAAGATCGACTTCCTCGCCACGCTCCACGGGCGAATCGTTGCGCAGACGCCAGGCCACGAGGTCGGCGATCGATATCAGCTTAAGTCCCCACTCGTCGGCTCTGCGGCGAAGCTCCGGCAGACGTGCCATCTCGCCGTCGTCGGTCATTATCTCCATCAGTGCGGCGCAGGGCTGAAGTCCGGCGAGACGAGCAAGATCGACGGCGGCTTCGGTGTGGCCGGTGCGCTGAAGCACGCCCTTGTCGCGGGCGTAGAGAGGGTTGATGTGGCCCGGACGCCCGAAGTCCGAGGGTACGGAGGCCGGATCGGCGAGGGCGCGTATGGTGGCGGCGCGGTCGTGGACGGATACGCCGGTGCTGCATCCCGCCAGCTTGTCGACAGTCACAGTGAAGGGCGTGCCGAGCATCGACGTGTTGTCGGCCACCTGATGAGGAAGCTCAAGCTCCTCGGCACGTGCGTTGGTGATGGGCACACAAAGCACGCCGCGCGCGTTCTTGAGCATGAAATTGACCTGTTCCTCGGTGATGAGTTCGGCGGCGACGATGAGGTCGCCCTCGTTTTCGCGGTCTTCGTCGTCGACCACGATCACAAACTTGCCGGCTTTGAAATCCTCCAAAGCCTCTTCAATAGTGTCGAGATGTATTTTCTCCATAATGCTTACAGGGAATTGTTCGGGTTATCGGCATGAGCGGCGCGCGGAATGGGTCTCCTTGCAGTGACTGAGGTCCACGCATCCTGCCGTGAATCTCTGCAAAATTAATAAAATTGTTTCAAACGGAGCTATCCCCGGAGTCGGCTTCAGCCGTGAACGGTCATTTCGCCGCGGATGGGAATGGATAGCTGACGGCGTACTTCCGCCGGATCCTCGGGATAGCGGCCGAAAAGATACATCATTTTGGTGATCGCAGCCTCTGTCGTTATATCGTAGCCCGACAGACAGCCGCTTTCCGAGATCTGGCGCCCGGTTTCGTAGAGATTGTGCATCACGGATCCGTTGTGGCATTGCGTAGTGTTGAGGATCACCAGACCTTTGTCCACCGCATTGCGCAGTGCCTCGACAAACCATTTGTCGTTGGAGGCGTTGCCCGCGCCGTAGCTCTTAAGCACCAATCCCCTCAGGCCGGGTGTGGCAAGTATCTGGTTCACTATGGCTTCGCTGATGCCGGGATAGAGAAACAGTACGGCCACGTCGGTGCTGAGATTGTAGTGGACGCGTAGCTCTCCGCTCATGTCGGAATAGCGTAGGGCGTCACGGTTGAAGTTGATGTCGAGTCCTATGTGGCCGAGTTCGGGATAGTTGGGCGAGCGGAACGCGTTGAAGTTGTCGGCGCTACGTTTCGTGCTTCGGTTGCCTCGCCAGAGATAGTTCTCGAAAAGTATCGCGACTTCGCGCACCACAGGCATACCCTTGCTGTCGCGGGCGGCCGCGATCTGGAGTGCCGTGATGAGGTTTTCCTCCCCGTCGGTGCGCACCTCGCCGATCGGAAGCTGCGAACCCGTGATGATCACGGGCTTGCTGAGATTCTCAAGCATGAACGACAGCGCCGAGGCCGTGTAGCTCATGGTGTCCGTGCCGTGGAGCACGACAAAACCGTCAAAAGACTCATAGTTGCATTCGATCACGCGTGCGATGTCGTCCCAATGCGACGGATTCATGCACGCCGAGTCGATGGGCTTGGAAAACTGCACATTGCGGATGTCGTATTCGAGCATCTGGATTTTGGGGACATTGTCTATCAGATGGTCGAAATCGAAAGGACGCAGCGTATGGTTCTTCGGCTCCTCGATCATGCCTATTGTGCCTCCGGTGTAAATGATGAGCAGTTTTGGACGATTCTTCATAAGGTCAATCAGTAGTATTAGCGCATCCGGCTGTCAGTATGCAAGCGCAAATATAGCAAAAAAACATAAAGCAGGCAAGGCAACCGCGATTCCAAGGTAAATTTTCTTAAAAAATGTCAGAAGATGAGGGCGAAACAGCAAGTCTTCAAGTGACTGACGCGGCATTTCGGTCAGATGTCAATGTATATGTTGCGTATCCACACGAACGCCTCAAATAATATTGCGGCTACCACGATCGCGATTAAGACGCTGCGCTGTCGAAGCGTCCGGCGTTTTCGCGGTAATACGAACCGATAGATCCGAGGAAGCATCATCCTGTTCTGCAAGGGTTTGTAAACCATGGCGAAGAAATCGTAAAGAGCCATGATGGCGGTGGCCATAAGAATGATGGCCACAAGCATTGCATTTGGATTGAGTGCCAGGGATCCGGCGAAGTCGCCGGCAAGAAGTCGGGCGAAGGCACGCGACCCTCCGCAGGAAGGACACGGTATGCCGGTGAGGTTGAGGAGCGGACAGACGCGACGCGACCCTTCTGCTGCAGCAAAGATGTAGTAGAGAAGCGCTGACAGTCCGACTGCGGCGAGCGCTATCAGAAGCCACATATAAAGACGCTTTGCCAACGCCACGTCGTCCCTGACGGACCGATCCGAGGCAGTTGGCAAAGTGTTCATTTTTTTCTAAAGGTAGGAGATGCCTTTTTCAGAGGTCAGAAAAGGGGCATGAAGGAGGTCGAGTTCACATACTTGCGGTCAAACTCTTCCTGCGACATGGTGTGCATCATGATTCCCTGAATCAGTTCGACGATACCCCATAGGCCGCATGTACACCAACATAGAAGAATCGTGACGAAGGCGCCGCCGATCTTGCCGATATAGAAATATTGTGCGCCGAAGCCTCCGAGAAGGAGCGCGAGGATACCGGCGACGGTGTTGCTTTTGCCGGTAGTGCTCACATATTGCTGCGGAGCCGCGTAGCTTGTCGGGGCGGCAGCGGGAGCTGCCTGAGGCATAACCTCCATGAGTTCCGGCTGTGTGTATGCTTCAACCCAATCCGGCATTCCCTCTTTCCAGACCTTGGATTGCGGATTCAGACCATAGCTAGAAAGCTGCTCTTTTGTCATCGGGCCCACCTGCTGGCCATTAAATACGATATACCATTCAGACATGATAAGTGTGGAATTATATTAAATGTAACTGTGAATCAGTTTTCTTAGAAGAAAGGCCAGAACGAGGGATTCTTGGCGAAATGACTGTCAAATTCCTCGTCGGACAGACAGAGCATCTCGATGCCTTGTGCAATGTACAGCATCCATAGGATCATCGAAAGAGTGTATAGGAAGAAACCTCCTCCGCATGTCAGAATGCCTATCAGCGTGGGGAAAATCCAAATGATCAGAAACGACAGGATGCCGGCGCCGGGCTTGTTGAGATAGAAATACTGCACGCCTAAGGTGCCTAAAAGTATAGCTAAGATACCGCAGACAACCTTGCTCTTGCCCGATAGTGGCTCTTTGCAGACAGGCTGCGGAGCCGGAGCTGCAACAGGCTGAGGAGCGGGAGCCGCACACTGTGTGGGACCGGAGCAAAGCTCCATCAGCTCAGGAATTGTGAACACGTCGGCCCATTCGGTCATGCCTTCGCGCCAGACCTTCGACTGGGAGTTGAGGCCATAGCTCAGAAGCTGCTCCTTGGTCATCGGACCTACTTGCTGTCCGTTGTAGACTATATACCATTCAGACATATTAATCTTTTTTTTACTTTTCGTTTTCGTGCAAAGGTAATAAATTATTTTTATCGCACAATGACAATACCTTAAAAAAGATTGCACCCTCTTGCCGTCTTGCGGAAAAAGACTTTACAGAAAAGAACTGAAAAAACTTTGCCGGGAAAAAATAAAATGTTAACTTTGCACCCGAAAAGGAAAGATGCCGGAGTGGTCGATCGGGACGGTCTCGAAAACCGTTGTACCCTTACGGGTACCCAGGGTTCGAATCCCTGTCTTTCCGCAAAAAAGTACCTAAATGCCTGAATGTATTAGACGTTCAGGTGTTTTTTGCTTTTTTACGCACGCTTTAGATTGCGTCATGGAAAGATATAACTATATGGAAGGAAAAGAGTATACTCCGGAGAATATTACGAAGCTGGGGGCGAACGAGGTGTTCGTTTTCGGAAGCAATCTTGCCGGACACCATGACGGCGGCGCGGCATTCGTGGCGATGAACAGATTCGGAGCTGTGTGGGGGCAAGGTGTCGGACTGCAGGGACAGTCGTATGCCATCCCGACGATGCAGGGCGGAGTCGAAACCATCCGTCCATACGTCGACGAGTTCATCGAATTTGCCAAATCACATCCGGCATTGAAATTCTACGTCACACGTATCGGTTGCGGTATCGCCGGTTTCCGTGACGAAGAGATCGCATCGCTCTTTTCCGCCGCCGTCAGCGTGGAGAATATTGTGCTGCCCGAAACTTTTGCCTCCCTCCTGTAGATTTGTCAGAGGTCTTATTCGAGGAGGTCGGGGGCGAGCTTTCTGGAGCCGTGGCAGCAGATGAGGATGAGTATGGTCAGGGCTACTAACACGATGGCGGTGGAGTGCATGACGTTGCCCATACCGACGAGCGGAGCGACGATGGCGCCGATGATGTAGCCCGCGACTCCGAGAATGGCGGAGGCTTCGCCGGCTTTGGCGCGCCCTTCGTTCATGGCGAGAGTGTTGGTGGTGGAGAAGATCAGTCCGAGACCGAAGAGCGCCACGACCATGCAGACTTCGAAGACCCATATGCTGTGGATCGTGTAGAGTGCGATCGCCTGTGGGATGATGCCTGCTGCAAGTATCAGGCTTCCGGCTCTCGCGGCTTTCTTCAGGGGGCGGAATCTGAGCGCGGCCATCGAACCGACAGCTACGGATATGGCGTTTGCGCCGATCACGAGACCATATACAGTCTGCGACATGCCGTAGTGGTTCTGAAGAATGAACGGTGAGGCGGAGATGTAGGCGAAAAGCAGTCCGAGTGCCGTGGCCTTGAAGGAGACATGAATCATGAAAGGCCTGTTTTTCAGCAGTGTTATATAGCCCGGAAGCGCTTTCCACCAGGCGCCTTTGGTACGCCTGGAGGGAGGAAGTGATTCCTTAAGGCAAGGGGATAACAACAGGATCACAGCCGCGATTATGGCCAGAAAGACAAACACGGCCTGCCATCCGAATCTTTCGGAGGTGATTCCTCCGAGCACCGGAGCCGAGGCAGGAGCGATGCCGTTGATGGCTCCTACGAGAGCCATGAATCTGGCAAGAGTACGGCCTGAATAGAGATCGGCGGGAATGGTTCTGGCGAGGAAGTATCCTCCGGATGCACCCATGCCCTGAAACAGACGGCAAGTGTTGAAAACATGTATCGAAGGGGAGAACACGCTCGCCACTGCGGCCACGATGAAAAGCAGCAGCGAACCCAAAAGCACTTTCTTTCGGCCGTAATGGTCGCTCAACGGTCCGAGAATCAGCTGTCCGACTCCCAGTCCGACCATACCCATCGTCAGTCCCATCTGGGCTATCGGTATAGAACATCCGAAGAACCGGCACATCGCGGGGAGCGCCGGCGAATACATATCGTTGACGAAAGATCCGAGTGCGCTGAGAAAAACGAGGTAGAAAACAAGGAATGCATAATAGTGTCCGTTAGTCGGGTTCGCCGAGGGCTGCGTTGTAGATGTCGGTGTGTCTTTCATAGTCTTTGCGGATGATTCAAAGTTATAACAAATCAGTTCCTCCGGAGTTGACATAGCTGCTTTCTCATCCATTCGCATCCGCATCCGGTGCGCTTATGTCTTGAAAAATATGTGTGAATTTCTGTGATATCTCATTGGAATTTAGTAACTTCGCAGAAAACATTTTTGACGATATGAAAAAGATATTATTTTGTCTTGCGGGATCGATTATGCTGCTATCAGGTTGTGTACAGACATCATCTGATAAGGTGAAGGAAGTACAAAATCAAAATGAAGAGCAAAATCGAAAATCAGAGTTTCCGATAGTTGGATTTGTTGAGGATTTCGTCGCAGCTCATCCGAACTTTGATAGCAATGATATAACAAGAGAACAGGCCGATGAAGATTTTCTAAAATCATTTACTGAGTTTTCGGATTCAGTAAATTTAATTGAAAACATTCCGGTTAAGTTATGCGGGCTCAATAAAGACTCCAAAGGAAATGTAATGGCTCAATTCCGGTCTTGGGCGGGGCCATCGGATTTTGAATTTCCCTTACCTGTAAATGAAGTTAATTTTGATATAGTCGGTAAAATCGACCCTAAATATGTAAATAGCCTCAATGAAAATTCTTATTATACTATCAATGGAAAATTTATTGGCCGGATTGAGAGCATTCCTGCATTTGAAGCTTTATTGGGTCGCTCTACAATGATATATACGCCGCTTTTTTCAGTTAGAAAGGATGATATTTGGGATGATAGATATGAGGTGAGCCTTGGAATGATGTATTATGATATCGAATCAATTTCAAATTTCAGTAATAAGTAAGCGTTTTTACGCTTATAGCTTCCCTGCTTTTTAGATTATCCTCGATTGGGATAACTTGCAGAAAATGAGACCTTGATAAAGTGGTGGGTCACAATGCAGCGAAGCTGCTTATTGCCTATTACCCCACGCAGTAGCACTGCTGCGTGGGGTGGAGAAACAAAGAGATGAATGCATCGAGTATGCTGACTAATAAGCCTCTCCGAGGCATATTCCCATTGATGACATGACCTCAGGTATCAACCTGAGGTTATAAGGAATCAGCAGCTTCGCTGCATTTTGACACACCCTCATCGATAAAGGAACCGCGAGCGCGGTTCCTCTTTCAATCCGTTCACCAACTTATTAAAAAGGAGCGGCGGATCGGGGGATCCGTCGCTCCGCGACTTTTTATTGATTGACCGCCGCAGTATTCAACCGGCGGTCAACCGATGGGGATTTATTTCACGATTACCTTCACGATGTCGTCGCCGGCTTTCACTACGTAAACGCCGGGGAGAACTGCGAAGCGCTGTGTGGCTGCGGCGGATACGGTGTTGCCTACGACCTTGCCGTCGGCGCTGACTACCGCTACGGCGAGGCCTTCATAGCCGTTGACTATGATGGTGCCGTTGCCGGTGGCGATGGATTTGCCGTTGGCGGCCACACCGTCGATGCCGGTGGTGCGGAGAGTCAGGACGTTGGAAGCGATGCCGTTGTTGCCGTCGTTCAATACAGGCATAACCATGTAGCTATACTCTGTATTCTCCTTCACTGTTGCGTCGGTGTAGGTGCTGTCGGCGCAGGGAGCGCTGCCTTCGAGGAGCGTGCCGTTGCGGTAGACATCGAAGGAAACGACCTTGATGCCGTTGGAAGCGGGCACATAGGCGATGTCGTCGATCATGAGGCCGAAGATGTCGGCGCTGACATAATGCAGTGCGAAGTACTTGGCGTCAGCGGGGAGGGTGTAGGTGAAGTCCTGCCATACGGGAGTGCCCTGACCGGTGACATCAAGTGTCTTAAGGAGCTGGAAGTCCTCGGGGTTGTCGCTCTTTGTTGAGTACATGATCTCCACTTTCTCGGCGCCGTAGTTATAGGTTAGGGCACGTGCGGAGAAGCTGAAGTCGGTGCCTCCGAGAATTGCGGGGGAGATCAGCCAGTCGTCGGCCGCGGAGCCGTCCAGAGGACAGAAGGCGATGAGGAACTGTTCGCCGCTCTTGGCCGGATAAGCGCCCTCCGTGCCGAGGATCTTGTCGACCTGAGGCGTGTTCCAGAGCAGGAAGCTTGCAGGACCTCCGGCACCCGGAATCTTGTTGAAGGTGGCCACGTTGGCCATGTTGAGCTTCTTGCCGTCGCCGTCGACGCGCTTGAATTGGGCGACCATGGCGCTGGTTCGGTCAAGAACGAACGGTGTCTCCTCCTCGAAGTCCTCGAAATAGTCCTCGGCGGAAGCAAGAGGTGTCCATCCGAGTGTGACGTGATCGCTGGAAATCTCATCGGCCTTGAGGTCGGTGATGACAGGTTTCACGCCCTTCTCCACATTGAGTTCCTTGGTGAGGGTGTCGTTGTTATCCTTGTTGTCACCCTTCTCGATGGTGAAGGTGAGGCTGTATGCGCCGATCTGGTCTGCGTTGGGAGTGAAGGAGAGGTCGTAGGTGGCCTCTGCGTCAGGAGCGATGCTCTCGGTTCCTGCCGGAACATTGATGTCGGCCACAACGTTGCCTTCGCTGTCGACGAGTTTCCAGTTGGATGCGGGAACTGTGTTGGCGGTGTTGCCGTTGTTGAGCACATGAGCAACGAACTTGGCCTCTTCACCGATCTTGGGCTGTTCCGGACCCTCGATGGAGGCGACGCCGAAGTCGTAGGGCACATTGTCATAGACCTTGTAGCTGTAGATGATGAATGTCTCTGCGTAGCTTACGTTGGAGACGATGGCCAGCTCGATCCAGCCCTTGTCTGCGAATTCGCTGTCAAGCTCGATGGTGACAACCTGACGTCCGGGAGTTGCGAAGTCCTCTTTTCTGTAGGTGGCCTGGGTCTTTTCCTCCACGCCATAGGTCTTGGCGGTGAGGGAGAACTCCGATGTCGAGCCGCCGTAGACGGTGAGTTTCACGGCCGGTTTGGAGCATCCCTTGGTGGAGAATTTCGGGAGTGTGAACTTCACGCCTTCGATTTTATTGTCAGCCATAGTGAATGTGGCCTGAGCGTTGTCGTCGGTCGTGAAAGCGGGATATGTCGCGGCGGGATCGCCGGAGACAAGGCGCCAGTCATACTCGGCGGGATAGCTTACCATAGGCATGAGAGCGTCCTGCACGGTGCAGATGGATGTGGCGGGGATGTCGTAGGGTGTGCCCATCACTTCGGAGGTGTAGGCCACGCGGCGGCCTCTGCCGACGAAGTTCTCGGCCACGATGCCCATGTCGACAAGTGCGAGAGAAGAATTTTCGGGGATCGTGTAGTCGTATTCATAGACATCTGTGCCGATCTCCTTGGCGATCCTCCATCCTGAACCCTGCGCGGTCGTGACATATTCGCAGAGATAGTAGGTGATTCCTGTGGGAGCCACATATCCTCCGTCGATGCCCTCGGCGGGAGCCTTCCATGTGAGGTGGGCTTTGAGATTTGAGGCGTCGACTTCGGCCTTGAGGTCGGTCACTTTGCCGGGACGCTCGACACCTGTGTAAAGGGTAACGGTCGAGGAAAAACCGGCGAGGTCGCCATCCTTGGGTGTGACGGTGATCGTGTTGTCACCCTGAAGTGTGGGAACGGTTGTGGTCACGGTCTCACCGGGCTTGCCTGTTACGTTGACAGGTTCGCAATCCTTGACTTCGATAAGGGCGGTGAGGGTCTTGTCGGCGGCGTATGCGTTGCCGTTGATCGCAGCTGTGGGGAGTGTGAAGGTGAGGCTGGCGTTGAGCGCTCCGTTTTCACCGCGCACGGCTGTGAGATCCTTCACGGCGTCGGGATTGCCCGGAGCCACTCCAGCTGCCTTCTTCACGGAGAACTCGCGCATGATGAGATAGAACTGATCCTTGGGCGAGGTCACGTGGATGCCGATGTAGTATCCGCCGGCCTTGGGTATGCTGAACGCCTTGGTGTAGCGCTGTGCCAGAGTGGCTGTGATGACGTTGTCGTCGTTGTTGACCCAGACGTTGTCAGGACGAGTCGCAGGCATGATCTCCTTCACGACAGCAGAGGGATCCGGGGCGGTGCAGAGCTGCACGCTGAACTCCTCGGTGTATTTATTGGTCCTGAACGCGTTCATGGAGAACTCATAAGATGCGTTTGCATCGTCAAGTTCAACGTAGGGGAGGAACAGCCAGTCGTCACCGTCGTTTTTGCTGGAGTAGCGATATTGGAATACAGGCACGTCGAGCTGGCTGCCGAAGTCGCGGACTGTAAAGGAAATGGTGCCGTTGTCGTCGTTTGCATTGACGATTGTGAAGAGGCGGGCGTCGCTCTCCAAAGGTTCGAACACTGCAGGCAGAGGTATCGGGTCGCCGTAACAGATCGGGTTAGAGGATGTGCGGGCCGATGTCCTGCCGTCGAATACAGCCTCTACCGTAGCCTCGTATGCGATGAAGTCCTCACCCTGGGGAAGATGAGTGGGAACCTCGGTGCTCTTGACGCCCTCGGCTATGGTCTTGCCGTTGAGATAGACATTGTAGGTCACCTCCTCGGGGTTGACGTAGCCGCCGTGGATACCCTTGGTTACAGGAGTCCATTTCACCCACTCTTCAGTCAGAGTCACGCTGTCGGGAGCACAGGGTCTGTCGTTGCCGACATAGAAGAATGTGGAGCTGAAGCGTCCGCTCAGCGAGCCGAGGCAGACTTTGAGAACGAATAGATGCTCGCCGGGAGTGAGTCCCTCGACCTCGATGGCAACCTCCGAACCGGCTGCGCTTCTGCCGCGCTTGTATTCGACGTCGTCGATGTAGAGCGTCCAGTCTACATTGCCGAGCACGGGAGTTCCACCGTTGGTGGTCGCCGGCATTCTGTAGGTGATAGTGCCGTCAAGCGATCCGTTGACAAAGTTGCAGCCGAGAAGTGTCGCTTCGGCGGGAGCGTCGGGAGCGATTCCGGTGGTATCCAGAGACTGCAGGGCGCCGAATCCTTGCAGATCGTCGTAGGGCGCGCTTGAGATCACCTGGAAGCTGTTCTCGTCGAGAAGCTGTATCGCCCAGTTGTCATCGCTGCAGACTACGTAGAAGTAAGCCTCGTCGATCGGGCTGTAGCAGAGGCCCGTGAGGTATTTTGAGCGTGATTCTTTGGGAAGGAATCCAATCAGCGTTCCGTCGCCGTTCTCGGGATTGATCTCGCAGACATAGCCAAGGGTGTGCGTGATGCCGATCAGCTTTTTGGACACTGTGTTGTAGGTCATGGCACACAGGCCGAGAGTTTCAATCTCTCTTATCGTCGTAACCTTCTGGGGCTCGGCGCCGGAGGCTGTGGCGAAGTAGACGTGGGAAACAGCATTGTCGTCCTCGCCTTCCTGCACAATGTAATAGCCGTAGATGATGTCTTTTTCGGGGTCGTAGGCGGCATTGTGGAACATTATATCCCCCTCTTCGAAGGCGGTGGTGTTGACCAAAGCGCCGGAAGCAAGGTCATATTCAAGGAGGTACTGGCCTACGCTCATGCCCCAGAACATTTCGTCGGCGAGGCAATAGATGTGACCCTGACGGATGTAGAAGAAGTTCACCTGAAGATCAAGGTCGTTGGGACCTTTCATCGGGATGACGGGCTTGATTCGTCCGTCGGCGATCACCTCAGTGATTCCGAGAGGCGTTTTGTCTGTTCGGTCAACCAGAAGCGCGCCGTAGACGGTGGATCCTGAGAGACCGACGCGTGCCGGCCCCTTTTTCACGTCGGAAGAGGACAGCAGAGCGGAGCCTCTTCCGGTCTTGCTGAAGCCGATGCCGTGACCGGATGAGGGTGCGGTACGGGCTTCGCCGGGAGCTGTAACGATTGGTTTGCCTTGTGGGAACGTCCGGGTCAGCGGATTTTTCCGGTGCATGATTTGTGTTAAAAAATGTAAATGGCTAA
>CABUIO010000011.1 GCA_902491625.1 uncultured Porphyromonadaceae bacterium | reverse complement strand
TCCGCTCCAAAATTCTCGACCCTGTCGTTAACAAGCATTATTAAACAACCTCTAAAACTGCATCTGATGCCCTATACTTTCACATCACTGGTTGGGACCGTCCCAGATAGCGATGAAAAGCACCCAGTATATAAGCAGCGAGCAAGCGACTATCACTCCCACGTAGAGCCAGAACTTACCGCTCGAATACCACGGCGTCCGGTTCTCCCGCTCCTTTTCTTTCATACGGTGTTCGCGACGCTCCTCGGAGGCTTCGTAACGTTCCATTTTTTCTTCGTATTTTTCCTGTCTGTTATCTTCCATAGCAATCCGGATTTGTTTAGTGTGTTCTATATATGTGTGTCTTATTAGAACGCACGACTGCGGGGAAGGTTCAGGCCTCGGGTCAGAAAGGCACGACGGAATCGGAGGGTCCGGGCATAATGTCGGGCATCGGAGCGTCGGGTGCGGGACCGAATCCTCCGGCGAAGGAGCTTTCTGCCGGGGCACCGAAGCCGCTGTCGCCGCCGTCACTGCGGTTCATGCGGCTCTGCGCCGTGATTTCCTGCACCGAGGTGCGCGAGTCGTTCCAGTTCTCGAAGCGGACAAACTGCGATGCGAAACGCATCTTTACGGAACCGACCTGACCGTTGCGGTGCTTGGCGATGATGAATTCCGCAAGGCCGCGGATATCGTTGCCGGCCTGATCCACTCCGCTGCGAGTGTAATACTCCGGACGGTGGATGAAGGCCACGAAGTCGGCATCCTGCTCGATGGCACCCGACTCACGAAGGTCGCTGAGCACAGGTCGCTTGTCCTCGCGCGTCTCGCTCAGTCGGTTAAGCTGCGAAAGGGCGATCACGGGGATGTTCAGCTCCTTGGCCAGAGCCTTCAGCGATCGGGATATGGTGCTGACCTCCTGCTCGCGGCTGCCGAATTTCATGCCGGTGGCGTTCATCAGCTGAAGGTAGTCGATGATGATGATCTTCACGTCGTGCTCGCGCACCAGACGGCGCGCCTTGGTGCGCAACTCCGTGATGCTGAGTCCCGGCGTCTCGTCGATAAAGAGAGGGGCGCCATACATGTTCTTGATGCCGGAGTTCAGGCGGTCCCACTCGTCGTTGCTCAGATGGCCGCTGCGCACCGTCTCGCCCTTGATCTCGCAGACGTTGGAGATGATACGGTTGACAAGCTGCGTGTTGGACATCTCAAGCGAGAAGACGGCGACCGGCGAGTTGAGATCCATCGCCATGTTCTTGGCCATCGAGAGCACGAACGCCGTCTTTCCCATCGCCGGACGCGCGGCGATGATGATGAGATCGGAATTCTGCCATCCGGAAGTCATGGCGTCCAGATCGTCGAAGCCTGTCGAGAGTCCGGACAGGCCGCTCTCGCGGTTGGCGGCAAGCTGGATCTGCTGCACGGCCTGATTGATGATGGAGTCGATCTGCACGACCTCGCGCTTGAGCTGCGTCTGTGAGATCTCGAACAGACTTCCCTCGGCCTGCTGCAGAAGGTCGTCGATGTCGTTGGACTCGTCGAACGCCTCGGTCTGCACCTTTGAAGCGAAGGTGATGAGCCGTCGCGCAAGATATTTCTGGGCGATGATGCGCGCGTGAAACTCCACATTGGCGGCGCTGAGCACGTTGCCTGTAAGTTCGGATATTGCGACGGCGCCACCCACAGCCTCCAGATTGCCGTCGGCACGAAGCTGCTCCGTGACGGTGAGCATGTCGATCGGGCGCTGATTGGAACCGAGCGTGAAGATGGCATCGTAGATTTTCTGATGCTTCGGATCGTAGAAGCTCTCGGGCTTCAGCAGCTCGCACACCTGACTGTAGGCATCGTTCTCAAGCATGAGGGCGCCAAGCACGGCAGCCTCAAGTTCAACAGCCTGAGGCGGCAGCTTGCCGCCCAGTTCGTCAGGCGCAGGAGCAACATTCGCACGCCTTGCGGAATTATATTTCCTGTTATTGTTTTCCTCCATGATCATTCTTTTCTGCAAAGATAGCTCTAATCGCAGAATTATCATGCCGGACAGCGACTCAATTTATCAAAAAAATTCGGACAGCCTGTCAACACCTTTTTCCCACGGTTACTGACATATGCCCGCAAGGTTCGCTGAAAAACGGAACGCATCAATCGTTTTAATATATTTTAACATATGTACTGATTGTTTCATTACATTATTTGACTTAACTTTGCGCACGAAAAGCAGCACCATAGGGTGCACATTCCTAACATGTAAGAATTTATTTAGTTAAGCTAAAGAGAGCCGGGCAACAGTTGTGAAACTGCTTTCCGGCTTTTAATTTCCATAAACGCGGATGGTGGAAATTTAAAGGGTAGAAATTTAAAGGATGATTAAAAGAGAAATATTTAAGTCTATCAGAAAAAGAACCAACACATATCACAAAATATTCCACCTTAGCTCGCAAATAGACATAAACAAAAGGCAAAAGTTAAAAAATCTTAAAAATCGGGGGGTGATTGCTGAAGGTCGAATTTTAGTTAACTTCGCCGAAACTTATTTTTTTACAAAACCTTTAAATCTTATAACATGAGGAAAATTTCCATATGTCTTCTCGCTGCTTTCGCCGGTATCGCGTCTGCACAACAGCCTCTGCCGATGAAAACCGAGCCGGTGGCAAAAGCTGACGGAATATCTGCCGCGGGCAGGATAATCGATCCACAAAAAGTACGCCTCAAGCGCAACAATGCAGCGACAGCCGCTACGCAAATGACATCCGTAGCCCCGGACGCGGACACCTGGTTCTGCGACTTCGGCTCTCCCACCTCGCTAAAGGACTTCACCCTCATAAACGCCAACGGCGACGACAAGGAGTGGACATGGGAGAATGACGGTCTCGGCGGAGGATATGCCTTCATAACATGCAACACAGATCTGGACATGGACGACTGGCTCGTCTCCCCCGCCATCAGACTTGAGGCAGGCAAGAGATATATCGTCAACATAGACGCCAGATCCACGAGCTCATATTATCCCGAGACAGTGGCGCTCTACATCGGCAAAGGCACGACTGTGGCCGACGCCACCACGGAGATCGCAGCCCCAGTCACGCTGAAGGGACGCCCCCACAACGAAGCGCAGCCGATTGGAGGCGCCTTCACACCCACTGAATCAGGAGATTATCATGTCATGATCCACGGATGCTCTCCAAAAGACATGTACACACTTATAGTGGAGAACATCCGCGTGTCTTCTCCCGATGCCATAGGACTCCCCGGACCCGATGCCGTGAAATATAATGAGGACATACTCGTCAACCTCGACTTCTCCTCTCTTGGAGGCTCTGAGGAATCGCCGGCACAGGTGCTTGACGCCAACGGCAACATCGCCGGATTTGACGGCTGTCAGGGACTGGCCTGCTACGCGGCCGGAGGTAAACTTCTCGTAAATACCATCGAGAATCCCGATGCCCAGTTCATCCCCGGATTCGCTGACTTCAAGAAAGGCCGCATGGGCCGCGTGGAGATGGATGCGAGAGTGGCCGAATGGGGTGAGACGGCAGCAATGTTCAACAACATGGAAACGGTAGCATATACCGGAATGGCCGGCTCGACAGACTGTCCCGATGGTTGGGTATGGGGACAGGGAGAGAGCGACTTCAACCTCAATATGCCGACAGACAAGAGCTGGACCGGCGGTTCATATGACGTGACATTGCCCGAGACAGGAAACCTTCTTAAGAAAGACATAGACTACTCCATGGAAGGACTCGGCGAATATCCCATCGACCGTCTTTCCGCTCGCGTGACGGCATCTTTCGGCAGCAGTTTCTACATCCGCAGCTACAAGGTCACCGAACTGAGTCCCGTAATTCCCGCCGTGACAGGCTACCGCTTCAGCGACTATTCGGCCGACGGCTTCACAATTGAATGGAATCCGGTGGAGGAAGCCGACAGATATGTGGCGGAACTGTATGCCGGCATCCCGAGCGCCACTACCATATCCAGCATAGGGCGCAAGGTCGTGACCTCCACAAGCGCGTCGTTCGAAACCGAGACCTCCGACGGAAGATTCCTATATGTCAAGATCTACGCCTGCAAAGGAGAGGACACACGCTCTCCCGAAGGAGCCCTCTACCGTGTGTTCCAGGTCAACAAACCCTCGTTCGGTCCGCTTCAGGAGCCTGCCGACGGCGTGATGAGAGTGCCTTTCACCGTCGACGCACAGGCCCACAGCCTCGAGATAACCGCCAGCGCCGGTGTGGAGACCGAAGAAGAGACAAAGGATTTCTCCATAGCCGACTTCAACTTCTCCGGACTCTCCGAGACAGCGGAATATCCCTACAGCTACTGGCTGGAGGACGAGACAGGATGGATCGTCTTCCCCACTCCCAAATTCGAGGATGGCGCCTTTGTAGTCGACAACGGACCGGCCTCCTGGGGACAGTCCAACTACATGACAGTGGAAGGACGCGGACTGTATGACTTCTCCGGACTCACATCCCCGGTGAAAATCGAGGTGACCGCCAAGACCGACGGCGACTGCATGCTGATAGCCAACCTATTGCAATTTAACGACGACGAGCGTGTATTTCAGGCTTTCGCTTCCGAGTCGGCCAAGCTCACTAAAGCATACGACACATACACTTTCAGTCTCGATCCGCAGGGCCGGAAACATGTCAACATCCAGATAACGACCTACGGACAGAACGTCAACTACATCAAGGATGTGAAAGTGACTTGCGACCTTCCTGCCGAAACAGTGTTCTACAAACCGTTCCTCACAGGAGCCATCGACCTGACCGGTAAAAATCTCACAAACGGCGCATTCGAACTCCGCATGCCCTACGACATGACCCACATCCGTCTGACAGGACAGGCATACCGCGGACTTATCGACACCGACGCGGAGGGCAAGAGCACGCTCTACTACAACGCACGCAGCCCGCTGGCCGATTACAGCGACATCGAGATCACGCCTCTTGCTGTGGACGGAATCAGTGCAGATGCCGACGGATCGGCGCCCGCATACTACAACCTCCAGGGCATCCGCGTGGAGAATCCCGAAAACGGAGTCTTCATCAGAGTCTCGGGCAATAAGGCAGAGAAAGTCATAATCAAGTAAGAATACCACAACATAACGATCCTTTACGGATCAAGTACAAAAACCTCCGGGGTGAAGGCAGAACGTTTTCACCTTCACCCCTCAATTATTCATCAATCATCTAACTTACATCAAATGAAACAGATCTTTACGACCTTGTCTCTGGCGCTGCTCTGCGGCGCGACAGCGATGGCACAGGATGGAACGTTCGAAAATCCGCTCGACGCCCCCTACCTCGAAAGTTTCGCAAACGGCGAATTCACCGGCCCGGAATGGACCATAGAGAAAATCTCAGGAGCAGATCCATCGGCACATCCGGTGCAATACCTGGAAGAATACGGCATCGGAGCGTACAAGCACCGCGACAAGGGATTCTTCCTTATCGAAAACACAGCCGCGAGCGAATTCTACCTCCTCTCCCCATGGATGACAGTGCCCGCCGACTTCGCAGGCAGAGGCGCGAACATCCACTATGCCTACTACCAATATCCGGGCATCACAGTGAATGGCTACGTACAGTATGATAACAACGAAATGGAAGAGGATGTCAACCTCGACGGATGGCCCTGCGACTCGCAGCAGACACCCGCATGGGTGGACTATGGCGCCACAGGCTGGCCCGAATACGGCGACCAGACCGGATCCAAAATCCGCTTCGGATGGAAAATCACAACCGACGGAACGGGCGGAATAATGGTGCTTGACGAGATCGGCTTCTCCGTCCGCACGGAATATGACTTCTGCCTCCTCAACTCCAGTGCGACTCCCAATGTGAAGAGAGGCGACAAGGTGATCATATCCACTGAGGTGGGATGCATGGGCGTCCTCACCGACAAGCGTTTCGAAGTGACCGCCGACATCGACGGCACCCCCGTGGGCGAGGCTGTCGTGCCTGACCGTGGTCCCTGGGGCGCGAGACACACCAAATGCCTGTGGGAATACACCGTACCCGAAGACATGGAACTCGGCACGCACACCGCCAACTTCCACCTCAACTTCAAGGGTGGCACCGACGGCAACCTCTCTGACAACGAGGCTTCAGTGTCCTTCAATGTCGTAGGCGAGACGCTACCGACTGCAGAGAACCTTGCCGCCAACGACGGCACCCTCACATGGGATGTTCCGGCTCTCGGAGAAATCTTTACCGACAATGTGGAGAAATACGCGTCGTTTGACGACGGCAACATGGACGTGGTCTATGACATTCACCCCTTCTATGACGCTCTCGACGTGTTCGTCGAAGCTCACGGCGACACCGGCGTCATAGGTCTCTACACAATGGTGGACAAGGATCAGCAGCCCACAGTCTACGACCACAAATGGGTGACTCTCCACAACGCTCCCAACGCCGGCCACCTTATGGCGGCAATGGTCACCGACCTCAGCTATTCCCCCGAGCTTGAGTTCCCCTTCGAGGCTTCCTCCGGCAAGAAAGTCTTCGGATTCTGGAGTCCCGAGAACGGCACTCAGAACGACAACTACATGATCCTTCCTGCCATAAATCCGGCCAAGCGCGACATATCCTTCATGGCACGCGCCTACAGCGCCGACTATCCCGAGAAGATCGAGATCATGACTTCCTCCACCGACACCGAAATTTCCTCCTTCACCGCAGCCAAGACAGTGGAGGTGACAGGCGCTGAATATGAGAAAGTCGAGTTCAGCGCTCCCGAAGGCACTAAATATGTGGCCATCCACCACATCGGCGACGAAGGCCTCGTGCTCGCGATTGACGATCTTTCCTACGCCATGGCACCGCGCACCGTCACCGGATACAATGTATATCGTGACGGAGAGAAAGTGAACGCCGAACCGCTCGCAGAACCCACATACACCGTGACTGATGACGGCAAATACAGCGTCAGCGTGGTTTATCCTGAAGGTGAATCGGACCGGACTCCTGAAATCGACGCCAAGAAATCCGGCATCGGTGAAATCGCAGGCGCATCCGACACCGCACCGGTTTACTACAACCTCCAGGGCATACGCGTGGATAATCCCCGCGACGGCATCTTCATCGAAGTCAGGGGCGCAAAGACGCGCACCGTGACCATCGGCAGATAACCGGAACAGACACCATAAGATACGACACCCCGGGGATGATTTCCCGGGGAGTTGTATTTGAAGAAAGTAACATATTCCACATTTCCGATGAAACGACTGACATTATTATCTCTTTTGGCAACAGCATGCCTGCCGGCAGGCGCCGCCCCGCTCACTCCTCTGCAGGCGCTCGAGGCAGCGCTCGAAGCCAGATGCAGCGGCGCGGATACCCCGGACAGGGCACGATACCGCGACACGGACCGCTACGTGCTGGCTTACACCTCCACCGACGATAAGACATATGTCTTCAACCGCAAGGGAGGCGGCTTCATAATAGCCGCCGGCGACGACAGCATGGGAGTCTCCCTCCTGGGCTACAGTGATTCCGGTTACATCGACAGGACGAACCTTCCTCCCGCACTGCGTGGCATGCTTGAAGATTTCGGAATGTCGTGCCACACGCCGGAGATCCTTGAGGCGCCGCGCGAAAACATCGCGCCGATATGCAAGACTAAATGGGATCAGAAAGAGCCGTATTTCAACCATACGCCCATGTCGGACGGCAAGCATTGTGTGACAGGCTGTCCCGCCACATCCATCGCACAGGTGCTCAATGTCTACCAATATCCCGATTGCGGAACCGGACTCGCCTCAGCCACGGTCAACGACGAGGAAATCACATTGCAGCTCGACGACTACCCTATCGACTGGGACAACATCATCGACGACTATAGCGGCTCCTACACGACAGAACAGGCCGACGCCGTGGCCAACCTGATGCTTGTGGTGGGAATGGCGATCAACATGCAATACACAGCCTCGTCATCGGGCGCGCCTGTGGCCGACGAAGTGCGTGGTCTCACGGAGTTCCTGAAGTTCGACAAATCCATCCGTCCGCTCAGACATGACTTCTACACTACGGGCGAATGGAACACACTCGTCTACAATGAGCTGAAAGCCGGTCATCCCGTGGTCTACAACGGTTTCAACACCTTCGGCGGCCATTCATTCGTCTGCGACGGATACGACGGCACATCCGGCGATTTCTTCCACATCAACTGGGGATGGTCCGGATTGAGCGACGGATATTTCCTGCTCAGCGATCTCACGCCCGACGAGCAGGGCACCGGAGGAAGCCCGCAAGGATACAACAAGAATCAGGAAGCGCTCTTCGGACTCATGCCCGACGCCGGCACGGAAAAGCTACAGCCCGTAATAGGTCTCTACGGCGCGTTCGGCGTAAAGAAGTATTCCATACTGCGGAGCGTCGACCCGGAATTCTGCGCCTCGAAGCCCGGAGCCAACGGTTATCAGGGTTTCTCCAACCTCGGCATCGATCCCGTGAAGGGCACTTTCGGCATCAGGGCGGTCAACAACGAGACAGCCGATGAAATATATGTTTCGTCAGATGTCGAAAAGACTCTCGGTTTGCTTGCCATGACGACAAGCTTCTCCATCCCGTCAGGCAACATGCCCGGTCCCGGCTCATACACCGTCACACCGGCCTGTCTCATCGACGGAAAATGGTACGACATCAGTCAGGATGCGTCAGCACGCGTCAGACTCACACTCGACGTAACGGACACACGCTTCAAATTCAAGGAGGAATCCATAGCCGCCATACAGGAAATAACCGACGTGGAGATCTCGCCCTCCGAACCGATAGTCATCGACAAGCCTGTGAGGATAAAGGCCACTGTCACGGCCCGCAACCATGCGTTCGGCGGCGATATAGTCCCCGTGCTCTGCGAAGGAAACGTCATAGTCAGCAGCATGCAGCCTGTCAACGTCAGCATCGAGGCGGACGAGAGCGCGACGCTGGAATGGAACGAACCTTTCAACACCATGCTGACCGAGGGCAGATACAATCTCTACATTCTGCGCGAGGCTGACTTCAAGGGTCTCTACGGCCCGCATCCGGTCAATGTCACGACCTCCGCTTCGGACGAAGGGATAATCTCCGACCATGATTTTATGCCTGTCTACTACAATCTTCAGGGCATCCGCGTGGAGAATCCGCGCGGAGGTATTTTCATCGAGGTGAGAGGCACAAAGACACGCACCGTCGCATTCGGCGAATAATCTCCATCCTTCACACACGCTCAGGCGCGGCTCTGCGGGTTTTCCGCAGGTGCCGCGCCCGATTTTTATTAACCGTAGAACACCCTCTTGACGTCAACTTTTTCAGATGAAAAGAGATTAATCCGATTTTTTTTATTAACTTCGGCGCAATTATACAGTAGATGCACACCGCCTGCGACATAACGGACACGCTGCCCCTGATAGGCCAATACAGCATATGGATCTATTGGGCGCTGGTCGTGGCATACATTTTCACCACTCTCAGCTGCATCGTCGTGGTCCTTTCCGAACGCCGCAACCCCATCAAGTCCCTGGCGTGGGTGATCGCTCTCATCTTCCTCCCTGTCGTAGGCCTTATCGTCTATTTCTTCTTCGGACGCTCGCTGAAGAACGTGCGCATGATCTCGCGCCACAACAAACGCAAGCTCCTGAGCAAGCAACCTCCCGGCCGCAGCCGGGAGGCGCTTCAGTCGCTGTCTCCGCATCTGCGTCAGATCTCGATTCTTGCCACTAATCTGTCGGGCTACAATCTTCACAACGCTTCCGTCGTAAGAATCTTCAATTTCGGTTCCGATAAGTTCGAATCCCTGAAAAAGGATCTGGAAAATGCCCGCGAGTCGATCAATCTGCAATACTACATCTTCACTGACGACAACATCGGCAATGAAGTGGCCGACATACTGATGCGCAAGGCCCGCGAGGGCGTGACGGTCCGCGTGCTTTACGACCACGTCGGCTCCTTCTCGGTGCGACGCCGATTCTTCCGCCGAATGGAAGAGGCAGGCGTGCAGTCACATCCTTTCTTCCGCGTAAGCTTCCCGCAGTTCGCCAGCAGGGTCAACTGGCGCAACCACCGCAAGATCGTGGTCATCGACAATTCCATAGGCTACATCGGAGGCATGAACATAGCCGACCGATATGTATCTTCCGCCGAAACCACCCACGACTTCTGGCGCGACACTCATCTGCGTGTGGAAGGCCCGATCGTCTCCGATATGTTCTATTCCTTTGCAGTAGACTGGAATTTCCTCAAATCGAAGAAAGATGTCACGCCGATCCCGGCTCCGGTGCTCTCCGCCGGAACGATCACACGCCATATTCCGCTGCAGCTTGTCTGCTCCGGTCCCACAGACCGATGGGGCAACATCGCGCTCCTTTTCGAGAAAGCCATCCTTGCCGCCAAGAAGTCGGTCTACATCCAGACGCCGTATTTCCTTCCTACCGACTTCCTGCTCAAGGCTCTTCAGACAGCGGCACTCAGCAATGTCGACGTGCGCATCCTCATTCCGCGCAAAAGCGACTCGCGGCTTCTCTCCGTAGCCTCCTACTCCTTCATCAGCGAGTGTCTCGAGAGCGGCATCAAAGTCTATCTCTACAACGCCGGAATGCTGCACGCCAAAAACATGATCATCGACGACGATTTCGTCACCACAGGCTCGGCAAACTTCGACTTCCGCAGCTTCGAGCATAATTTCGAGGGCAATCTGCTCATCTACGACACACACGTCAACCGCCGCATGAAAGACACCTTCTTCCTCGACCTGAGCCATGCCACACGCCTCACCCTGCAGAGCTGGAATTCCCGGCCGCGCATGCTTCGCATGTTTGAGGCGATAGTGAGACTGATCACTCCGATCCTGTAACGGCACTCCCGCTGTCCTTTTCCCGACTCAGATTCACCAATTTCCCAAACCCTCAACAACAATCTTTTGGCAAACATTGAGAAAGCCCATATCGAACCATTGTTTTTCGAACCATTGGGAACAATAATGGTTCGTTATGGTTCCCAATGGTTCGATATGAGCCAGCATTGGTCGAGAAAACTCAGTTGCCATAGATGATATAAGAGCGCAGAGGCGCGGCTGTTCCGGTCAAGTGTCCGCCGCGCACCACAAATTCTTTTCCATAGACCACATCACGATAGCTTCCGTCAGCAATCGAAACCGGAATATCCACGAAGCGTGCCTCCTTGCAGATATTTACTACGGCAATTCCGCTTTTGCCGCGCTCTACCGCGACGATGTTGCCGTCTGCAGAGGTGTGCAGCGCCTCCGGCTCAGACGCCATGTCGCGGCGGAATCGGTTGACAGCCCACACTTCGGGATGGAAAAACTCGTCGTTGCCACGCTTTCCGTTGATGTTGTCTCCCCAATAGTTGACGCGCGAGGAATTGCGGGGACGCGAATAGAACAGAGGAATTCCTCCGGCGCGTGCCGTCAGAAACACCCAGCCGCATCTGATGGAAGGATCGTCGATGGAGGCACTCTCATGCTCGTTGCAGTAAGTGTCGTGGCTCTCCACCCAAGTGATGAATCGGTCAGGCGTCAGCGAATGGCGCCAGTCGACAAGGTCCATATCGCGCGCAGACTGCCGCGTGAGCATATCCCTGAGCACATAACCGTAGGAGGAGGCGATCAGTTTAGCATATTCACCATACTCTTTCTCCGGCACGCTCCAGTCCTGAAGCACCTCCGCATAAATGAAAAGTGAATCGGCGGGAACGGCAAGCTTTGTCCCTTTCACTGATTTGCGTCCGGTCGCCACATCCCAGAAATCATTTCTTTTGACTCCGGAGGCACGATCGACCGGATCGGACGCCACACCGATATGTTTTGCCGTATCGTAGCGGAAACCATCGACGCCCATGCTGATAAGTTCGTTGACATAATCGAGGTAATAACGTTGGAAATCAGGATTCTCCGTGTTGACATCCGGCAGTCCCCCGACACCCTGAAGAGTGCATTGCGCCCGGTCATTATAGTCGGCGATAGAAGTAAGACCTGTCGAATGAAACATCCTGACACGTCCGCCGACGGCATTGAGGAAATCGTCCTCCACCTCGTCGATGTCGAACGCCGTGTGTTGCGGACACACATCGACAATCACACGCAGACCATGACCGTGCAGAGAATCTATCATCGCCGCTATCTCCTCGCGAGAGCCGATAATGTCATTGCCGACCTTCCAGTCAGTCGGCTGATAATAATGAAACCAGTTGCCCTCATTCTCCCCTTTCTCTGAGAAAAGCTTGCGGTTACCGCCGGGAGGAGTGAGGCAATGCTGCATCGGCGCAGTCTGCACGATCGTGTATCCCGCGTCACTTATCAGAGCGGCATTCTCAGCGATCTCCCCGGCGCTCCAGTTCCATGCATGAAGGATGACATCTTTCTGAGCGCTATGAACAGTAAAGGCGCCTGCGACAGAAAATAAGAAAATCAAAAGAAAGTCAGTCTTTTTCATCGGTGTAAGAGTTTTTGCGCAAAAATAGCCGCAATCACCGACGCACACAATACTGATTTATAACCATACCCCACAACCTTCCGAAGCATAACAAACCTTCTTTCAAACCATTATTAACCATTTTTTGCTAACCATTGGGAACCACAATTGCTAACTATGGAGAACCATATAGAACTGATTTTTGAAATGGATGTGCGACTCGCACGTCTGCCACGACTTACACGCAACGGAGCGTCGACAGACGCGATATTATGATTAACGCCATTTGAAGCGTCGACAGACGCGAGCATGGTGAAGGAAGACTTAATCAGAAAAGGCTTCGGAGATGCCTCGCGAAAGCACAGGCAAGTTCTCTACCATGACATCGCATCTCCGGCGCTTCACAAGAGCGTTAATCAGACGCTTTTGACACAGTTTCGAACACTACACACGTCGAAAGGTCTGCAAGGCCGAGGTGATAATAGCCCGGAGCGCCCAAGCTCCGGGAAGGAGGACACCCAAGAAGAAAAGAGGTCTGTAGGACCGACCCAAAAGTTACGTTTGGTCGCTCTTACAGAGCTTAATATATGTTACGTCTGCGGTTCCCGGAGCTAATCGCTCCGGGCTATTGCCTCCTCAGCCTTTCAGGCTTTTCGGCGAGCATGTCGCGGCAGACGTGTAGTTCACATATCCTTGTCAATATTGTTACTGATTGTTACTGATTGTTCGAAAAAACATGGTTCGATATGTTTCCAATGATTCGCAAAAAAGATGGATTGAAAATCGTTCGTGATGAAACGAAATCGGGTCGCACTGCCCGAATGCAATGCGACCCGAAATATTTCTGTAGTAAACGCTTTTACTCAGCCTTAGCCTCTTCTGCGGGTGCGGGAGTGGCGGCAGCTTCGGGAGCGGCAGCCTTCTTGCCGCGGCCGCGACGTGTGCGCGCAGTTTTCTTGGCGCCCTTGTCGGCGAGCATAGCCTCGTTGAAGTCCACAAGCTCGATGAAGCATGTCTCGGCGTTGTCACCAAGACGATGGCCGGTCTTGAGGATACGTGTGTAGCCACCGGGACGGTCTACGATCTTGTCGGCGATAACACCGAAAAGCTCCTTGACGGCCTCCTTGTTCTGCAGATAGGAGAACACAAGACGGCGGTTGGCGGTATCGTCCTTTTTGGCGCGGTTGATAAGGGGCTCGGCATACATGCGGAGAGCCTTGGCCTTGGCGAGAGTGGTGAAGATGCGCTTATGCATGATAAGCGAGATGGTCTGGTTCTTCAGCAACGCATCGCGATGGGCCTTTTTGCGTCCAAGATGATTGAATTTCTTATTGTGTCGCATCGTGATTTAGTCTTTGTCTAATTTATATTTTGAAATATCCATGCCGAAGGAGAGGTTGAGGCTCGCAAGAAGATCGTCGAGCTCGGTAAGGGATTTCTTACCGAAGTTACGGAACTTCAACAGGTCGTTCTTGTTGAAGACAACGAGCTCGCCGAGTGTCTCGACCTCAGCGCTCTTGAGGCAGTTGAGGGCTCTGACGGAGAGGTCCATGTCAGCGAGCTTGCTCTTAAGGAGCTGGCGCATGTGGAGCACTTCCTCGTCAAATTCGTCGGCATTGCGTGCCTCGGGCGCTTCGAGGGTAATTTTCTCGTCGCTGAAAAGCATGAAGTGATGGATGAGAATCTTGGCTGCCTCCTTGAGGGCGTCCTGAGGCTTGATGGAGCCGTCGGTTGTCACCTCAAGAGTCAGCTTCTCGTAGTCGGTCTTCTGTTCGACACGATAATTCTCGACCGTATACTTCACATTTTTTATAGGAGTGTAGATGGAGTCGATGGCGATGACATTGACATCCTCCGCTCCGAGCTGCTCGCGGTTCTCGTCGGCGGGGACCCAGCCGCGTCCTTTGTTGATCTTGAACTCCATGTTGAATCCCTGCGCGGGATCGAGATGGCAGATTTCAAGCTCGGGATTGAGAACCTCGAATCCTGTGAGAACTTTACCCAGATCGCCGGCTGTGAACACATCTGTGCCTGACACATTGACAGTGGCCTTCTCCTCGTCCGTTGAATCCACTATCTGCTTGAAACGCACTCTCTTGAGATTGAGAATGATATTGGTGACATCCTCTTTGACACCGGGGATCGTGCCCAACTCGTGTGTCACTCCGTCGATGCGGATTGAGCAGATTGCGAAGCCTCCGAGCGAAGAAAGGAGGATGCGACGCAAGGCGTTGCCCACCGTCTGACCGTAACCAGGCTCAAGAGGACGGAACTCAATCTTGCCGAATGAGTTGCCGGCTTCCAACATGATTACTTTGTCAGGTTTCTGAAATGCTAAAATAGCCATGGGTCTCTCTTATTTATTATTTAGAATACAACTCAACTATCAACTGTTCCTTGATGGGCTCGGGGATGTCCTCGCGCTGGGGGGTGTGAAGGAACTTGCCTCCCTTGATGCTCTCATCCCACTCGATCCAGGGATATTTGCTGTGGTTGAAGCCTGCAAGGTTGTCGTTGATCACTTCGAGCGACTTGGATTTTTCGCGCACTGCTACAACATCGCCGGGCTGCACGCGGTAGGAAGGAATGTTCACGACCTTGCCGTTGACTGTGACATGCTTGTGGAGCACGATCTGGCGTGCTGCGGGACGTGTGGGAGCAATGCCGAGACGATAGACTACGTTGTCAAGGCGGCTCTCAAGGAGCTGGAGAAGAACCTCGCCGGTTACGCCTTTGGTGCGGGCGGCTGTCTCGAAGAGATTGCGGAACTGACGCTCAAGCACACCGTAGGTGTATTTGGCTTTCTGCTTCTCCTTGAGCTGTGTGCCGTATTCCGAAGTCTTGCGACGGCGGTTGTTGCCGTGCTGACCCGGCGGATAATTCTTTTTCGACAATACTTTATCCTCGCCGAAGATCGGCTCGCCGAATTTACGGGCGATTCTTGATTTTGGACCTGTGTATCTTGCCATTGTTTTTGCTTTGCTGGAGCCGTGGTTCTGATTCGCCTTCCGGCTCCGATGAAAATTAAAGTGTTGCTTACATTTTAGGCTTTGCGAGCGCAGCCGCGACTGTCAATGAGAGAAAGTGGGTTATATATCGTAGCTGACAGTCTATTCGCACACAACGCCGGGAATTTTTGAGGTTCGGTTCCGCCGGAGACTTCCGCCGCGCCCTCTCAGGCGCCGGAGACAGGAGTCTGCCTGCGGCCGGTAGCACCTCTGGTTGATGCGTCAGACTCTGCGACGCTTGGGGGGACGGCATCCGTTGTGGGGCAGCGGAGTGACGTCGATGATCTCGACCACTTCGATGCCGGCGCCATGGACGGTGCGGATTGCAGACTCACGGCCGTTGCCGGGTCCTTTCACATAAGCCTTCACCTTGCGAAGACCCATGTCGTAAGCGGTCTTCACGCAATCCTGAGCGGCCATCTGGGCTGCATAGGGAGTGTTCTTCTTGGAACCGCGGAAGCCCATCTTGCCGGCGCTGGACCAGGAGATGACCTGACCCTCGCTGTTGGTGAGGCACACGATAATGTTGTTGAAAGAAGAGTGAACGTGGAGCTGACCCATAGCGTCAACCTTGACGTTTTTCTTCTTTGCTGCGACTGTCTTTTTTGCCATACTTTAATTTTATTTGGTAGCTTTCTTCTTGTTAGCGACTGTTTTCTTGCGGCCCTTGCGGGTACGTGCGTTGTTCTTGGTGCTCTGTCCGCGGACGGGAAGGCCGTTGCGGTGGCGTATGCCGCGATAGCAGCCGATGTCCATCAGACGTTTGATATTGAGCTGGATCTCGGAGCGAAGGTCGCCCTCCACCTTGTAATCGTTCTGGATGACCTCACGCACGGCTGCGGCCTGCGCGTCTGTCCAGTCCTGCACTTTGATGTCGCGGTCAACACCGGCTTTGCTCAGAATGGTGTTGGCAGCGCTTCGGCCGATACCGAAGATATAGGTCAAGGCTATCTCGCCTCGCTTGTTTTGCGGCAAATCTACGCCGACAATTCTTATTGCCATAGTTTATTTGTTATTACATTATCAAGCGGCCGGCGCATTAGCCCTGACGCTGTTTGAGTTTGGGATTTTTCTTATTGATCACATACAGTCTGCCCTTGCGCCTTACAATCTTGCTGTCGGGCGTACGCTTCTTTACGGAGGCTCTTACTTTCATATCTTGTGTCTTGTTTTTTTATTTGTATCTGAATGCTATACGTCCCTTCGAAAGGTCGTACGGCGACATTTCCACCCTGACTTTGTCGCCGGGGAGAATCTTGATATAGTGCATACGCATCTTGCCGGAGATGTGGGCCGTGATCTCATGGCCGTTCTCAAGTTCGACCTTGAACATTGCGTTGGACAAGGCTTCGAGAATTACTCCGTCCTGTTCTATTGCAGCTTGTTTCGACATGTTCCGATATTTTGTCTGATTTGTTTTCCGATTGGTCTGCTTCTCTGACTGAATTTCCGACTTCCAAGTCTCTCAGACAGCCTTGTCGCCCAAGGCTTCGTCGATATAGCTGAAAGTCGTCAGGATCTCAGGCTGCTTGCCATTGATGACTATCGTGTGCTCGAAGTGTGCCGAGGGCTTGCGGTCGCGTGTGCGGCACGTCCAGCCGTCGCTTTCGATCACGATATTTTTTGAGCCGAGATTTATCATAGGCTCGATGGCGATGCACATGCCGTTGCGGAGCACGGGACCGGTGCCTCGGCGTCCGTAGTTGGGCACCTCGGGGTCTTCGTGCATCTTGCGGCCGATGCCGTGGCCACACATCTCGCGCACCACACTGTAGCCGCGATGCTCGCAGTAGGTCTGGACGGCATTGGCGATGTCGCCGATGCGGCGTCCCTCCTCGGCAGCCCCGATACCTTTGTAGAGGCTTTCCTTGGTGGTACGCAGCAGCTTCATCACTTTCTCGTCGACCTCTCCCACAGGGAATGTGTAGCAGCTGTCGCCATTGAATCCGTCGAGCTCCACGACAAGATCAGTGCCTACGACATCGCCTTCGCGAAGCTCATAGCCGGAAGGGAAGCCGTGGACGACAATCTCATTGACTTCGATACAGAGTGTGCCGGGGAAGCCTCCATAGCCCAGACATGCGGGAGTGCCGCCGTGGTCCATGATGAATTCTCGCGCGATGGTATCGAGGCGACGTGTCGTCACGCCGGGTGCTATCCAACGTGCGACTTCGCCCAGAGTGCGCGACGTAAGGTCGCACGCTCTGCGCATAAGTTCGATTTCCTCAGCTGTCTTTATGAATATCATAGTCGATGCCTGTGAGTCTCTCGGGAGTTTCCTGTTATAATCAGGGAGCTGGATTTACTTTTCTGTCAAATTTATCAGAATGCCGAATTGCCTGTGGTGCGTCCTTTGATACGTCCGTCTTTCATGAGGCCGTCGTAGTGGCGCATCAGCAGATGGCCTTCGACGATACGCAGGGTATCGAGGATCACACCCACCATGATCAGCAGCGATGTGCCGCCGAAGAACTGGGCGAAACTACGGTTCATGCCACAGATGTAGGCGATGGCGGGAAGGATGGCTACGATGCCCAGGAAGATGGATCCGGGCAGCGTGATGCGCGACATGATGCTGTCGAGATATTCGACAGTCGGCTTGCCGGGCTTGACGCCGGGGATGAAGCCGTTGTTACGCTTCATGTCGTCGGCCATCTGGGCCGGACGCACTGTGATGGCAGTGTAGAAGTAGGTGAACGCCACAATCATGATGAAATACACCAGATTGTACCAGAAGCCGTACATGTCGGTCATGGCTCCGAAGAAGCCGCTGTTCTCAGTACGGAATCCGGCGAGGGTCACGGGGATAAACATCAGCGCCTGGGCGAAGATGATAGGCATGACACCTGCGGCATTGACTTTCAGGGGAATGTACTGACGGGCTCCGCCATACTGCTTGTTGCCGACGATGCGCTTGGCATACTGCACGGGCACCTTGCGTGTGCCCTGCACGAGCATGACGGCACCGGCGATGACGAGAAGCAGGATGACAATCTCAATGAGGAATGCCACGAGACCGCCGCCTGCGGAGTTCATCAGGCGCAGTGTAGCCTCCTGCATCAGGGCATCCGGCAGACGGGCGATGATACCGATCAGGATGATGAAGGAGATACCGTTGCCGATACCCTTCTGGTCGATACGCTCGCCCAGCCACATGATGAACATCGAGCCGGCGGTGAGGATCACCGTCATGAACGCGATGTTGAGTCCGTTGATCTGGTTGGCTGCCTCGATAGCGCCTGCCGCACCGATCTGGCTGCGCAGGTTGATGAGATAGGCGGGAGCCTGAAGACACAGTATCACGACTGTGAGCCAGCGTGTGTACTGATTAAGCTTCATGCGACCGCTTTCTCCCTCGCGCTGCATCTTCTGGAAAGAGGGAAGCACCATGCCGAGAAGCTGGATCACGATCGACGCCGTGATGTAGGGCATGATACCGAGTGCGAAGATGGATGCCTGTGAGAAGGCACCGCCGGAGAACATGTCGAGCAGCTGCATCAGGCCCGTGGAGCTGAACTCCTTGAGCTTCGAGAGGTCGTCGGGGTTGATGCCCGGCAGAACCACATAGCAGCCGAAGCGGTAGATGATCACGAGCAGCAGCGTGATGCCGATGCGGTGACGCAGATCCTCTACGCTCCAGATATTTTTAATTGTTTTTGTAAAACCCATTTTAGATTACTTTTTAATTGCTTTACCACCTGCTGCAGTTATAGCCTCTTCAGCCTTCTTGGAGAAGGCATCGGCTTCCACCTCGATAGCCTTGGTCAGAGCGCCGTTGCCAAGGATCTTGACAAGCGCGTTCTTGGAGACAAGGCCGGCAGCATGAAGGTCAGCAACTGTAATCTTCTCGAGTTTCTGCTCGGTAGCGAGCGTTTCAAGCACGTCGAGATTGATGGCTTTGTATTCCACACGGTTGAAGTTCTTGAAGCCGAATTTAGGCAGACGACGCTGCAGAGGCATCTGGCCGCCCTCAAAGCCGACTTTGTGCTTGTAGCCCGAGCGCGACTTGGCGCCCTTGTGGCCACGTGTCGAAGTGCCGCCGTAGCCCGAGCCGGGACCGCGGCCTATTCTGCGGCGGCTCTTGTTGCTGCCGACCGCAGGCTGAAGATTATTGAGTTCGATTTTCATTGCTCTTGCCTGTTTTAAGCTTTAGTCACCTCTACAAGGTGGCGTACGCGGTTAACCATTCCCATGATGCAAGCGTTGTCCTCGTGCTCGACAACATGGTTCATCTTCTTAAGTCCAAGTGCGTCAAGTGTCGCTTTCTGCACCTTGGGGCAGTTGATGCGGCTCTTAATCTGTTTTATCTTGATTTTTGCCATTGCGTTATCAGATGTTGGTGCTGTTACACATTATTTGCCGTTGAAAACTTTCTCCACGGAGATGCCACGGCTCTTGGCCACCTGCGCAGGCGAACGCATCTCGCCGAGAGCGGCGATTGTAGCCTTCACGAGGTTGTGGGGGTTCGACGAACCCTTCGACTTGGCGAGCACGTCACGAATTCCGGCGCTCTCGAGCACTGCGCGCATGGCGCCGCCGGCCTTCACTCCGGTACCCTCGGAAGCGGGCTTGAGGAAGATGCGGCTGCCGCCGAATTTGGCTGCCTGCTCGTGGGGAATCGTACCCTTGTGCACCGGCACGCGGATAAGGTTCTTCTTGGCCGACTCAACGCCTTTGGCGATGGCGGCGGTCACTTCGTTGGCCTTGCCCAGGCCCCAGCCGATGACTCCGTCTTCGTTGCCCACTACGACGATAGCGGCAAAGCTGAACGCACGGCCACCCTTTGTCACCTTGGTGACACGGTTGATTGCCACCAGACGATCCTTGAGCTCAAGGTCGTTGGTAGATTTTACTCTGTTGGATTTGATTGCCATGATTCTCTTTAGAATTTAAGTCCGGCCTTGCGTGCGGCTTCGGCCAATGATTTTACTCTGCCGTGGAAAAGGTAGCCGTTGCGGTCGAAGACCACCTCGGTGATACCGATCTCAATGGCTTTCTTTGCTATCTGCTCACCGACCTTGCCGGCAATCTCTGTCTTGGTGCCTTCGGCAATCCCCTTGGAGGATGCGGCTGCGAGCGTGCGGCCTGCGAGGTCGTCGATGAGCTGCACGTATATACCCTTGTTGGAGCGGAACACGCTCATGCGCGGACGCTGCGCGGTGCCGGACACCTTGCCGCGGATGCGGGTTTTGATTTTGTTTCTTCTATCTATTTTGGATACCATAGTAGCTCAATTTAATTATTTGGCGTTAGCCGACTTACCGGACTTGCGACGGATCTGCTCGCCGACGAACTTGATACCTTTGCCCTTGTAAGGCTCGGGCTTGCGCAGGCTGCGGATCTTGGCGCAGACCTGACCGAGAAGCTGCTTGTCGTAGCTTTCGAGGATGATGAGCGGATTCTTGTTGCGCTCGCTCTTCGCCTCGACCTTGATCTCCTTGGGGAGCTTGATATAGATGGCGTGGCTGTAGCCGAGAGCAAGCTCAAGGACCTGGCCTGTGGCTGTGGCGCGGTAACCTACGCCGACAAGCTCCATCTCCTTCTTGTAGCCGTCGTGAACGCCGACAACCATGTTGTGGATGAGGGCGCGGTAGAGGCCGTGCTGGGCGCGGTGCTCGCGGTCGTCGCTGGGACGCTTCACCTCGATGTGGCCGTCGGCCACGCTGATCTCGAGGTCAGGATTCACAGCCTGGCTGAGCTCTCCCTTGGGACCCTTTACTGTCACTATGTTATCTTTTACCTGTACGGTCACTCCGGCAGGTATTTCTATTGGCATTTTACCGATTCTTGACATTGCGATACCTCCTTATGATTAATAAACATAACATAATACTTCACCGCCGATCTTGCGCTCCTTGGCTTCCTTGTTGGTCATTACGCCCTGGGAAGTGGAAAGGATCGCGATGCCAAGGCCGTTGAGCACACGGGGCATTTCCTTGTAGCCGGTGTACTGGCGAAGGCCCGGACGGGAGATACGATGGAGGTTCTTGATGGCACTCTCCTTGTCAATCGGATCATACTTGAGCGCTATCTTGATAACGCCCGACGGGATGTCACCCTCCATGAACTTGTAGTTGAGGATGTAGCCCTGCTCAAAGAGGATGCGTGTGATCTCTCTCTTGAGTTTCGACGAGGGAATCTCAACCACGCGATGTCCTGCGCGGATGGCATTCCTGAGTCGAGTCAAATAATCTGCTATTGGATCAGTCATTGTTTTGATGTTTAAATTGATTCAGATGCTCTGAACAATATTTAATACTCACTGAATTCTAATTTGTAAGCGTTGGCGCCGCCGACGGCGCCGGGAGATCACCAGCTTGCCTTCTTGACGCCGGGGATGAGGCCGGCGCTCGCCATCTCGCGGAAGACGATACGGGAGATGCCGAACTGGCGGATGTAGCCCTTGGGACGGCCGGTCATGCTGCAACGGTTGTGCAGACGCACCTTGGAAGCGTTCTTGGGAAGCTTCTGGAGCTTCTTGATAGCCTCATAGTCGATGTTGCCCTCTGCATCTGCAAGAGCGGCCTTCTTGAGAGCGGCCTTGCGCTCGGCATATTTCTCGACCAGACGCGCGCGCTTCACCTCGCGGGCTTTCATTGATTCTTTTGCCATTGTCTATATCTTGTGTCTTATAGGATTTCTAATCTGTTTGTCTGTGGACTCTCTCTTATTTCTGACCCTTGAAGGGGAGACCGAATTTCTTCAGCAGCGAGAAGCCCTCCTCGTCGGTGGGTGCGGATGTCACGAAAGTGATGTTCATACCCTTGAGGTTGGGGACATTGTCGATGTTGATTTCGGGGAAGATGATCTGCTCCGTGATGCCGAGAGTGTAGTTGCCGCTGCCGTCCATCTTGGAGTTGATGCCCTTGAAGTCGCGGATACGGGGCAGAGCCACGCGCACCAGACGCTCCAGGAACTCATACATCTTGTCGCGACGGAGTGTCACACGCACGCCGACGGGCATTTTCTTACGGAGCTTGAAGGCGGCGATATCCTTGCGGGAGAGTGTGGGCACAGCCTTCTGGCCTGTGATGGCGGTAAGCTCGTTGATGGAAGTCTCGATGAGCTTCTTGTCCTGAGTTGCGGCGCCGAGGCCCTGATTGATGACGATCTTCTCGAGACGGGGCACCTGCATGACGGTAGTGTATCCGAATTCCTTGACAAGCTCGGGAACGATGCGCTCCTTGTATTCTTTGCTAAGTGTTGTACTCATTATTTGATCTCCTCTCCTGATTTTTTAGAATAACGAACTAATTTGCCATTTTTGTCGAGACGACGGCCAATGCGCGAGGGCTTGCCGGTCTTGGGGTCGGCGATGTTGATGTTGGAGAGGTTGATGGGAGCCTCCATCTCCACGATGCCTCCCTGAGGATATTTGGCTGTGGGCTTTGTCGACTTTTTCACGATGTTGACACCTTCCACTACGGCGCGTCCCTTGGAGGGCAGCATCTGGAGCACACGACCGGTCTTGCCTTTGTCGTCGCCGGCAATCACCACTACAGTGTCACCTTTCTTTATATGATATTTTGCCATTGTTTTGCTGAAGTTTTAGGTTATAGCACCTCGGGTGCGAGTGAGACAATCTTCATGTTGGTCGCGCGGAGCTCGCGGGCCACGGGGCCGAAGATACGGCTTGCGCGGAGCTCGCCGGCATTGTTGAGGAGCACGCAGGCGTTGTCGTCAAAACGGATGTAGCTGCCGTCGGGACGGCGGATCTCCTTTTTGGTGCGCACGATCACAGCCTTGCTGACTGTGCCCTTCTTGATGTCGGATGAAGGAATGACGCTCTTCACTGTGACGACGATGGTGTCGCCCACGGTGGCATAACGGCGGCCTGTGCCGCCAAGCACATGGATACACAGCGCCTCTTTGGCTCCGCTGTTATCTGCTACTGTCAATCGGGATTCACTCTGTATCATAGCTTACTTCACTTTTTCAATTATTTCTACCAGACGCCATCTCTTGGTCTTGCTGAGAGGACGTGTTTCCATCAGTCGTACTGTATCGCCGATCGAGCACTCATTGTTCTCGTCGTGGGCGTGATACTTCTTTGTCTTGTTGACAAATTTGCCATAGATAGGGTGTTTCTCCTTCCATTTGACCTCGACTGTGATGGTCTTGTCGGCCTTGTTGCTGGAAACCACCCCTATTCTCTCTTTTCTTAAATGTCTCTTTTCCATTTTAAAAATGATACTTTCTTAGGGTGCTACTACTTATGCCTTGACCTCTTCGGCCGGAGCATCTGTTGCGGCTGTCGCTGCAGCTGCAATCTCTTTCTCGCGCAACACGGTCTTCATTCTCGCAATCTCGCGACGGTCGAGCGTGATCTTCGCGGGATTGTCAATGGGAGATATCGCGTGCGTTACTTTCAATTCACGATAAGCCTTCTCGGCAACCTCTATCTGGTCGCGGAGATCCTTGATGCTTAATTCCTTGATTTCTTCCTTTTTCATTTATATTATTGTTTATCACTTGTGTATCAGCACATTGCGGGGCAACCTACACGCAGAGCCACAGCTCTCCACATACGCCTTCCACACACCTTCGCGTGCGGAATCGCCCAAAATCGACGCAAAATTACTATAAATCGGCCACATAAACAACTTTAACGCCTCCCGATCTCCCCTTTTCAGCCCAAAAGATAGCGTTAATTAACATTAATAGATGTTAATTAACGCTTAAACTTATCTTCGTCGTTTATTTCAGGACACCGGATTTGCCCTCAGAGGGTCCCTCAACGTCGATACTGCGGTTCACTTTCTTGCCGTAGCCGAACGTGTAGGTCAGACGCACCGACACGCTGCGCGGTACGCCGTAGCTGCACACTTTCGAAGAGTAGTTGGGAGTGTCGATCCACGTGATGTTGGTGCACGGCTTGTTGCTGAATGTCTCCTCATAGCTGACATTAAGGTAAAGGTCGCCCTGACCGTAGGTGAAGTCGAGACTGTACTCGTTTCTTGTCCTGAAATGCTCCATTCCGCCGTTGCTGAGCCCCTTCTGCTTGCCATTGAAACCGAAAGAGAACTGACAGTTGCCGAAAGTGTAGGAACAGGATCCGCGGAACCGGAGCCAACTGCTGTGGCCGGAGTACGGTCCTGAATTACTCTCGTAGCTCCAGTTGGGACCCAGATACAGCGAAAGAGCGTTGTCAAGCAGATCGAGAGTGGCGTCCGCCTGAAAGTTAATACGGTCGGAGGCGGCGCCGTTGGCATATGTGCGGATCAGGCCTCCCATATCCTCCGGCGCTGCCTCGAAGGTGTAGTTGAACTCGTTATCATTTCTGGAATAATTCACAGAAGGTATGACGCGGAAATTGTTGCGGGGCATCCATACCATATTTGCACTCAGAGAGCCCCAGCTGCTGTTCTTAAGCGCCGGATTTCCGGCGAGCCAGTTCAGCTCGTCCTGCCGGAGAACGACGTCGCTGAAATTGTCGGCCTTAGGAGACCATGACTTATAGAACGCATATACCGAAAACATTGCCTTGCGGCTCGGCACCCAGCTGAACTGAAAATCGCCGGAAGGCTCGACGTTGCAGTATTTCTTGCCGCCGTCCACATGCCAGTAGTTGATATTGACACCGGGAGATAAGAAGAACGAAACTTTCTGCGACGGGACATAAGAGATTGCGTATTCCGCCGAAGTCGTTCCTCTGTATTGACGTGTGAACTGCTCGGTGTTACCGTAATAATGCGTGCGAAACCAGTCCATATCCGTAGCCACCGTACCGCGCATTCCTACCTTTTTGTTCAGATTGCCTCCGTAAACAAACGTCAGGCTTCCGGAATGCACGTCATCACGGGAGTTGTTGACGATGTTGTCAAGTCCGTCGTACCGATAGTCGGAATAGTTGTTGTTGTGGCTGTATCTGTAGTTCCAGACTGCAGAGAAGACCCAGCCGGGATTGGTCCAGACATTATAACTTCCGGAAAGTGCCGGAGATATCGAACGTCCGCTCTGCATCGAGCGCGAGAAATTTGAATCGAAAAGTTCGGGCGTCCACAATTCCGTGTCATTACTGCCTGATCCGGGATTGCGCTGCCAGTTGAACGACACGTTGTGTGTGGCGCGAAACTTTTGGGGATTATTATAGCGGGCGCTGAAGGCGACACCGGCGTTGTCGCTTCTGGTCCAGGGATCGGCGGAATAGCTGCGGTTTATCAGGTCATAGTGCTCGCCGTTGTAGAAAATATCCTTGTAAGTCTCCTCGCCGCCGGAAGATGAGATATGATCACGGCGATAGCCTCCGTTAAGGATCACGCCGTAGGTCATCTTCTTATATACGAGCTTGGATGCCACGTCGTATCTGCCGTTGTCGGGAAACTCCTGATAAGCGCTGAGCTTCGTGATGCCGCCATACTCGTATTCGTGCATGATGAAATTGACCACGGCGCGCTCACCCTCGAACTTGGGATCGGATGGATTCTCCATATACTCGACCCTGATCGCCTGCTTGGGCCAGAAAGTCTGGAGGTCAACCCCCTCGGCACGGCGACCGTTGATGAAGACACACACGTTATGGCCATTGAGACCCTTCATCTGCCCCCCATCTATTATAATCGTCGGGATATGCATGTTCTTGACGAGGGAAACCGGATCCGTAGCGAGGTTCTTCTCGCTTTTCGTGGGAAGGAACACGGCCTTGTCCCCCTCGAACCAAGCTCTTTCACCTGTGACGACAACTTCCTGCAAAGTCGTGACCTTGCTGTCGTCGGCCGCTACTGAATCGGCAGCCTCGGCCGCTCTCAGCGCCGCGCCTCCGCAGAGGACAGCTAACAATGGTGCTGCAGCACACACTCTGAATCTTAAGACATTCATACCAATATGCGTTATAGAGTATGTGCGCAAGTTACAAATAAATTTCGACACAAACAAAAAAAAACAATAAAAAAATCTCAAAAAAGTTTGACAGCGTTCGAATACGGCAACACCCGAACGTAGGGCTGATCCCCGGATCAGCCGCGCACCGCACGAACTTACGTGACCACAACCAATGACGCGGTTTTCCGCATCTCCGTCTCGGACGGATTATGCGACCAAAAAGGGTCGTATGGGACACGGCTGCACCATGGTGCAGCTGCATATTCCGCTGACTGCCAACCCATTGCATCTTTTAAAACAAAAAAAGGGATGCTCCATGAGGAGCAACCCTTCGTTTAGACACAGCCATAAGCTGTCAGTCATGTTCTTAGTCTTTAACGACTTCCCACTTGAGGTCGCCGTCGCCTTCGATGGCCTTGTAGCTGTAGCCCTTGGGAAGGTCACAGAGCTTCTTGGAAACGTGGTTGTAAGCCTTACCGGAGAAACGGCCGCCTTTGATCACGAAGTTGCCGTCGGGCATGTGGACGTCGTTGTCACCGGCCACAAGCGCGCTGGTGCCTTCGGCGATCTTGTTGGGGCTCCAGTCGTTGGCACCGATGAAATCACCGCCCTCGATGATGGCCACACCCTTATCGGTGGCATATACCGGATAGAACGCGATATTGCCATACTGGGGATGATTCTTGGTCGTGTAGGTTCCTCCCTTGACGATACATTCCGCACCTTCGCCCTGCACGGTCAGGCCACCCTGGATACCGTTGATCTCACCGCCTTCGATCACGGCCTTGCAGCCTGTGGCTACGCTGACGGTATAGGAGAACGCACCCTCCCTGTTGTTGGAGTCGCTGTTGATGATGCAGTCTTTCATCTTGAGAGTGCCGCCGTTGGCTCCGATAGCGAAGTTATGGCAGTTGACCGTCACATTGGCGAGGTCAAGATTGCCGTCCTGGGAGAAAATCACCGATCCGCCGTTGTTCTGCTCAGTCTCAATCTCAACATTGCGAACCACGAGGGTGCCGCCGTCATATGCGTTCAATGGTCGGTTGCCGGTCGCGCCGGCGACACCGATGGAGGTGATTTTGCCCGGACCCTCTACGTATGCAACATTGCCGGCGCCGGAGATACCGATCTGAGCACGCTCGGTGTTCAGGACACCCTGCACCTTGATTGTCTGGTTGTCGGCAAGTTCGATCGGACCCTTTCCGATAAGGTCAACGGATACCCCTGCAGGAACGACTACGTTCGATCCGGCGTTGATGGCGTTCACGAACTGTTCGGGAGTCGTGGCCTTCACAACCTCGACATTGTTGTCTTCACCGGCATACTCCTGGTCGATGATCACCTTGAAGTCGGCGGGATCGGTAAGAAGTTTGCCGTAGATGTTGGTACGGTAGTTGCGCTGCACAGGCACCTGCGAGAATGTCATCTCGGGATTTTGGGCGCAGTCGGTGGTCAGCGTCACGTCTACGGTTGCCTTGTCGGCCGCCACGAGCACATAGTTCATGGCCAGATAGTCATAGCCATTCACCGGGAAGCTCTCGCCGCTGCCGGGGATGGCTGCGGAAGTGAAGGTCACCTCGCCGCTGCCGTCGACATCAACCGCTCCGGTCGCAAGGTTCAGCTTGTTGTAGACGCCTTTCACCTTCATGCCGGTGTTCTTCACTTCAACGCCTGCGGCGGCAGCCTCGGCCACATCACCTGTGCCGACATTGATCTGTGCCAGAGGACGCTTGAGGATGATCGATTTGTTGATAGGTCCGCTCACCTTGAAGGTGGACTCGTAGGCAGTGAAGGCGTCGCGGTTCTCGTCCTGGGCAACGCCGTCGTAGGTCACCTTGATCTCCTTGGAAGAGATGTCGTAGGTGTAGGCATTGTTGCCCGGGGCATCGGCCCAGAACACGATGGAATAGCTCTTGCCGCTCGCAAGGTTCAGGCTGATGTCGGTCACGCGTCCCGCAAAGGTCGCGGTGCCGTTGAGCGCCGGGAGGTTTGCCGAGCCGTTGTCCTCGTCATAGACATAGTAGTGCAGCTGCGTGGCAGTCAGACCGTCGGAATAGCTGCGCGTGGCCATGTCGGCCGGAAGGCTGACACGGAAAGTTACGTTGCCGTCGCCCGAAGGAGCTGCCGGCTCGTCGCTGGTGCAGGATGCCATGCCCGAGAGAAGAGCTACGGCTGCTGCGGAGAAAAGGAATTTCTTCATGCGAATAAACTGTTAGAAAGAATAAAAATTGTTATTTGTCTCGTTTTATGATGTTTATAATGGTCAAGGATTTAGAGAGTGTTTGAATTTAAAATATTTTTATCATCAGAGAAAAATGAGGTTCTTTTGACTTCAACCTGAAGGCTCTTTCCGGCGCTTTCAGCCGAGTCTCATCGGTCACGATGCCCGCATCGCTCCCTCTTCGACTCGCTGAAATCTCTCGAAAATAGCTCTTCATGTTAAAGCCTTTTAAATTCAAACACTCTCTTACAGCTCCTTTTGCATGGCGTATTATTTGATCTCTATGTCGAAGTCTCCGTCGTAGTCAGGATCGATTCCGGCTCCTCCTTCGGCTTTGGTGGTCAGGAAAGGGCCCCGGACAGTGGTGAGTTTCGAACGCGTCAACGGGATGTCGATCGAAGGTATGCGCGCCACAACCTCGCCGGTGGAATGCTCCACCACTTCAAGCCCGACATTGACCGAGGTCTCGTGGGTGTTGACAAACACGTAGTCAAAACCCATTTCGGCCTGAGTGCCGTCAATAGGACGGATGGAGGATGTGTATGTGACACCGATCCATGAATCCGCAGGACGGTTGGTGAACATGTTGAGCGAACTGGCCATGTAGCGCGGATATATGAACCGGACGTAATAGTCCGAAAGCTCGACTGCAAGATCCGGCGCACCTCCGGACAAGGATCCGCCACGCTGTCGCGCCACATTACTGATGAAGCGGTCGAAGTCATTGGTGACGAAACGGTATTTAGCCATCGGACGCTCCATGCGGACGATTCCTTCCGTCTGGCCGGAGACCAGCTGCAGATCGCCGCGGAAAGCCTGACGGAGTTCCGTCGCGCCGCGGTGGTTGTTTCTGTCGGGAAGCCTTATCTCAGAGAAACTGTCCGTGATATAATGCAGATCGCCACCGTCTGAGTCCGACACGTCGGTCCACACGAGAATACGCGACGTCCGGGACGGAATGTCAAGCACGAGTGTCGTGTCGGGCGATGCCGGATCAACGCGGGTGATCGTCCATGTACGCAACGGGACCCGATCCTCGCCGCTTCCGTTTTCTGCCGGAAACGCCTGAACGATATATCGGAGACGATAGTCATCCGACGATGAGGCGCGGGTGCGCAGGCCTCCGGTCGGGTCGTATTCCAACTCCTTGAAAAGCGGCAGTGAAAGATCAAACTCAAGACTGAGCGAAATCCGTGTTTCATCAATGACGGGTGGTTCAGGCTCCGGAAACTCGTGCACGTCGCACCCGGCGAATAGAAACGCCGCGGCAAGAACCGGGAAATATGTGATAAGGCGTTTCATGTTCATTTGAATTTAAAGCTTATTCCCACTGACACATTGTCCACGCCGAACCATGTCTTGGTCCGGGTGTCGTGCAACGGACCGTCGGGACGGTTCTCGAAACGGTCGTAGGAAAGATGATAGACTCCGGCGCCCACCTGTGCCTCCACTGCCCACTGCGGATTTCGCAACGGCAGCCGGTAGCCGAGTCCTATGCCGCCTCCAAGCGCCGGATGCCTACCATCGCGATCCTGAATACGATACTTCCACGACGGCAAAGCGAAGTTATAGTAGGCAAGCTCAAGATGACCCTCGGCAAAGAATCCGCGGTGTCCGTCAGCAAACCAGTATCGCGCTTCCGGACGGACTATGAAAGTGCGGAATTTGCGTGTTTCCTTAAGATAGTTCCATCCGGAATAATAGAGCGAAAGAGCGACTGACCATCGCCGTGCGAGATCGCATTCCACACCGAGGTTGGTGATTGCCATTCCCCACGCGACGGCGTTGGTGGAAAGACGCCACGATTCGGGACAACAGAGAGAACATGCGGCTGCAGACGTCGTCGGTTCTCCGGGGTAAAAGTCCGATTCCGGAGCAGTGGCGTCCGCCGACTTCGCGGAATCAGTCGCACTCCGGTCAATCGGAGCGGAAATCACTTTATTCCCGGCTGAATAACATTCAACAGATGCAAGAATCAAAGATGGTATGAGCAAAGATGTCAGGTTCACTGTAAAAGGTTTTAGAAAACCATTCAAAATCAGAAAGGTGTTTTTCACCTTTCGAGCGCAAAGATAAAGACAAAAATTTCAGATTCCTAATTTTTTAGCAACTTTTTTGGTTCATTTCGGTCTATTCATAAATTTGTTAAAAAATACAGAAGCGCGCAAAGCGCCACACCACACGAAACATATATGGCTGCTCCCTGACGCAGGGCTGATTCCCGGATCAGCCGCACACCGCAAAACCATAGCGGCAAGAGGTTGCGCACGACGAAAGGCCTGTCAAGGCCAAGGGGATTCAACTCCAAGATGATACACGCGACAGAGCGTCGAGGACGCGAAATTATGATTAACGCCATGCGAAGCGTTGAAAACGAGCACGGCGACAGCCTTCGTCCGGACACGGTTCAGGCCGCGGAGGTGAACTCCGCGGCCTGAAGTATAAAGGGAAAACTTTTATCGGTCTATCAGATGTTCTGGGAGGGATCGTAGTCGCGGCGAACCACAAACTTCGTGATGACAGGAAGTTTCTGGGCTGCGAGACGAAGTGCCTCCTTGGCGATGTCGTAGCTTACACCCTCGACCTCGATGAGGATACGTCCGGGAGTCACAGGCGCAACGAATCCCTCGGGATTACCTTTACCTTTACCCATACGTACCTCGGCAGGCTTCTTGGTGATAGGCTTGTCGGGGAAAATGCGGATCCATATCTGACCCTGACGCTGCATGTAGCGTGTCACGGCGATACGGGCAGCCTCGATCTGACGGCCGGTGATCCATTTCGACTCAAGAGTCTTGATGCCGAAGGAGCCGAAAGCGAGCTGGTTGCCGCGCTGGGCCTCACCTTTCATGCGGCCTTTTTGCGAACGGCGATATTTGGTTTTCTTAGGTTGTAACATGTCTGTCGTTTATGTCTTGACGGACTTACGCGGATCTCCTGAACACCGTTTTCAGGGTCATGGAGGGCGGACACTCCGTCGTGATTATTAAAATGACTTTCTTGACTCTCGCTTACGGCATTAACGTTCACGACGATCCTTGCGGTCGCGACGGAAGCCGCCATGACCGCGGCGGTCGCCGCCGAATCCCTCGCGGCGGTTGTTGTCGCGTCCGTTCTGCGAGCCGGTGTACTGGGGAGCGAGATCGCGCTTGCCATAGACTTCGCCACGGCAGATCCAGACCTTCACACCGATGATTCCGACCTTTGTGAGCGCCTCGACGAGGGCATAGTCGATGTCAGCGCGGAGAGTGTGGAGCGGAGTACGACCTTCCTTGAACATCTCGCTGCGGGCCATCTCGGCGCCGTTGAGGCGGCCGCTGACCTGCACCTTGATGCCCTCGGCACCCATGCGCATTGTTGATGCGACAGCCATCTTGACAGCGCGGCGATAGGCCACCTTGCCTTCAAGCTGGCGTGCGATTGTGTTGGCAACGATCTCCGCGTCAAGCTCGGGACGCTTGATCTCGAAGATGTTGACCTGCACATCCTTGCCGGTGAGTTTCTTGAGCTCCTCTCTGAGGACGTCGACATCCTTGCCCCCCTTGCCGATGATCATGCCGGGACGGGAGGTGCAGATGGTGACTGTGACCATCTTGAGAGTGCGCTCGATGATGATGCGGGAAACGCTTGCTTTTGCAAGACGGGTGCGGAGATATTTGCGGATCTTGCTGTCTTCGAGCAGGATATCGCCATATTTCTTGCCTCCGTACCAGTTGGAGTCCCAGCCGCGGATGACGCCGAGACGATTGCTAATCGGATTTACTTTCTGTCCCATCTTGTATTAAGCTTTAGCGTTTTTATCAAAAGTGTCGACATAAATTGTGACATGGTTGGAGCGTTTGCGGATGCGGTAGCCGCGGCCCTGGGGAGCGGGACGCAGACGCTTGAGAGTTGTGGCGCAGTCCACATAAGCGGTACTTATATAGAGCTCGCCCTGCTCGGCCTTACGCTCGTTTTTCTGCTCCCAGTTGGCGATTGCGGAGCGGAGGAGCTTCTCTACGCGGGCGGCGGCCTCCTTGTTGGAGAATTTGAGGATACCAAGAGCCTTGAAGACCTCCTGGCCGCGCACCATGTCGACTACCAGGCGCATTTTGCGGGGGCTGGTGGGGACATCGCGCAGATGGGCGAAGCTTTGTGTCTTGCGGGCTTCCTTGAGCAGCTCCGCTGATTCTTTCTTACGTTTACCCATTGTATTGTTGTTCTTTCTTATTCAAAAATGATATTTGCGGTAGGGGACCTTGTGTTATTTCTTCTTGTTGCCGCCGTGTCCGCGGAATGTGCGGGTGGGAGCGAACTCTCCGAGCTTGTGGCCTACCATGTTCTCTGTCACGTAAACGGGGATGAATTTGTTGCCGTTGTGGACAGCGAAGGTGTGGCCTACGAAGTCAGGGGAGATCATGGAGGCGCGGCTCCAAGTCTTGATGACTGCTTTCTTGCCGCTTTCTTCCATGGCTGCCACTTTCTTCTCGAGCTTAACGGAGATGAAGGGTCCTTTTTTTAATGAACGACTCATAACTGCTTATTTATCAAAATTACTTTTTCCTTCTTTCTATGATGTACTTGCTTGAGTGCTTCTTGGGAGCACGAGTCTTGAGACCCTTGGCGTAGAGGCCCGTACGGCTGCGCGGGTGACCGCCGGACTGACGGCCCTCACCACCGCCCATGGGGTGATCGACAGGGTTCATGACAACACCACGGTTGTGGGGACGGCGACCGAGCCAGCGGCTGCGTCCTGCCTTGCCGCTCTGCTCGAGAGCGTGGTCGGAGTTGCCGACAACGCCGACAGTGGCTTTGCAGGTGAGGAGCACTTTGCGGGTTTCCCCGGAAGGTAATTTGATGATAGCGTAGTCGCCCTCGCGCGAAACGAGCTGGGCGAATGTGCCGGCGGAGCGTGCCATGGAGGCACCCTGACCGGGACGCAGTTCGATACAATGGATCAAGGTACCGACGGGTATCTTGCTCAAGGGAAGTGCGTTGCCGACCTCGGGAGCTGCATCGGGACCGCTGATGACAGTCTGGCCTACCTCGAGGCCGTTGGGAGCGATCATATAAGCCTTCGTACCGTCTGTGTAGTACAGAAGGGCGATGCGAGCCGAGCGGTTGGGATCGTACTCGATAGTCTTCACAATAGCGGGTACACCGTCCTTGACACGCTTGAAGTCGATGAGACGGAGTTTACGCTTGTGGCCGCCGCCGCGATAGCGCACTGTGAGCTGGCCCTTGGAGTTGCGGCCGCCTGTGGAGCGTTTACCTACGACGAGGCTTTTCTCTGGTGTAGTAGCAGTGATGGTTCCTTTAAATACACCAATAACTTTGTGACGTTGGCCCGGAGTTGTGGGCTTGAATTTTCTTACTGCCATTTTTTACTTGATATTGCTGTAGAAGTCAATAGTCTGATCCTTTGCCACGGTGACAAGGGCTTTCTTGAAGGCTGCTGTGCTGCCTTTGATGAGGCCGCCCTTTGTGTAGCGTTGCTTGCGCTTGCCTGCGTAGTTCATTGTGTTGACCGACAGGACTTTGACGCCATACATCTTCTCAATCAGATCTTTGATCTGGAATTTGTTGGCATCGGGACTTACGGCAAAGGTATAACAGTTGGTTTTCTCGGAGACGGCTGTGGCCTTCTCGGTGACGATAGGTTTGATCTGTATATCCATGTTCGTATATCCTTTTTAAAGTTCGTTGATACGGTTGACACTCTCTTCGGTGAGCACCATCTTGTCATTGTTGAGGATGACGTAGGTGTTGAGGCTGTCGGCGAGCGCTGTGATAGCGTTGGGGACATTGCGCACCGAGAGGTTGATGTTTGCGTCGGACTCGGGGAGCACGAGAAGCACCTTCTTGTCGTCGATCTTGAGAGCCTTGGCCATCTCCACGTAGTTTTTGGTACGGGGAGCGTCCCAGGTGAAATTCTCGACTACTATGATGCCGTCGTTGGCAGCCTTGGAGCTGAGCGCGAGCTTGCGGGCAAGCTGTTTGAGCTTCTTGTTGAGCTTGAAGCGGTAGTCGCGGGGTTTGGGACCGAACACGCGTGCGCCACCGTGGAGCAGCGGGCTGTTGATGTCGCCGCGACGTGCGCCGCCACCGCCCTTCTGACGGCCGAGCTTGCGTGTGGAACCACTGATCTCGCTGCGTTCCTTGCTCTTGTGTGTGCCCTGACGCTGATTGGCAAGATACTGTTTTACGTCGAGATATACGACATGTGCGGGGTTACCCTCAGTGTCCTCGATGCCGAAAACGGCGTCATTGAGGAGGATCTTGCGTCCTGTATCCTCACCTTTGATGTTGTAAACTGCTAATTCCATTATTTCTCGACTAAAACTATTGAACCTTTACATCCGGGAATAGAACCCTTAATCATAAGAAGATTGTGTTCGGGCAGAACCTTGATGATCTGGAGATTCTGCACTGTGACACGTTCGTTGCCCATCTGACCGGCCATACGCATTCCTTTGAACACCTTGGCAGGATATGAGCAGGCACCGATGGAACCGGGTGCGCGCAGACGGTTGTGCTGGCCGTGGGTGCTCTGACCTACGCCACCGAAGCCGTGACGCTTCACGACGCCCTGGAAGCCCTTACCCTTGGAGGTGCCGACAACGTCGACAAAACCGCCCTCTTCGAAGAGCTCGACAGTGATGGTGTCGCCGAGCTTGTGCTCGCCGTCGAATTTGAACTCGGCCAAGTGTCTCTTGGGGGTCACGCCTGCCTTCTTGAAATGGCCCATTTCGGGCTTTGTGGTGTGCTTCTCCTTCTTGTCCTGGAAGCCCACCTGAACGGCGTCATAGCCGTCGGTCTCGACAGTCTTGATCTGAGTAACCACACAAGGACCTACTTCGATAACAGTGCACGGCACGTTCTTGCCGTCGGCACTGAACACGGATGTCATTCCGATTTTCTTTCCAATTAATCCTGGCATTTCTTACTTTTGTTTTTTGACATTCATTTGTTTGCGGAGAGGCTGCGCCTTGAGGCGGCAGCGTCCGACGAAAAAAAATTCTTTAGACTTTGATGCTTACGTCAACACCGCTGGGGAGCTCAAGCTTCATGAGCGCGTCGATCGTCTTGGCTGTGGAGCTGTAGATGTCGATGAGGCGCTGGAACGAAGAGAGCTGAAACTGCTCGCGGCTTTTCTTGTTGACAAATGTGGAGCGGTTGACGGTGAAGATGCGCTTGTGGGTGGGCAGAGGTATGGGACCGCTGACAACAGCACCTGTAGCCTTCACTGTCTTTACGATCTTCTCCGACGATTTGTCCACGAGATTGTGATCGTAGCTTTTCAGTTTGATTCTAATTTTCTGGCTCATATTGTTAGTTGATTGATATTCTGCTAAAGCGTCGCGGGTGCGTCGGGCGATTCTGTCGGGAAACCAAGCCCGACACACCTGCGTCGGATTTTATTTCAGCAGATCGACACGGCCCTGACATTCTGTCAGTACGCTGCGTGCGATCGAGGGGCTAACTTCGGAATAGTGGCTGAAGGACATGGTGCTGGTGGCACGTCCGGAAGTGATGGTACGGAGCGCTGTCACGTAGCCGAACATCTCTGCCAGAGGCACTTTGGCCTTGACGATGCGGGCGCCGCTGCGGCTTGTCTCCATGCCTTCGACCTGACCGCGACGCTTGTTGAGGTCGCCGATCACATCGCCCATCGACTCCTCGGGAGTCACGACCTCAAGCTTCATGATAGGCTCCATGAGCACGGGACCGGCCTTCTCGCTGGCCTTCTTGAAGGCACCGATGGCGCAAAGCTCGAAGGAGAGCTGATCGGAGTCCACAGGGTGGAAGCTACCGTCGAGGAGTGTAACCTTAAGGCGCTCTACGGGATAGCCTGCAAGCACACCGTTCTTCATTGCGGTCTGGAAACCTTTCTGAACGGAAGGAATGTACTCCTTGGGCACATTACCGCCCTTCACCTCGTCAACGAACTGGAGGCTGCCCTCGAAGTCGTCGTCGGCAGGCTCTACGCGCACGATGATGTCGGCAAACTTACCACGACCACCGGTCTGCTTCTTGAATACCTCACGAAGCTCTACGGGCTTGGTGATAGCCTCTTTATATGTAACCTGAGGACGACCCTGATTGCACTCGACCTTGAACTCGCGTTTCAGACGATCGATGATGATGTCGAGGTGGAGCTCACCCATACCGGAGATGACGGTCTGACCTGTCTCCTCGTTGGTCTCAACGCGGAAGGTAGGATCCTCCTCGGCAAGCTTCTGAAGGCCGACGCCGAGTTTGTCGAGGTCTTTCTGAGTCTTGGGTTCGACCGCGATACCGATCACGGGATCAGGGAACTCGATGGACTCAAGCACGATGGGATTGTTCTCGTCGCAGAGGGTGTCACCTGTGCGGATATCCTTGAAGCCGACGCCGGCGCCGATGTCGCCGCAGCCGATCTTTTCTTTGGGATTCTGCTTGTTGGAGTGCATCTGGAAAAGACGCGAGATACGCTCCTTTTTGCCCGAGCGGGAGTTGAGGCAGTAGCTGCCGGCCTCGATCTCACCGGAGTAAACACGGAAGAAGCAGAGACGGCCTACATAGGGATCTGTAGCGATCTTGAACGCCAGAGCGCACATCGGAGCCTCAGGAACAGGCTCGCGTGTGATGATCTCGTCGGGATTGTCGACAGCGTGACCCTCGACAGCACCCATGTCCTCGGGTGAGGGAAGATAAGCTGCGACAGCGTCGAGAAGTGTCTGCACGCCCTTGTTCTTGAACGAGGAACCACAGATCATGGGGTTGACCTGCATGGAGAGGGTAGCCTTGCGGATGGCGCGGCGGATCTCCTCCTCGGTGATTGTGGAAGGATCGTCGAAATATTTCTCCATGAGAGCCTCGTCGAACTCGGCGATAGTCTCAAGCATCTTGTCATGCCACTCGTCGGCCTCTGCCTTGAGATTGTCGGGAATTTCCTCGACGCTGTATTCGGCGCCCATGGTCTCGTCGTGCCAGTAGATGGCTTTCATCTTGACGAGGTCAACGACACCCTTGAACGACTCCTCGGCGCCGATAGGTATCTGGATGGGAAGAGGAGTAGCGCCGAGCACGTCGCGCACCTGACGCACAACCTCGAAGAAGTTGGCACCGGAGCGGTCCATCTTATTTACATAACCGATACGGGGGACATTGTATTTGTCGGCCTGACGCCATACAGTCTCGGACTGGGGCTCAACACCGCCGACAGCGCAGAAAGCTGCGACAGCACCGTCGAGCACACGCAGGGAGCGCTCTACCTCGACAGTGAAGTCGACGTGTCCCGGAGTGTCGATAAGGTTGATTTTGTAGCGATTGCCATCATAGTTCCAGAAGGTTGTGGTAGCGGCGGAGGTGATGGTGATACCACGCTCCTGCTCCTGTTCCATCCAGTCCATGGTAGCGGCACCGTCGTGCACCTCGCCGATCTTGTGGGTAAGACCGGTGTAGAAGAGGATACGCTCCGATGTAGTGGTCTTTCCGGCATCGATGTGAGCCATGATGCCGATGTTGCGGGTCAAATTGAGATCTTCGTGTTTAGCCATTGTGATATGGTAGCTTCAATGATTAAAATCTGAAATGAGCGAAAGCACGGTTAGCCTCGGCCATGCGGTGCATGTCCTCCTTACGCTTGAAGGCGCCACCCTGATCATTGTAAGCGTCAACGATTTCGGCGGCGAGCTTGTCGGCCATTGTCTTGCCTCCGCGCTTGCGTGCGTAGTTGATAAGATTTTTCATTGATATAGATTCCTTGCGGTCGGGACGGATCTCGGTAGGCACCTGGAAAGTGGCACCGCCGACACGACGCGACTTCACCTCTACCTGAGGTGTGACGTTCTCGAGAGCTTTCTTCCAGATCTCGAGAGCAGTTTTCTCCTCGTTGGGGAGTTTAGCCTTTACATTTTCGAGGGCAGTGTAGAAGATAGTGTAAGCAGTGCTCTTCTTGCCATCATACATGAGGTGGTTGACGAACTTGGTGACGCGCACCTCGTGGAAAACGGGATCCGGGAGGATCACTCTTTTTTTAGGCTTAGCTTTTCTCATTTTAAGCTTTAAAATTTGTGTTTTTGCAATTGGCTGTTCTCCTGTGAAGTCTCTCCCCTCTCCGGGGATCCGGCTCCGGATCTTCAACGGCAAACTCCATTACCGTTTACTCAACCTTGTAGCCATCCAATATATCAAAAACTCAGTTAGAAATTTGTGTTAAGAAAAATTTGTGTCCTTGCATTGCAAGCGGAGAAAAGAATTCCCTACTTACTTTTTGGAAGCTTTAGGACGCTTTGCACCGTATTTGGAACGACGCTGTGTACGGCCGTTGACACCTGCTGTATCGAGGGTACCGCGCACGATGTGATAGCGCACACCGGGAAGATCCTTCACACGACCGCCGCGCACCATCACGATGGAGTGCTCCTGAAGGTTGTGACCCTCGCCGGGGATATAGGAGTTGACCTCCTTGCCGTTTGTGAGGCGCACACGCGCAACCTTACGCATAGCCGAGTTAGGCTTCTTGGGGGTGGTGGTGTACACTCTGACGCAGACGCCACGACGCTGGGGGCAGCTGTCGAGAGCCGGCGATTTGCTTTTGTCCGGCAAAGCGACACGTCCTTTTCTTACTAATTGCTGAATTGTTGGCATTTCTTGTTAAAACTTTATTTAAACAATTTTACTGTGTTGTCGTTATTTCGAGCCAATGGCGTCCACATACCAAACGCGCAACCAACACTCTGACATCCAGAAAGTTAGCCACACGCACCGTGGATTTTGTTCCAAAGGCGATGCAAAGGTACTAACAATTAGGCTTTTATCCAAACATTTTCCCAAATATTTTTCTTTCTCAATCCGAGGACAAACACAAACGACAAGCAAACGACAAGCAAACGACCTCAAAAGTGAGGTCGCACTTATTGAGAGGGATCGGAACAGAAAACGCGGGGCGCAGGGCCTCGCGTTTCGGATTTGTTTCTTACGTAGGATTGATCGCAATCAAGCTTCATTGATCGCGGTCAGGCTTCGGAGGATTCCTCGACGTCGGGTGCAGAGCCTTCGACCTGAGTTTCGGCGGCATATTCAGCTGCCTCTTCCGCCACAGGTTCGCTGAATGTGGTGTAGCCCGCACCGATGAGGATATTATACCAGCTGAAGAGTTTCTTCATGTCGGAGACGTAGACATGGTCGCGGTCGTAGTCGGGAAGGACTTCGGCAAAGGTCGACTTGAGGGTGTCGTCGGCCACCATCTTCTTGATGTCGAGAGTCTTACCGTCGGCAATCTTATAGACACTTTCAAGAACGTCGCTCAGAGGCACTTCGCCCTTGTCAGTGTACATGGCTACGTCGCCGAGCGAGACGATCTTCTCGCGGCCGTGAGCGGGAAAACGGCGTCCGCTGGTGATATCCTCGACAACGAGCATGTTCTTACCGTTGGATACGATCTTATAAAGTCCGGGCTTACCGGTGATGGCAAGTATTTCCTTAAGCATAATCTGTCTGTTTTATATTTCGGTTTTAGTTTAACTGTCTTTTAGAGCCGTAAGCAGACGATCGATCTGCGGGAGTAGCGGCACTGTACCGGAGTTGTCAATCACACATATGTCGAAATCCTGCAGCAGCTCGCGCTCAGCGTTCTGGGCTTCGATGCGGCGCAGCGCATCGTCGACGGAGGCGGCAGGATCGCGGGAGAGGATTCTCTGCACACGCACTTCCGTGGGAGCGTCCACAAGCCATATGGCCGACGCCATGCCGTGGAGACCGGACGTTGCGAGTATCGCGGACTCCACAAAGAGTGTTTCTCCGGCACATTCCGCGGCCACTTTCCTTATGTCATTTCTAACGCCTTCGTGCACGACTTCGTTTACACGCAGCCGCAATGTCTCGTCGGCGAAGATGCGGGAGGCAAGATACCGTCGGTCAAGCGTGCCGTCAGACCTGAAGGCCTCCTTACCGGCAATATCGGCGATGGCTCCGGCCATAGGCTGACACTGCATCAGTTCCCTCGCACGGCTGTCGCAGTCGTAGACACGATAGCCCCGCAGGGTGAGAATACGACACACAACGCTTTTTCCGGCACCGATTCCGCCGGTGATTCCGACGATACGCGCCTCGGGGTTATGTCGGTTTACGTGGTTCGTCATCTGTAGATCACGGTATATTCCACACTGTCGCACTCCATCGTCGCGCTCACCACTTCCGAAGGGAGAGTGTGGAGGTGCAGAGGTATATTCTTGCCGTCATAGCGCCGGACATCAGAATAGTCGACCACAACCCTGAAATCAGTATCCACGATGTCCGGGACGCTCATCGGCACGAGATAAGAGACCTTGACGGTGCGCGGATAGACCATCAGCGACTCAGTCACCGGAACATTGACCGCCGAGACCGGAACAATGACGTTGCGGTTTTCAAGCGGTTCGATCGGAATAGTGACCGTCACGTCCGAAGGCTCGATGCGACATCCCGGAATCGGCTTCAGCGAGATGCGGAGACGCTGAGGTGTCGAAAGGTCGCGGCGCACGATCGGATATGTGTAGACAGCCTGAAGGGTGTCGGTGACAGCGGACCTCGAATAGACCTTCACACGAGCCGGGGTCACGGTAAGCTTTCCTCCGATCGTCTTGCCGATCTCCGGCATGATGTCGGCAACCACGACCACCGGCACTTCCTTGGCCGCGGAAGCAGTGTAATCGACTCTGACAGAGTCCGGAGAAGCTGACAGGATCTGAGCCGTAGAGCCGAAAATGTTGCGCAGATAAGACTGCATCGTCGGCTGTCCCACCCGCATCACTCCATCGCGGCTGAAATTACGGAAGTCTATCTTGAGTACCGGCGCGCCCATGAAAACGCGGCTCATGATCTTGGTGCCACGGTCGCGCACATTGACCCGGATATATCCCGGAGGATCCTGAATGAAAGTCACCGAATCGGGAACATTCGTGATCTCGATCCTCACCGTGTACTCGTCCTGCAGATCGTCGTCAAGGGCGACGATAAGCCAGAAGACAGCGGCTATGGCGAGAAAAGGAATGAAGAGCAGAAGATTGCGCAACGAACCGGAGGAAGAGAATCTCCTCCACGAATCCCTGATACGAATCTTCCATTTCCCGGCCGCCATGACAGGTCATGTCACTTCTTGTCGTCAGCCTTCTCCTTGCCGTCCTTGTCGTCTTTCTTCGACTTGGCAGCATCCTCCACGAGAGGATAGACGGAATTCTTCTCTATCTTGATCTCCACGCCGGGCGCGATCTCAAGCATGAAAGTGGTCTCGCCGACCTTGGTGATACGTCCGTAGACGCCGCCGGCGGTCACGACCTTCGAGCCTTTGTCAAGTTTGGCGCGAGCCTCCTTTATCTGTTTCTGCTTCTTGTTCTGGGGGCGGATCATGAAGAAATAGAAGATGACCACCATGGCCACGATCATCAGGATACCGGAATAGTTGCTACCCGTAGCGGCAGAAGCATCAAGGAGCAAATGTGCTGTGCTGTACATAAATTATCTTTGTTAGAAGTAAAAAAATCTGTTAATGGAACGGACGGATCATCCTTTGTTGATGACTCCGCGCTCGCGGAGAAGACGGATCACCGCGCCGAGGATTCCGTTGATGAAGGCGCCGCTCTTGCCGGTGCTGTAGCTCTTGGCCGTCTCGATATACTCGTTGACCGTGACATTGACCGGAATCTTCGGGAAACCGACAATCTCGGCAATGGCCGTAAGGGCGATGACGACATCCATGAAGGCCAGACGCTCCGTATCCCAGGACTGGATGTTCACGACCTCGTTGATGAGCGCCCTGTATTCGTCCTTGTGCTTGACAACGTCGCGGAAAAGTTCGGCGCCGAAGCGTGCGTCCTCCTCGTCCTTGTATTGCGGAAGAATCGGATCGGAGACTTTGTCCTTGAAGCGGCGGATGGTCTTGACGACGAACGTGCCGATAATGTCGAGGTCGTCGTTCCAGAACACGGACTGATCCTCAAGCGCTTCGGCAAGGGCGTCGGAGGGGAGGACCACAGTGCGCATGATGTTGCGCCAGAACTCGCAGTCGTTGTCGAAATCGGTCGAAGGTGCATCCATGTATTGCTTGTAGAGATCGCTCTCCGTGATGTCGCGGAGCAACTCCTCCAGCAGAGGCAGATTGTCGGTGTACCATGAAAGTTTCTGCGAGGAGACGAAATCCTTCAGTTTTTCATCATCGGCGAGACGTGCCACAAACTGATTCTCCACGAAGCGGAGATTGGGATTGAGGTCTTCGTCGGTGACGATATACTTGTGGCGGGCGGCATCAAGATTGCGATCCTGTAGCGATGTGATCTCCACAGGGAGAAGAAGGAGGCGGAAATAGAGCTCGCGTGCCTTGTCCAGACTCGTGCGGAGAGCCTTGAGGGCGTCGTCGGTGAGAGCCTGCGACGAGGAGAAATTGACAAACGTGGTGAGCATCATCTCCTGCATGCGCTCCACGCCGCGCGGCGAGAAATTCTCCATTCCGGCATACATGGCGGCCAGCGAACTGTCCGGAAGAAGGATGGCGCGGTAAAGATCCTGCCAGACCTTGAGGTCGGCGTTCATGCCTCCGGCATCGAGCTTGCGGTAGTCCTTGAGGATGACCGAATCCTTGACGGCGGCCGTAAGGCGGTCGACAGTCGCCTGTTCGAGCATCGGGACGCCACCGGCACCGGCCTTACGGCGCAGGATCACGGAACGCACCTTGTCGTCGGCACGCAGGGCGCAGATGAAGCGGTTGTCGGCCAGAGGGCGTGCGCCACCGCGCAACGTAAGGTTGTCGGCTATCTCAACCATCAGAGCGAGCATGCCCAGATACAGACTGTAGGCGAAGCGTTTCTCCTTCGTCGGAGGTTCCGGCTGGCTCTCGATTGTAAACAATTTCTCTGTGAGCAGATAGGAATAGAGCATCTGCACCACCTTGATTCTTATGAGGACTCTGTTGATCATATCTCTATATGCAAGTAGTCACGCCACAAGGCGCGGGATTGCAAAATTACAGTTTTTTTCTTACACCCACAAACAGCGCTTCCGGAGGCGCCTTCCCGCGTCTATCGCGAGATTCCGGCGGCTCCACGCTGACGCACGACCTCATAGGCCATGACTCCGGCTGCCACCGAGACGTTGAGCGAGCCGATAGTGCCGAGAATCGGTATCGAGACCTGACGGGAGCATAGGCCGAGCACCTGCGGCGAGATACCCACGTCCTCGGCGCCCATCACGATGGCCACCGGACCGGAATAGTCAGGCTTGGTGTAGTCGCAGTCAGCCTTTTCGGAGGCTGCCACGACCATGACTCCGGCATCGGTCAGATAACGCACGGCGTCGGCGATGGAGTCGACGCGGCACACCGGGAGATGCATCAGCGCACCGGCGGAAGCTTTCTCGGCATCGGCCGTGATGGCCACGCTGTTGCGGCGCGGGATGACGATGGCATCGGCTCCGGCACACTCGGCGGTACGGGCTATGGCTCCGAAATTGCGGGTGTCGGTGACGCCGTCGAGCAGTATGATGAACGGCAGCATCCCCTCCTCGTAGAGCGTGGGGACGATCTGTTCGAGGTCGTGGTAGGCCACAGGCGAGAGAAGCGCTATGGCACCCTGATGATTGCGGTGCGTGATGCCGTTGAGCTTCTCCACCGGCACACGCTGCACCGGAATGCCGCGTCTGCGCAGCATCTCCAGCAGCTCGCCCGAGAGCTCGCCGCGAAAGTCTTTCTTCAGAAGCACCTTGTTGACCTCCTGTCCGGCTTCAAGAGCCTCCATGATGGCCCTCAGGCCGAAAATATATTCTGAATTCTTCACCGGGTTATATAATTAATGTAGTGGTTTCAAAACAGAGAGCCGGTCACGGGATGCCTGCTGTCGCGTCCCAGCAGGGAGCGGGCGTTGAGCAGCGCGGCATTGTCGATGACCGAGCCTGAGAGCATTCTCGCGATCTCGTGCTCGCGTTCGGCGTCGCCGAGACGGGCCACATGGGTGAACGTGGCGTCGGCATCGTCCTCCTTGTAGACTTTGAAATGGACGTCGCCCATGACGGCCACCTGAGGCAGATGCGTGATAGCTATCACCTGTTGCCCGACGGCCATGGAACGCATCATGCGGCCCATGCGGTCGGCAATGTCGCCGCTGACTCCGGTATCGATCTCGTCGAAAATGACGGTAGGCATCTTCATGCGTCCGGCCACGATGGCCTTGACACAGAGCATCACGCGCGACATCTCGCCTCCGGAAGCAATCTCCTCCAGCGGACGCAGCGGCTGATTTCTGTTGAAGGCGCAGAGAAACCGCGCCGTGTCGGCGCCGTCGGCGGCCATGCGTGGCGCCGGCTCGACGGAAGCCTCGAATTTCAGGTTCGGCATTCCGAGCGGACGAGCGAGCCGGAGCAGTTCTTCGGAGAACTTCACGGCGGCCTCGCGGCGCGAAGCGGTGATGGCGGCTGCGGCCTCCTTAAGCTCCTGCGCTGCATGTTTCACCTGCTGTTCAAGCTCACGGATGGTATCGTCGCCGTCGGCTAAGGCAGCGAATGTTGTCTCAAGTTCTTTCTTAATAGCCTCAAGTTCGGTGTCGCTCTCCACGCCAAAACGTTTCTCCTCGGTGTAGATGGCTTCAAGGCGTGCCTCCGACTTCTGAAGGAGCGCGGGATTTGCCTCCACGTCGCCGAGACGGTCGTGTAGCGTCTCCACGATGTCGCGCAGCTCGATCTCGGCAGAGCGGAGACGGTCGACAAGCGACTCGTCAGAATTGTCGCCGTCAGGTTCGAGGGCAGCAGCGCTGACATGCGACAACTCAGCTGCGGCCTGATGGATCGAAGGGAGAGCCGCCGAATCGTCGCCGTCAAGGAGACGGCACACGAGTCCTATCGACTCGCGGATCTGCTCGGCGGCGGAAAGTATCTCGATGCGACGTTCAAGCTCCTGCTGTTCGCCGCCGCGCGGCTTGAGTTCGCGCAGGCGTTCGAGACGAAACGCTATGAGTTCCTGCTGCTGACGGTCGCGTTCAAGAGCTTCGCGGCGCTGACGGAGAGTGCGGCGCAGCGAGGCATAGCGGTCGAAACATCCGCGATAGCGCGCGCGTATAGCCTCGTTGCCGGCAAGGGCGTCAAGGACACCGAGGCGAAACTCGTGGCGTTCGATCAGGGAATTGCTGCGCTGGGAATGTATGTCGACCAGACGCGAGGCAATGGCGCCGACACGCCGGAGGGTGGCAGTGGTGTCGTTGATGAAAGCACGGCTGCGTCCTGTGGGGGACACCTCGCGACGAAGCACTATGGCGCCGTCGGCCTCGACAGCGTCCATGATCTCTCCGACCTCATCGCTGTCAGCCTCGCCTTCGGCAAGGATGTCGCGAATCATCGCCGTGTCGACGTCGCGGAAGACGGCCTCCACCACGATGCGTCGCGATGCGTCGCGGAGCTGACGCGAGTCGTGTTTCGAGCCCATGAGCAGCCCAAGGGCGCCGAGAATGATCGACTTTCCGGCTCCGGTCTCGCCGGTGATGATGGCGAGTCCGCGCGGCAGCTCTATGTCGAGAGTGTCGATCAGCGCGAAGTTCTCTATGTGCAGGCTCGAAAGCATCTGTTTAAGCTTTATGGTTTACCCGCCCCTCTCCTACTTGTTGGGATCCTCGGGATTCTTGATCTTGTCGAGGCGTTCCGTGTCGGTTGGATAGATGGCGGAGAGTATGTTGTAGACATCCATACGTTCCTCGTCTGGTGCCTTAGAATAAACGTTTACAAGCTCGTCAAGTTTGGAATCGCGGAAAATCGACAGAGCCACAGACATGGGCTGCGCCTTGTGGATTTCGCCGAGAGTGTGGATTGTCTCGGTGATGGCAGCCCTCCCCTTGTCAGGAGCGGTAAACATCTGGTCGAGACCCTGACGGTGGTATTTGTAGAGGATTTCGCGCATTCCGGAGGTTGCGGGGTCGGTATAGGCCGAGAGCACGGCGCTGCGGTTCTTGTTGTCCTCGAAGGCACGCCAGCCAAGCTCTCCGCTGCTCTGCGCCATCTGCACGATGGTTGCCACTCTGTCCCAATATGGCTGGCCGCCGTTCTGCGAGAAACTGTCGAAGTCAAGCGCGAGGAAGAGGAAGGCATAGTAGTTGAGTATGGCGGTGAGATTGTCCTCCATGGTGGACTCGTTGTAGACAAGCTGCTCGCCGAGGCGGTGCTCGAACTCGATCTTGGTGTCGCGGAAATTGAAGAGAGTGGTCGTGTAGGTGCTGTTGAAGACCGGACGGATCAGCTGCACCTGAAGATCGCCGGTGATGCGGTCGTTCTCATATTTGCTCACTGTGAGGAAGAAATTGCATTCTATCTTCTCATTAGGCGAGAACTGCGCGTTGGTCCATTTGCGTGTATTGAAATATTCGGATATGGCGCCCTGCAGCTCGTCGAACATCGATTTGTCGGCACTCTCGATCTTGGAGGTGTTGATCTCGACGTTGCAGTTGAGCTCCTGTGCCGAAAGGGCGGCACAGCAGAGAAGCGCCGCCGCCACGGCGAGAAGCCTCAGAGGGAGGCTGAACGTATGATAGAGTCGGGAGAGAAACATATATTTTTCTTACAGGAATATCGTATCGAGGATGTCGGCAGCCACCTCCTCCTTGCTCTTGGCTGGGAAGGGACGGACGGAACCGTCGGCACCGTAGATTGTCACTTTATTTGTCGGCTTGGAGAATCCGGCCATGGGGTCGCGCAGGGAGTTGAGCACTATCCAGTCGAGATTCTTGGAGCGGAGTTTCGCGAGCGCGTTGTCCTGCTCGTTGTCGGTCTCCAGAGCGAAACCGGCGATTATCTGGCCGGGAGCCTTAGCCTTTCCGAGCGTGGCGGCGATGTCGGGATTGCGCACAAGACGCAGGGTCATGGACTCGCATCCTGAACGCTTTATCTTGCTGCCGGCCACGCTCTCGGGAGCATAGTCGGCCACTGCGGCGCTCATGATGGCGGCGTCCATCGAGGGGAAAAGTTTCTCGCATTCGGCACACATCTCCTTGGCCGAGACCACGTCGATGCGCTTCACCGAGCTTCCGGCGGGAAGTGTCAGCGCCACGGGTCCGGTCACGAGCGTCACCTCCGCGCCTCGCCTTTCGGCCTCTAAGGCGAGCGAAAAGCCCATCTTGCCGGAGGAGTAGTTGCCGATAAAACGCACAGGGTCGATGTTTTCATGCGTCGGGCCGGCGGTAATTAATATTTTTTTGCCTTTCAGGGATTCCTCGACTGCGAGGATGCGCTCCATTGCCTCGACGATCTTCTCCGGATCCTCCATGCGTCCTTTGCCGCTGAGTCCGGAGGCGAGATAGCCGTCGGAAGGCTCAACGATGGCCACTCCGTCGCCGCGAAGGATGTCGATGTTGCGACGTGTGGTCGGATGCTGCCACATGTCGAGATCCATCGCGGGAGCCACCACCACCCTCTCGCGTGCCGATAGATAAGTCGTCACGAGCATGTTGTCGGCCACGCCGTGAGCCATCTTGGCGATGGTGCACGCCGTGGCGGGCGCTATCACCATGAGGTCGGCCCAGAGGCCGAGATCCACGTGGCTGTGCCATTCGCCGGTGTTGGCGGTGAAGAACTCGCTGACCACAGGCTTGCCGCTGAGCGAGGAGAGCGTCACGGGAGTGATGAACTCCTTTGCCGCCGGAGTCATCACGACCTGCACCTCCGCTCCGGCCTTGCGCAGCAGACGCAGCAGCATGGCGGACTTGTAGGCCGCGATGCCGCCGGTGATGCCGAGCACTATGTGTTTTCCTTGCAGAACGCTCATTGCTTGCGGGATTCCATGTAGAGTGAGGTGAGGACGTCCTTGGTGTTCTTCGGGAAATCGCCCTGCATCATCCAGTTGTAGTACTGGGGCTCGTGGCGAAGCACCTCGACCACAGGCTGTCCTTTGAACTTGCCGAAATTGAAGACGGCAACGCCGTTGTCATTGCGCGAGAAACGCCCCGAGAGGTCGATGTTGCGGTTCTGCTGCGAGAAGATGGCGAGCTTGTCGACATCGTTGCCGAACTCGGCTGTCTCGGGATACTTCTCAAGCTGGGCGAGAAGTACCTCGTAGGTGGCGCGGGTGTCGGCGGCGGCGGAATGCGCGTCCTCCAGATTCGCTCCGCAATAGTAGCGGTAGGCGGCGGAGAGGGTGCGCGGCTCCAGCTTGTGGTAGATCGTCTGCACGTCCACAAACTTATGCTTCGTGAGATCGAAGTGGCATCCTGTGCGCGAGAACTCCTCGACAAGGAGAGGCACATCGAATTTGTTGGAATTGAATCCGGCGATGTCGGCGTCGTCGAATACGGCAAGGATCTCGGCGGCAAGAGCGGCGAAATGCGGCTCATCGGCCACGTCGGCATCGGTGATGTGGTGGACGGCCGTGGCCTGTGGCGGAATCGGCATTCCGGGATTGACGCGATACACGCCGGTCTGCTCGGTGCCGTCGGGGAAAACCTTTATATAAGAGAGCTCGACGATTCTGTCATGGCTCACATTGACGCCCGTGGTCTCCAGATCGAAAAACACGAGCGGACGTTTCAGGTTGAGGGTCATTGGTCAGTAGATGATTTTGTGTAGGATGGTGATGGCCTCAAGGAGTCCGGTTCAGATGGAGTCGTTGACCTGCATAGGCATCAGGAGGATAAGCAGGTCGGCGTTCTCCAGAGGCTCCTCGGGGGTGAATATGCCCGGACGCGCGGGATCGCTGAGACGTATCTTCACGGTGTCGCCGGGCAGATTGGCAAGCACCTCGATGAGATAGTCGGCGTTGAAGCCTATCACCATCTCGTTGCCTGAGTAGCTGCATGTCACCTTCTCCTCGGCTGCGGTGTTGTAGTCCATGTCCTGCGAAGTAAGCTCCACCTCGTTCTCTGCGAGGCGCATTTTCACGAGCGAGGACGCCTGGCTGGCGAAGAGCGACATGCGGCGCACGGCGTTGAGCATCGAGACACGGTCGATGATAAGCTCGAAAGGATTCTCGCGCGGGATGACGCGGTTGTAGTCGGGATAGCGACCGTTGATAAAGCGGCAGGAGAGCGTGTAGCGGCCGAAACGGAAGGTGGCGTTCTTCTCGTAAAGCTCCACGGAAATGTCGCCGTCTTCCTTGCCGATGAGAGACCGCAGGATGTTGGCGGGCTTGGGAGGCATGATGAAGGAGGAGGTGATGCCGGGGTTGGCCTCGGTGTTGATGTAGCGCACGAGCTTGTGGGTGTCGGTGGCCACGAAAGTGATGCCGGGCGTGGGGTTGCCCTCGGCGTCGGGACGGCAGATGTCCCAGAAGACGCCGGTCATGACCGGACGGATGATCTCGGTGCCGGCGGCGAAGATGGTGTTCTCGATGCCTTTCTGCACGACGGCGGCGGGCATGGCGAAGGATGTGGCCTCCTCGGGGAAGACGCCGAGCGAGGGATACTCGCTGCCGTCGATGCCCATGAATGCGAAGTGTCCGTTGAGGAAGTCTATGTCGATTCTGTAGCTGCTCTCGTCGACCGCGAAGGTCAGCGGCTGGCCCGACACCTCTTTAAGCATCTCAAGGAGGCGTTTGGCGTTCACGGCCATGCTCCCCTCCCCTTCCGACTCAAGTGTGTCGACCGTGGCGGTCATGGTGTTCTCCTGATCCGAGCCTGTGATTGTCAGCACGCCGTCCTTCAGCGTGAGCAAAAAGTTGTCGAGGATGGAGAGGGCGTTTTTGCCGTTGATTATCTTGTTGACAGCGCTGAGCTGCTGCAGAAATGTCGTGCTGGCTACTTTGAATTTCATGACTGTGGTGTTTGCTTGTTTTTCTTCTCGCAAATTTAGTCTATTCCGACGAATTACGCAAACATCGGCAAAAATTCATTTCAGGACGCGCGGCTCTCGCTCTCCGCAGCCATGCGGTTGGCCACGACGACCGCCTTGCTGATGTGGTCGCAGATGCATTCGGGAGGGATCATGGAGTCGATGCCGGCCTTGTGAAGCACCTCGCGCACACTTTCGCGCACGCCGGACAGCACTATGCGTATCCCCTCGCGGTGCGATGATGCGATCAGCAGTTCAAGGTTGTGAAGTCCGGTGGAGTCGATGAAGGGCACTTTTCGCATCCTGATGATGCGCACCTTCGGAGCCTCGGCAAGACTGTGGCGCACGACCTCGTCAAACTTGGTGGCGGCGCCGAAGAAGAAGGGGCCGTCGATCTCGTAGACCGACACTCCGGGACGCAGATTCAGAACCTCGTGCTTCGAAAGGTCTGTGCCCTCGGCGGCGTCAAGCTGTTCGCCGTAGACACGCACAGTCGTGTTCTCGGAGACTCGGCGCAGGAAGAGCACGGCGGCAAGCAGCAGACCGATCTCGATGGCTATGGTGAGGTCGAAAATCACGGTTAGAAGGAATGTGACCACAAGCACCGATATGTCGCTCTTGGGGTTGTGGAGAAGCCCCTTTATGGTGCGCCAGCCGCTCATGTTGTAGCTCACCATCACGAGCACGGCGGCGAGACACGACATCGGCACGAGGCTGATCAGCGGCATGGCGAAAAGGAAGATGATCAGCAGCACGACGGCATGGATGATTCCGGCCACGGGAGTGCGGCCGCCGTTGGTGATGTTGGTCATCGTGCGCGCGATGGCGCCGGTCACGGGGATGCCGCCGAAGAGCGGCACGACGATGTTGGCCACGCCCTGACCCATCAGCTCGGTGTTGCAGTTGGTACGATCGCCGGTGCTACCGTCGGCCACGGTGGCGCTCAGCAGACTCTCGATGGCGCCGAGCATGGCGATGGTGAAGGCCGAGGGGAGCAGGCGGTTGAGCGATTCCATATTGAAACCGATGGCCGCTGTCTCGGGAAGTCCGGGCTTCAGGTCGCCGAAGCGGTCGCCGATGGTCGTGATCCCCTCGACACCGGCAAACTCGCGCAGCAGCCAGACGGCGAGCGTCACGATGATGATGGCCGACAGCGCTCCCGGCACCCTGCGTGAGATGCGCGGCATCAGGATGATGATCAGCAGAGAGGCCATGCCGACACACAGCGTCGGAAGGTTTAGCGAAGCCATGTTGCGCAGATAGACGCCCCACTTGCCGATGAAGTCGCCCGGCACTTTCTCGCTGATTGTCAGACCGAAGAAGTCAGGAACCTGCGTCGACAGGATTGTCAGCGCGATTCCGGCGGTGAAGCCCACTACGATGGGATAAGGTATGAACTTGATGACCGTGCCGAGGCGGAAAAGTCCCATGAGCACAAGGATACATCCCGCCATCAGCGTCGCTACGGCGAGTCCGGAGAGGCCGAATTGCTGGATGATGCTGTAGATGATCACGATGAAGGCACCAGTCGGACCACCGATCTGCACCGAGTTGCCGCCGAGGGCGGATACGAAGAAACCGCCGATAAACGCTGTCACGAGTCCTGCCGTAGGACTCACGCCGCTGGCGATGGCGAAGGCGATGGCAAGCGGAAGCGCCACGATGCCGACAACGATGCCGGCCACTAAATCCGAACGGAACCGCGACATGCTGTAGTCGCGGCATGCACTGATAATCGCCGGTTTGAAATCCGGCTTTCCAAGAATGTTCATAATGGGTTGCTACACTAATAAGTAACTCGCAAAAATTAGATGATACATGATTGCGAAGTATTTTTGAGGGATTTAGCCGGATGAGCGAAGGAGTGTAGCGGGCTACATGACTGAGCGAGAACGGCTAAAGCGCCAAAAAGACGAGCAAGTATGTGTCAGTAATGTGAGTTACATAATTTGTATTACTGTTAACTAATTTTTAAGAGTTACTTCGCACATCACATCTGCGACCGTGTCGGGCGCACGCTCGACGACGCATCGCGATTTTGAGCCGCAAAATTAACATTTTTTTCGATACCCTCCATCCCCGCGCACAAAAATTGTGCGCCACAGTTGCTTAACCGCGACGAGAGCGCAGCCGGACACGTGGTCTGACTGCGCTCTCTTATTCTGTGGGTTCAGGTACTGCTCAATCCACGCCGGGATTGAGGTCTTTGTCATACCATTGGCTGTACATGAGGTAGTTGCGCGCGATCTTGCGGTTCATCTCGGCGGCCTTCTCCGGCTCTACCATCTTGACGAATTTCGCGGGGGCGCCGGCCCACATCTCGTGCGCTCCGATCTTGGTGCGGCTCAACACGACGCTGCCGGCGGCGACGAGGGCGCCCTCGCCTACCTCGGCGTCGTCCATCACGACGGCACCCATACCGATGAGTGCCAGATCGTGTATCTTGGCGCCGTGGATGGTGACATTGTGGCCGATGGAGACGTCGTTGCCGATCTCGATGGTCGATTTCTGATAAAGCGTGTGGAGCACCGAGCCGTCCTGGATGTTGACGCGGTCGCCGATGCGGATGGAGTTGACGTCACCGCGAAGCACGGTGCCGAACCAGATGCTGCAGTCGTCGCCGACCACGACATCGCCGACAATCACGGCGTTGGCGGCTAAGAAACAGTTCTTTCCTATCTTGGGTTCAAAGCCTCTTACGGGTTGGATTATAGCCATTTCTTTAGTGGTAGTTATCGTTTGAGAGTGGAAATTATCGTTTAAGGGGTTGTGTCTTCTGGGCGAGCCATTTTGCGGCTTCGGCGTCAAGCATCGGTGTGAGGCGCTCGCGCACGTGGGCATGGTAGTCGTTTACCCACTTGATCTCCTCGTCTGACATGATCGAGGTGTCAAAGAGCGACAGATCGAAGGGGAAGAGAGTCACGGTGCGGAAACGGTAGAAGTCGCCGAACTCGGTGTTCTCGGCCTTGACCGTGACGATCAGGTTCTCGCAGCGGATGCCGTAACGGTCGGCAAGGTAGAGTCCGGGCTCGTTGCTCGTCACCATGCCCGGCTCCAGCGGCGTAGGGTTGATGTTGAGGCGGATGTTCTGCGGACCCTCGTGGCAGTTGATGAAGAAACCGACGCCGTGGCCTGTGCCGTGGTAGTATGCCTTGCCCTCCTTCCAGAGGAACTGGCGGGCGAGCACATCAAGCTGATGGCCTGTTGTGCCTGCGGGGAACTCTGCAGTCGCAAGCGCGATGTGTCCTTTCATCACGAGGGTGAAGTCATGCTTCATCTCGTCGGTGGGGATGCCGATGGCGATGGTGCGCGTGATGTCCGTGGTACCGCGCATGTACTGGCCGCCGGAGTCCACGAGCAGGAGTCCGTTGCCCTCTATGGTCACGTCGGTCGACTCGTCGGCCTCATAGTGCACGATGGCGCCGTGGCCGTTGAAGCCGATGATGGGAGCGAAGCTCTCGTCGACACATGTCGGGTCGCTGAGACGTAGCGCGCGCAGGCGTTTGCCAAGCTCCACCTCGGTGAGCTGTCCGGTGGGCAGATCCTTCTCGATCATCATGAAGAACTTCACGAGCGCCACGCCGTCCTTCTCCATCGCCATGTCCAGACTGCGGAGCATCGCCTCGGTCTTGATGCTCTTCAGCTTCGCCACTCCGGCACCGCCGAACACCGGCGTGCATCCCATGGCGTCGTAGAGGGCGCGTGAGGTCTTCTGGGGGTCTACGAGCAGGCGTGTGGTCTTGGGAAGCGCCTTCACGTAGTCGAACACGTCGTCATAGCCTCGGGTCTCGATATGGTATTTCGCAAGGTGCGCTTTCACCTCGTCGGTGAGCTTGTCTGCGTCGATGAAGAGCACGCGGTTGTCCTCCTCGTCGAGATAGAGATAGCTGACGAAGATCGGGCTGAATGCTATGTCGTTGGCGGTGCGGAGGTTTGTAACCCACGCGATGTCGTCGAGCGATGAGAGCACGGTAGCGTTTGCAAGCTCGGCCTTGACCTCGGCGAGCAGACGCGCGATCTTGCTGTCTACGGTCTCACCGACGATCGACTCGTCATGGACGAAAAGCTTGTTGAGCGGACGCGCCGGGCGCTTGGGGTTCAGGCGGTCGAAGGGAGCGTAGTTGGTGACGAGTTCAACGCCGTTGTCGCCGAGTTCCTGCTGCAGACGCTGGGCATAGGAGATGGAGAACGTCGTGCCGTCGATGCCGACCTTCTGACCTTTGGCAGTATGCTCCGTCACCCAGTCGATGAGATCCACCGCATTGGGGCCGTCCTCCTCCATCATCTCGAAACCTGTGCCGGCGAGTTGGTCGGTGGCCTGCAGGAAATAGCGCGAGTCGGTCCAGCAGAGCGCCTTGTCGGCGGTCACGACAGCCGTGCCGTTGGTGCCGTTGGTTGACCAGAAACCGGTGAGCCACTCGCGATCACGCCAGTGGGCAGGCGGATTCTCGCTCTGATGGGGATCCGTACCGTTGATCACGACTGCGTCAAGTCCGTGCGCCTTCATGTCTTCACGAAGCGCCGCGAGATATTGTTTTTGTATCTTTTCCATAGTTACAAGTTTAACTGTCAGAGCGCAAATATAGCAAAAATAGTTCGGACTGTCCGCATCCGCGCCCACAAAAAAGAGAGAGGCGGAAGCGGCACGCGGCCACCCTCCGTCTCTCTCGTTGAATTTCGCTTGTCCCGACGCGCTGAGTGCTCAGTACAATCCTTTGTCAAGTCGGTCGATTAGGTCGTCAAGATCAATCACCTCCTTGGCCCCGGGATAAACCGTACTCATATCCAATTTGCTGCCAAACAACCCCTTCGCGGTCTCAGCGATATAGCGATACGCCTCAAGCTTGGAATCGAAAACAGCACACAGATCAAGCTCATACTTGGAAATGGGATATTTAACATAATCATATACTATCCGGGATCCACTGTCCTCGTCTGTATATTTCAGACGGAGTTTGTCCTCCTTCATCACCATGACGGAGTATGTCCTATCCAACGTCCGAAGGGAACTGTCCGACTCATCAAAACCGAAGGGCACAGCCACATAAAGCTCAACCTTTGAACTGGCCATCTTGCGGTAAGCATTCCAGACCTCCTGAAGTAGATGAATTGTATAGGATTCTTGGTCAGAAGTAGTCCAATGCAAAGGTGTCAGAGTCTGTCCTTTCATAAAAAGGATTGTCCGGTCGGTGGGATCAAATTCCAACGGATCGACAATATAGTCGCCTTTCGTTTCAGCCGATTTTGCACTGCTGATTTTATGTCCGTGATATTCCCGATCCACCAGTTTATAACATTTGGTCAGCTCTCCACTCGCACAAGCGGAAACAACCTCGGAATCGACCTCCACCTTCGGCTCATCATCCGACGTACATGATGGAAAGGCCATACAAGCCAGCAATACAAAAAGTCCGACAACAATTTTCTTCATTTCCATTGTCTTATTCGGTTAATAATCGTTTTGTCTACAAATATGCCACAAAGTTATCAAAGAAATTCTAAAAAACAAAGAGAGGCGGAAGAAGCTGCAGCCTCCTCCGTCTCTCTCGTTGAATTTCGTTTGTCCCTGCGCGCTTATTCGTCGGCGGAAACAGCGACGCGGTCTACGTAAACGACTGCCTTGACATTGTTATAAGGTGAGTCGGCACCGTAGTTGCAGCTGAACACGAGGCGATACACGGGCTTTGCAGCGTCTTCCGAACGATCACATTGCCGAGACCCACGAAACATAAGAAACGATGGTTCTCCATGGTTCCCCATAGTCCCCCAAAATGGATCTCAATGGTTAGCATCAATGGTAAATGATGGTTTGAAAAAAATGGTTCGATATTGTTCCTAATAGTTCGCCTAATCGCCATTCAGTGTTAAGAGATGTTAAGAGGGCTGTCGTTTTGGCCGTTTTAAGCTAAAAAGAGTAAATTTGCCCCGGAATTACCGCCACAGCGGACGAATATCCTTTCCCTATCAGCTGTATCATGAAAAATGTCATCCTTTTCGACACTGTCGGCAACCATACCGACCTTTTGCCAATCACGTTCACACGTCCGGCCTGCGGGCTGCGCGTGGGAATCACCACTATAGCCGAGAAATGGCAGCGTCGTCTGCCGGGCGACTACAGCGTGCTCAGCGTCGACTATCTGCGCGAGAAATACGCCCCGCAGGAGGCGCCTGAGGGCACGGCGAGCCTCTACATAGCCGCACGTCTGCTTCCCGACGAGGCTCTTGTCGATGCTGTGGATGCGCTCGCCGAGGGCGAGATGCTTGTGGACGCCGCGTCAGACGCCATTCTCGCCTGCCGCTGCGACACTGTGGCTTTCCATGCGCTCGATCTCGACGGCGGAGCAAAAGGCAACACAGAGACGCCGCTCAAGACCGTAGAGTTCACCGCACCGCTGAAAAGCATAGAATTCCTCTACCATATTTTCCAATACAACGGCGAAGAGATAGTCAGGGATTTCAAAGAAATTACCGCCGGACGCATCGGACAGCCGCTCGATCCCTCGTGCACCGTGATCGGCAGTCCGTATCTTGAGGACGGCACACCCGCGCTCTTCATCGAGGAGGGCGCCACTGTCGAGGCCGCTACCCTCAACCTCAAGGACGGCCCCATATACATCGGCCGCGACGCCAAGGTGATGGAAGGCAGCTGTCTGCGCGGTCCTTTCGCGCTGTGCGAGGGTTCGAAGGTCAATATGTGCAGCAAGATCTACTCCAACACGACCATCGGTCCGCTCAGCAAAGTCGGCGGCGAGATCAACAACGTCGTGATCCTCGGCCATTCCAACAAAGCCCATGACGGCTATCTGGGCAACGCCGTGATCGGCGAATGGTGCAACATCGGCGCCGGAACCAACGCCTCCAACCTCAAGAACGACTACAGCAAGATACGCCTCTGGAACTACCGCCGCCACACCTTCATGCGCACCGACCTGCAGTTCTGCGGCCTCATCATGGGCGACCACTCCAAGGCCGGCATCAACTGCATGTTCAACACCGCCACGGTCGTAGGCGTCGGATGCAACATCCACGGCGCCGGATTCCCCAGAGTCTTCATACCCTCGTTCTCGGAAGGCTCTCCCACATCCGGATTCTCCGACGTACCCCTGAAGAAATTCTTTGACATCGCCGCAAGAGCGATGGCGCGCCGGAACCTCGAACTCACCGACGCCGACCGCCGCATCTTCGAGCGTGTCGCCGAAGTCGCCTCCCGGTTCAAATAAGCCATACGGCGCCGCGGTGAACGGTTTGCGGCGCCCTGATCACGCCCTGACCGCCGCCCCGACATAAAACGCTTCCGAAAACTATTGCTTAAATGCCGAAAATTAAGTACCTTTGCGGCGAAATTTGCAAGAAAGAAATAAGAAATTTTTATGTTGAAACCTATCAAAAAGACCATCGAGCTGAGCGACGGCCGCACGATCACGATCGAGACCGGCAAGCTCGCCAAGCAGGCCGATGGTGCTGTGGAGCTGCGCATGGGCAACACCATGCTTCTCGCCACAGTATGTTCCGCCAAGGAGGCAGGCGAGGGCGTGGACTTCATGCCCCTCACAGTAGAGTACAAAGAGAAGTATGCCTCAATAGGCCGCTATCCCGGCGGATTTCTCAAGCGCGAAGGCCGCAGCAACGACTATGAGATCCTGACCTCGCGTCTTGTCGACCGCGTTTTGCGTCCCCTCTTCCCCGAGAACTACCATGCCGAGACATTCGTCAACGTCACCCTCTTCTCCGCCGACGAGAACGACGCTCCCGACGCACTCGCCGGACTTGCCGCATCGGCAGCCCTGGCATGCTCCGACATACCCTTCGACGGCCCCATCTCCGAAGTGCGCGTAGCACGCGTAGGCGGCCAGTGGGTGATCAACCCCACCTTCAAGCAGATCAAGGATGCCGACATCGAGCTGATGGTCGGCGCCACCTACGACAACATCATGATGGTCGAGGGCGAGATGGACGAGGTCAGCGAGGCTGAGCTCCTCGAAGCCCTCAAGGTCGCCCACGAGGAGATCAAGAAGCATTGCGTCGCCCAGATCGAGCTTATGAAGGAAGCCGGCAAGGAGACCAAACGCGAATACTGCCACGAGGTCAACGACGACGAGCTCCGCGCCGACGTCCACGCCAAATGCTACGACAAGGCCTACGCCATCGCCAAGACCGGCAACCCCGACAAACACTGGAGAGCCGAATCCTTCGGCGCAATCTGCGACGAATACATCGCCGCCCTCCCCGAAATGACCGACGAGCAGCTTGCCAAGTACACTCCCGAGCAGCGCGAGGCAATGGTGAAGCGCTACTACCACGACGTCGAGAAAGAGGCCATGCGCCGCTGCGTCCTCGACGAGGGAATCCGCCTCGACGGCCGCGACACCACCACCGTGCGCCCCATCTGGGTCGAGACCGACTACATCCCCGGCCCCCACGGATCCGCCATCTTCACCCGAGGCGAGACCCAGGCGCTCGTTACCGTGACCCTCGGCACCACCCTCGACGAGAAGATCGTCGACAACGTGCTCGACCAGAGCAAGGAACGCTTCCTGCTCCACTACAACTTCCCCCCCTTCTCCACCGGCGAGGCTCGTCCGCAGCGCGGCGTCGGCCGCCGCGAGATCGGCCACGGCAATCTCGCCCACCGCGCCGTCAAGCGCATGCTCCCCGAAGGCTTCCCCTACACATGCCGCATCGTCAGCGACATCCTGGAGTCCAACGGCTCCTCGTCGATGGCAACGGTCTGCGGCTCCACGCTCGCCCTCCTCGACGCCGGAGTCAAGATGAAACGCCCCGTCGCAGGCGTGGCCATGGGTCTCATCTCCGACGGTCAGAAATATGCCGTCCTCACCGACATCCTCGGCGACGAGGACCATCTCGGCGACATGGACTTCAAGGTGACCGGTACGGACAAGGGAATCACCGCCACACAGATGGACATCAAGTGCGACGGTCTCAGCTACGAGATCCTTGCCAAAGCACTTGAGCAGGCGCGTCAGGGACGCATGCACATCCTCGGCATCATCAACGACCACATCCCCGCTCCCCGCGAAGACTACAAGCCCCACGTGCCCCGCATCGTCGCCTTCGAGATTCCCAAGGAACTCATCGGCGCCGTCATCGGCCCCCAGGGCAAGGTCATCCAGGGCATCCAGGAGGAGACCGGAGCCACAATCTCCATCGACGAAGACATGGAGCGCGGCATCGGCAAGGTAGAGATCGCCTCCGCCAACAAGGAGAGCCTCGACGCCGCCTACGAGCGCATTCAGGAGATCGTCGCACAGCCCGAGGAAGGCAAGGTCTACACCGGCAAGGTGCGCTCCATCCTCGACTTCGGAGCATTCGTGGAGTTCATGCCCAACCGCGACGGACTCCTCCACATCAGCGAGATCAGCTGGGAACGCCTCGACAACATGGAAGCCAGCGGACTCAAGGAGGGCGACGAAGTGACCGTCAAGCTCATCGAGATCGACAAGAAGACCGGCAAATACCGCCTCTCCATGCGAGTGCTTCAGGAGAAACCAGAAGGCTACGTCGAGCCCCAGGCACGTCCCCGCGGCCCGCGCCGCGAAGGTGGCGACCGTGGCCCGCGTCGTGAAGGCGGCGACCGCGGAGAGCGCGGCGACAGAGGCCCGCGCCGCGACGGTGGCAACCGTGGCCCGCGCCGCTGACCCGTCCGGTCAGGCCGGAGGCCTGAGCATCTTGTTAACCCCGAACAGCGTCCGGGGAATAGCCCACAGCGCTGCGACTCACCCGAGCCGCAGCGCTTTTTCATACCCTGTAGGCACACAATAATCTGTAGGGGCGCAATATTTTGCGCCCGCTCCCTAAAGACCTTAAAGTCCCTAAAGTCCTCAGGCCGGAGGCCTATGATTTTGTTAACCCCGGACACCGTCCGGGAAAAGGCCTGTAAGGCCGATACGACAATAGCCCGGAGTGTAAACTCCGGGATCGTGGCGTAGAACATATATCAAGCCCTGTAGGGGCGATCCGAACGAAGCCTTTTGATCGGTCCTACAGACCTCATTTTCATTGTGTATATCTCATTCCCGGAGCTCACGCTGCCGGGCTATTGTCGTATCGGCCTTGACAGGCCTCTCCTCGTCGTGGTGTTATCGCGGTGGGCGCAAATTATTGCGCCCCTACATGGTCGTGTGATTGTCATGTAGGGGCGCAATATTTTGCGCCCGCTCCCTAAAGACCTTAAAGTCCCTAAAGTCGTCAGGCCGGAGGCCTGACCATCTTGTTAACCCCGGACAACGTCCGGGGAGAGGACACCGTCAGGGGGAAAAAAGCGGGCCGCGTCTCACGACGCAGCCCGCACAAAGGTAACTAATTAAAAAATCACATGATTATTGTGCTATTGTATTTGGAGTATTTCAACGCACGATCACCTTCTCGGCACGGCCGTTGAGGCGAACCACATAGACACCGGCCGAAACCTCGTGGCGGCCTTCGCCTGCGGCGATCTTGATACCGTCGGCACCGTAGATCTCCACGCCCTCGCCGTGAGCCTCGATGAAGCCCACACCGGCTACGACGCTGTCGCGCATGGCGTCCTCCACACCGATCACGGCGGTCGGAATGTCACTGCCGGCGAACTCGCGGAGCATAGCGTCCGACTTGATCACTACGTTCTCGTCGGATGCCGCTGCGCCCTCAGCGCCTGCGCGGCGCGGTGCGGACGCGGGTGTCGTGGTGTCCACTGTCGTACCCTCGGTACCGGCGACGAAAGGATAGAGATGGCTGATGCGCACCTGCATACGCTTGTACAGAGGATCGGCCTTCACTGTCTCGAGCTGGCCGTCCCACCAGTGTCCGTGGTTGGCCGTCACGGCGAATTCCTTGCCGTCGTACATATCCTTGGCCGATACTGCCTGAGGCGTCATGAGATCTTTCTGGGTCGTCTTGTCGACAATGCGTACAAGGAAGTAGTCGCTCTCGCCCTTCTCGGCGATCTCTGTGCCGGCGGCAGCCTGAGCCGTGATGAAATCGGTGTGCTGCATCTGCTTGCCTGCCTCACGATAATCTGCAGCTTCCTCGCCGTTCTCCATCAGGGGATTTCCCTCCTTGTTGACGCGAGCAACGACATTGCCGGTCTCGCTGGCGAGGTTGACCTTGACGGTCACCTGCTCGATGAGATCGCCGGCCTTGATGCCCTCGGCGGCTGTTTCGGCATAAATGAGCGAAGACCTTGTGATGCGGACAGCATTGTCTCCATCCGAGCTACCTATAGCATCATTATAGGTGCCTTCGGCGAGTGCGTTCACGGGAGCGTCCTGACTGATGCGCAGACCCGAGATCGTTCCGTCTTTCCAGCGGGGGAAGAACTTCACGTCCTTGAAGGCGTCACGGACAGAGAATGTCATTTCGCGGGGCTCGTAGTATGTAGTCACACCGATGTTATGCTCGGGATCCCAGCCATATTCGAAACCTTCGAAGCCCTTGAAGTAATAGTAGGCGGGATTCTTGGTGGTGCTGTGGTAGAGATACCAGTCCAGACCTTCGTTGTTGGGATACTTAGATCCGTTGTTGATCACTACGGTCTCGTCGCCAACCTTGAAGTCGAACAGGCCGACTACGAGAGGCGCCTTTGTGTCCTCTGTATAACCGACATCGATACCGGCTTCCTTGGCTTTCGCAACAATATATTCCTTCGACAGCGCGCGGTAACGCAATGTCACGTTAGGACGCTCGATCACGATAGCCTTGCGCACCTGCTGGAAGCGGGCGCCTTCGCCAAGCTTCACGGCGTTGTCGCCGCTGACGGAGTAGCTGAAACTGCCGATTTTGTCGTCTTTACCTTCGGTGTTGTCGCCGCTGTTATCGCCGTAGAACATCTCCAGACGGCTGTGCTCTTCGATGAGCTTGGGTTCGGGGAGCACGAGACGACCCTCTACGGATGCCTCGGATTTGCCCGACTTGGTCTGTGTCGTTCCCTGTGCATCCTTAACCGAATACATGAAATCAGGCTTCCAGGTATAGCTGTATCCGAAACCGTTATTCTTAATCAGCGGCTCCACGATGTAGAAGAAACGGTCTTTACGGCCTTCTTTATCCATTGTGAAAGTAGGAACATTGTCTTTCTCTACGCGGTCACCCACAATGTAATTCTCGATATTGACGAGCTGCGGCTCTAGAAGCTCATATGAAGTGATGTTCTGGCCTACGATGTTGCCCACGAGGAGCACCTTGCAGCTGAAGCGGTACTTGCTGCCGTCGCCAAAGTTCAGCTCCGTGATCTCGTCAGTCGTCAGTTCTTTGGACTCAACATATTTGGGATTGATGTCGGAATCAAGAGCCTTCTCATCAGAAATAGAATTGACTCCGCCGATTACATTGTTGGGTTTTTCGACAGTGACTTTAACCTTATACACCTTGTCGCCGCCGGCGGGATCGTATGTCAGATAGTTATAGCCATCCGTGGGCCCAAGGATCTTCACGAGCTGATAAGCCTTCAGCGTTGCCGAAGCCTCCCCGCGGAAGATAGTGAAAGGATTGGATTTTACCTCTACAATCTCCTTGCCGCCTTCAGCAGAAGGATTGTCGAAAGTCACGACCATATTATAGTAGTAGTTGCCGTTATTGTAGGCGTAAGGATCGTATACACAACCGCCGTTCTCACCTTCCATGCCTGAGAAAATCTCGCTGAAAGTCGAAGCCGTCTTGTTGAGATCCTTGATATTTTCGGGAAGTTTGACTGTGGTCACGAGCTCGTGCTCCTCCGAGTCATAGTTATGGGCTGTGATCACCACATCAAGCACCTTAAGACTGCCAAGGTCTCCGAGATCCTTGAGTGTGGGCTGATACATGCCGCGTGTGTAACTTTCGCGGGAGAGGGCGGCGATTTGTGCACCCAGACGCGCGGGGAGCATGATGAACACCGATTTATTATCCTCGATTCCGTGATCCTTGTTATAGAAGAAATAGAGCTTTTTGAAATAGGTAGGCTCTTCGAAAATCATGTCACCGTCTGTATCGCCAAGAGGCACTGTAGCCTTCATGTGGATCTGCTGTGCGGAAGTTCCTTCAGCAACGGTTTCTTTATCGTCGGCCTTCTGCTTCTTGTAGTGGCCCCAGTTGGTGTGGTTGGCCCAGTTTGCGCCTGCGTTTTGGGAGTTGTTTGCGCCGCCGGTCCAGCCTGTCCAGAACTTGAACTTGCCGTTCACCCATACGTCGCTGACCTCGTAAAGCGTATACTGCTCTCCGTTGTCAAGTGCGAGCTGATTCGGGAAATCGACTGCTTCGCCAAGAGCGAGGTTGTCGTTATTGGTGAGATTGGTTACGGTCACTCCGTTGAGCTTCATCTCAGCCGGAGGATTCTGCTTCCAGCCAGAACCGCTCTTGGTATGACCTGTGGAAAGGAGTACAAGCTCGTCGGAACCGAGCGTGAAGTTATAGTCTGTTCCGTTAAGGCTGAAGTTGGTTGCGAACTTGATCACGTTGCGGGGAGGGAACATGGTGTTGAACATCACGTTTCCTTCAATATCCTTGGCAATCTCGCCCTTGTCGTTGTACTGAATCCAGGCATCCTGCCATCCGTCATCGGTGGTGTGGGTCTTGCCGTCATCACGCGAGGGGAGAGTGTAGGCAGTGTCGTTGTTGGCGACAGTGTTCTGCTTCCAGTTGGCACCCACGAGAGATATGAACGGGAGAAGACCATTGTCCTTCTTGACAATCTCCAGAGTATTTGCGGTCTCGTCGTAGACAGCCACACAGGCATAACCTTTCAGGAAGTCGTTGACATTACCGGCGTTGTTGGGATCATATGCAAGTTCGTTCCATTTGAAGCCGCTTACCTTAGTCTCACGTTCTGCACGCGGAGTGGCAAAACCGACCACAGACATGGGATGTTCTCCCCAATTGTTGTCGCCTTTCGACCAGCGCAGCGTGGTGTTGTGCATGGTAAGCTCGAGGATATACTTGCCCTCGGCGATGGCGCCTTTGTTGGTAGCGCCACTCACGAGTCCCTGCAGCCTCGCTACGTCTGCTGCGGTTGCTTTTGTGAACTGATATTCGGGGGTCACCTTCTCGTTGTTGAGACCGTAGGCGAGCAGATAATACGTCGGCTCATTGTATGCGTCCAATTCATCCTTGCTGTAGATGCCTATAGGATAGACCGGAAGCGTCTCAGGCACAGGAGGCACATAGAGACCCTTGTTGTTAACGCAGATGCGATAGCCCGCAGTATTATCACTGCTAGGCTCTACAACAACCTCATACTGATACCCTTGCTGGGGTGTGAAATAAAATGCCTTCTCATTGTTGGTTGTCGAGACTTGGGTACACCACTGATAGTTTCCCGTAGTGAGCTGTATATTTTTGTTTTCGGAAGGATAATATTCCGTAGAACCATTTTTTACTCGGAAGTAAATATCCTCGTTATCCTTGGCCACGATACTATATTTTCTATCTGAAGTCATGGCATCGCCCTTCGTCCAGTCTTTGCCGAAACCTGTCCAATCACCGATGATTGCCCAGCCTGTACCCGGATTATGCTCGTAATCGCCCTCATCGCCGCCGCTGCCGCCTTCATCCCAGGTGGCTGTTAGTGTCGAAGGGTTACCGTTGTTGAGTGTAAGCGTGAAAGTCACTTCCTTGCCCTCGGCACCGTTGAGCGTCATGTGGGTCGTACCTTCGGAAACCGTCGCTGCGGTCTTATTGTTTAGCACGCTGCCGGTAGAATAGTTTTTGCTATTGCTACCCTTAAGCAAGAATCCGTCATTATTGCCGTTGCCATCACTGTTCTTCCAGTTAGGCACAGTAGCAGTCAACTCGTTGCCGCTGCCGGAGAAATAGGAACCTGCACCCCAGCTGTTGAAGTCACCCTGAATGAAATAGGTGACGGTAGGAGTGCCGTTATCTTGTGTTATTTTCAACACAGGACTTGAAGCGTTGGAAAAGTCAACCGTAAATGTTACAGGTTGGCTGGAAGTCGACTTAAATGCCCATGCCTTATTGGGGTCAGAGCCATTCTCCTTAAAATTGTCTATGGTGTTGCTGCCGACAACGGCCGATGCGCCATCCGTATTCGGGAAAAGCTGATATCCGTTCCAGTCATTCTGATTCTGACGGAAATGGAATTTTACGGTTGTGTTCGCCGAATAAGGACTGAGTGTATACGAGAATGTTTTTCCGTCAGAACTCTTGGTCATGGAAATAGGAGTCCCCCACGAATTTTGATCCGTACGGAAATACAGGGAGGAAGGAATTGTAGAAGCACCGATGGAGGTTTTTTCCAAGTTGAACTTCATCTGAGAGTCATAAGAATACCAGAAATGAAGTGTATACTTGTACCCGGTCGAAGGATATATCAGCCAAGCGCCTTCTTTTTTTCCCCAATTTGAATAATCCGTAAGCCAGGCCTGTTGATAACCTTCCGACAAAGTAGTGTTGCTATTGTTGTCTGTCGGGCCATATTCCTTTCCGTTTATCTTAAGACGAAATGACATTACATCGGTAGTAGTAGGGGTGAATTCAACTGAATAATGGTTGTCATCGACCTTAGTCATGTCTTTGAAGCCATTCCATCCTCCTATCGGATGTCCGTTCATCTGAACTGTATACTTTGTACCATCCCATGTGCCGAATCCGGCATCGGCGGTTGGGGAAAGGGCGAAGAGGGCGGCTATAAGCAAGAGCAGCCGCACGGCACGTCGCCGTAGTCTGTTTTGTTTGTTTTGTAGCATGTTAGCGTTTATTAGTTAGAGTTTGTTGTTTATGGTTTGTTGTTTATGGTTTGTTGCATTCTTTTAAGGTCTCCTGACTTCAAACCCGGGACAGGGCAACGATGCCCCGTCCATGAGCATGGCGGACAAGGCTCTGCAAGGATGTCTATGTGTAGGTCTCAGTATCAATTCAGTATATTCCTTTTCTTCGTTACCACGGGGGCACGTATGGCGTCGGACTTTTCTATTTTCTTTTACGCCAAGTTTTTACGTAGGTTTTTGTCGATAACACAACCCAGACAATTGAGTTTTTCCTCCGTTTCGCGAATAATCGACGCAAAGATACAAATGAACCGCGACTTTTCAACCCTCCCGATGTTAAAAAATATTAATTATATTGTTAAAATTTAGCGGCGCAGCGCCGGACCGGAGGTCCGGCCGTATTGCCAACCGCGGCCTTCAGGCCGTGGTAGGAGATCACATCGGAAAATCAGTCGCGGAGCGACGTCGTGCGGTATCGACATCACCATACACGCATCGCTCCGCGACGCGATTTCTTTTATAGCTGCCTGTCCACGGCCTGAAGGCCGCGGTTGGCAACACAGACAGACCTCC
>CABUIO010000010.1 GCA_902491625.1 uncultured Porphyromonadaceae bacterium | reverse complement strand
ATAAAAATCTACCAATCTGACAAATAATCAGTTAGCTATTTTCTGAATGTTCCTATTTTATGGGGATAATGTCGTTTTCACCCCGAGGCATCAGAAGTGTGGTCGTGACGCCCCGCGAAGGAATCGTGACTTTGTATGATCGCTGTTGCTCCGCCAAAGGCACCGTCAGCCTCACGACGCCCTCGGCGTCCGAGCGAAGATTCCAACGTCCGATCGTGACGTCGATGTCCGGAACGCTCTCATATCTTACTGTGTCGAAAACCTCTGCGCGGATCTCACCGTAGACCGCAGGATCGCGGCGCACGTTGACCGTGACATCCTTCGTGAGCGTTACCACGGTGTCGACAGGGAAATAATCCTCGCAAAGCAGCGTGATGTGCGCTTCCTTGCCGAGATATTTGTGCGGAATGTTGACGAACGACGCGACGTCGGCGAGACTGCGGATAGAGTCCCTCTTCGTCTCGTCACCTACGGAAAGGGTGATCGCGGCGTCGTGGAGCGGCGGCAGCGCGGCGTTCGGCTCCGAAGACTCGTTGAGACTTACCGCCACATCGACCGGCTGCATGTTGAGCCATAATGTCGTGAACGCAGCGGCAACTGCCACGCATCCGACAGCCCACAGCACGGCGTTGCGCACCATGCGGCGGCGATGGCGGCGCCAGAGCGTGTCGAACTCCACGCCGAGCATCTTCGAAATGAGTTGCAGATACGCACGCTCGCGGTTCATCCACGACCAGCGGAAAATCTTCTCATGGATGTTGACGCCAAGGATCTCCGGAATGTCAAGCTCTTTTGTGATCGGATTGAAACACTCCGTCGCGGGATCGCCGCTGTGGGGTACACCTTCGATGATGAAGAAATAGATGTCCTTGTCGCGGCCGAGCTCATGGAAATAGGCGATCTCGTTGCCCACCCACTCCGACTGTGCCGACGCCGGCGAACAGACCACAATCAGATTGCGCGACGCCCTTAGACGCGACTTTATCTCCTCCGAAAGGTCGCCCGGCTGAATGTCGTATGGCGCAAAGAAAGTCGGATCCATCGGCTTGCGCTTCCAACCGCGCTCGCTGCACAGCGTCGCCGGCATCCGGAAGCCTTCCAGCTTCCGTTGCAACCTCTTGCCCCACCTCAGATCCTTCGAACTGTAGCTGATAAAAGCAAAATACCGGAACTCGCCGCTCCCCTCCATCTTATTCTTGTTGTTCATAGCTTGATCTTGTGTTCGCAAATATAGGCTTTTTATCTGAAAATCACAAGTATGTGCGGATTTCTGTTGTGGGTTTTATGCTTTGTCGTAGGAGACTGTGTCAAAGGCGGCGGATGGCAAGGCGAAACCGCGCCAGCGGTTTCTTCGTCGATAGCCGATGGATGAGTGCAGCGAATCCGTCGGAAAGGATCCGTCAACATCCACAACCCCTTGCGGGTTGCTTCACCGCGACATATTGTGACGCGGAAAATGCTCTGTAGGAGCGGCCAAAACGTAACATTTGGGTCGGCCCTACAGGCCTCATCTTTATTGTGTTGCTCTCTTTCCCGGAGCTGATCGCTGCCGGGCTATAATCGTGTCGGCCTTTACAGGCCTTTTGTCGCGGCATGGGCGTGGTTAAGCAACCCTAAAGGGTTGTAAATGAGTGTGTGCTTTTTCCGACGGATTCGCTGCGCTCATCCATCGGCTACTGGTGAAGATACCGCCGGTGCGGTATTCCCCGGCGGTACGCGGCTGCACCATGGCGCAGCCCTACGACATGACGGAGCCTTTTAACGAAGGACCCACCGACGCTTGCTTCACACACTCTCCATGCGTTTTCGTTATTGCTGCGAGGTCGTTTTTGATTTGAGTTCGTTGATTCGGCGCTGAAGGGAAAGTATGTATGGATGGTTGGAAGGGAAGCTTGCGGAGAGTATTTCAAGTGCTTTTTCATAATTGCTTAGCGCACTCTCATAATTGCCTTCGATGCTGTCGATCATTCCCAGTCCGTTGATGGTCGTGGCCATGTCTTGAATGTAGCGGTAGATCGGTTTGTCAAGAATCCGGGCGGCACGTGTGAAATAATCGCGTGCTTTGGAATAGTCTTCGGTAAAGATCATCAAACCACCGAGATTGTTATAGCTTTTGGCAATCTGCGGATGTCTGTCATCAAGTTCGGACTGTTTTAGTTCCAGGGCAGTACTCAGGTGATTGAGAGCTTCGCCATACGCTTCCTCAGCTCCGTATGCGAGACCAAGATTGTCATGGATTGCGGCAAGAAGAAGGCCGTCGTTGATCTTAGAGTCTTGGGCGACGTTTAATGCTTTTTTATAGCAATCAAGTGCTTCGGAATATTCTTGACGCATGTAGTAGTCATTGCCTAAGTTGAGGTAACTTCTTGCGACATAGGGATGTCTGTTTCCCAGTAGTGCAAGTCGCATAATCAGGACTTTGGTCTGCATTTCAAGGCTTTTGTCGTAATCGCCCAAAAGATTATATGAATTGGCTAAGTTGGAAAGGACAGTAAGCATATGGCTGCCCTTGTCCAAGCCTATGGCTTCAAGAATTTTTATGGCTTGTTTCAGATATTTCTGTCCCTCGGCATATCGTCCCTGTTGACCGAGTGTTGTTCCGATGTTGTTGTAGATCAAGGCTGTGGTGAGTGATTGTTCGCCGTTGGTCTTAATGGAATGGTCGAGGGCGGTTTGGTAGTAGCGGAGGGCTTTGTCATAGTCGGCGAGGTAGTCGCTTAGGAAGAGGCCGGCGTCGAGTTGCCAGTCGATGTCGGTGGTGTCGGCGTTGGCGCGGCGCTCGAGCCAGTAGGCGGCGGAGTCGTTCTTCAGTTCGAGGCGGCTGATCTGGAATCTGCTGTGGCAGTCGGCGCCGAAGTCGGCGAGTTTGGCGCCGGCAAGGTTTTCGCTGGCTTCAAGTTCCTGCTGTTCCTTGGCAATCTCTTCCCGGCGCTGTGTGTTCGCTTCGCGCAAACGGTTGATTTCGGCTTCGCGGTCGTCCATGCTCCCCTTGGTGTTGAGCAGCGAGTCGGCACGAGCCAACTCTCCGTCCTGAATGTATGCGGCGATCTGACGCTGGAAGTCGTCGAGTGCGTCGAAGTCAATACGAGAATATCGCTCGGCCATTTCAGATATGAACTTCTCGTTGGTTTCCTGAAGCTTGTATAGTTCCTGCAAGGTGTTGCGGTATTCCTCGGTAGTAATCTTGTTCTCCTCCTTAAGCGCCTCCAATTCATCCTCTTTGGCCTGAAGTTTGCGCTGTAGCGTGCGTCGCAGTTTCTTTTCGCTGGCGAGTCTGTCGTCGGCCTGCTGCTGCGGCGTCTCAAGCACGAGCACAAGAGGACTCGCGGAACAAGAATAGCGGCGTTTGAGCACGTCGGGGTCGGAAAGTATGTAGCCCTCCTTCTTCACGTTCTGCAGGTAGAAATTCTGTTCCGGCAACGTGACAGAGAAGTTGCCCTTGGCATCGCTTCGGGTGCTGTTGCTGTTGCGGATCATCACCACGGCGTTGGACAGAGGCTTGCCGGGAACAAGGGTGCCTTGCGACGTGTAGCGTCCGCGGGTCTTGACGTAGCCTTTCTGGGTCGTGTAGGCGGTGGCGGAGAGCGTCAGCAGGGCAATAATTGCTGCCGACAGCACGATGCCGAAGGTTCTGGAGGTTCGCATAGGTGTCTGATGTAGGTCGATTATGTTGGCAAATATAATCTTTTTGTTTGAAAACCACAAATATGGGAAGCCCTACAAAAAAGGAGGCGGCCTGAACGGTCGCCTCCTGAGGTTCGGGATTTGTGTCGGAATTATTTCGCTACTACGATGCGTCGTACGTCGTTGCCTTTCTTGCGGATGTAGACGCCGGGCTGGAGTTTGCCGTAGACGCGGAGTCCGTTGAGTTCGTAGTATTCGGCGCCGTCGAGGCCGTCGGGTGTGATGCCGTCGATGCCTGTGGTGCGCACGTGGAAGGTATTGGACATCAGACCCTGCATTCCGTTGCTGAGGAGCGGAAGGACGGTGTAGGTGTAGTCTGTGTCGGCCTCGACAGCCTCGTCGGTGTAGGAGATGGCCGTGACGTTCCCGGCGAGGAGTTCGCCGTTGCGGAAGATGTTGAAGCCTGTCACGGAGATGTCGCTGCCCACGGGGCTGAACTGAATGTCGTCGACCGCGATACCCATCTTGTCATAGGAGGTGTAGTGGAGTGCGAAATACTTGGCGCCTTCGGGGAGTGTGAAGCTGAACTGCTTCCAGACTCCCTGCACGCCTTCGCCGCTGAGGTCGACCTTGCCGAGTTCTTTGAATTCCTCGCGGGCGTCGGTGCCGGTGGAATAGAGCACGGTGACTTCCTCCTCGCCATACTGATAGGTGATGGGGCGCATCCAGAAGCTGAAGTCGCTGCCGGGCACGAGTTCGGGGGAGATCAGCCAGTCGTCGGCTGCCTTGCCTGTGAGTCCCTCCACGACCTGCGGACAGAAAGCCACGAGGAATTTGTCGCCTGTCACGGCGGGAATCACCTTGCCGCCCATGAGCTGGTCAACCTGCGATTCGCTCCAGACCATGAACGACGCGGGGTTTGTGGAGTTGGGGATCTTGTCCACGGCTCCGCCAAGTGTGTAGCGCCATGCCTCGTCGCCGTCGTAGCGTTTGAACTGGCCGACCATGTCGGATTCGGAGTCGAGCACGAAGGGAGTTTCGTCCTCGAAGCTCTCGACCACGGGACCGGAATGGTCGGGGTTGGTCCATTCGAGCTCGATGCTCGAGTAGGTCACTTCGTTGGCGTGCAGATCGGTGATGACGGGAGTAAGTCCTGCGCCGACCTCAACCTCGATCTCGCGGCTGTCGTTGTAAGCCTTGTTGTCGCCGGGGGCGAGAGTGTAGATCACTTTGATGGAGCCTGCTTCGTCGGCCACCGGAGTGTAGGAGATCGTCTGCTGGAAGCGTCCGTTGGTGGCGATTGTCTCGGTGCCTTCGAGAAGGTCGGTCTCGGCGAGAATGTTGCCGTCGCCGTCAACGATTTTCCAGTTTGCGCCGGGGAAGACGCCGGCCTGTGTGCCGAAGTTGCCGAGATATGCGGTGTAGATGCACTCCTCGCCGATGCCAGCCTTCACGGGCCCGGCAAGATCATAGACGCCGAAGTCGTTGGCAACGTTGTCGAAGATGCTGTAGCTGTAGATGATCACGCTCTGGTTCTCCGGGAGGGAGGCACGCAGTTCGATTTCGACCCAACCCTTGTTCTGGAACTTGGCGGGGAGTTCGATCTGTACCTTGGTCGGACCCTGAGGCACGTCCTCCTTGGCGATGGTCTTCACGAGTTCGGAGGGAACGCCGTTTGCCGAGGCGTAGACGCCGAGGCTGTCGCAGCTTCCGCCGAAGATGTTTAGCTCAAGAGTGGCTTTCTGAGAGCCGAGGGTGGAGACTTTCGTCAGCGCCACGTCGTAGGTCAGCGGGAAGGTGGCTCCCCCGGCGGGATAGCAGTAGTAGGCCTTCGCATTGTCGTCGGTAGCGAACTGCGGGAAGCGGGTCTTGGGGTCTCCGGTCGCTGTGGCGGCGGAAGTGTTTGCTCGGTTGTAGGTATATCCGGTGGTGTTTCCGGCCTTGTAGTCGGAGAGGAAAGGCATTTCGAAAGGCACGCACATGATTGTGGAAACATAATTGAACACCGGTGCCTGTCCGGCGATGGTAACGGGGATCACGCCGTAAGTGTAGATGGCCGGGCCTGAACCTGCGGGAGCATTGACGCGGCATTCATAGACGTCTGTACCGATGCGGCCTACAACCTGCCACTGGCCGTTGATAAGGCCTGCGAGATAGTAGGTCACGCCGGTCGACTCCACATAGCCTCCGTTGGCGCCCTCGGAGAGTGGCTTCCATGAAAGGAGGAGCGTGAGGTCGTTCTCAGAGACGTCATAGCTCAGGTCAAGCAGACCGGGATAGTCAAGTCCGGTGTAGACTGTGGTGTATGCGGGGAGACCGATGCGTCCCTCGGCGTCAGCCGCCGTGACGGTCACGTTGTTGTCGCCCTGGACTGTGGGGATAGTCATTGTTATGGTCTCGCCGGGCTTGCCCTCCTTGGTGACCATGCGGCATCCGTCGGCGTTGGCGCGTCCTGTCAGGACGGCGTCGGCGGCATAGGGAGTGCCGTTGATGGATGTTGTCGGTAGGGTGAATGTCAGGGTCGCGCTCAGCTCGCCCTTCTCGGCGCCTGTGGCGCTGATGTCAGTGGCAACGGCGGGACATGCGCCTGTGGTGTTGCCGTCCTTCTCGACGCTGAAATGGCGGAACCATGCGATTCCGGCGCTGGCCTTGGAGGTGCAGTGGATGCCGATGTAGTAGACTCCGGCCTCGGGCACCTGGAAGTAACCGTTCTGATAGTGCTCATAGTTGTTGCCCTGAGAGTCGGTGATGGGACCTTCGGGCATGATGGTGGCTACGGCACTGTTGGGATTGACGGCAGTGAGAAGTTTCACCTCGAATGACTCTTCCTTGTTGAAGTTGGTGCGGAACACGTTCATCGAGAATTCATAGACAGCATCGGCGTCGGTGAACTTGATCGGGGGAAGATAGAGCCAGTCGTTGGCGTCGTAGCGTGAGGAGCTGTACTGGAAGCCGGTGAAGTGCTCGGAAGCGTCGAGCATACCGTCGACGAATTTGATTTCGCCCGGAGAGAAGTTGTTGTCGGTGATGGTGAAGAGCTTGGACTCTTTGAGAGTAGGCTCAAGACTCACGGGAAGATCCATAGCTTCGCCGTAGACCAGGTCGTTGGAAGTGCCCTGTTCGGAGATCTTGCCGTCGAAGACAGCTTCTACAGCGGCCTCCCAGACATCAATGTTGTCGGTTGCCTTCAGACCTGTGCGGCACTCGGTGTCCTTGATGCCTTTGGCGATCTCCTCGCCGTTGAGGTAGACGTTGTATGTCACTGCGGCTGCGTCCACATATCCATTGTGCACGCCCTCGGTGACAGCGCCCCATGTCACTTTGTCTCCGGTGAGCTTCACGTTGGCGGGAGCCACGGGTGTGTCGTTGCCGACATAGAATTCGCTGGTGACATAAAGGCCGTCCTTGCCTGCCAGCGATGCTGTGAAGACAAATGTGTGCATGCCCTCGGGCACGTCGGTGAGCTTCACGTCGACCTCGGAGCCTGCTGCTGCGGTTCCGCGGCGCACTACAGTGCCGTCCATGGTCAGCGACCAGCTGATGTCGCCGAGGATGGGTGTGCCCTGATGTGTGGCTGTCGCGAGCTTATATTTCAGAGTGCCGTTGTGGGAGCCTTTTGCGAAGGTGTTGCCGAGATATGTGGTGGCTCCGGGTGCGCCGGGCAGAATCTTCTGAACGTCGGAAGTGTAGAACGACATGAATTCGAAGAGTCGGCCCAGGTCGGCTGTAGAGATAACCTTGAAGTCCTCGCCGAGCAGCTGGACGCCGCACTGTGCGTCGGTACAGAGGCCGTAGTAATAGCCTCCGTCGTAGGGACTCCATGCTATGGCAGTCTCATACTGAAGCGGAGCGACCTCGCCAACCTTCGTCATTTTACCGGTCTCGGGAGCGATCTCCACGACCTCGCCGGTAGCCTTGATGCCGATGATCTTGCCGGTGACCTGATTGAAGGTCATGGCGTAGAGCACGTCGGTTTTGTCGGTCTGTTTGCCTACCCAGGTCACTTTGTAAGGCTCGGCGCCAGAAGCGTAGCCCCACTGTACCTGATAGCCCTGCGGATTGTGGTACTGTCCGTAGAGGATGTCGTGCTCGGCATCGTAGGCGAAGGTGGTGAAGAGATTGTAGCTGTTGTAGTTGGGGATGGAGAACTTGCTCAGCTGCTTGCCCTCCATGTCGAACTCATAGACATATTTGCCCTGATTCAGCCAGACACTGCCCCAGGGATTGCTCTGCTCCGAACCCATGACCATGATCTTGCCGTCGCGGATGTAGGAGGCCGAATAGACGAATCTGTATTTAGGGTTGCTCAGAGGCACTGCCACGATGCTGCGCACTGTACCGTCGATGTCGACTTCGGCGACGCCCTGAGGAATCTTGCCGTCGGCGTCATAGTCCACCCAGGCATACATTGTGCCGCCTGCTGCGCCGACGCGTGCGGGAGCCTTGGCCTTCTTGCCGAGCATTGTGTTGAAGACTATGCCTGAGGGCGACATGGTGAAATCGCCCGGAGTACTGTTGAGAACTTTCTCGGCGAGCGAGATACGGCTCTCTGCGGGCGTGTACTCCGCCGAAGTGCCGTTGGAGGCACCGCTCCTTGTGAATGGCGACGGAGATGCCGCGGCAATGGCCTGACTGCCTGCGAACAACCCTCCGATTCCCATCGCAAGGGAAAGAATGGAAGTGGTCAACTTTTTCATGTTGAGTCGATTAATTGATGAAATAATAGGTGTGGCCGGGTGGTTCCATTTGCAGGATTGCCCGATCATTGGGGTTATTTGTCGAAAAAATTATTCTTCCGTCTGGCCTGTAAATTCTTTTTTGACCCTCAAAATTAGGAAAAATCTTTGAAACCTCCACACCCACAGTCCCATTTTAGGCTGAGATTACTAAAAAACAGGCCTTATAAGATTTATACGACTTATCCGATTTATAAGAATTATTGGAGCGATCGGGCGGAAAGTGAGGGAGGGGCGGTCGTCGTGACCGTCCCTCCCTTGAAGCTATGGTTTTATGGATATCGCGGATCAATAGCCGGGGTTCTGCTTGATGTTGGGGTTCAGCAGGACTTCACGGTGAGGATAGGGGAGACGCTCGTTCTTGCCGGCCTGGAATCCGAATGCGGGATTGCTGCTGCCGTCAACCACAGTGGTCCACTGGGGTGTGAGGTTGAGAGTAACCTTGCCCTGATCCTTGAGGACGTCGGCGGCCATGCCCCAGCGCACGAGGTCGGGCCAGCGGTTGTGCTCGTTGAAGAGCTCAACGCGACGCTCCAGACGGATCTTGTCCATGTCGATGGATGTGTAGGGAGTTGCTTTGGCACGTGTGCGCACCTCGTTGACGTAGGCGAGAGCCTTGCTTGTGTTGCCTGCGCGGAACTGGCACTCGGCAGCGTTGAGGAGAACCTCGGCGTAGCGCATCCAGCGCTGTGTTGTCTTGCAGACTACGTTCCATCCGCCGTTGTCGTAGATCATGTCGGACACGAGGAAGCGGTTCTTCCAGTTGAAGTATACGTCATGACCGTGGAGGTTCTTGATGAGCTTGAGACGCATCTGGTTTTTCACGAAGTCAACGGTCTTGATGACAGACTGTGTGCGGTAGCCGTCGGCACCGTCGCTGGCCACGAAAGCATCGTAAGCGCTCTTGCGGGGGTTGCAGAAGCCGTAGCCCGAGGTGTTGAAGTCCTCCCACTGTGGTTTCTTCACCCAGTCGTCGTTGTCGTCGAAGTAGTAGAGGCCGTCCCAGTTGAAAGCGTCGTTGCGCCATCCCGGGGAGATGAAGTTGTAGGTCATGAATGTCCAGGCGATCTCATAGGCGGGATCATCGGGAGCGGCACATTCGAGGACACCCTCGGTGCTCCAGTTGGAGACATACTTCACGATGTTTTCGTATTCGCCGTCGTATAGGCGGTATTTGCCGGAATTGATGACGTCTTCCATGATTTTGGCGCCCTCGGCGTAGTTGCCCTGATACATATAGGTTTTGCCCAGCCATGCCTTGGCTGCCTCAAGAGTGATATAAGTCATCTTTGAAGCATCGGTGGGGGAAGCCTTGCTGACCAGAGCGCCGCTGTTGATGGCGGTCTCGATATCCTTGGCAGCCTGAGCCATGCACTCTCCGTCGGCGGAGTTGCTTACATGATACTCCGAAGGATCGAGCAGATGGTCCACGATGGGGGGATTGCCCCAGTAGGTGGCGAGCCAGAAGTGGGCGAATCCGCGGAAGAAGTAGGCTTCGGCAATGCACTGCTTCATGAAGGGAGTGAGGTTCTCGTTGGCGCCTACTTTCTCGATGACGAGGTTGGAGTAGTAGATGAGGGTGTAGAGACCGGAGTAGTCGCTTTCGACGCGGCCGTTCTCAGTGCCGATGTTGTAGTTGTTGAGCTGGTGGTAGTCGGGGTCGTCGCCGGAGTCGCCGCCGCCGCAATAGATGTCGTCGGAGAGCATGTCGGCGGTCCAGGCGATACCGTTGTAGAGGTTGGTCCATTGCCAGTAGCAGAGCGCAATGGCTGATTTGGCGTCTTCGTCGGTGTGGTAGTAGGCCGACTCCTCGCCCTGATTACCCTTTTTGGGGATATCGAGGTCGCTTGAGCAGGATGTCAGGGGACCTATGAGCATGGCAGCGGATGCCAATGCGAGAAATATCTTTTTCATTGTGGTAAATGCAATCTTTAGGTTAGAAAGTGATATTGAATCCCACTACGACCTTCTTGGAGGTAGGATATGTACCCATGTCGACGCCCTGTGCGGAGCCTGTGCCGGCGGAAGCCTCGGGGTCGAAACCGGGATAGGAAGTGAATGTGAAGAAGTCGTCGAGCGAAACGTATGCGCGGAGGTTCTCAACGAAGAACTTGCGTGTGATGTTCTTGGGCACGGTGTAGCCGAGCTGGAGCTGACGGATCTTGAAGAAGTCGCCGCTGAAGACCATTGCGTCGCTGTAGAGATAGTGGGCGAGGTCAACGTTTGCTGCGGGACGCTTGGCGGGATTCTCGGGGCTGTTGACGCCGGCAACCCAGCGGTCCTTGAAGTAGACGTCGGTCATGCGGTTGGAGGTGGGCTTGTCCTGACGCTGGATGGCCATGAAGATGTCGTTGCCCGATGTGCCGCTGCCGAAGGCTGTGAAGTCGAAGCCCTTATAGGCGAGGTTGATGGTGATACCGTAGGTGAAGTTGGGGATTGCGGAACCGATATCGGTCTTGTCGTCGGCTGTGAGGCCGGGAGCGCCGTCAACCATGTCGTCGAAGATGGCTTCGCCGGTCTCCTGATTGACACCAAGGTATTTGTAGCCGTAGAAGTGCCAAACCTTCTTGCCCTCCTCGAAGAGAGTGATGGTATTGTTGGAGAAGCCCTGGCCGTTGATCAGAGGCACGGAGGGATGGAGCTCTTTCACCTTGTTGTGGAGTGTGGACATGTTGAAGTTGACGCTATAGCTGAAGTCGCCGATGTTGTCCTGCCATCCGAGGTCAAGCTCGAAGCCGGAGTTCTGCACCTTGCCGGCGTTCATGGGCGAAGCGACGCCGCCGACAGAGAGTGAGGGGATGATTCCGTAGAGAAGGAGGCCTTCAGTTGTCTTCTGATAGTAGTCCATGCCGACGCTCAGGCGGCTGTTGAAGAAGCGTGCGTCGATACCGAGGTCCCACTGGGCCATCTTCTCCCACGAGAGGTCGGGGTTACCCATGGTCTGGGGAGCGTTGCCCTGAGTGTAGACATAGTTGTTGGTGAGCCATGTGTAGACAGCGGGCTGGTTGGGCCAGAGGCTGTTGTAGCGCAGCGCGATGTCGGTGGCGTAGGCGTAGCCGCTCAGAGGAGCGACGGAACCGTTCTTACCCCAGCTGAAGCGGAGCTTGAGGAAGTCCATTGCGGGGCGTGACCAGCCCATGAAGTTTTCCTGAGAGATCACCCATCCGGCGCTGACAGCGGGGAAGTAGCCCCAGCGGTTGGACTTGGGAAGCTTGGAGAGGTCGTAGGCGTCGGCACGGAGAGAAGCCTGGATCATGTATTTGTTGTCGTAGTTGTAGCCGACGCGGCCGAACCATGAATACTGTGTGGCGTCGGTCTCGATGCCGCCGACTCCCAGAGTCGCGCCCTGCTGGGCGAAGTTGAGGTAGCCCCAGAGTTCGGGATCGGGGATGGGGATACAGGGCACGATCGTCACGGCGCCTGTCTCGGGATCTGTCACCTCGGTGGAGGCGGCGGAGCCGTAGGTGTTGTTGTAGACAGTCTTCTGGAAGCTCATACCGGCCATTGCGCTGACGTTGTGAACCTCATTGAAAGTCTGGTTGTAGTTGGCGAAGTTCTCCCACTGATAGTAGATGGTCTGGTTGTTCTCCGAGGAGATGCTGTTGAGACCGCGGGACTGTGCGATGGAGCCGTAGTAGGCTTTGTTGTATGTGCGGTTGTGCCATGAGCTCAGACGCCATCCGAAGCGAGACGTGATGGTCAGGGGCTTCCAGGGGGTCAGGTTTCCGTAGACGCTTCCGGTCACGTTGAAGCCTGTGTTCTTGTTGATCTGCTGGTCGCGCATGATGAGCGGGTGTACCTGCTCGCCGGCGTAGTAGTTAGAGACGGCATAGTAGTCGCCGTTGGCGTCGGTGAGAAGAAGATCCTTGTGGGGTAGCATCCATGTGGGAAGCGCGTCGGGAGCGTAGACGGAGGGTGTCAGAGGATCCAGAGTATAGACGGAGGTCATCAGCGAGCCGTACTCGGAGTTGGAGCTTACGCCCTCGCTCTGATAGCGCTCGAAGAGGGCTGTGGTGCCGATCTTGAACCAGGGCTTGATGCTGTAGTCGGCGTTGATCGTACCGGTGAGGCGCTTGTAGATATCGTTGTCGCCGCGCACGGGGCCGTTGTTGGTGAGGTAGCCCACGGAACCGTAGAAGCTGCCGCGCTCGTTGGCGCCTTCGAATGTCACGTTGTGCTTGAACATGTCGCCATGGCTGAATGCCACGTCATACCAGTCGGTGTCGGTGACGCCGTTCCAGCCGAGGCTTGTGATCTGGTCAGCTGTGAAGTAGCCGCCTTCGATCATGTAGTCCTTGTACTGGTTAGCGTTGAGCATTTTGGGACGGTGGCCGAATGTCTGGTTGGCATACTGGAAGTCGTAGCGGATGGTGCCGTAGCCTGCCTCGGCGCGTTTTGCGCTCTTGGTGGTGATGAGCACGACGCCGTTACCGGCCTGCGCACCGTAGATGGCGGCGGAGGCGGCATCCTTGAGTACTTCCATCGACTCGATGTCGGCGGGGTCGATACCGGAGATGTCGCTCATGCGGATACCGTCGACAACATAGAGAGGCGAAAGGTCGGAGTTGGATGAGTAACCGCGCACGCGGATCGCGGGAGCCGAGCCGGGAGCGCCGGAAGATGTGACAACCTGCACGCCGGAGGTCTTACCCGTGAGGGCTGCCTGCGGGTTGGTGATGGTGCGGTTCTCGATGTCGGAGGTGTTCACGGAGGCGATAGCACCTGTGACATCGCTCTTCTTCTGCACGCCATAACCGATGACCACGAGGTCGTCGAGCACCTGGGTGTCATTGGTCATGTTGACAGTGATGTTGCCGTTCTTGGCGAGAACGGTCGCGGGCTTCATACCTACGTATGAGATCACGAGTTTGGCATTAGGCTTCACGGTCAGCGAGAAGTAGCCGTCGACGTTGGTCGATGTGCCGTTGGTAGTGCCTTCCTCCATTACGGAGGCGCCGATCACGGGTTCGCCGCTCTCGTCGTAGACAGTACCTGTGGTTGTCCATCCCTGCGAGAACGCAGCGAAGGAGAAGAAACAGAGAGCCGCCAGAAGCATCAGGGCGCGACTACCGGCTTGTTTCGCTTTTTTCAGGTTTTTCATTCGTGTTGAATATTTGGTTAAACTTATGTTAGGTAACAATTTTGGGTTGGGGAGATCGGAATTTGCAACTTTGATTTTGCAAAGTTAACAATCTATAAAATATCTGCAATATGCTTTACAACATCAAGTAAAGATATATCGAAATAAATAGTTGGTTTTCAGCTTTGAGTGTAGAGAGATTAGTAAAAATTATAACTGTTTAAGGGCTGAAAAAATGTAAAAAAATAGTTATGGGAGTCCGCCGTGGACTCCCATAATCCTTAGATTTTGCGGTTTATCGGATGACGATCTTTCGGGTTTTCGTTCCGGCCTTGGCGATGTAGATTCCGGGCTGGAGATTCTCGCTGCCAGCCTGAGTGCCGCTGATGGTGTAGACGGCGTCGGCTCCTACGATACTGTTGCCCTCCACGCTGATTGTGGCTTCAGCCTCGGCGCCGATAGTCTCGACTGCCACCTCGCCGGTACGTTCGAACCGGATTGTGGAAATCTGCATCGATCGTGTGGGCGTGATTCTGAGGGTGCCCTTTGTCTCGCCGTCAATGTTGACGTTGCTGATCTTTACGTCGCCCCATTTGTTGGCGCCTCCTGTAGAAGTGAGGTCAAGGTCGGAAATCACTTTCGTTCCGTTCCAGAAAATGTCAAGTTTTGTGGCGGAGCGTACGGCGGCGCGAAGATTGAGATCGTAGGTTCCGGTCTTGTCAAACTGAAGCTGATATTCCACATATTCTGTCTTCGATCCGTTGCCGAGGTCATTGACAGAAATCTTATAGTCTGCATATGCCTGATCCTCGTCAGTGTTTTTTCCGACAAGTATTCCGGCCTGATTGATGAAATCGGCGGCTGCAAACTTCTCGCCCGCATTGTGGTAGAAGTCTTTGGGGAAGTCCCATAGATAAGTGAAGGCATAGCCGTTGTCCGTGAGTGTGCCCTGATTGGGGAAGCGGTTGAGCAGATTGATTCCGTCGCCCCAGCTTGCGTTTGTGGTGCGGGCCATGAACCATGCGTAGCGAAATACCATCGGATCCTGTTCAAGTTTGGGGAGAATGTCGAGCATATAGCGGTTCTGGGTCGCCGGATCATTGCTGATGTTGCCGGATGCGTAGCAGAATTCGGTCAGCCAGATCGGCTTGCCATATTTCTTCAGACGCTCGATGTTGTTCATTACCGCTGTGCCGTTGGGCATGTAGAAATGGCATGCGACATAGTCTATTTTCTCCCCTTTGTCCGGAAGAAGCGAGAAGAACTCGTCAAGCCACGTGATAGGGTCGTTGTACTGTTGCCAAGAGCTCCAGTTGACCGCCGGGCTGACGATCTTCAGGTTATGGCTGAGCGCCCATTCCTGAAATCTGGGCCAGTCGGCGGCAGCCTGAGCCGGAGTAAGGTGTGCCTGATCCGTAAAGTTGGGTTCGTTGTAGCCCAACACATACTTTATATGGTCCTTGTATTTCTGGTATGTGGCCTCCAGCGCCTCTACATTGTAGTTGGCGTTCCAGACCATGGGGCAGAACTCCAGATCGTAGTCAACGAATTTATTGCCTTCATCGGAAGGGGGATTTAATGACCAGTCATAGAACCAGCTTGATCCGGGCTCGAGAGCGGCATAGTCGACAGCCATCATCGAATTGACGCTGTAGCCGCGTTTGTCGCTTTTGGCTTCGGCCGCTGCGGATGCGCCGAGCAGGGCGGTGGCCGTAAGGAGTATGATCGATTTCTTCATCGTGGTAAAAAAGCAGAAAGAAAGTGGGAGTAATAAAGAGGGAAGTTAAAAAGAACAGGGGATAGGGATGTCTTTATACTCCCTATCCCCATTATCGAATCAAAACTTATGAGATCGCTTTATTTTGCTACTTTGACAGTCTTCACGGTGCCGTCGGAAAGAGTCTTCTTAACGAGATAGATGCCATTCTCGGGAGCGGCATTCATCTTGACGCCGTCGAACGAGTAGTACTCCTCGGCTACGACCTCAGCGTCGGTTGCTACACCGTTAACACCGGCGGGAACACCGTTCTTGTAGAAGTAGACGTCGGCAAACGCGTAGGTGCCTCCGGGAACAAGACCGTCATTGGCGCCCATGGCCACAACGTTGAGATCTGTCCAGTTGCGGAAGAAAAGCATGTCGACTGTCTCCTCGTCGGAGTTGGTGTACATGTCGAGAAGGTCGGTGATGGGCACATCGACTGTGTTCCATGTTCCGTCAAACTTGTAGTCTGAGGCAGATGTGAAGGAGAATTTGGCTTCCTGATTGCCGATGTTGGGAGCTGTCACGAGATACACGAGCATGTCGGTGTTGGTCTTCCACATGAAGTGGAAACGCCATTCCTTGTCCATCTTCTTGGCAGGCACGGGTATGACGCCTGTAGGATTGCCTGCGTCATCCTTTGTCTTGGGTACGTTGAGACCGCAGCCGGCCCAAACCTGATCTCCAAGGACGAAATTCATGTATTCGCCTACGGTGGCGTCCATGCCGTTTTCAATGGTAAGGGTATTTTCCCAAATGTAGAGGTGATAGTCGCCGGGTACGTCGTTGTCGCCGGGGAGACAGTCATAGACGATCTCAACCTTTTCGGGAACATTGATGTAGGGACCCCAGAGCTGGATGCGCTGCTGGACTGTTTCTGCGTCCTGTGCGAACGCGGGAACTGCAGCGAGAGCTGCGAGTGCGAGTGTGGTAAAGATTTTGTTCATGTCGTTTATTTTTTTGTTTGTAGTATGGTTCATTTTTCAGGTTTACACAAAATGGATGGCTCAGCCTTCCTTTAAGCTTTCGGTTGCAAATTTAAGCATTAATTGCAAGATGTGTCGGAGAGGATTTCTTAAAGTAAAGGAAGACTGAGCTATCTTATTGGAAGTTAATGTTTTGTGAACTGTTAAGAGTAGACATTTTGAAATGCTCTCAGTTGAGTTTCACGCTGACTTTACGCGGTAGATCGGTCGAGGATGTGCCTATGAGAAGGTTGAATGTGCCCGGCTCCTCGACCCATCCGGTCTCGCGGTTGTCGGCCGAGGCTTTCGACGGATCGTAGTATTTGAAGGCGTCGGGGGTGAGGGTAACTGTTGCGTTGACTGTCTCGCCCGGCTCCACGAACACTTTGTCGAAGCCTTTGAGCTCTTTCTCGGGACGCGGCAGCGCGCTCTGAGGGTCGGAGACATAGACCTGCACGACCTCGGCGCCGGCGCGCTTGCCGGTGTTGGTCACCGGGACTGTCACAGTGACGCTCTCGCCGGGAGCGAACGTGGTCTTGTCGACCGAGGGCTTGCCGAGAGAGAAGGTGGTGTAGCTCAGGCCGTGGCCGAAGGGGAAGACGGAATTGAGGGAGGGTGAGCGATAGCCGACATTGAGTCCTTCACTGTATGTCACGATGCCGTCGACGCCGGGATAAAGGTGGGCGTCGCCTGTGGCATGCGCCGGATAGTCTGTGAGCTTGTCTGCGAAAGTGAAGGGGAGCTTGCCGGAAGGGTTGACCTCGCCGAAGAGCACTCGGGCGAGAGCGTTGCCGCCCTCGCTGCCGGAGTACCATCCCTCGACGATAGCGGGCACTTTGGAGCGCCACGGTGTTGCCACGGCGTTGCCGCTGAGGATGACGACCACGGTGTAGGGATTGGCCTTGGCGAGGGCGTCGATCAGCTCGTTCTGCTCGTAGGGAAGGGCGTATTCGGTACGGTCTACGCCTTCGCAGTCCTGGAAGCGGTTCTTGTTGAGTCCGCCGATGAAGATGACTGCATCCGCCTCGCGGGCTGCCGCCACGGCCTGAGCGCGGAGCGCGGCGTAGTCGATGGGATGCTGCTCCTCGACCTTGGCGTCAGGACGATCCTGAGGTGCTTCCGCGGGCGATTCGTAGCCGGTGAGGAACTCGATGTCGCAATCCTTGCCTGCGACATTGCGGATTCCTTCGAGGGGTGAGATCTCGCGGAATGTCTTGAGCTGCGAGGAGCCGCCGCCGAGGGTCATGCAGTGGACGGCGTTCTCGCCCACGACGAGTATCTTCCTGAGCTTCTTGGCATCCAGGGGGAGCGCGGGAGTCTTGCCGTGACCTTTCACGGGAGCGTTCTTAAGGAGCACAATGGCCTCTTCCGCGATTGTGCGTGCGGCAAGAGCGTGCTCCTCGGTAGCGAAGGAGCCGAATGGACGGTTGCGGTCCATGGTCGTGCGCATCGAGAGCCGAAGCACGCGGCGCACCTTGTCGTCGAGGTCGGCGATGGAGTATGTTCCGTCCTCCAGACCTTTGAGGTATGGTGCGGCCATGTAGTAGTTGTTGTAGGCGTTGCTCTCGCCCCAGTCCAGACCGTTGGTCCATGACCCGAACTCCATGTCGAGTCCGTTGGCCACGACCTTGTCGGTGTTGTGGACGGCGCCCCAGTCGGAGATTGCCACGCCGTCAAATCCCCAGTCACCCTTAAGGATGTCGAGAAGCAGGCGACGGTTCTCGCATGCGTGGTCGCCGTCATATTTGTTGTAGCCCGGCATGATGGACCATGCGTCGGCCTCTGTGACGGCGGCCTTGAAGGCCGGCAGATAAATCTCGTGGAGCGTGCGGTCGTCGACGCGCACGTCGACATGGTCGCGGTCCACCTCCTGGTTGTTGAGGGCATAGTGCTTGATGCAGGCTGCCACGCCGTTGCTCTGAACGCCTTTGATATATGGCACCACCATGCGCGAGGCGAGGTAGGGATCCTCGCCCATATACTCGAAGTTGCGGCCGTTGAGCGGCGAGCGGTAGATGTTGACGCCCGGACCTAAGAGCACGTTCTTGTTGCGGTAGCGTGCTTCGGCGCCGATGGAGCGGCCGTAGAGGTCGGCCATGTCAGGATTCCATGTGGCGGCGAGGGCGGTGAGCGCCGGATAGGCGGTGCAGGAGTCGTTGGTCCAGTTGGCCCAGTTCCACTCGTCCCAGAGGACTTCGGCGCGGATGCCGTGGGGACCGTCGGTCATCCAGTTCTCGGGGATGCCGAGACGGCGCACGCCGGGAGAGCTGAACTTGCTCTGTGCGTGGATGAAAGCCACCTTCTCGGCGGTCGTCATGCGGCTGAGCGCATCCTCCACACGCTGCTCTATGGGGAGCGTGTCGTCGAGATATGGGAGCGGCTTGTCGGCGATGGCCGGCAGCGAGGCCGCCGCCATGGCAAGGGATAGGAAAATAGGTTTGTACATATATCTGTAGTGTGGTTTATTTCAGTTTCATTGATTTGATGTAGCTGTCGTGGTGCAGCATGTTGGTGGCCTTGGCGTTCTCGATGTAGTCATGGAGAGCCTTGCGTGCCACCTCTGAAGTGATGGCTTTGCGGGCTTCGCGGATCTCGGAGTATGAGCCGCGCGGAGCTTCCGTATAGTCGACGATGAGCTGCCAGTTCTCCGGTGTCTTCACCCCTGTCATGGAGCTGTCCTCGATCTTCTTGTAAGGCCAGTAGGTGTAGCCGATGTTGTTGTCGGTCAGTGTGGTGGCGAAGCTGGCGATCCACTCGTCGGTGTTGTGGCCGAGCTCGCCCATGTACATGGGCAGTCCGGTCTTGTCGCGGAAGTCGATGTAGGAGCGGATGGCGTCGGCTGTGGGGTCGCCACCGTAGCGGTGGCAGGTGTACATGATGTTGTCGTCGAAAGTCCAGTCGGTGAAAGGCTCGAAATTGCTGTTCCACTGCGGGCCTCCGAGCAGGATGATGTGGTTGGGGTCAACCTCGCGGATTGCCTTGGTCGTGGCGATGTAGAGAGGTTCGAGCCTGGAGTTGAGCATCTCCTTCTCCTCTCCTTCCCAGTAGGTGGCGATAGGCTCGTTCATCAGCTCGTAGCCGAGGATTACCGGCTCGTTCTTGTAGCGGGCGGCGATCTTCACCCAAAGGTCGATGAACTCCTTCTGCGAGCGCGCATCGGTCATCAGGAAAGGATAGCCGTAGGAGTCGTCGATGTTGTCGCCGGTCTGTCCGCCGGGGCAGTCGTGCATGTCGAGGATGAGGCGCTGGTTGTTGTCGCGCGCCCAGCCGATGAGGCGGTCGAGCATGGCGAAACCCTCCTCGGCCGAGGAGGTGCCCATGTAGGGATCGTCGGTGAAGAGCTTGTAGTGGAAGGGGAAGCGGATCGTGTTGGCGCCCTGCGAGGCGATGAAGGCGATGTCGTCGGCGGTGATGTAGTTGTCGCGGAACGCTTTCCAGAATTCGGCTGTCTCGGCCGGCCCCACGAGCTGGCAGAAAGCGTCGTTGATCATGCCGTAGGAGTTGGTCTTCCTGAATCCGAACATGTAGCCTTCCGGATTCACCCAGTTGCCTAAGTTAGTTCCTTTTATGAAGAATTTCTTCCCTTTGCTGTCGACGATGTCCTTCCCTTTGACGCGGAGGAAATCGGGCGTCTTGTCTTTGGCGGCGTAAAGCGGCAGCACGGCAGCGAACAGCATCAGGGCCGTTAAGAATCGGTGCATTGAGAGGCGTGCCTTTTCAGTGTAAGATGTCATGATGGATTTTGGTTGTAGAAAAAGTAGATAGATAAATGTGTTGCGGATCCGGTGCCGCGCCATGCGTGACGCGGCGCCGGACGTCGCTTATTTGTCAGGTGTGTTCCATACTTTTGTGGCCGAGCATGTAGCCTCGACGTGCTGTCCTCCGCAGAGGAAGGTGAATTCGCCCTCCTCAAGGATCCAGCGGTTGTCGTAGCCCACGAACGCGAGGTCGTCGGCAGGAATCTCAAGTGTGACGCTCTTCGTCTCGCCGGGCTTGAGGCTCACCTTGTCGAAGGCGCGGAGACGCTTGACATCGGGCGATACGGAGGCCACGAGGTCGGAGCTGTAGAGAAGCACCGGCTCCATGCCTTCGCGGTCGCCGGTGTTGGTGACGTCGACGGTGAATCGCAGGATGTCGCCGGAAGCGAACGAAGTGCGGTCCACGCGCATGTTGCTGTAGCTGTAGGTGGTGTAGCTGAGGCCGTCGCCGAACTCCCACTCGACGTCCATCTTGGCGTCGTAGTTGTAGTTGCCCTGCATGGTGCCCTGATTCTCCATCGGCTTGTAGTCGTAGGTGTGGAGCGAGTTGGTGGTGCGGGGATATGTGAAGGGGAGCTTGGCGCTGAAGTTGGCGTCGCCGGCAAGGAGCTGCGCGAGGGCGTCGGCGCCGTAGTTACCGGGAAGCATGATGTCTACGACGGCCTTGGCAAGCGGCACGATCTTGTTGATCACGCGGGGACGTCCCTCGTTGAGGATCAGCACGACAGGCTTGCCTGTGGCGGCGAGACGCTTCACAAGCTCGGTCTGGTTGGCCGAGAGGGTGATGTCGTCGGTGTTGCCAGGAGTCTCGCAATAGGAGTTCTCGCCGATGCAGGCCACGATGACGTCGCAACCAGAGGCTGCAGCCACGGCGGAGTCGATGTCGGGAGTCAGCTCCTCGAAGTATTGGCCGTCCTCCTTATATTGTACGCCCGGGACATAGGTCACGTTATCGGCGCCGAAGCGGTTGCGCATCGCTTCGAGGATGGTGTTGTACTGCTCGTGGTATTTCTTGTCGGCGGAACCCTGCCATGTGTAGCTCCAGCCGCCGTTGAGGGCGCGCATGGTGTCGGCATTGGGACCGGTGACGAGGATCTTCGTGCCCTCGGCCAGAGGAAGTATACCCTCGTTCTTAAGGAGCACCTCGCTCTGGAGTGCCATGTCGAGAGCCACGGCGGCGTGCTTCTCGGAAGCGAAGTCAGGATATTTCTTGAGGTCGGCATACTGGTCTTTCCAGAGGTTCAGGCGCAGCTTGAGGCGGATGATGCGCTTTACGGCGTCGTCGATGCGGCTCATCGGCACTTTCCCTTCGTTGACAAGCTCGGTGAGGTATGTGCAGAAATCGACATCGTAAGGAGTCATTGCCATGTCGATTCCTGCGTTGATACAGAGCATGATGGCCTCTTTATAGTCTTTTGCCACACGGTCGCGCTTCCAGACATTGTTGATGTCGGCCCAGTCTGTCACGATGACGCCGTCCCAGTTCAGACCATCCTTAAGCCATCCGGTGAGATATTCCTTGTTGGCGTGGAAGGGTACACCCTTGTTCATGCCCGAATTGACCATGACGGAGAGCACTCCGGCCTCGACACACTCCTTGAAGGCATAGAAATATTTCTCTCGCATGTCCTGGTCGGTGACCGACGAGGGCGTGCGGTCTTTGCCCGTCGTGGCGGCGCCGTAGGCCATGTAGTGCTTGGCACAGGCAGCGACATTATACATGCCGATGCGGTTTGGGTCGGTGCCCTGCATACCGATGACCAGCTCTCGGGCAAGCTGTCCGTTGAGGTAGGGATCCTCGCCGAAGCTCTCCCAGACACGCGGCCACGCGGCGTTGCGCGCCACGTCCATCACCGGAGCGAACGACCAGGGAATGCTGCTGGCGCGTGTTTCGTAGGCGGAGATCTCGCCGATGCGGCGCGTCAGGCCGCGGTTGAACGAGGCGGCCATGTTGACCTCCTGAGGGAAGAGGATGCCGCCGGCGGTGTAGGTCGTGCCGTGGATCTCGTCAACGCCGTAGATGTCGGGAACGCCGATGTATTTCATCGAGGCATCCTGAATATCCTTGATCACCGACCGCCACACCTGAGGCGACTGCGCCCCGCCGAAGGGCACGTTGAGGATGGAGCCGACTTTATACTCCCCGAAAGCCCATTTGAGGCGGTTTTTGTCGATGGCGGGTCCTCCTTTTGCTTGGAAATCGGTGACCATGTCGACGGTGAGCTGACACATCTGGCCGACCTTGTCCTGAAGCGACATGCCGCCGACAATCTTGTCGACCTGCGACTCCAGATCGGCATCATAGGGGATGGCCGGCTTGACCGGCGCGCTACATGCCACTCCTGCGGCCAGAGTGAGCATGGCTAATGTTGTTCTGATTCTCATGAATAATGAATGTTAGTTAGGTTTTGTCACGAAGTTAGCATTTTTAATTCTATTCTCAAAACAATACTTGCGCGTGTGCGCGTTCAATTATTTACTTTGTGCACTCTTCCGTACCCTTCCTGCTCGCGATGGCTTTCAAGTATCTCCGGGATAATCTTTACCTCTGATAGACAATGCTCTTAAATCTGATTCAAGTAAAAAGACATCTCGCGACATGACAAGTTGATGACCTTGAAATATCTACTTTTTCAGAGTCCGGAATGGCCTCCTCGCCGACGCTCTTTGACATGCCGGAGGAGCGCTCTCTCTAAAAAACAGAAAAAAGTTGGGAGATTCCACAAAATATTTGGTAAATTCGCACTTGAATTGGAAACGAGGAGCCCCTCGGGATGAATATTGCGCTATAGACAGACTCCATGAACATGACATACAGACTTGATATAAGATATATTAGCAGGACTATTATCCTTTTCCTGATGGCTGCGGTCGCGGTCGTCGCTGATGCGGCGGAGGCGCGCAAATATATAAATATGCCCCTTGAGGAACTCTACAGCACTCTCGACCGGATGGTTGCCGACAAGGATAAGTATATCGGCGCGAAGGAACAGCAGATCAATGCTGTGAAGTCGCAGTTGCGCCATGCGGTCACACGCGCGGAGCGCTACGTCTATCTATCGCAGCTCTATTCGGAGTATTCTTTCTTCAACCCAGACAGCGCCCTGAAATATGCCGACCTCGCCTTCGCCGCCTCTGACGGAGATGTCAATGCAAGAAATCTCTGGACAATCCACAAGGCTGACATATACAGCGCCGCGGGACTCTTCTCCGAAGCCCGTGCCGAACTTGAAAACATCGAAAGAAAAGAACTTAGTCCGGCGCTTCTTCCCAATTATTTCAATTCGCTGCAATATCTCTACTCCCACAACGCCCACTACGCAGGAGACGACAGACCCTTGGCCGAACGCCTTAACCGCCAGGCTCAGGCTTACAACGACTCCATAGGCAAATATCTTACGCCGGACCATCCCTACAGTGTCTGGTGGGATGTGGTCAAAGCAGACGGCAAGCCACTTGACGATGCTTCCTACAACAAATTGAAGAAGTATGTAGTGAATTCCGACCTTGATACCCGCGACGACGCCATCGCCGCCTATTGGCTCGGAAAAGCCGCCGAAGCGCGTGGCGACCAGCAGTCTCGTCAACGCTATATCATACTCTCCGCTTTTGCCGACATCCGCACCGCCAACTGCGACATCGCCTCGCTGGAGGAAATAGCTGACGAGATGTACCGCTCCAAAGGGATCGACCGCGCCTATGCATACGCGAACTACTGTGCCGAAATGGCTCAGAAATACCACAACCGTATCCGAATCGTCTCGCTCTCCGAACTGCTCGATGTCCTCCACAAAGCCTACATCGACACCATCAATCAACAGATGCAGACAATCGACTCGCAGAAAAGAAGGCTTACGCTCTTCCTTGTGCTCGCATGTTCGATGCTTCTCGTTGCAATAATCCTGATATGCTTCGTCATAGTCCTCCTTCGACGCAACCGCCGCCGTCAGATGCAGCTCAATGAGGCTAATCTCGCCCTTCAGTCGAAGATATGCGAACTCGACAAGGCTCGTAACGACCTTGACAAGGCTCATCAGGAGGAACACCAGCTAAACGCTTCGCTTGCCCTTGCCAACGACAACCTCAAGGAAGCCAACGCCGTCAAGCAGCAATATATAATGTATGCCTTCACGATGGCCTCCGACTTCATTAACGACGTCGACTCCCTCCTTAAGAAGATGCTTCGCAAGGTCAAGACCAACCAGTACGGCGAACTCCGCAACGAACTTGAGAACCCCAAGTTCCTCACCGGCGAGATGAAGAAATTCTACAGCACCTTCGACCGGATGTTCCTTTCGATCTATCCCGACTTCATCGACGAGATCAACGCCACGCTCCCCGACAATGAAAAGATTGAGCTTAAGGACGGCGAACTTCCCAACACGCGCCTGCGAATCTATGCCCTCCGCAAACTCGGCATCACCGAAAGCTCCAAGATAGCCAAGATGCTCCGCTGCTCCATCCAGACCGTCTACAACAACCGCTCCAAAAACTCCTGACATGGAATTATGCCCCCCCCTCGTGCGTCGAAGGCTCCCCGCTCCCCTCTCCTAAAAATCTCCTGTTCTCCTCTCCCTCAAAAAAATCTATTGTTCCTTATTGTTCCCCTTGTTCGCCAATAATGGTTAATGATGGTTTGAAATAATGGTTCCCAATGGTTTGAAAATATTGTTCGAAAAAATTGTTTCCCAAGCCTGGCGAAATCCGAATGGCGGAGCCGTTTCCGCACGCGGCTCTGCCGCGTTGCCCCAGGCTCCTTCTTTCCGCTCTCCTGTCCCCAAAATCTCCTGTTCTCCTGTCCAAAAAAGTCCATCCCCTTGTCAATATGAATAACAAACTCAAAAACAAGCATAAAAAAAGTCTATCTCTTTTCACAAGGAGATAGACCGAAACCTTAATCTTAATTTAATACTATGAAAAACACACGACAAAGATAACACGAATTTGGTGATTCGTCAACATTTTCGCTCTCTTGATACCTGTCTTTTAAGATTGTTTAACTTAAAATTAACATTTGCCTTGGAAAAGATTATGCAATACGCCTGGAAATGGCGTCTTTACGGCAACGCCGACCTCCATCTGGTCGACGGCAGAAGAGTACGCATAATCGACCCCGGAATATTGAATAATGCCGCCGGCCCTGATTTCTTCAATGCAAAGATTATTCTCGATGGTTTCGAGTGGGCGGGAAATATCGAGATCCATGTCAAAGCGTCCGACTGGTGGCGCCACAACCATCATCTCGACCCGGCATACGCCAACATTATACTGCATGTTGTCGCCGTCAACGACGCCACGCTCATGCGCGACAACGGACTCCCTGTCCCTCAACTCCTCTTCCCTCTTTCCTCGAAGCTCGTGGAACTCTATGCCGGACTTACCGTCGATGCCTCGCAGCCTCCTCCGCTCAGATGCGGGAACAAACTTGCCGAAATGCCGCCACTCCTCACAACCGACGCCATACAGTCCGCAGCTTACGAACGACTGCGGGATAAGAGCGACCATATCATCGATACTCTCCGTCATCTTGACGGCGATCTGGCACACACCTGCATCGTGGCATTGGCGCGTGCCTTAGGCTTCGGCGTCAACTCGCAGCCATTCGAACAGACGGCAATGCGCCTCAACCTCAACTACTGCGCCCGCCATGCCGACGACCCCATGCAGCTCGACGCCATAGTCATCGGCACCGCCGGACTCCTCGCGAAACCACCCGCTACCCCCGACGCCTATTTCTACACCCTGCAATCCGAATACGACTTCCTTTCGCACAAATACGACCTCCGGACGCTACCGCGCGAGATCTGGAAATCTTCAGGATTCCGTCCTCAAAGTTCCCCATATCGCAGACTCGCATACCTCGCCCGCATACTCCCCAAAGCCGGCGACATTGTCGGACTACTCACGCAAGGAAAGATTGACGCGGAAACGCTCGCCGGACTCTTGAACCTGCGGTTTGACGGATTTTGGTCAAACCACTACACTCTCGGGGCACCCTCGCCCCGAGTATCCGCCGACGCTCTAAGCGACAACTCCCTGCGACTCATATTCATCAACGCCATCGCGCCGCTCGCATTTGCTCTCGGACGACTGCAAGGCAACGTCGAACTCGAAGACGCCGCCACCGACCTTCTCGTGTCCCTGCCGCCCGAACAGAACACTCTCATACGCGACTGGCAGCGTGTAGGCATCAAACCTCGCGACGCCTTCGACACCCAGGGACTCATCCAGCTCCGAAAGCAATACTGCGACTGCAACAAATGCCTTCGCTGCCGCATCGGCAACCGCCTCATGCGCAGCCACGCCCTACCAACGCTCCCGGTGAAATAGGAATTGACGAAGCGTTGAGCAGTAATGTATCGGATTGGCGTATAGGGAGTTAGAGTAAAGAAGAAATGACGAAAAACAAAAACCTTTCAAAAACACTTGCACGCCACTCAAAAAAGAATTACCTTTGCGCTTGAAAAAGCTTGTGAAAGCTAAATAAACGCCGAGGGCGACATACGCCCGAAGCTTCGTTTCATAATAGTTAGAATAAAGGTCCTATAGCTCAGTTGGTTAGAGCACCTGACTCATAATCAGGGAGTCCTTGGTTCAAGCCCAAGTGGGACCACTCATAGCGAAAGTAAAATGAAGAAAAGTTCTGAAAATCAGCGATTTTCAGAACTTTTCTTTTTTGCCCACCACGGCAAAATCCGGCAAAATGAGGCATTTCGCGTTGGACTAAATATTGGACTGTCAGAGGTCAGAGGTTGAGGTAGGTGCGGAGGGTGTCGACGTATTCTTCGAAGGCTTGGCGCCCAAGGACGGTTATGGCGCAGGTGGTGCGCGGCCGTTTGCCGGAGATGCCTTTCGTGATGGTGATGTAGCCTGCGGTGGAGAGTTTGTCGAGTTGCACGCTGAGGTTGCCGGCGGTGGATTCGGTTTTCTGTTTAAGGTAGACAAAATCCGCTTCCTCGACGTTCATCAGTATGGAGATGACGGCAAGCCGCAGCTGGGAGTGTAGCAGTGGATTGAGTTCTTTCATTTGCTTTTTGCTTTGTGATTGAGGACGTGGCCCGGCACAATCATCATCGCTGCAAACGCAAGCATGAAGAGCGGCATGAACCAGTCGACGCGGAGAGGTATTCTTCCGGCGATGCAGCAGATGGTGAAGATGCCGATGGCGAGTCCGACTCCTCCTCCGGCGACGAGGGATTTCTCATTGAGGATGATGCCTTGGGAGATCTCGGCGAAGGGGACGATTATCAGTGCGAAGGCGAACATCATGCTCCATGCATCCACTCCTCCGAAGAGCAGGAATCCGAGACAGCAGAATGTGGAGAATATGGCGCTCCATCCGACTACGGACCAGATTCGTGAGGAGATCCGGTCGGAGTAGCTTTTCACGCCTGCTTTTTTCTGCTGCTTGCGTGCCATTATGGGCGTGAGGGTTCCTCCGACGATCCAGATGAGGAACCATAGCCAGTTCCATGCGGGATGGTGCGTCAGCATGAGCATGATCCAGACAAGCGCTGTCACGGCTACTGTCAGGTATCCCCATAAGAGCATTATGTTGCCATCGCCGATGTATCGTTCTTTGGTGCGGGCTATCATCGATGTTATAACGTCGAGGCTTTCTTTTTCAGTAAGTTTTCTGTCTTCCATTGTAGAGAGTGTTTATTTGGTTTTGAATTAGGTTTATTTTATAAACCATTTTGTTTTGAAAAAAGAGCGGTCGCGCGATTCCGCCCTTTATGGGAACAAAGTTAGTTAGGTTTATTTTATAAACCAAATTTTCGGGACAATTTTTTTGAGAAAAATTTTTTGGCTATTTTTGCAGTGAAAAAATTGAAGGAGTGGACACCTTGATATATAGATTTGCGGAGACGTCTTTGGGTGAGGTCGTTTTGGTTGCCTCCGACAATGGGGTGAGCGCGGTGTGGTTTGTAGACAAAGGACACGATGAGACTCTCGAGTTGCTGCACTGTAAATTTGTCGGATGCAAGCTTGAAGAAGGCCAGCATCCTTTCATTGACTCTGCATTGATGTTCTTTCAGGATTTCTTTTCAGGCAGGGAGTCTCTTTGCGACGTTCCGCTCGATCTGCGCGGCACACCTTTTCAGCTTCGCGTCTGGGAGGCATTGCGCGGGATTCATCGCGGAGAGACGACCACTTACGCGGAGATTGCGCGCAGGATCGGATGTCCGAAGAGTTGCCGCGCCGTAGGCAATGCCGTGGGTGCCAATCCGATAGCTGTCTTCGTGCCGTGTCATAGGGTAGTGCGCTCCGACGGCATGCCGGGAGGCTATCGCTGGGGCGTATGGCGCAAGAAGGCGCTCCTTGATATTGAACATAGATTGAACCAAGACTGATATTATGAAAGCTTTTATTACCGCCATCATGCTTGCCGTAGCCTTGTGTTGTACGGCGGCGGATGTGACCTCTCCTTCGGGAGATCTGCGCTTGAGTGTCGACGTCGACGCTGACGGCGTACCGACTTATTGTGTCGATTACAAGGGTAAACCGCTGCTCTATCCGAGTCGTCTCGGACTTCTCGCCGATGAGACCGTGTTCGATTCCGGTTTCCGGATCGTCGGCACGGACACGACGACCGTGGATCGCACATGGGAGCCTGTGTGGGGCGAATATTCCAAGGTGCGCGACCATTTCCGCGAACTCGCCGTGCGTCTGAAGGCCGACAATCCTTCGCGCGAAATGACGATGCGTTTCCGTGTTTTTGACGACGGCATCGGGTTCCGCTACGAGCTTCCGGTGCAGCAGGGTAGCAACTATCTCACGTTGCGCGACGAGATTACCGAGTTCAATTTCACCGATGACCACAAGCTCTACTGCATTCCCGGCGACTACGATACCGACGAGTATCTATGGTCGGAAACCACATTTTCGGAGCTGCCCGAGGCGCTCGCCGCTTACGGCCGCCACAGCGAGGCGCAGCGTGCCGAGGGCACGACTGTGCAGACGCCGCTGCTTCTCAAAACATCGGATCCGGTCTATGTCAATGTCCACGAGGCTGCGCTTGCCGGTTACCCGGCGATGCTCCTTGAAGCCGACCCCACGGGCTATTCGCTCAAGACGCAGCTTGTCCCCGACCGCCTGGGCGTGAGCGCCTACCTCCAGATGCCGTTCAACACGCCGTGGCGCACTCTGATCGTGAGCGACGACGCCCGCGACATCCTCGCCTCGCAGCTCATTCTCAACCTCAACGAACCGTGTGCCATCGAAGATACATCCTGGATCAAGCCGATGAAATTTGTCGGAGTGTGGTGGGAGATGTTCACCGGCAACAGGAAGACATGGGCATATTCCGACGACTATCTCGCCAAGCCCGGCGTCACCGACTACACGACGCTTAAACCCAACGGACGCCATCCGGCCAACACAGAGAATGTGAAGCGATACATAGATTTCGCAGCCAAGCATGGCATCGACGGAGTGCTCGTCGAAGGATGGAACGAAGGATGGGAGGACTGGGCGAGCTACCGCAAGAACCGTCAGTTCGTTTTCGACAAGGCATATCCCGACTTCGATCTTCCGTTGCTGCGCGACTATGCCGCCTCCAAGGGTGTGAAACTGATCATGCACCACGAGACGGCCGCCAACGCCGCCGACTACGAACTGCAGCTTGACCGCGCCTTCAAGTTTATGAAAGACAACAACTACGATGCCGTGAAGACCGGCTATGTCGGCGCCATCATTCCTCGTTCGGAACATCACACGTCGCAATGGATGGTGGATCATGTGCGCCATGTCATCGAACGTGCCGCCGACTACCGAATCATGGTCGACAGCCACGAGGCTCCGCGTCCCACCGGACTTTGTCGCACATATCCCAACTGGCTTGCGCAGGAGTCGGCGCGCGGCGGCGAATTTGAGTCTATGGGTGGCAATCCGCCGTCCCACACATGCATCCTGCCGTTCACGCGTCTCAAAGGTGGCCCGATGGACTACACTCCCGGACTTTTCGAGACGCGGCTGAGCTATTACGGCGAAGGCAAGGACTCGCAGGCCGGCACCACGCTGGCGCGTCAGCTCGCCCTCTATCTAACGATGCCCTCTCCGATGCAGATGGCGTGCGACCTGCCGGAGAACTACGAGCGGTTCATCGACGCTTTCCAGTTCATAAAGGATGTGCCTGTCGACTGGTCCGACTCCCGCTATCTGGAGGCCGAGCCCAACCGCTACATCACCGTGGCGCGCCGCGACAAGAATTCCGACGACTGGTATGTGGGCGCCATCACCGACGCCGACGCCCGCACCGCAACGATCGACCTCAGCTTCCTCCCCGCGGGGAAGAAATACACAGCTACAATCTATGAGGACGCTCCCGGCGCCCACTGGAAGGAGAATCCGCAGGCCTACAGGATAAGGACTATCAGCGTCAAGTCGGGTCAGAAGCTGAAACAGCCGCTTGCACCGGGCGGAGGCGCCGCTATCCGGATTGTCGCGCAGTAATACATCTGTTTTCATGTCATATAGCCGCCGGAGAGCCTCAAGAAGGTCTCCGACGGCTGAATTTTTGTCCGGAAGTGCCGATTTTTCAGCTAAATACTTGACAAAGGGGATATTGATGTATTATCTTTGCCGCTTGTAATTAACTTGTAATTAAAAAGTGCCCTCTAAAGGATGAAGAAATACAAGGAGGTAAAGATTTCCTATTTGGCAGCTCATCTCACGACGATCATCAGTGTGACGCTTCTGCTGCTTATAGTGGGCTGCATCGGTCTGCTTGCAGTGGCCGCGCGTAACACGGCGCGTGAGGTGAAAGAGCTGCAGCAGGTCAGCATCGTGACGACTGACAGCATCACCGACGCGCAGGCCGCGCCTCTGTTTGACTACGTGAAATCGCGTCCTTACGCTCTCTCTCCGAAACTCGTGACGAAGGCCGAGGCTCTTGCCGAATGGAACGCCCAGACCGGCGACGACCTCATGGAGGTGGCCGGATACAATTTCCTCTCTCCGGAGGTGACTTTCCGTCTTAAGGAGCAGTACTCCTCCGCTCAAGAGCTTGCCAAGATAAAGGCCGAGCTTTCGAAACGTCCCGAAGTCGAGGAGGTGGTCATGCCCGACTCGGAGACCACACGCGGACTCGACAATTTCTTCTCCCACGCCTTCATAGTGCTGGGCATCATCGCGATAGTCATGGTGCTCATCTCCTGTGTGCTTATAAACAATACGGTGCTTCTCACCATATATTCCCGGCGTTTCACCATCCACACCATGCAGCTTGTGGGCGCCACCAACGGCTTCATACGCCGTCCGTTTATCGTCAACAATATCCTTTCGGGACTTATAGCCGCCACAGCGGCATCCGGTGTGCTTCTCGGGTGTCTGGCGTTCCTGCATGACTCGGAACTTCCGGGTCTTTACACCTACGTAAACTGGGGCGGCATCTGGATAGTGGTCGGATCGCTTTACGCCTTGGGTGTCGTTGTCTGCGGTCTGTCGGCGCTTATCGCCACGACGCGCTATCTGCGACGCGATTACGACGAACTGTTCCGGAGCTGACGTCCGGGAAAAGGAAACGTCCAAATGTAAATCAGAGAAAAACAGACACATTAACAAGTGATGAAAATATCAAACACGAACCGAACCGGCAGTCCTGCCGCAAAATCGCAGGAAACCCGACTCGTCAACGGAGCCGAGACAGAGGCGCAGAAGCCTTTCGTAAAGCTCAATTTCATTTTCATGGGAGTCTCGCTGCTGCTTATCATCGTGGGTTTTCTGCTTATGACGGGCTCGTCAAACAGTGATCCCGCGCATTTCAATTACGACATCTTCAGCACGCGCCGCATCGTCGTGGGTCCGGCGATGGCATTTATCGGATTTGTCGCCATGGCCTTCGCCATTGTCTACAGTCCCAAGAGCAAGAGTGTGGAAACCGCCGAGGGCGAGGATACAACCATTGTAACCGAAGAGAACTGATGGATTGGTTAGAAGCTCTTATCCTCGGCATCGTACAGGGTGCCACGGAGTATCTGCCGGTAAGCTCCAGCGGCCATCTGACTATCTTTCAGGAACTTCTCGGAGTGACCATCACCCCCGAGCAGAAACTTGAATTCGACGTGATGGTGCATTTCGCCACAGTGCTGAGCACGATCACTATACTCTTCCCGATGTTCCGCAAACTCGCGGTCTCCTTCTTTCAGTTCCGCGACACCAAGGATTTCCGCTATGTCTGCAAGATTCTCCTGAGCTGCATCCCTGTCGGGATTGTCGGAGTGTTCTTCAAGGACAGCGTCGAGGCGATCTTCGGTTCCGGCCTTCTCGTGGTCGGCATCTGCCTTATCGTCACCGCCGCCCTGCTGACATTTGCCCATCTCAGCAGCATCAATTTCGCCACGCGCCATCTGCGCGGCGCCAACGCCGGGCATGACATCACGTGGCTCGACGCCTTCGTCATCGGCATTGCGCAGTCCATCGCCGTGCTTCCCGGTCTGAGCCGCAGCGGTTCCACGATCGCCACCGGTATCCTGTTGGGCGACCGCCGCTCCGAAGTGGCACAGTTCAGCTTCATCATGGTCGTTATCCCGATCGTCGGCGAGGCGCTTCTCGACCTTGTGGGTATGATGACAGCGGAGACATCCGCCGCATCTGGAGGCGGAGTCGGCTGGCTGTCGATGCTGATAGGATTCGCTGCCGCTTACCTTGTGGGCTGTGCCGCCTGCAAATGGATGATCGCCCTTGTCAAGAAAGGGCGCCTCGTCTGGTTCGCGCTCTATTGCGTGATCGTCGGAATACTATGCATCATAATCTAAACCTTTTTACTGATGGATTTCGTAACGGGAGAGATACTTGCGGTCGACAAACCGAAAGGATGGACATCGTTCGACGCCGTGAAACGTCTTCGCGGTGCCTTGCAGCGCCGTCTCGGAGCGCGCCGTTTCAAGGTCGGACACGCCGGCACCCTCGATCCTCTGGCCACCGGTGTGCTTCTTGTCTGCACCGGGCGCGGCACCAAACGCATCGACGAGCTTCAAGGCTCCGACAAAGAGTATGTGGCCACCATGCGTCTCGGAACCACGACGCCGAGTTTCGACCTTGAGACCGAAATAGACAGCGAACATCCCTACGAACATATCACCGAGGAGGATGTGCGCGAGGTTCTCGAACGTTTCCGGGGAGAGATCATGCAGGTCCCTCCTGTCTATTCCGCCGTCAAGATCGACGGCAAGCGCGCCTACAAATACGCCCGCAAGGGACATGAGGTGGAACTGAAGGCCAAGCCGATCGTCATCTCCGAGCTTGAGCTGACCGACATGTCGCTGCCTTACGTCACGGTGCGCGTGGGCTGTTCCAAAGGCACTTACATCCGCTCGCTTGCCCGCGACATCGGCGAAGCGCTCGGCTGCGGCGCGCATCTCACAGACCTTCGGCGCACCCGCATAGGAGACTACCGTATCGAGGACTGCATGAGCATCGACCAGGCTCTCGAACTTATTGCCTCGGCCGAATTGCAGTTTCCCGACTGGTACGAAGCCAACCGAAAACAATAAACACCTATATTCAACCTATAAGTAACAACTCTTTGCAACATTCCAGTAAATGAAGCTATCCCAGTTTAAATTCAGACTTCCGGAAGAACTCATAGCCCAGTATCCGTCGAAAAACCGCGACGAATGTCGGCTGATGGTGGTCAATGCCTCGACAGGAGAGATCGAGCATTTGCAATTTAAGGATATACTCAGCTATTTTGACGATGGCGACGTCATGGTGTTCAACAACACCAAGGTCTTCCCTGCGCGCCTCTACGGCAACAAGGAGAAGACCGGCGCCCGCATCGAAGTGTTTCTGCTACGCGAACTTAACAGCGAAAACAAATTTTGGGACGTGCTCGTGGAGCCGGCCCGCAAGATCAGGATAGGCAATAAACTCTATTTCGGCGAGGGGGACTCGATGGTTGCCGAGGTGATCGACAACACCACCAACCGCGGCCGCACATTGCGCTTCCTCTACGACGGTCCTCACGACGAGTTCAAGCGCGACCTCTACGCCCTCGGCCACACTCCGTTGCCCGACTACATCAATCGCGAGGCGGAGCCGGAGGACGAGGACCGCTACCAGTGCATTTTCGCCGAGAGGGAGGGCGCGGTTGTGGCACCCGCTGCAGGACTCCATTTCTCGCGTGAACTGCTCAAACGCCTTGAAATCAAGGGCGTGGAGCGCGCGTTCCTGACCCTGCACTCCGGCCGTGGCAATTTCCGTGACATCGACGTGGAGGATCTTACCAAACATCGCATGGACAGCGAGGACATGGAGGTTTCAGGCGAGCTTGTTGACATCATCAACGCCGCCAAGGACCGCAACGCCAGGGTCTGCGCTGTCGGCTCCGACGTCATGAGGGCGCTGGCAAGCTCCGTCTGCATGGACGGCCACATCATGCCCTACAAGGGATGGACCAACAAGTTCATCTTCCCTCCCTACGAGTTCTCGGTCTGCACCCACATGGTCAGCAACTTCCACCTTCCCTACAGCACCATGCTGATGATGGTGTGCGCCTTCGGCGGCTACGATCTGATCATGAGCGCATATCAGGACGCTATCAAACATAAATACAACTTCGGCGCCTACGGCGACGCAATGCTCATAATAAGATGAAGAAACAAGCCATCATTGCCGCGGCCATGATCGTGGCCACCGCGACAGCTTCTGCCCAGGACTTCTTCGACACCTCCGCTCCCGAGCGTATGATCGGAGTGGGAGTGAGGGTCGGTGTCAATACCTCCAACCAGACCTCGCCCGGTGACGGCAAGGATCTCAGCCTCGACAGCTGGGGTACCGGATTCACCGCCGGAGCTGTCGTGGATCTGAATTTCCGCGAGTTCTTCACCATGCAGCCGGGAGTTTTCTTCGAGAGCCGTAGCCACAACTACAGCTACATCACCAAGAACGACAACACAGCCGACGTACCGGGAGTCGACACCTACGGCCACACACGCTCCACATGGCTGAAGATTCCTCTCATGGCCTCCGTGCGCATGAATCCCGCTTCTAACCTTCAGTGGGCGCTTGAGGCCGGTCCCGTGTTCGGCTTTGGACTCGGAGGCAGCGACAAGACACATTTCGACACGCCCTCGACAGGCCCGCTGACCTTCAAGACCGGCTACTTCGACATCCGCAAGAAATGGAGCTTCGGCTGGAAATTAGGCACGACAGTGCGCTATGCCCGCCATTACTCCATCGGCGTACACTACGAGGCCGGCACATCGAGAGTTTATAAAGACCTGAAGGGCGGTCATCACAAAGCATGGACATTCACCCTCGGATACGATTTTTGACTATGAGAAAATATATCTGCCTTTTGACATTTGCGGTCATCTGCCTGATGACGGTGGCCTGCAATCGAGTGAGCGGCAATCCGCGTGAGGATGCCGACAAGATGGCCGACGAGCTGATCGAGGTCGCACACGACTACGATGCCAAAAAAGTAGACAAGATCGTGGGCAAATATGTCAAATACTACGAGAATGCTCCGTTGCGCGACCGCGTGAAATTCATCCGCCGCTTCCGTGACAACAAAAAGCTTGAGGACAACAGCGCTTTTGAGAGAATGACGGAAAAGGAATCGTTCAAGGAATGTCCCGCTGTCGAGGACATGGACGAACTCTTCAAGACCACCCGCAAAGAAGCCGTCGAAGCCGACATCTGGAACGAATGAGGATAGATATTATCACTGTATTGCCGGAGATGCTCGACGGACCGCTGAACTGCAGCATCCTGAAGCGTGCGCAGGACAAGGGGCTGGTTGAGATCGCTGTCCACAATCTGCGTGATTACACCACTAACAAGCACCGCAAGGTCGACGATTACCCTTTCGGCGGCGAGGCGGGCATGGTGATGCAGATTCAGCCTGTGGATGCCTGTATTTCGCATCTGAAATCGCAGCGGGACTACGACGAGGTGATCTTCACTTCTCCCGACGGGGAGCAGTTCTCGCAGCCCATCGCCAACCGACTGTCGATGTTGGGCAACATCATAATCCTCTGCGGCCATTACAAGGGTGTGGACTACCGCATCAGGGAGCATCTATGCACTATGGAGCTGTCGATCGGCGACTATGTGCTGACCGGCGGCGAACTTGCAGCGGCGGTGATCGCCGACGCGACGGTACGACTTATTCCGGGCGCGATCGGCGACGAGCAGTCGGCTCTGTCAGACAGTTTTCAGGACAATCTTCTTGCTCCTCCGGTGTATACTCGTCCGGCGGAATACAACGGCTGGCGTGTGCCGGACATCCTTTTGAGCGGCCATCAGGCCAAGATCGACGCGTGGCGCTATGAGCAGGCTCTTGAGCGCACGAAGCGTCTGCGTCCGGATCTGTTGGGGGAATGATGGAGAATCCGGAGAATGAGAGGATGCGCCTCGGCCGCGAGGCGGAGAAACTGGCGGCAGATTATCTTGCGTCGAAAGATTACGCTATAAGGGAGCGCAACTGGCGCCCGCAACCGTCGCATTATGAGGTGGACATCATCGCGCAGAAAGGGCGCGAGATGGTGTTCGTAGAGGTCAAGGCACGCCGCAAGCCTGACGCCGATGCTGCTGTCGATGCGGTGGATCTGCGCAAGCAGCGCTTCATAGCGCGGGCGGCCGACATATATCTGCGTCGGCAGGAATATCTCTATTACTACAGGTTTGACATAATCGTCGTGACAGGTGAGGGAGTGGATCGCCGCCTTACGCATATCGAGGACGCCTACATGCCTCCGCTCAGCACCGTAGGACGGTAGAGAGGATGGAGACGCTCTGTCACACGTTTATTTCTTGACGCTGAGGTACTTGCAGCGTGGCTGCTGCTCCGTGGAGCAGCCCTACGTTAGGGTGCAGCCATTGTCGGTTCGGGTCAAAAGAAAACCGCAGAGGAGGGTCTGCGGTTTATGGGTTAGTGGTTCTGCGGAACCGGATCAGTCGTGGTAGTCTGCGAGGAGCTCGCGGAGCTGTCGGCGCGTGGTGAAGATGCGGCTTTTGACGGTGCCGAGCGGCAGGTCGAGCTTCTCTGCAATCTCTTCATATTTGTAGCCGGCGATGTGGAGCGAGAACGGTTTGCTGAAGTTCTCGGGGAGCTTGGCGATAAGTTCCGTAATCTCGTTGATGGTGTAGGCGCCTTCGGGCGATTCGTTGGCCACCTCGGTGGTTGAATTGAGGTGGTAGAGATTGTCGGTGGTGTCGACCAGAGTGTTCTGGCGCACGTTGCGGCGATAGTTGTTGATGAAGATGTTGCGCATGATAGTGAAAATCCAACCTTTGAAGTTGACGTTATCTGCGTACTTCTCTTCATTGTCAAGAGCTTTGAGGGTCGTCTCCTGAACAAGGTCGCTTGCGGCGTTGTGGTCTGACGTCAGCTTGTAGGCGAAGTTCATCAGATTGTTCTGTTCGTCCACGAGTCGATCCTGGAATTTGCTTATCTTAGACATCGTAAGTTATTAAATCTATGATAAATAGAATTTTAGCGACAGGTTTGTCGGTTAGTTCGCAACAAAGGTAATACAAAAAACTTTAGCGGCAAATTTTTGGGACGGAAAAGTGTTAAAATTCCGATTTTTTGACCAACAAAACAGTCCTGCTGTCGTTTCGGGAAGCAGATCATGGGTGGGGATGGTCGGTAGCGATGCGCGTCATACGGATAAGTTCGATGCGCGCGGCTGAGGTCTTCAGGATGGTGAATTTCCAGTCATCGATATCGAATTGCGCTCCTTGCGCCGGTATTTCCTCAAGATGGTCGAGGATATAGCCCGCGATGGTCTGGTATTCTTCCGATTCCTTGAGTTCGAGCGGGAACTGTTCGTTGATGCGTTCCACTTCCACACGTCCGGAGAACTCGTAGGTGTTGTCGTCGATGCGGCGTGCGATGAGACGCTGCTTGTCGTGTTCGTCTTCGATCTCGCCGAATATCTCTTCCACGAGGTCTTCAAGAGTGACGAGTCCGGCCGTGCCGCCGAATTCGTCGACGACGATGGCCATGGAGCGTTTTTCAGCCAGCAGACGACGCATCATTTTGTTTGCGAGCATGGTCTCGGGAGTGAAGATGACAGGCTTCAGGTGTTCTTTCCAGTCGGCGTCTGGATTGAATAGCTCTGAGATGTGGATATAGCCCCTGACATCGTCGATGTCGTCGTTGTATACCACGATCTTGCTGAGTCCGGAGGCGACGAAGAGCTTGAGAAGCTGCTGGCGCGTTGTCGTGTTGATGTTGACTGCGGTGATCTCGTTGCGCGGAATCATGCAGTCGCGTATGTGGGTGTCCTTGAAGTCGATGGCGTTGCGGAAGATCTTGACCTCGTTCTCCACGGTCTGTCCCTCGGATTTGTCGTCGATTGCCTGCTGGATGTAGTCGTCGAGCTGATCGATGCTGATGGTGTCGGCGGTCTCTTTCTTGTCGCTGATTCCGATCAGTTTCATAAGTCCGCGCGATATCGCGGAGGTGAGAAGGGAGACCGGGTAGAGGATGATGTAGATGACATAGAGCGGGATGGCGCAGATCTTGAGCGTGGCGTTGGGGTTGATGCGGAATGTCGTCTTGGGGATGAACTCACCGGTTATGAGAATGATGGCAGTGGATATGAGGGTGTTTGCGATCAGGATGACGGCTTCGTTGGGGAACCACCGCTCGATGAGCGGGTTGATGATGACGGAGATCGAGATACCGTAGATGACGAGCACGATGTTGTTGCCGACCAGCAGCGTGGAGATGAACATGTCCTGACTGCGGTTGAATCCGGAAATTATGCGGTTGATGATACCGCCTTTGGAGGCGTCGATGCCTATGCGCACCTTGCTGGATTGCATGAAGGCTATCTCACTGCCGGAGAAGAATCCGGAGAAGAGGATAGCTATGATGGTGATTATGAGTGCTGAGGTTAAATCCATAATGATCGTTTAAGGTTGAATCATCGGAACTCCGGAAAGGTTCTGCGGCTCTTGCGCGGGAAGTCCTGAGGCGACGCCGGGAGGGAGCATTGCGGGATTGCCGGTGCCGGGCTTGACGTAGGGGAGTGCGCCCTTGGGACGGCGGAGACGATAGTCGGTGAGGCTGCCGCCGGAGGATGTGCGGCCTTCGAAACCGTAGCCTTCGATCACTTTGCCGGGTTGTTCCAGATGGATGAACGAGTCGGAACTTACGGTGCCTTCGCGCTGGTTCCAGCGGAGCTGTTGCGTGAGGATGAGTGTGCCCGGCTCCTGACGGTACTCCACATTGCCCATGAGGAGCCATTCGGAAGTGAGCCGGTTGTTGACTGCCGAGTCGCAGGCCACTGTGAAGACAATGTTGAAGTCGGGGTCGAATTTCTCCAGATACGGACCTCCGGGGAGGATCCATAGCGGAGTGTCGAGATTGTCGTAGACGTACCATACAGGGCCGACGAGCCTGTACTGAGGTATTCCCGAATCGGAGATTATGGTCATGACGTTGTGGGTCGTCATGGTGGGACGGTTGCGCGTACTGATGTTATAGGTGGCGAGCTTGTCTTCCTCGCGGCAGCTCCAGAGCATCGGCAGGAGGATGGCGAAAGCCGCAAGCGCAAAAGCGCAGCGGCGCATCGGAATGATGCGCCGGAGATGTCTGTCGTCGGAATCTGTTCGCTGTTGGTTCATCGGGAGCTTACTTGATCTTGCGCTGCCAGAACCAAAGCTCGTTGAAGTTGAGTCCAAGGGTGATTCCGTAGTAGTCCTCTTTCACGAGCGCCTGCGGGGAGGCCTGCCTGTGCTTGTATTCAAAGCCGAGATTGACCACGGTCTTGCCTTCAGGCGTCGGGAAACCGAATCCACAGCTCAGTCCGAAGTCCTTGAGCTGATTGGAGCCTACACGTATATAGTCGCGGTTGTAGAAGACGCCGGCGCGATAGGCGACGCGTTGCAGATAGCTGCCGCGTACTTTTGGGACGAACTCGGCGCCTACGGCGATCTTATAGCGGTTGTTGAACTGCTGGCCTTCGACCACGATCTGTCCGTCGTCGCCACGCAGGGGATCGAACTTGGCTTTTGACCAGTCCTGATACGTGAAATCGGCCTCGACCATCAGTCGGCGCGAGCGGTTGTGGAGGTAGCTCAGACCGACGCCGAACGTGTTGGGCTGATAGTAATGGTTTTTGATGTTCATGTAGCCCACGGTGTCGGCCTTGGAGTCGGCAGTGATGTCCCAGTAGGCGCCCCAGGCGTGGCCGCGCATGGTCTTTTTCGGTGAATATATTGCTCCGAGTGTCACGCGGTTATGTTGGTCGATGGGCTGGGTGTACTGCAGTCCGGCCACGATGTTCCAGTCGCGTATCTGCATGACATGCTCGAAGAGAGTGCTGTGTCCTGAGGTCGTGTTTGCATAGACGTCGTTGATTACATTGCCGAAGTTGTAGCTGATGTTGATGCCGGCGCTGAAGCCCTTGATACGTCCCGAAAAGCCGAGGTATGCCTCGGTGATTCCGCCTGTACCCTCGTTGCTGAGGTTGCCGTGGATCACCTCGCGGCCGAACGAGTAGCCTACGGATGACCAGGGCACAAGGCCGACCGACATGCCGCAATGGCGTCCGATGGGGAACTGCATTGCGAGATAGTCGAGGCCGCCGCCAACGCCGTGACCCTTGAGATCCTCGCCGTTGACGTCGTTCTCCCTGCGGTTGAAGAAGGTGAGGTCGGCGCTGATGTCCCAGAGGAATGTCAGGGAGTCGATGGAGGCGTATGACGCCGGATTCATCGGGTTGATCTGTCGTCCGGAGTTCATCGCGTAGCCTATGCCGCCCATCTGGCGCTGTGTGCTTGTGGCGCGGTCGTTGAGCATGCCGTAGCCGTACATGGAGTAGGGCGACGTCGTCGAGGTGATGGTTGAAGTCTGCGCCTGAGCCATTGACACACAGGTCAATGCGGCGATCAGGGCGCTAAATAGCTTTATGGATAGTTTCATTATAATGGAGTATGCGGTTGAGTCCGTCGGCCACAAGCGCGGGGTTTGTGATCACACGGAGCGAAGGGTCTAAGTGGGGAGCGAGGATTGCGGCATCGCCGCCGGTGAGGAGTATCGCGCCTTTGCCGAACTTCCGGTCAGCTCTTTGGAAAGAACTCTCGATTTCTGCGGCTATGCCGAGGATGGCGCCTGAGCGGAGTGCGCTGCGTGTGTCGAATCCGAAGTCGGGACAGTCGCCGTGGACGTCGGTCAACGGCAGCGCGGAGGTGAAGTCGTGGAGGGCATGTAGCCTCATGGAGAGTCCGGCGGAGATGTTGCCTCCGCGGAATCCGCCCTCTCTCGCTGCAATGTCGAGGGTCACGGCTGTACCGGCATCGACGACAAGCAGAAAATCGAGTCCGGGCAGCGTGTCGAGCAAAGCACAGGCAGCCACTGCGGATGCGATCCTGTCAAGCCCGAGCGTGTCGGGGGTGGCATAATCTATCGCGATAGGTAGCGGCGTGGCGCGGTCGAAAATCAGCGTCCGGCATCCGGGCAGCCCAGAGATCGTCTCTATGTCGCCTTCTGTCCGGCATCCGGTGGAGGCGTAGATTGCGGACGCGGGAGTCTCGTCGCCTAAGAAAGTGGAGATTCCCGCAGCGATATCGTCGTCTTCCTCGAATCGTGCCGAGCGCACACAGTCGTAGCCCTGAAAGAGATACGCTTTCAGGGTGCTGTTGCCACGGTCAATTACCAGAACTGATTTCACGACGCAAAGTTACGAAATTTGGCTGTGACGTCAAAGAGTTGTCATTTCTTACTCTTGGGCTTCTCGCCTGCGGCCTCGCGGGCTTCTTTTCTCTCGCGGAAATAGATCAGCCACGCCGCCAGAAGCTGGAGCACGGCACCTGAGAGCGTGAATAGTATTGTGTCGTGGATGATTGCAAGCGATCCGGCATAAGGTGAGTTGCCGAATTTATGCTCGTTGTAGAACCAGAATCCAGAGGCGATGATGAAGCAGATTCCGGCCCAGAATTCCAGCCTTTTGAGCCGGCGGAGGCGGAAACTTGCTGTCGAAGGAAGTGTGCGCACCGATTTAGCGCCGGTGAACATCAGCGCTCCGGCCGTGAAAACCCACTTGCAGATCGGGAGCAGCGAGCCGTCGTATATGTTGATGAGCGGCACGAGCAGTCCCGCGGCTATGAGTATCATTCCGGCGCCGCCGACAAAATCGGCTATCTTGCGTCGGCGCATGGCTTTTGCGTTGTCGTCGCTATTGGCAGATAAGTTCTTTTTCATTGTTGCTGAGCATTGTGTGAGCCGTCCGGGTCGGACCGCTACTTTATGATATAGACATCTTCCGTCGGGAGCTGAAAACCATACTGTTCGCGAGCCACATGCTCAAGCTCCTCGGCATTTGTGAGCAGTTGGCGCCGTGCCTCGATATAATATCTGGTGGAATCGTCGGCCTGACGGATCTGCGCGTTGAGATCTTCGATCTGCGCGTTGAGCATGTCGGCTTTTTCCGTGGAAGTCTCTTCGTTGAAGAAGAGAAGACTCACGACTCCGGCTCCGAGCAGTATAACCGGGAGGTGGGAGCGACGGCGGATCCACCAGCTTATGCGTTTGATTTTGCGTCCCATTTGATGATATAAAGATGTGCAAAATTAGCTATAAAATTGATAAATTACGTTTTGATGACTCTTAAAAATTGCTAACCGCCATTTTTGCGGTCTTCAGTCCTTTGCGGCTGTAGCTCTTTAAGGTCGGCATGAATATTCCGATTGGTTGGAAGTGTTGGATTTTCAGTCGGATAATGATACTTTTCGGGGCGTTTTAAGAATTGATTCCATTGATTTAACTAAAAAATTATTAAACACAAGCGTAATTGTTAAAAGTGAGAATTCCACAAACTTTTCCCATAGGACGTTGTTATATGTGTATAAAAGTCACTAACTAATACTTCACGGCTATGGCATTGACATTTAAACAGCGCATCGTAGGACTCCAGAATAATCTGATGAGTTTTGCTGTACAGCTTACTCACAATCGTGAGGAGGCTGAGGATCTTTTGCAGGACACGACTCTCAAGGTGCTTGACAATGAGGAGAAATTCACAGAGAACACCAACTTCAAGGGCTGGGTTTTCACAATCATGCGCAATATCTTCATCAACAACTACCGTCGTCAGGCCCGTTGCGCGACTGTTGTGGATCAGTCGCAGGATCTATATCGCCTGAATCTCGCGCAGGATTCCGGTTTCGACACTCCCGAGGGCAGCTACGCCACCCGCGAGATCGGCGAGGCTATCAACTCTTTCAGCGACGGCTACAGAATTCCGTTTACGATGCATGTCGCAGGCTATAAATACAGCGAGATCGCAGAAAAGATGAATCTGCCTGTAGGTACAGTGAAGAGCCGCATCTTCTTCGCCCGCCAGCGTCTTCAGACAATGCTCAAGGACTATCGTCTGCATTGATGCCATTCAGTCGGCATGGCCGACACCAATTTTTACTCTCACGACTTCAAGTCAAGGTTTGGCGGTTTTCACCATAGCCGTAGCATTTGACCGCGCAATCCAAAGAGAGCCCCCAAAAAAGAATTCGGACGCAAATTTCGCGTCCGAATTTTTTTTATTTTTTGCCTTGTCGACTAAATTGCATATCTTTGCCGTGTATAATTCACTCTGTTAACTCATTGCATTTATGAAAAGATTTATTTTGCTTGTGGTCTTCATGATGTCAATGCTTCCGGCTTTCTCGGATAAATACGAGAAAAGATACAGCGAAATCGACGGACTTGACCCTTTTCTTAAGACATATTTCAACCGTCAGAATGACGGATCGTACGTCAAGAAAACTGACAAGCCTTTGATCCTTGTCATCAATTTCGGCGATGCCGGTGCATCCAAGAGATTCGTCTGGTTTGTGAACAAGTACCTTAACGACTTCGGTCTGGACGATGTCGAATGTGTCGTTGTCAAAGAACCTGACTGGGAAGGTCATGCTGCCGTAATGAAAGCTTTGATGCCTTCTCTTGAAAGAGCCGATATGTATCCGGTCATGGCCGGATGGACGCGGAATAATGAATATGTCGGTTCGAGGGTCGGCGTTTTGACGAGATTCTTCACAAAGAAGGACGATTCAAAGGGACTCACACGCAACAATCTGAAATACTCCGACGATTCCGCCCGGCGGTTTTTCGAGATATTATGGGATGCCGCAGGATATTGACCTTTTGTTTCTCTGATTAAGAGGTCGTTTAATAATCATTGTTAATGACAGGGTGGTGTATTTTATGATTAAGGTGCTGTTTATGAGGAGGGAGTTATGCGGGCATAATGACCGACGAATAAACGCGCATTAACATAAAAGACACCATGATAAGGCAATTCTTAAATTTCTTAAGAGTCTTGTATTACTGATGTATCTTCTGATTTCAAGGGATGTTCTGAGACTTTTGGGCGTCTTTATCCCTTCGTTTCAGTCACATAGCCCGCTATGCTCCTTCAACTCAGGAATAAATCCGCTCCAAAATTCTCGCCCCTGTCGTTAACAAGCATTATTAAACGACCTCTAAAAAAATATAGAAGCGTGCCCCGCAGTCAGATGTGAGGCACGCTTCTATATTTTTTAAGGTTTTGATCAGTCGATCTCTTCGTCGGCTTCGTAGCCGCCCATCTCGCGGATGGCGTTCTTCAGCATGGTGTACTGCTGGAAGAGGTGGTTGACGGGGATTTCATCCTCTGTGTAGTCATGCATCGGGCTCTTGAGGAAGAAGCTCAGGAAGCGCTGGATGCCGTAGCGTCCGTCGCGTGCGGCGAGGTCGCTCAGGAGCACGAGGTCAAGGCAAAGAGGAGCGGCGAGGATCGAGTCGCGGCAGAGGAAGTTGATCTTGATCTGCATGGGATAGCCCATCCATCCGAAGATGTCGATGTTGTCCCATCCCTCCTTGTTGTCGTTGCGGGGAGGATAGTAGTTGATGCGGACCTTGTGGTAGTACTGTGTGTCCTCGTCGTTGCCGTGGCCGTAGAGATCGGGCTGCTCCTCGGGTACGAGAATTGACTCGAGTGTGGAGAGCTTGCTGACCTCCTTGGTGCGGAAGTTTGCGGGCTCGTCAAGCACGAGGCCGTCGCGGTTGCCGAGAATGTTTGTGGAGAACCATCCGTTGAGACCGAGGCAGCGTGTGGCGATGATGGGAGCGAAGCCTGACTTCACAAGAGTCTGGCCGGTCTTGAAGTCCTTGCCGGCGATGGGGAGTTTTGTCTGCTCGGCGAGCTCCCACATTGCGGGGATGTCGACGGTTGTGTTGGGAGCGCCCATGATGAAGGGTGCGCCTTCCTTGAGAGCTGCGTAAGCGTAGCACATCGAGGGAGCGACATGCTCCTTGTCGTCAGCCTTCATTGCGGCCTCAAGGGCTTCGAGTGTGCCGTGGGTCTTCTCATCAACGGGTACATAAACCTCGGTGGAAGCTGCCCAGAGCACAACCACGCGCTCTACGCCTGTCTCTTTTTTGAAGTTGCGGATGTCCTCACGGAGCTGCTCGACCATTTCCCAGCGTGTGATGTCACCCTTGGTGTTGTTGCCTTCAAGACGCTTTGCATAGTTCTTGTCGAAAGCGGCCTTCATGGGTTTGATAGCTGCAAGCTCATCCTTCACAGGCTCGATGTCCTTCTCCTTAAGCACCTCGCAGTTGATTGCAGACTCGTAGGCGTTGGCGGGATAAACGTCCCATGCGCCGAACACGATGTCATTGAGATCTGCCAGAGGCACAATATCTTTATAGTGAAGATATTTTTTGTCTTTTCCGCGGCCGACTCGTATTTTGTCATACTGAGTCATAGAGCCGACAGGCTTTGCCAGACCCTTGCGTGCCATGAGCACACCTGTCATGAATGTGGAGGCCACTGCTCCAAGTCCTACTACGAGCACACCTAATTTGCCGTTAGGTTTGCGTACTTTGCTTTCTGCCATAATAGATATCGGTAATAAATGTTTATATTTCAATGATTTGGGCGCGCCCTACGGCGACGCCGCCTTCCCGCAGGATGGTTCCTTTCGGGAATAGCGGCGTAAAATTAGGCTAAATTTTATAAGTGTGAAAGTTTTTTAATCTAAATCTAAAGGCTTAAAACTGTGATTTTAGTTAAAAAAGCTTATAATGGTAAAAATTAGTTAAAATTACCCGATGTCTGTGTCTGTGTGTTAAAATTAATTAATCAGGCTTGAGACTCGACGACTCCTCTATCTGAATGGCATCCGACAATGGATCGACGTCGGCTGCGTCGACTGATTTCAGGTCCGGTTCGCTGCCTGCGACAAGCTCCAGCACATCGTGGAGGCGGGAGATGATGTTGGGGTGGAGCTGCGCGTCCTCTTCCGGAGTCCAGCCGCGTCCCTTGATCCAGAGAACCTGAGCGCCCGCTTTTTCCGCCGGCACAATATCCTTGCGGTAGCTGTCGCCGATGACAAGGGTTTCTTCCGGTTTGAGACCCATTGCCTCCGCTCCGAGCTCGAAGATGCGGGGATCCGGTTTGCGGACACCTACGACGGCGCTTTCCACGATTTTGCTGAAATAGCCGTCAATGCCGAAATCCTTGAGCACTGCAGCGATATTGCCGTAAAAATTGCTTACGAGCACGAGACTGTAACGCTTCGACAATTCCTTGAGTACAGGCTTGGCTTTTTCGACGCTCTCTTTCGCCGCCTTATAGCAGAGGTCAGCGATCAGGGGCGCCTTGGTCTCGACTAAATCCGAAGGCACGACGTTGCCCGCGGCGAGTTCCTCCATCTCGATCTTGATCTTTATTGACATAAGGTCAGCGAAGGTGTGATGCGGAAGTATGTGGAGTGTGCGGGCGAGTTCGCGCTCCCCGAACACGTAGGCGTCGCGGAAGGCGTCGCGGTCGATGAAGACTCCGGCCTTGCGGTAAGCATCCTCGATGACGTAGCTCCAGTGGTCGCCGCCGGTGTCGAGTGTGCCTCCGTAGTCGAATATTATCCCTTTTACTTTTGAGAGATCAATAGTTGGCATGGTATTACTATTTATGTGTAATTGTAAAACGGAACAGACACTTTATTTGTTCTCTTCGGTTCTTCGCTGTCGGCTGGAAAAGCCGAGGAATTCTCCAGCGCTTTTGTGAAATGGCGGCAGATGCGTTCGTGGCGCCACATCATGTAGAGAAGAAGGATGTTGAGCACAGTAAGTTCAAAGGCGAAGTAAAGCCACGGCATACGTGCGAAGAGGGCGGCAAAGAGGGCGAAGCAGCGTGTGTTGAAACTGAGAATGTTGGTGTATTTCATCAGCGGCAGACTCTTGCTGCGGAACGCCATGCGGAAGGATTTCGGGATGTTGCCGTCGGGATATACCTCGCGGAGACGCGCGCGGAGGCGCTGCATCGCAGGAGTCCGTTTCTCCTGGCTGCGCGTATAGTTGAGGTAGAACATCAGCACGAACTTTGACATGAAATTCCTCTTCCACGAAAGTGTTGCGAATTTATCGGCGAGCGGTTTCGAGGAATCGAGTTCGCTTCCTTCCTTCCCTTTGAGAAAGAAGAGATGGAACTGACGGTAGTAGTCGGCCTGCGCTGCCTGCACGGCATGGCAGAATCCGGCAGCTACGGCAATCACCCAGATAGCCCAGTTGTGATCCATAAAGAACTCGGAGCTGTGGACCTCTCGGATACAGATGGCGACGTATATGGCGAAGAACCAGAGGTCGCCGCTTAGTCCGTCGAGAATGCGGCCGATGCGCGAATACTTATGCGTCATGCGTGCGAGCTGTCCGTCGGCGCTGTCGAACGCGTCTGCCCACATAAGCAGGAGCATACCGATGATGTTGATCCACAGAGGCTGGAAATAAAACAACACGCCGGCGCCGACGCCGAGGAAGATAGAAGCGATGGTGATGACGTTGGGCGTGATGCCGAGTTTGCGGCAGAGCAGCGCCCACAGAAAGCCGATGGGGCGGTAGAACATCAGGTCGAAAGTCTCCTCGGTGTCCGAAGACTTGAGTGTCGCGCGGTAGCTTTCCCTGATATGACGTATGCGCGATTTCAATGTCTTGGAGCCGGGATTATTTTCGGGAATATTTTTTTCGTAGCTCATAGGTCTTTTCTCTTAAGTACTTGCCGAGAGTTTCGGGTGTGTCGCCATGGAGGCGCTGTTCCTCGGGTGAGATCGGATCGCCGATGCTGACATGCAGCATCTTGCCGTTCTTGCGGAACACCTGGCGCGGAAGGAGCAGGGATCGTCCCTGCCAGAAAATGTGGCCTAAAAGGTCGCACACCCAGGAATTGCGGTCGTGGAAGTAGATCGGCACCACCGGCACTTTGGCGCGGTAGATTATTTCAAGTACCGACTTCTGCCATTCGCGGTCCTCAAGCTCGTTTTTCCAGTTGGTCTTCGACATGGCTCCGGCGGGGAAGAAGCCTACAGGTTCCCCCTCATTAAGTTGTCGGAATACACTGCGTATGCCGAGCATCGACACCTTGCGGCGGTCGGGATTGTCCGAGGCCCATGCGTCGACGTCGATGAAGTTGGGTCGCATGGCGCTGATATGGTTGAGGATCATGTTGACCATCACCTTGAATTTCGGACGGTAGCGCGTGACGAGGTATATCAGCATGATGCCGTCGAGTGCGCCGAGAGGATGATTGCTTACGGTGATGAACGCGCCTTTCGGCATTTCTGCGAGTACCTTCTCGTTGTCGATGCGCAGCGAGTTGTGGAAGCTCTCGAAGAGCAGACATCTCACGAATTCCGGGCCGGGAGTGTGGCAATGGGAGGCGTGCACCTTGTTGACCCTGTCCACCTGAAGCCAGTGCATCAGGCGAACGACGAGCTTACGGTGGCCCTGCAGCTGCGGCACCATCTTCATGATCTCGTCGGCCGTGAGGACTTCGGGATGCACGTGATATTGCTTGTAAAGTTCGTCGTAGTATGCCTTGTCGTGCTCGGCACGCGGACAGTCGGAATATAATGTGGTGTTGTTATCCATTGTTCTGTTTGAAGGTGATAAAGGCGGCGTAGCGTTCCATGAAGCGTCTGAACGCGGGGATGCGCATCAGTCCCCATTCGAAAAGGGCATAGCCGACAAGCGCCGTCAGGATGCCGGAGAGGACGTCGATGAGGTAGTGGTGGCCGGTGTAGACGGCTGTGGCCCAGATGCCGAGAGTGATGACTGCCAGGGCTATGCGCCATGACAGCGGACTGCGCGAGCGCAGCGAGTAGATGAAGGCGATCAGAGTGTAGGCCGAATGAAGTGAGGGGACGGCGGCGAAGACGTTGGCGTTGCGGCCGTAGAGCGCCTGAAATATTCCGGTGCCGGTCATGCGGTCGAAGGCGCCGAGTCCGGCAACGTCGCCGGGTGTCCCGGGCACGGCCTCGAAGCCGTGGAGAGCCACGTACCATGGCGGAGCCGCCGGATGGATATAGTAGACGGCGAAGCCTAAGAGGTTGACGAATAGGAACACGAGCGCGAAGTGCAGATACTCCGAAGTCTGATTGTGGAAATAGAGCCACAGTCCGAAGATGATCGGCACGGGCACCCAGCAGAGATAGAACAGTCCGGCCATGATGTCGCACAGCGGCGAGGTGTGATGGCCGAAAAACTCGTTGGGTGTCAGCAGTCCCCACTGCGCGGTCTCGATGCCGAAAAAGCTCTTTTCCGCATTGTAGATGCCGGAGGTGTCGACTGTGTTGACCTCATAGTTGGGGACGATGTTCATCCAGTCGTAGCTGATGCCGAAGATGAGAAATGGCAGCATGGCCACGGCCAGACGCCGTGTGTAGGGTGACGTCAGGAATAGAGCGGCGACAAGCAGGGCGAGGAAGAAGTGTTCGGCACGCAGCCCGACGAATAGTGCCGTGACAGCGAGCCACACGACGAGTCCGGCGAAGCAGATGTATGCCTGTCGCGCCGGAGGTAGTCCGACAAATCGTTTCTCCGTCTGCATCATTTGTTGCGGAGCTTGACTGCGGTGTGAAACAATCGCGCGAAGGCGGTGAGGTTGGCGAACACTGCGATAAGCGCCATCGCTACGGTGAGCACTATGTTGGGACGCGCGTCGGTGTAGCCGTGGATGCAGCATCCCCATATGCCTGTCGCCATCAGAGCCACTGCGGTCACGACCACGCGCTCCGGACGCTGCATGAATCCGATCTTGCACTCGACGCCGAGGCCTTCGGCGCGTGCCCGGACGTAGCTGACCATCACGCTTCCCATCAGCGCGAGGAATGCGAGCAGCGCGCCCCAGGGAGAGCCTGTGGCGAGAAGGAAATAGCTGATTGAGCCGAACATCAGGATCTCGCAGTAGCGGTCGAGCACCGAATCATACATGGCGCCGAAACGCGACGTCATGCCCCCGATGCGTGCGACCTGACCGTCGAGCATGTCGAAGAGCGAGAAAGCGATGATGAGAATGCCGGAGAGAAGGATCAGGAAATAGTTGGGATCCTTGTATCCCGCCGAGGCTCCGGCATAGAAGATCACGCCGGCGGCCAGGGCGTTGCCGGCAAGGCCGATGGTCGTGACCATGTTGGGGGTAAACTTCCACTCTATGAGCTTTTGGACGAATGGGTCGATGACCTTGTAGATCCCTTTCTGCAGTTGGTCGCGGATAGCCTTGGCCTGCTGCTTTATGTTGTCGAGAGGTGAGTTTTGCATCTGTGTCGTGTTATGATGAGGTTGTTGTTTTAAATTGTTGTCTGACTGCCCTTAGCGGTTTGCGGACTCCGCAGTCGCTTCGGGAGGAAGAAGTCCACGAAGGCGATGCACCATCTGTCGGCCGGCGACGTTCGGTAGACAAAGACGCGCTGGAGCCCGAAGTTCCACAGCAGAGAGACGAGCAGCGAGACCGTGAGTCGCGCCACGGCGTAGCAGGCGTCGGCGGAGATGCCCAGATCGCGGTCAAGATGCCATTCGTGGAGGAATGTGTAGAGCAGCTCGGTGCCGAAAGAGTTGAGCAGCACGCTGCCGATCCACACCATGGCGTATTTCACGGCCACGGCCTTGCGCGAGCATCCGGCGGCGTGAAATGTGAAGCGGTAGTTGATCACGCAGTTGAGGATTCCTCCGGCCACGGCGCCCACTGCGGCCGACCAGAACGCCGACATCCCTGCCGCCGCAAAGAGGATGAAGCCCAATATGATGTCGAGCCACGAGGCTGCCTGCGAGGAGACGATGGAACGCGAAAAGGTGTATACGAGCGAATCGCTGTACAGCAGTTTGTTCCATATCTTGTTTCCTCGCTTGGTCATTGATTATAGGAGTATTATTGCATATTGTATAGCAAGCACGATGATTCCGGCGTAGATGCCCGAGAGGATGTCGTCGGCCATCATGCCGATGCCTCCGGGCAGGCGTTCGAGCGAGCGGATGCCCAGCGGCTTGTAGATGTCGAAGAAGCGGAAGAGTGCCAGTGAGACGATTATCAGCCACCACGGACTGTAGGAGGCGAGCGGCAGTAAGGCCACAAGTTGTCCGGCGGTCTCGTCGACACACGCCACTACCGGATCCTTGCCCCAGTAGCGCTCGGCGACGTTGCTTGCCCAGACGCCGGCCACGCTGAAGAAGAGTGCTCCGGCGGCAGTGGCGAGGAATGTCACCCACGGCGTGGCGAGGAAATATAGCGGCAGCCAGATCAGCACGGCGAAGATGGCGCTCCATGTGCCCGGACACAGCGGCAGATAGCCGATGCCGAAAGTGGTGGCTATCATCCTCGGGAAAAGCGGAAAATGCTTGTCCGAAGTGCGTGTTTCGTTACGGTTCTTCACTTCCTGTGCTTTTTTATCAGTGAGATTATCTCTTTGGCAATGTGGGGCGCTGCCTCGGCGCGGCAAGGCGCGAACGAGGGCCAGTCGTTGAAGTCGATGATCCGGAATGTGCCGTCGGCGTCTATGATGGCGTCGCCTCCGTAGATCACGACATCCATGATTTCCGCCGCGTTGCCGCAGACGCGCCGCAGCTCCTCGTGGTCGAAGGGGAGATTGTGGACATGTCCGTTGACCGCCTCGACGCCGTATTTGCTGTGGCCGACCTCATAGGGATAGAACCAGTAGAAGAAGCTGTCGCCGCGGATGCCGTAGAACTTCACGAGATCACCCTCCAGATGGCGGTTGATGACGGCGCGCTTGATGCCGCGCAGGAAATATTCCTGAAGCACCTCCTGTGCCTCGTCGGCGTGGCGGCAGAAGCTGACGTCCTCCTTGTGCATCGAGTGGAATTCGCCGCGCTTCACCCAGCATTGCGTGAAGCCGGCGCGGGCGAGTTCCGGCGTGACGGACTCGTCGGTGTTGACGATGAGGCTCTCGGGGTAGGGGATGCCGTTGCCTGTCAGGATGCGCGTCATGCGCTCGCGGGTGCAGTTCTCGATGCCGTAGCCCGAATTGACCACTAACATCCCTTTGTCCTCATATTGCTTGAGAAGAGCGATCGACTCCGGCTCGCGGCACATGTCCACGATGACATCCTCGTCGGCTATCCCTTTGCGGAACCGCTCCTCGCTGTAGACGTTCACAATGTAGCCGCGCTTCCGCAGCTCTTCGGCAGTGGCGTTGAAGATGGAGGCATCGTTGCCTATATGGTTGGGAGAGAACGCTCCCGCCCTCATCACGCCGGCTATTTTGATATCTGCCATGGTGTAGTGTTTGATGGTTAATCAGTTATGGTTGGGACCGCTCACTCTCCTCTCAGGAAGGCGTCGGCCTTGGCGATGTCGGAGGCGTGGTCCACGTCGAGGATCTTGCCCATGTCGTAGGCGTCGACGCGCAGGCCGTCGGTGAGCAGACGACGCTGGAAATTGCGCATACGGCTGACGCCGTCCTCCAGACAGCGGCGTAGCACTCCGAGAGCCGGAGGCGTGAGTCCGTAAATGCCGCCCGAGACGTAGCGCGTGTCCTCAGTCGCTGTGTCGGCGAAGGCTGTGACGTGCATCTCCCCGTCGGTGGCCACGTAGAGCGGTTTCTCGTCGTCGATATATCCGGTCACGGCCATCAGGGCGTCTATCCCCTCGGCTGTGGCGAAACGCTCGACATACCGCGCGAAGTCATCGCGCCGGAAAATGGTGTCTACGGTCGTGAGAACGAATTTGCCTTCCGAAGGCATCATCCCGCTCAGCTCCGCGAAACTGTGCATGCTGCTGGGCGTGGATTTCACTTTGATGGAGAGTGGTACGGCGATTTTCCCGGCAAGTTCCTCAAGATAGGCGCGGACTTCCGTCATCTCCTCGTTGACAATCACGTTGACGCTCTCGGCGTCGCACGAGGCGAAGATGCCGATGAGGCGTCCGATCATAGGTTCTCCCTCGATCTCTACGAGAGGCTTGGGACGCCCCACGCCTTCCTGCACGAGGCGAGACCCTTCCCCTGCGGCTATGATTCCGTAGTGCATATCATTCCTTTTGATCGGCTGCCGGAGCTTCGGCCTTTTCAGTCTTTCCGGTCTCCGTGCGGTCGTTGTTGCGTTGTTGTTTGTGGCGGCGGTCGCTCTTCTCGGCGAGATGGCGTTTCAGCGGATTGGCAGCGGCCTCGTCGAAGCTCTGCCGCGCGCGGAATATGTCGATGGCGGTGAAGATCGCGTGGCGCATCGAAGTCGGGTCAGCCTCGTTCTTGCCCACGATGTCGTAGCCGGTGCCGTGGTCAGGCGAGGTGCGCACGAAAGGCAGTCCGCAGGTGCAGTTGACTCCGTCGGTGCCGCTCAGCGACTTGAATCCCACGAGCCCCTGGTCATGGTACATGGCCAGCACGCCGTCGAAACGGTCCCACATCCCCGAACCGAAGAATCCGTCCGCCGGGTAGGGACCGAATGCCATCACGCCGTCCCTGCCGACCTCCTCGATCGCCGGAGCGATCTCGCGTATCTCCTCGTCGCCGAGCAGTCCGTTGTCGCCGGCATGGGGATTGAGGGCGAGCACCGCGATGAGCGGACGCGAACAGCCGAAGTCGCAGCGCAGAGCCTTGTCCATGGCACGGAGCCTGTCGGCCACGGCCTTGCATGTCACGCTGGAGGGCACATCCGCGATCGGAAGATGTGTAGTGAGAAGTGCCACACGAATATTGTCGTCGACGAAAGTCATCGTCGGCGTGAAGTCTTCTCCGGCCTTGGAGGCGAGATATTCCGTGTGGCCGGTGAAACCGAAGCCCGCGAGCTGCATCGCCGCCTTGTTGACAGGCGCCGTCACGAGCACGTCGATGTCGCCGTTGCCGAGCGCCTGCATCGCCGCATCGAGAGCCATCATCGCCGCTTTCCCGGACTCTTCGGTGGCCTGCCCTGGCTCTATCTTAAACTCCTGCTGGCTGATGTTCACCATATTGACGCAGCCGTCCTTGGCGGCGGAAGCGTCGGCGATCGTATTGAGACGCACCTCGTCAAGACCGAGCATCTTGCGGTAGTAGCCCGCCACCTTGCCGGAACCGAACACGACAGGCGTACACAGATCGGTCAGTTCGTCGTTGGATAATGTCTTGAGGATCACCTCATAGCAAATGCCGTTGATGTCGCCGTGGGTGATACCTACTCTGATTTTTCTTTCCATTCTAAAGATTGTTGACTCCGGGGATAGATACGCCGGCTTCAAGCCCCAAAATTACAAAAAAAAACTCACCGCGCAAAACCACCCCTCCCCGCTCCGAAACCTGCACCCGAACGTAGGGCTGCACCATGGTGCAGCCGCCTTAATAACCGGCATGTTACATCTTTTGCCGACACCGTCGTCACAATTCTGAAATCATGTGTTATGGGGGATTTTATTTATCCAGCGGTTGATCATCATGCGGGCGATGCTGGCGCCGGTGGGAAGCGGCGGAAGATTGTCTGCTCGGAAGAAGCCTCCGGAGGTGAGCTCGCCGTCGGCAAACCGCACCTCACCGCCGGCATAGTCGGCGGTGAAGCCGAGCATCAGGTTGGCGGGAAAAGGCCACGGCTGGCTCCCCTCGTATCGAACGTTGGTGATCCGCAGCGATGTCTCCTCGCGCACTTCGCGGGCGACGCACTCCTCTAAGGTCTCGCCGGTCTCCACGAAGCCCGCCACGAGTCCGTAGTGGTTGCCGCGGAAGGTGCGGGCGTGGACGAGCAGCGCCTCGTCGCCGCGACGTACAAGCACGATGATGCAGGGGGAGACGTGAGGAAAGAGCTGGGCGCCACACTTCGTGCACACCTTGCTGAGTCCGTCGGCGGCGCGGCGCAGTTCTCCGCCGCAGCGTCCGCAGTAGCGGCTTTCGCGGTCATGGTTGAGGAGTTCGGCACCCTTGCACGCCATTCGGTAGTGATCGCGAGGAATCCGGTTCCAGCTCTCGCGCAGCGGCACTGCGTGGCATCCTGACGGCAGTCCCGCGTCGGTGTCGATCTCGCGGGCCGTGCAGAGCGCTCCGTCAATTTCGTAGACATAGACACCTTCCTCTGTCGGCTGCGAGTCGGCGGAAGCTGTCGGATCAACCGGCAGCGTGTCGAGGTCGTCCTCAATGCGGCGGCGCACGACCAGACGCCGGTCGGGGGTGAACATCACTTGAAACATGCCGCAAATTTACAAAATAATGTGAATTGTCGGTGCGCCTCTTGACGCGCCGCGATTTTCTTATTAACTTTGCGCCACTGAAAGTGGAGAAATTTGGCTGCTTGCAACCACTCGAAAAAATGCTAAAACTGCACAGAAAGCCGCTCGTCGCGCCTCGTTTGTCTTGGTTTGCGCGGCATCATAGCGGCGCTTCCCCATGCGGCACGGCATCTTCGCGAGAAGGTATCCGGCTTGCAAATTCCCTCACGATTCAGTTATATACATTTATTTTAAATGACATGAGCTATCTATTCACATCCGAATCAGTGAGCGAAGGCCACCCCGACAAAGTGGCCGACCAGATCAGCGACGCAGTGCTCGACTATCTGCTCGCCTTCGATCCCGAATCTAAAGTAGCCGTCGAAACCCTCTGCACGACCGGTCAGGTAATGGTCGCCGGCGAGGTGAAAAGCAACGCCTACATCGACCTTCAGGACGAGGTCCGCAAGGTCATCAACCGCATCGGTTATAACCGTGGAGCATATCGCTTCGACAGCGATTCCTGCGGTGTACTCAGCGCCATCCACGAGCAGAGTCCCGACATCAACCGCGGCGTCGACCGCGACGATCCCCTCGCGCAGGGCGCCGGCGATCAGGGCATGATGTTCGGCTACGCCTGCAACGAGACCGACTCCATGATACCTCTCACCCTCGACCTTTCCCACCGCCTCATGGTCGAGCTTGCCGCCATCCGCCGCGAGGGCAAGCAGATGACCTACAGTCGCAAAGGCAAGGAGGTCACGTATCTGCGTCCCGACGCCAAGAGCCAGGTGACAATCGAATATTCCGACGAGGGCAAGCCGCTGCGCATCGACACCATCGTCGTCAGCACCCAGCATGACGAGTTCCTCGCTCCTGTGGCTGACACTCCGCAGGCGCAGCTCAAGGCCGACGAAGACATGCTTGCCGTCATCCGCCGCGACGTCGAGGAAGTGCTTATCCCTCGCGTGAAGGCGCAGCTCACGCCGGAGATCGCTGCACTCTTCGACCACGGCTACGACCTGAAAGTCAACCCCACCGGCAAATTTGTGATCGGCGGCCCCCACGGCGACACCGGACTCACCGGCCGTAAGATCATCGTCGACACCTACGGCGGACGCGGCGCCCACGGCGGCGGCGCATTCTCTGGCAAGGATCCCTCCAAGGTCGACCGATCCGCCGCCTACGCCGCACGCTATATCGCCAAGAACCTTGTGAAGGCCGGAGTAGCCGACGAAGTGCTCGTGCAGATCGCCTACGCCATCGGTGTCCCCGAGCCTGTGAGCGTCTTCATCAACACCTACGGCAAGAGCCACGTCAAGGAGTCTGACAGCCGCATTGCCGAGATCGTCGGGGAGCATTTCGACCTCCGACCCGCCGCCATCATCAGCCGCTTCAACCTTAAGACGCCGATTTACACCGAAACCGCAAGCTACGGCCACATGGGACGTACCCCGCGCACCGTCACCAAGAAATTCTCATCGCGCTATTCCGACGAGAAGGAGAAGACCGTCACCGTGAAACTCTTCCCCTGGGAGGAGACCGACGAAGCCGAAGCCCTCGCCGCGAAATTCACCTTCTGAAACGATGTTTCAAAATTCTTTTAACAGCCTCTAAGGAATACGCTGTAGAACTCATAACCTCCGGGAAAGATTTAGTCTTTCCCGGAGGTTATTCAATGTCTATAAGAGAATGTGATAGTTTATTTCACTATTACTTTCGCTGTCTTTCTGCCTGCCTTGACCACATAGATTCCCGCCGGCACATTGATCGTGCTGACTTCTGAGGCCTTGCCGGAAGCCATGACCTTTCCGTCAGGACTGCTCACAGTCACCTCTTCGCCGTCGTAGCCGGTGATACGGATGTATCCGTGACCCGACGTGATGGCTCGGGAAGCATACGTCATGTCCGTTCCGCTGAACTTGATGGTGGCCGGATCGCAAGGACCCGATATTCCCATGTCGTAGACTGCGGTGACAAGATAGGTGTAGGTATCGCCCTCCGTCACTTCGGTGTCCTCGAAGGAGTTGGTGGAGACGGGAGCGGAGGTTATCTTAGCGCCGTCGCGGTATACATCGTATCCCTTAAGCTCGAGATCCATGCGTGATGTCCCTGCCGGAACATATGTCACGTCGTCCACATAGAGGATGAATCCGCCCTGGGTGATGTTGCGTATCGCGAAGCGCTTTGCCCCGGCCGGCAATGTGGCTTTGATAAGGGTCCATTCAGCCGGAACGGAGGCTGATCCGATAAGCTCGGTCCGGGTGAAGTCTGCCGGCTTCACGCTTCCGTCGGAATACCACACCTCAATGTCGTGACGATAAGAGTTGTGGTAGCTCTTGGCATAGAAGCTCACTGTCTGGGCGTCGCCCGAAAGCTCCGGCGACACGGCCCAGTCGTCGCTGACCCCTTCGTCTTCGCGGAAGAAGGCGAAGAGCGACTTTGTGCCGCTGTGGGAGTCGGTTCCGTAGTTTGACAGGACATCGTTGTCCCAGATCATGAAGCTGCCTTTGGTCTCGCCCGGAGTGATGTTGGGTATCGTCACATTTTCGATACCGGCCAGAACGGCGTCGTCCTCGTCGATGAAGATCCAGTCGCCGAAATGATCGGCAAAGGACTCGGCATCCTCGAAGTCATCGGTCACAGGCTTGCCCGGAATGGAGGTGTCGCCCGGTTTCAGCCATGTCAGCACAACCCCCTGTTCGTTCAGGCTGGCCTGAAGCTCCGATACCTTGGGCATGCGCGATTCGGTTGGCTTGACGACGGCCTGTGTCGTGCTGTCGTTGGTCTTGTCGGCGTCCCCCTCGCATTCGAAGGTCACCGCGTATTCCACATTGCCTGTGGCGATGGGGTTCATCAGGCAGTCGAATGTCACTTCGGTCGTGGCAAGGCTCTTGACATTGGATCCCGTCTTGGCGGCTATCTCTTCGCCATCGGCAAAGAGACGAGCCGTATAGGAGCGGATCTCCTGAGTACCATAGTTTCTGGCGCTCGCGCTGATGCCGAAGGTGGAGCCCTGCTCGGCTTCGGCCGGAGCATCGATGGAGACGGCCGCGAGATCGTAGGCCACCATGTTCATGAGCTTGAAACCGTTCAGGAAGAACATCATGTGTTCGTAGGTCTTGAAAGTGGGGTAGAGGAATATCTGCACCCACGGGGCATCGTTGTATTTTTCGGGCAGAGTCACCGCCATCTCGTTCCATCCCGAGGTCTGACCTCCTATGATGGAGCTGAAATCGGCTATTATCTCCACATCTTCCTGACCGTAGGCCATGATTCCGATCTCGAGATTGTCGATTGAGGACAGATTGAAATTGGGCGTGAAGGCCACTTTGTCTTTACCCTTGAGGGAGAACTTGGGCAGAGCCACTTCTCCGCGTGCCGAACCGCTGCCTCTTCCCGGCCACCAGCGCATAAGCATGGCCGCGCCTGTGGGGCTCTGGTAGGAATCGAGCGGAGAGGTGGAGTTGTCGATAAGGGTGGGGGTGTCGAAATAGCCGCCGCCGCTTATCTTGTTGAAGGTCATTGGACCGTAGGGCAGAGTGTTGGAGGCCACATTGTCCGGCGTGATCTCCTCTATGGCGGGAAGCTCATAGAGTTTGCCGAGCACGAAATTGCGACCGGCCATGGCAGGTTCGTCGCGGGAATAATACTTGTCGTTGAGGATCATCTTGCCGCCGCAGCCCGCTGCGTTGGATGCTATCACACCGTAGCCGTAGACCGACTGCTTGGTGTCATCGGGAAGTTTGATGCGGTATTCGGTGGCGTTGCCTATGTTCTCAATCGGTTTCCACACCTGCTCGATATAGCTCGGAATAAGCTCGCATACGGTATATTCGAACGTATCGCCGATATATCCTTCATAGACATTGAGAGCCGATGTGGGAGCGTTCCATTTCAATACGCCTCCCATATTGTCCTTGTCGAATTCCATCCGGATATCTGTGGGAGGTCCGGCCACGACAACGCCGGTATAGACCTTGATGCTGGCTGCGTCGCCGTTCTTGCCGTCGGTCGAGGTGGTGACGGTGATCAGATTCTCCTCGGTCTCGGTGGACTGTACGGTCTTGATCACTACCGACTGCTCCGAGCCGGGAGCGCCGCTGACAGTGAGGGTCTCGGCGGGCGAGACTATCGTGGCTGTCAGATCCCCCTGAAGGCTGAAACCGCCGATGGTGGTGGAGGGCATCCGGAAAGTGACGGTGGCGCTGAGGCCTCCGTTCTCGGCCGCGGTGGCGGCGAGGTCGGTCACGGCAGCTGCGGAATTGTTGTCGAGATCGGTCACCTCCAGACGGATATTGTTGACGTTCACGGTGTACCATCCGTTGGCCGTGATGTTGTGGATGCCTATATAGTAGTTGCCTGAATGGCTGATATTGAAGAGTTTGCTGTATTTTCCGGCGGCATAGGCGTCATGGACAATGTCCAGATCATGCATAATCCACATTTTTCCCGGTGAGTCGGGAGTGGGTGCCTCGCATAGGCAGACCTCGAGTTTGTCGGGAGAGCTTGCGCCGCCTCCGCACCATGCCTGCATGGTGAAGCGGTGGAGATTGGTTGTGTTCTTGATGTTCACCGGAGGAAGGAATATCCAGTCATCGGAGACGGTCTGCCAATCGTCATTGCAAGAGAATGCGTTGCCGTATCCTGACCATTCGTCAAATCGCCATGTCTGTTCCGCACCGGAGAAGTCGGTGTCGCCGTTGACGTTGAATATCACGCATTTTTCAAACTCCTCGCGGGTAGGCTCGATGTAATATGGCTCCCCCTTGGGCTCGCCGTAGGTGATGTCGTTGGACTTGCCCGGAAGAGAGGTCAGGCCGTGGCTGGTGGCTGTCACAGTGGCCAGATAGGTGTCGAGAGGGGAGGAAAGAGTCAGGCCGGATATACTCGTGGTGCCCGTCACGTAGTCGGCCACGACCTCGCCGTTGAGAGATACGGTGTAATATATGTCGGAAGGATCCACGTAGCCCCCGTGGACACCCTCTGTCACGGCATCCCAGGTGACCTGCGCCGGGGTGAGCTTCACATTGGCGGGAGCCACGGGCGTGTCATTGCCGATCCATACCTTGCCCTTGCAGGTGTCGGACTTCTTGCCCCCTTTCTCGGCGTTGATGCGGAAAGTGGCATAGCCTTGTGTGAGTCCGGCGGATTCGCCAACTTCCACCGTGACCTCGCTGCCGGCTGTTCCCTTGCCCGATGCTATGGTGTTGGCGTTCACAGTCACTGTGTAGTTTACATCGCCGGTGATCGCAGTGCCGTTGTTGAGTGCCGAAGGTAGCCGGAACGTGATTGTTCCCGTGGAGGCCCCTCCGACGAAGGAGCTGCCGGTGAATTCCGGACTCTTGGGCGCGTCGGGTTCCGCCGGCGTCTCGACCGGAGGCAGGAACATACATCCGGTCTCCACTATCGAGTTCAGTGTGCAGAGATCTGTGACATCGAAGCTGGTGGCGTCGATAGCTACTATCTCTGAGGTGTTGTCATCGTTGGGATTCCAGATATACTGTCCCGAGGCGGAATCGTAGCACATGCCGCCCACGTATGCGCTCGGTACCGGTAGCGGGGACAGTGTGCTGGAGTGTCCTGTGGATTTGTTGACAAGCACGAGTTCCGCACCTTTATTGTCAAATACTATTCCCACGAACGAGTCGCGGTTATAATCATAGCACAGAGATGGCGTGAGGTTCTTCTCTCCCTCTTGCACGGTATAGCTTTTTATCACGCTTCCTGTAAGCGAAGCCATATCCCATTTTACCCATCCGGCGTTGCCGTATCCGTAGAACGCGTTTTCTTCGGGCAAGTATGCGCCGTAAATGGGGAAGTTTTCGAATTCCTCGGATGTGGTGATGATGCGGCTGTTCTTTTTCTCTCCCGAGGAGAAATCGTAGACGTTGGAGCTGATCTCTCCATATCCCTCTTCATAGACATTATATGTAAGCGTATAGACCTCGTTGCGCTCCTCACTATAGCCGATGGACTGCACGCTTATGCCGTCTTCGACTTTGGGAATCCAGGCGCCGTTGGTTGGATTGAGGAGCCCGTAGCCCAACTGAAAATTGCCGGAACCGTACACGATGCCGGTATATACGCTTTGGGCGATGGCTGCCGATCTCTTTGTGAGCCGCCGTGTAGAGGGTGCCACGACCTTTTCACGCCCCGAGCGCATGAACAGTTTCGATTCCCCTGATTTGCGGTTCATCATCGCAAGTTTCGACTTGAAGCATTTACTTGGAGCGGACGGAGAGATTCCTTTTCCCTTACGGACGTATTGTCCCCCGGCGGATATGTCCGGAGATGCCACGAGAGACAGAAGCAATGCACTGCCTCCAAGCAAGAGCGCTTTGATTTTTTGATTCATAATGGTTCGTTGTTTTTGCCGTAAAAGCCACTTTCACGGCATTATTGATAATGTATTGTATTATCTTTGGGCTGACCTCCGGGGTTTATGGCATAAAATGCTTTTCGGAGGTGTACAAACGCAAAATTAATCAAAACACTCAGACATGAAACATTACCGCATATCTTTAACAGGTGCGGCCACGTTTTTTTAATCTATGTTCATCGGGTATGCACCTATTTGCGCCTTATGCGCGAAAGATGCTGTTGCGTGATGCCAAGATACGAGGCTATCATCTTCAGCGGCACCTGTTGGAAAATCTCCGGCCGGTCGGCCATCATCTTGTTGTAGCGCGACAGGGCGTCGCCCTGTTTGATGGAGGATTTGTAGTCATGGATGTATAGCTGAAACAGACACACATGCAGAAACCATAGCGAAAATTCGTTGTGTCGGCTGAGCATTTCCATGAAGTCGGCCTGTCCGATACGGCATACCTCGCATTTGCAGCATGCCGAGATGCGGATGCAGGAGGGTTGGCCGAGAAGAAAGGAGGAATAGGACATGAAGATGGTACCCTCGGTGCCGAAACTGTGAGTGATCTCTTGGTCGTTGTGTATCACTACCTTCTGGAGGACCCCGCTCTTGAGTATGTATATGTCGGGCTTCACCTCTCCGATATCGATGATATTGTCGTAGGTGTCGAAATGCAGCAGTTCGCACTTCGCCAGAAACTCATCTATAATATCTTCAGGCGGAAAATATATAGAGGCGGATTCGGCCTTCAATAGTTCTTTCAGTCTCTCCATTGTCGTACAATCTCTAAACGCTCGGGACTCACAAAGGTACGAAAAATTTTTATTAGAGTATGTTTACTTTTAAATGATTTTATCACAAATAAAGATTTTCGAGGGATTTCAGCGGGTCGAAGAGGAAGCGATGCGGGCATCGTGACCGATGAGACTCGCTGAAAGCGCCGGAAAGATCATTTGTGATGAAGTCAAAAATTCAGAAAACATACTCGGTTTAAAAGAGATAAGTTTAATTTGGTTTAAAAGTAAACATACTCTTAGACCCCATCCCGCAAAAAAAGTTAGCACAGGGGCCGAGGCTTATGGCCATCTTCGGCCTTTGGGTTCAGTCGCATAACTCGCTATGCTCCCGAACCTGCATGGCAAAAATCATCTAAAGCCTACGACCCCTGCGTTAACATTTTTTTGTGGGATGAGGTCTTAATTTGTTTGAATATGTTGGCTATTAACACGGAAATTATTATCTTTGCGTGCTGCAAACCATCATTTCTTGATGGTCTGCATGAGTCAAGATTGTAGTTAACTATTTGAATATAAACCATATCAACATTTTATAGCAACATTGCATAATGGCAACTCTTGAGAAAATTAGGAGCAAATCGGTATTCCTGATTATCGTTATTGGCGTTGCATTGCTCGCGTTCATCGTGGGCGACGCCATCTCCAACGGCCGCAACCTCTTCGGCAAAGGCACACGCATCGCCAAGGCTGGCGACAAGAAAATTGAAATAAGCGAATATCAGCAGCGAGAGCAGATGCTCTCCGACCTCTACAGGGATCAGGGCGCTGACCAGTCCGAAATCTCTGCTGTCGCTCTCCAGCAGCTCATCGACGAGGCTTTCCTTGATGAGGCTGTCGACAAGATGGGCATCGAGGTCGACGACAAGGATCTCGCGTTCTATATCTTCGACATGCCGCTTCCTCCCGTGCAGCTCTTCCTCGCTCGCAACTTCCCTCCCGGCGTTAATGCCACCCAGGCTTCCGAGATGATCAACAATCCCGGCAAATACGGTCTAAAGCAGCAGGATGTCGACGCCCTCAAGCAGGGATGGATCTCCATGGAGAGCCAGGTGCGCAAGGCTGTCAAGCGTCATCTCTATGAGAACCTGATGGCCGGTGCGGTACGCCCCAACACTCTTGACCGCAAGGACATGCAGGCCCGTGCCACCGAGTCGCTCAACATCAACCTCGCTGTCAAGCCTTTCGACGAGGCGCTTCTCGCTCAATATAAGGTCACTGACGCCGACATCAACAAACTCTACAACGAAAACAAGGAACTCTTCAAACTCGACGAACCTGCGACGACCATCGGGTTCGTTTATGCCCGCGTGGCTCCCTCCAACGTCGACCTCGCTGCTGCTCAGAAGGTGAGCGCTGCCGCAGCCGACTCACTCCGCAACGGCAAGGGCGTCAACGCCTATCTCCAGAAGCAGGGCGTGCGTGCCGATAAGGCTTCCCTCCCGCAGGAATATATCACCGGCGACTATGTCCGCTATCCCTACAACGCAGCCATGATCGCTTCCGCTCCCGTCGACAGCGTGATGAGCTACGTGCAGGGCAACTATTATATTAATGTAAAGAAGACCGGCTCTACCGTCGCCAACGACTCCGTCGAGATCGCTGTCTTCGACATTCCGGTCGCTCAGGTGGCCGACCTTCAGAACGTCCTTAAGAGTGGCGTTGCCGCCGACTCCGTGGCTGCCCGCACTGCCAACAAGGCCACATTCGTCGGCAAGGACGTGCTTCTCGCCCAGAATCCACGTATGCGCGGCAGCATCCCCGCAGACGTGATGGCTAAGTTTGACAACGCCGTGGCTGGCGACATCGTGACTGTCAATGCCGGCGACTCCAAGACTCCCGCTCGCCTCGCACGCGTCGAGAAGGCTGTCCCTGTAACTGTCTATCAGTTCGAGGCCGCCAACTACGAGCTCCTTCCCTCGTCCAACACCATGACCGAGGCACGCGAGAAACTTGAGGCGTTCGGCAACAAATATAAGAACGCCGATGCATTCAAGAAGAATGCCGCCGCCGCCGGCTATCAGTATATGCCTTATACTATTAACGCATCGACACCCAACGTGATGGCTCCCAACGGAAGCTACGGTTTCCGCTCCTTCCCCAACAGTGCAGCCATCGTGCAGTGGGCGATGGGCGACGTGACATCCGGCGAGATTTCCGATGTGCTTGACAACAACGACTCCCGCGATCCCTGGCTCTACCTCGCTGTAGTGGCTGATCAGGCTGACGAATATCTCCCTGTCAACGATCCTCTCGTTAAGGAGCGTCTCACCGACATGGCAAAGCGTCGCAAGGCCGGTGACGACCTCGTCAAGAAATACAGCGGCAAGGGCGACATCAACGCCACCGCTTCCACGATGGGCGTGGCTGTCACTCCGGTTGCCGACATGCGCTTCGGCGGTGCAAACGTGATCAGCGATCTCCCTGTCTCCGCACGCATCATGGGTACGGTTCCCGGTGCCAAGGTCTATGTCGTGAAGGGTGATAACGGCGTCTACGCTTATCAGGTAGTAAGCAAGAACACCAACACTACTCCGGTCGACAATCAGCGTCAGAATGGCGTTTACCGCGCCATCTACGGCAACTACGACCAGCTCAACGGCCAGTCGCCTCTTCCCTACGCAAATATCGGCAAGCTCCTTCGTGGCAACAAAAAGGTTGAGAACAACCGCTACGATCTTATGGGCACCAAGTAATATTTTCGAACTATAATGATGCGGCAGCCGGAGCTTGATTCTCCTTCCGGCTGCCGCTCGTCACATAAAGAAATCTTTATGAACAATTCATCTCGACAGCCGCTAATCGGCATGACTCTCGAACAGCTCACCAACGTGGCCCGGCAGGGTGGTATGCCCAACTTCGTCGGCAAACAGCTCGCAGAGTGGATATATAAGAAACGTGTCGATAGTTTCGACGACATGGTCAACATCTCCAGAAAGAACAAGGAATGGCTTTCCACCTACTATACCGTGGGGCGCATTGCTCCCGCCAAAGCTTCAAAGTCTGAGGACGGCACCGTGAAGTATCTCTTTGACTACGGCAACGCACGACGCATCGAATCCGTCTACATCCCCGACCGCGACCGTGCCACGCTTTGCGTCTCCTCGCAGGCCGGATGCCGCATGAACTGCTATTTCTGCGCCACCGGCAAGTCGGGCTTCAAGTCGCAGCTTTCCGCCGCCGAGATCATCAACCAGATCCTTTCCATCGCACCCCGCAATGCCGGCGACGACGGCGATCTTACCAACGTCGTGTTCATGGGCATGGGTGAGCCGCTCGACAATCTGCAGCAGCTCCTCATCGTCCTTGAGATTCTCACTGCGCCGTGGGGTTTCGCATGGAGTCCCAAGCGAATCACCGTCAGCACCGTCGGCAAACTTACCGAGCTTAAGGAACTCCTCGACCGCACTCAGGTGCACATAGCCGTAAGCGTCCACACAGCTGATCCGGAGCAGCGTGCCTCGATGATGCCCGCGCAGAAGGCATATCCCATAGCCTCAGTAATGAAACTCCTCTCCGGCTACGACTTCTCGCATCAGCGTCGCCTCTCGTTGGAATATATAATGTGGCGCAACGTCAACGACGACATCGCCCACGCCAACTTGCTCGTGTCTCTCATCGGTTCCGTGCATTGCCGCGTCAATCTCATCCGCTTCCACGCCATTCCCGGCGTCGACCTTGTGCCCTCCTCCGAGGAGAAGATGATCATCTTCCGCAATTACCTGAACTCCAAGGGCATCATCTGTACTATCCGAGCTTCGAGAGGCGAGGATATAGCTGCGGCTTGCGGTCAGCTCGCAGCGGGAAACCGTTCCCGCTAAATATGAGTTTTTTGGACGGTTGGGCCGGATTATTTCTCCGCCATTTTGAAGAGAGTCCCGGTGGGACATACGAAGCGGCAGTACGGACGGTTGATCACAATGCTTAAAACGAGGATCACGGCTCCCGTGACAATTACAGCTGCTGATGCTTCCTTCACCATGAAGCACGCGAACGGCTCGTAGTCCATCCATTCATACCAGGCTCCCATCCACATAGCCACCATCAGCACACACCAAAGAAGTTCGCGTATGCGCGTAAGGACCTTGACGGTTTTTTTGCCTATACGCGGCTTTTTCTTCACCATCTTGCCCATAAGCTCTTGCGCACTGCCCAACGGACATATCCACATGCAATAATGGTTCTTGCGTCCCAGAAACGGCATGAGGAAGGCTGCCGCAAGCATTATCAGGGCAACAAGCGACATCACCCAGTCTCCTATGCCATGCGAGAGGAAACGCACCATCAGTGAATAGCTCAGGAAAGTGCCGGTAAGGAATCCGAGCACGGCCACATTCAGCACGAGCTGGAGATTGCGGTACCATCTTTTTTTCAGGAACAACGGTAAAATAAGTCCGCAGCATACGACGGCTAAAGAGACGATCCATTGCCATGTCGGAGTGAATCCGGGCTTCCTTGGAGTGTGGATTCTTTTGACATGCTTCACTATGGCTGTCGGCTGTGGCGCGATTTTCGCTGTCGGGGCCGAGTCTGTTAACGTGTCTTCTTGTGTGTCGGGAGTTGCGGATGCGTTCTTTTCTAAAACTTTTTTGTCGCCACTCTTTTCAGGTGAAGCACCGGCATTGGGATACTCCTCCTTTACATACACTGCTTTTCCTGCCGCGGCTGTCTGCAGTGCTGCCGTGACATTTGCTATCACGGCTTCTGAAGAATATGTGGCTCCGCTGATACCGTCAACTTTCATAGACGCGGCCTCGGCCACACTTTTGCCATTCCATGAATTTAGAAGTCCTCCGTTCTCGACTTTCCGGAAAAATCCCGGCGTCTCGTCATTGTCAAGCGCCGTGACGGAGACGACCTTTCCATCCTTGATTGTCACCTGCACCGGCACAGGTCCGTTGTAGCCTTCGATTCCGGATTGGGAAGAGGTGATCACGGTGTCTGTGACGGGCGCGATTTTGCGGACGATTTTTGCGGTTTCCGATTTTTGCGGTTTCGTGCTTTTATCCTTTACACTTGATTTGGATTTGGCGTCCTCCTTTGCCGGTTTGTTATTTTCTTTGGCTTTATTGTTCAGCTCTGTCGCGTTGCCTGTTGCCTTTGGATTAGCTGCTTCAGAATATGTGGCTCCGGTGGCGGGAATTTGAGGTGTTGGAGTGGCTACGACGGATTCCACCGGAGGCTGCTTGTCGGTGTCGCGTTGTCCGAATAACATTCCGTCGCGTCGTATGGCGACAAGGCACATCAGTCCGAAACATGCGGTCAGCGCTATCAGATTACTGAATTTGAACATTCCTTTTTTCATCGTGGAAGGCAAAATAGATTGGTTTGGCAAAGGTACACAATAAAATTTTATTGGCAAAAAGCGGTCTGGTCAGACTCGTTTTTGGCTTTGTCTGATGATTGGGCTGCCTTTTATGCTGAAAAAAACTGTTTTACAACATATCTGATAATCAATCATTTGCGAAAAAGTTTA
>CABUIO010000009.1 GCA_902491625.1 uncultured Porphyromonadaceae bacterium | reverse complement strand
AGGACCGCTTCGGGTGGTTGCGGTTCTTCTCGGCCAAGAATGGCCGAGCACAATGTTGCGCCGCGAGGGGCGCGGACGAAGGACAGCTTTTCGGATGGTTGCGGTTCTTTTCGGCCAAGAATGGCCGAGCACAATGTTGCGCCGCAAGCGGCGCGGACAAAGGACAGATTCGGGGGGAGATCTTGGCCAAGAATGGCCGAGCACAATGTTGCGCCGAAAGGGGCGCGGACGGAGGACCGCTTCGGGTGGTTGCGGTTCTTCTCGGCCAAGAATGGCCGAGCACAATGTTGCGCCGCGAGGGGCGCGGACGAAGGACAGCTTTTCGGATGGTTGCGGTTCTTTTCGGCCAAGAATGGCCGAGCACAATGTTGCGCCGCAAGCGGCGCGGACAAAGGACAGATTCGGGGGGAGATCTCGGCCAAGAATGGCCGAGCACGGTGTTGCGCCGCAAGGGGCGCTAAAGTAGAACAGATTGGCGAACCATTGAGAACCATGAGGAACTATTTTTTCGAACAAGGGGAACTATGAGGAGCAATTATTATTTTTGTTAACTTTGCGGTATGGTTCTTTCTGTGGTCATAGCGCTGGCGGCTTCTGTCGCTGCGGCGGATTCTGCGGTGCAGGATCTGCCTGAGGTGGTGGTGACGGCGCGGAGACGGGATGAAGAGGTCATTCCGGCGCAGCGGCTTTCGGGGGAGCGCTTAGAGGGTCTGAACGCACATAGTGTTGCTGATGCGATGCGTTATTTCTCCGGGGCGCAGGTGAAGGATTACGGTGGTGTGGGTGGCGTGAAGACTATCGACGTGCGCGGTATGGGAAGCAATCATACGGGGGTGTTCTATGACGGTATCCAGATCACGAACGCGCAGAACGGTCAGGTCGATTTGGGGCGTTATTCGCTGGATAATGTCGAGGAAATTTCGATGTATAACGGTCAGAAGTCGGAGATCTTTCAGCCTGCGAGGGATTTCGGCAGTGGTACGTCGGTGTATATCCGTACTCGGCGTCCGCGGTTCTCTCCGGGGAAGCGTTACAATCTTGAGGTGGGGATGCGCTGCGGTTCGTTCGGTCTTGCGAATCCTATCGCGCGGTGGGAATGGCGGATCAGCGACAGGGTCTCACTGTCGGCCTCGGCTGAGTATCTGTTTGCGACGGGACGATACAAGTTCCGCTACCGGAAGGTGTTCAGCGACGGCACGACGGCATGGGACACGACAGCGACGCGTCAGAACGGCATGATACATGCTTTGCGCGGCGAGGCGACTGTTTACGGCGATTTCACTCGCGGCCACTGGAGCGCGAAGGCTTATTACTACGATTCGTCGCGAGGCATTCCGGGTGCGATCGTCAACAATGTGTGGAAGAATTCGCAGCATCAGTGGGATCGCAATCTGTTTTTTCAGGGTTCGGCGCAGCAGACGTCGTGCAACGGCCGCTATGAGTGGATGGTCAACGGCAAGTATGCCCACGACCGGATGCGCTATCTGAATCCGGACACGACTCTGATGTACATAGACAACAGCTTCCGTCAGGATGAGCTGTATCTGAGCACGTCGCACCGCTATACGATCCTGCAGGGATGGGACATTGCCGCTTCCGCCGACTGGCAGTGGGACAAATTAGAGTCAGGGATGGTAAATTTCTCGCATCCCCGGCGCAACATGCTGCTTGGCGCGTTGGCGTCGTCATGGCAATGGCGCGGGGTGAAGGCGCAGGCGAGTCTGCTGCTGACCGAGGTGTGGGACCACGCCGTCATCACCGGGGGAGGACAGCATGGCGAGCGCAACCGGAATTTCCACAAACTGACACCGTCGGTGTTCGTGGCGTGGAAGCCGTGGGGAACACGTCAGCTGTCGTTTCATGCCTTCTACAAGCGGATATTCAGGATGCCGACGTTCAACGATCTGTATTACACCGACATAGGCAACGCGGAACTGAAGCCGGAGTATGCCACGCAGTATTCCGGCGGAGTGTCGTGGGATCTGAGCACGCTTCCTGGATGGCTGAAGGAGTTCGGTGCGACATGCGACGTCTACTATAACCGCGTGACAGACAAGATAATCGCAGTGCCGAAAGGGACAGGCCAATACCGCTGGATGATGATGAACATCGGCGAGGCGCGTATCTTCGGTGTTGACGCCACGCTTCACGGCACGGCGCTGATTCCCGGGGGTGTGTCGGTCGGCGGACGGCTGACCTATAGCTACGAGCGTGCGCGCGACTACAGCGATCCTTCGGACCGCGCCGACGCCGCAGGGACATACAAGGGGCAGATCGCCTATATCCCGCTGCACAGCGGCTCCGCCACGGCACACGCCGAATGGCGCGGCCTGGCGCTGAACTACAGCTTCATCTATGTCGGTGAACGCTGGCACACCTCGGCGAATATCCCGGCCAACTACGAGCAGCCGTGGTACACCCACGACATGTCGGTTCAGTATTCATGTCCATTGGGGCGGAGCGTCATCGTGAGGGGCACGCTCGAAGTGAACAATATCTTCAACCAGCAATATGAGGTGATTCAGAACTATCCGATGCCCGGACGCAATTATCGTTTCACACTGAGATTCACACTATGAGACTGAAAAAGACAATGGCTGTGGCCGGCCTGATCCTGCTTGCCGTAGGGATGCAGGGATGCAGGGAGGATGATGTCATCTATATCCCCGACACGGTCGTGACCGGCGATCCGGAGTTCACATCCGTGAGCGGCTTCTATCTGCTCAATGAGGGGAACATGGGGAGTAACAAGGCTTCGCTCGACTATTACGACTACGGCAGAGCCACCTACTTCCGCGACATCTACGCCTCGGCGAATCCCGACGTGCCTAAAGAATTGGGAGACGTCGGCAATCATCTCGGCATCTACGGCAGCAAGCTCTGGGCAGTGATCAACTGCAGCAACAAGGTCGAGGTGATGCGTGCTTCCGATGCCCGCAGAATCGGCCAGGTCAACATTCCCAATTGCCGTTATATAGTTTTCGACGGCGGCTATGCCTACGTGACCTCCTACGCCGGTCCCGTGCAGATCGGCCCGGAGCACGCCCAGTTAGGCTACGTGGCGCGCATCGACACGGCAACGTTGCAAGAGACCGGGAGGGTCATAACCGGTTATCAGCCTGACGGGATGGCGATAGCCGACGGAAAGCTCTATATCGCCAACTCCGGCGGCTATATGGTGCCCAACTACGAGAACACGCTCTCAGTGATAGATTTGAACACCTTCCGCGAGACCGAGCGGGTGGAGATTGCCATAAACCTCCACCGTGTGGTCAGCGACCGCTATGGCCAGCTGTGGATCACCTCGCGCGGCGACTACTACGGCACCGAGCCGTCGCTGACATGCTACGACACGCGCAAACGGCGCATCACGGCGCGTCTGCCGCTAGGTGTGAGCGACTATTCGTTGTGCGGAGACAGTCTCTATTACGTCTCGACGCAGTGGAGCTACGAGACGATGCGCAACGAGGTTGAATACGGCATAGTGGACGTGAGACTCCGCGAGAAGGTGAGCGATGGCTTCATCACGGACGGAACCGAGAGCCGGATCAAGCTGCCATACGGCGTGGCCGTGAATCCGGTGAGCCGGGACATTTTCGTGACCGACGCGCGCAACTACGTGAATCCCGGATGGCTTCACTGCTACAGCCCCGAGGGAGTGCTCCGCTGGAGTGTGCGCACCGGCGACATACCGGCGCATATCGTCTTTACCGGACGATAGGTTCGGGGGAAGGCTTCGTTGCGGCCATGCGCCTGATTGCGCGAATCTGCCACAGGAGCATCAGCGCCGTCACGATCGTCGCGATGGTGTCAGAGATGGGATAGGCCGTCCAGACGCCGTCGAGCTGCCAGAAACGCGGGAGGACAAGCAACAGCGGAATCATGAAGATGATCTGTCGGGTGAGGGACAGGAAAATGGCCTTCAACGGCATACCGAGCGATTGGAAGAAGTTTGTGGCGATGATCTGGAAACCTACGATCCAGAAGGTGATGGTCGTGATTTTAAGACACTTTACAGCCGCGTCGATCTGGGCGGGATCCTGCATGAACAGCGAAGCAATTCCGCGGGGAGCGATCTGCGCCACCGCAGAGCCTATGGCCGTCACCGTCGTGCCTGCGATGGCGGCGTAAAGCAGTGTACGGAATAGTCGGTTGTAGCGTCCCGAGCCGTAGTTATAGCCCAGGATAGGCTGCATGCCCTGACAGATGCCTATGACTATCATAATGAAGACAGTCACATAGCGGTTGAAGGCCACGACCGCTGCGATGGCGTTGTCGCCGCCGTAGAATTTGAGCGAATTGTTGACTATGGCATTGATTCCGGCAGCGGCCACGTTGATGAGAAACGGCGCCATGCCGATTGAGATTACCGACGAGACTACGCTCCATCTGAGGCGGAAAGTGCCGCGCTTAAATGAAAGCGTGTGGGAAGGCACGAAGAAATGCTGCATTACGAAGACCGCCGTCACAGACATGGATATGTCCGTGGCAAGCGCCGCGCCCCAGATTCCCCAGTGGAAACCGAAGAGGAAAAGCGGCGCGAGAATCATGTTGAGACCGGCGCCCATGAGGTTGGTGTACATGGCCTTGCGGGGATAGCCGGTGGCACGCATCACGTTGTTGTAGGAGAAGGTGAGGTTGATGAGCACCATGCCCGGAATGAGCCATTGCATGAACTGTCGGGCATAGGGCAACGAGGCATCCGAGGCTCCGAAAGCGCGGAGAATGGGATCGAGGAAGATCAGGAAACCGCTCATGTAGAGTATGCCTATGATGACTGTCAGCACGACGGAGTTGCCTAAGATCAGGCGTGCGCGTCCGATGTCTTTCTGTCCCATGACGATGGAGATGCGTGTGGCTGCTCCGGCGCCGATAAGCATGCCGAGCGCTCCGGAAAGGGACATGACGGGGAAAGTCACCGCAATTCCGGTGATGACGTTGGGGTTGTCGATAGCATGGCCGATGACGATAGAGTCGATCAGATGGTAGATGGAAGTGACCACCGTGCCGATGACTGCCGGGAGGCTGTATTTCCAGAGAATGCGTGCGATCGGAGCCGTGCCCAGCTCCTTCACGCGCGACATCGAATCGTCATTGTCGGAATTATGCTTGTTCATTTCATTCATAGTTGTCGAGGGTTTCGCGTAGACGGCGCACCATCATGAGCCGCAGCTCGCGGGGTTCTATCACCGTGATATCAGGACCGAGCGACATCAGCTCGCGCAGGAAGTCGGGTGTGAGCTTGAGGTCGAGGTGGAACAGGGACCGGTCGGAATATATCTCCTCCCGCTGCGAATGGTGGAGCGGGAGGGCGCGGAGATATTTTGCCGTGAGCGGTTTGGCGGCTATGACGACGTGGTGGACGTCGCCTTTTGAGGATGTGATGCCGAAAAGGTCGCCGAAGATGTCAGAAGGCTCAAGGCCTTCGGGAAGGGTGAATTCCCTGTCGGTTATCACAAGACTCGAAATGCGGTCGAGAGCGTATGTGCGCAGATCTCCGGTCTCGGTGCGGCGCCCGATCATGTACCATCTCTGTCGGAAAAGCTTGAGGAAATAAGGAGCGAAAGAGATGTCTGTCTCCGGGAGGGGACGCGTGAAGCTGGCGTAGGAGAATGTGACGCACCGGCTCTCGCGGATTGCGCGTATGATCGGTGCGAGGAAATTGCGCGCCGAGGGGATTTTCTCTACGTCAATGCGGCTGGAGAGGTCGGCTGCGGCATCTACGGCACCGCGCATTGCGAAGGAATCGAGCATCCAGGAGCGGAAAGCCTCGTCGGCCGGAGAGTCGGGCGAAGCGATGTAATAGCGGTTGAGGTTGTCGCACAGGATGTCGATGTTGAAAAGACGTTCGATGTCGCGCCGGTAGTTGAAGAAGGTGCGGTGTGGAATCGGACGTCCGTCGTAGAGCGCCGAGCGTTCCCAGAGGTCGTTCAGCTCATGTCGGGTGAGACGTCCCCGGGAAGTGATCGTGTCGACGATCCAGATATATTTGTTGAGCATGTCGTTGCGCATCAATGCAAAAATAGAAAAATTTCGCGTGACAGACAAATTAACTTTTCCGGCGGGATTGTCTTCTCGGAGGAATTTATTAATTTTGTGGGTTATTACAACACAACCAAAAAAGAAACTAACTATGATAAGCAAGGAATTGCATGACGCCATCAACAAGCAGATCAACGCCGAACTCTGGTCGGCATATCTGTATCTGTCGATGGGAATGGACGCCCAGCACAAGGGACATCCCGGAGTGGCCAACTGGTTTAAGGTACAGTTCAACGAGGAGCAGGATCACGCCCGCATCCTGATGAACTATCTGAGCTCTCAGGACGCCAAGGTCGAGCTTGAGGCCATCGACAGCGTGCCTACGGAGTGGCCGAGTGTGCTCGACATGTTCAAGCAGACACTTGAGCATGAGAAGAAGGTGACCGCAATGATCAATAATCTGACCGCCATCGCACACAAGGACAATGATTTCGCATCGATCAACAGAATGATGTGGTTTGTCAACGAGCAGGTCGAGGAGGAGGATACCGCACGCGGCATGATCGACGCAGTCGAGGCAGTGGAGGGCAACAAATACGGCATGTACATGCTCGACAAGGAGCTTGCCGGCCGCACATACACCCAGACCGCCGCACTGTCAGAGTAATAGGCACGGCAAGGTCGCGCCATAGTAGTGCGTAGCGCGGCTGCACCATGGTGCAGCCCTACGTTTGGGCGCAACCCTTTACATTAAGACGAATTGAAAAAAAGGCTAAGCCGCAGATTGCCAGAAGCAGTCTGCGGCTTGATTGTTATGTGGTTATGTAGAATGTGGAATTAAGTATCTCTTAAAAAATAGTTAATTTTGAAGCAAGTCTGGTAACTCATATTTCTGACACATCTTTGCTCGTCTTTTTGGCGCTTTAGTCGTTCTCGCTCAGTCATGTAGCCCGCTACACTCCTTCGCTCATCCGACTAAACTCCTCAAAAATCCTTCGCAAATATGTATCATCTATTTTTTGCGAGTTACTTAGCGGATCACCTGCTTGGAGACTTTGTCGCCCTGACGAACGATGTAGAGACCTTTCTCGGGATTGCTTACGCGAACGCCCTGGAGGTTGTAGTACTCGGCGGGAGCGTTGTTGTCGATGCCGATTGTGTCAACGGATGTAACCTCGGTGACGGTCAGAGTCTTTGTGGAGGGAACGAAGGAGAACTTGTATTCCTTGTTTGCCGTGCCGTCGAATGTGCAGTTGCCTGCAGGCTCGCCGGTGAGAGCGAAAGTCGTGTTTGCAGCGTCGAAGGAAACACCTGCAGCATACCAGTCGGAGTTACCGCCGTTGACTTTCTGCTGAACGCCGAACTCGCCGCCGGAAACTGTGGGAGTGATAGTAGCTGTCCAGAGGTCGTCGTTCTCTGCTGTGAGCTCATAGTCTTTCCAGTCGGTGGCGGTGAGACCGTCGAGCTGACCGTGGATGCAGTAAGTGATTACCTGCTCTACAGATCCGTTCTCGACAATTTTGAGCACCATTTCGTTTGTGTCGATTGTGAAGGTGTACTTTCCGGGATTGATTTTCCAGGAAGCGTCAACATTGGCAGCCATTGTGTTGTCGCCGACAACAGCGGGAGCGTCCTTTACAGTGGGACCGAAACGATGGGAGTTGATGGCATCCCATGTTCCCAGCTCGGATGCGAAACCGAAGTAAGCGGTCTTTTCGATAGTGCCTGACCATGTGAAGACGCCGTCGGCTGTCTTTTCAAGTTCCTTACCGACTGTAGGACCGGAAAAGTCGCCCCACTCGGGGATCTGGCCGATGCCATAGAGTTTGTCAACGCCTGCGAAGGCGGAAGTGGCCATTGTCAGGCCTGCGAGAAAAAGTAAAGCTTTTTTCATACTTGTAAAAATGTAAAAATGATTTAGTTAATAAATTGATTTATGTAAGTCTTGAGAATTGTCAGAACACGACTTTGGTGCGTTTTGTCCCTTGCACCTTGATATAGACGCCTTTGTCGGGACTGGCCACACGGATGCCTGAGACAGTGTAGTATTCGGGAGTGGCGGTTTCGCCGGTTCCGATGCCTTCGATGCCGGAGGGATCGTTGACGTAGAAGACCGCAGCTCCGGAGGAGCCGACATGGCCGGAGATCTTGCCTGCGGCGACGGTGAACTCTCCGCCGTCGATCACGTCGGTGTATTTGCCGTCGGGAATCGCGCTGTCAGGATTGGGCACAGCCACGTCGCCGGCCATCTGCATCGGGAGCATGATGAATGCGGCGGTGTTTTTGCGCGCGTTGACATAATAGCCGGTTGAACCGAAGCTTACGGCATCGCTCTCGGCCACGCCGAGAGTGTTGACACGATATTTGTTGACCTCTGCGACAGCCTTGTTCTCAAGTCCGGCGGTAGAGCCTTTGACTCCCATCTTGATGTCGTTGTAGCCGGTCTTGAGCGGACGCGACAGATAGACTGCGGCGGCATCCTTGCGGCAGGCGGACATGAGATAGACTCTGTCGATCACCTGCTGCGACATAAATTTCGTGGCGCCACCCTGATTGGCAAACTCGTCGTGGCTCTCGCCCCAGTATATGAGTCTGTCGGCGGCTATGCCAGGGCCTCCGTCGGCCTTCGGCTTGGCCAGATAAGATGTGACGGAGGGCATCTTTCCGGACTGGAACTGGATGCGGAGCTTGTTGGCCAGACCGTTGTCGGTGACCGACATATAGTCGGTGTACTCATTCATGACTTTCCATTCCGAGTCTGCGTTAGTGCCAGGATTGTCAAGCACTTCGCCATAGAAATAAAGTCCTTCGACCTCGGCCATCTTCGACCAGAAGGCGCAGTCCTCGGAGGGGAGGCCGATGTGCTTGGCAGCGTCCCAGCGGATGCCTTTCACACCCAGGGACGCAAGATCCTCGATGAAGGCTTTGGCCCGTTCCTGTACTTCAGGAAGCTCGGAATTGACGTCGAGATATTTGCCGAGATTACCGTGTATTATTGAGCTGCGGCTGTTGTAGTTTACGGCGCCCTCATTGCGGAGACGTCCCGGCTCGTCCCACCAGGCGTCGCGGAATCCGACCTTGGGGTTGATGTGGTTGGCCACCACGTCGACTATGATCTTGATGCCGTAGTCCTCGGCCTCGGCACAGAGATTCTTCAGCTGGCTGCGTGTGCCGTTGCCGTTGGGGATGAAGGCGAAGTCGTCGGGAAGGTAGGCATAGAACCATTCGGCGTTTGTGGCGGCGTTGCCCTGTACAGGCGAGACCTGAATGGCACCGAATCCTGCGGCGGCGATGCGCGGGAGTTCCACACGTATGTCGTTGAATTTCCAGTTGAAGCAGTGGAATATGTTTGCCTGCTGGATGTCTGCGGGCATATCGGCCGCAGATGCAGCGGAAGCGACTGTCAGCAATGCCAGCAGGGATAGCTTGAGATTTTTCATGACTTTCGAGCCTATTTGTATCTGTCGCGGCAGGACATATGGAGAATCAGAGTGCCGATTCCGTAGTTAACATGTAAGAATATTGCGTCTCTGCCGTTATCGGGCGCAAAGTTAGCAATAATTTGCGGAGTGTGTGTTGGGAAAATTTATGTTTGACAACATAAAAATAGTTAAAACATCAATTCCGGGTCGTCAATGATGCGAGTGTGTCGAAAAGCTCCTGCGGTGTCGAGGCGATTATCCCTGCGTCGGCATGGCGGCCGCGCGAGAAGATGCCGCTGTTGGTGGCGGCGAACTGCGCGATCATATGGTCGAACATTCCTTCGCGGTTGTAGACCACGATCGGGCGCCGGCAGGATTCGTCGCAGACACGCGAGGCCATGATCTGAGATGCTGTGGAGACCCACTCGTCGATGGTTCCGAGGCCTCCGGGAAGCACCACGAAGATGTCGGCTTCGTTGATCATGCGCGCCTTGCGGTCGGTGAGGTCGGAGGTCGCGATCACGGTCGTGCAGAGCAGATCGGCGCGGTGCATGAAAAATTCGGGAATAACACCGACGATCTCGGCTCCTGTCTCGGAGGCTCCGAGGGCGACGTCGTGCATCAGTCCGGCATTGACGCCGCCGTAGATGAGGGTGCAGCCGAGGCGGCCGATTTGACGTCCGAGTTCAACGGCGGTTTCCTTGAGATCGGCGGGAAGGTCGGGCGCCGAGCTGCAATAGACAGCTATTTTCTTGGTCTTAGACATTACAGTTATGATTTTTTGAGGATTGATTCTGCGGTGAGCCAGTCGAGTGGGGTGTCGAGGTCGACGGAAGATTCCGCTGGCATCGGGAGCATGACCCTGCGGGGGAATCGACCCATCGGCATCCGGCGCAGCGAAGCGGAACTGATGACGTAGATTGCGCCGTTGTATTCCCACACTTTCGGGGCGTCCTGACGCCGGGTGTACAGGCCGTTCCCCTTGCTGATGTGGAGGTAGCCCTCGCTGTCGGTCTCGAAGGCGTTGTAGTAGGGATTAGTGGCGGCCTCTCGCACGCTCACGACCATGTCGATGCCGTCGCGGTAAAGTTCCATTGCACCGGCGATCTGCTCCACGGTGCGGAGCGGCGATGTCGGCTGGAGTAGCACGACCGTGTCATAGTCGATGCCTCGGTCGCGATAGAAGTCGAGGGCGTGGATGATGGCGTCCTGCGTCGTGGCACTGTCGGTGGCGAGCGCTGCCGGCCGCAGGAAGGGCACTGCAAGGCCGTAGTTTTCAGCGACGGCTGCGATCTCCGGGGAATCGGTGGAGAGGCAGATGTCGGCGTCGGCGGCGAAAGCGCGCGCCTGGTCTATCGAATGGCAAATCAGCGGTTTGCCGGCGAAAGGCTTGATGTTCTTGCCGGGAATCCCTTTGCTGCCGCCGCGAGCGGGTATGAAGTATAGGATCTTGCTCATAGGTCGTGGAAATGTTTGGCTGCGGCCACACGGAACGGAAACGCCTCGATGGTGTCGCAGATGACGCTAAGTGTGTCCGGACGGTAGTATGGATTCTCCCTCTTGGCGGCCAATTTTCTCATCTCGGGGGAGAGGACGCGGCGCAGCCCTTTGGCGATGTCGCGGGAGGAGTCGCCGACATGCACCACCGATGGTGCGGCGGTGCGTCCTTTCTGACGGATTCCGATGTCGAGTGTCGGGATGCCTGCAGAGGGTGCCTCCACTATGCCGCTGGAGGAGTTGCCGACGACGGCTTTCACGAGGCGCAACGCGCTGACGTAGCGGCGCATACCAAGAGAGGGGATGGCGAGGACGCGTTGCGGCTGCCCCGCGGCGAACTCTTTGATCATGGCGATCAGCGGCTCGGGGTCGCTGTCGTTGTTGGGATAAGTGATGATGAGGTTGCAGTCCGCGGCGTCGCTGTCGAGGGCGTCGAGGAGCGCTTTTAGCTGACGTTCAGGCGGAAGAGGTGAGAGTGTGGCCGGATGCATGGTGACTAACAGACAGTTGTCGCCAAGTTGGAAGCTGAGCGAGGCCTCCAGTTCCGCGAGTGAAAGGGGGGGCGTGGAGAGTATGTTGTGGAGTCCGATGGCGCCGGTCGTGACCACGTGCTGTGGCTCCTCGCCGAGCTGGATGACACGGCGGCGGTATTCCTCGGTCTCTACGAGGTGGAGGTGCGAGAGTTTCGTGATGGCGTGGCGGAAAGAATCGTCGAACGCGCCTTCCGAAATGGCGCCTCCGGCTATGTGCACAATTGGACAACGGCTTAGTACACAGCCTTGTGCTGCGGCGAGGGCTTCGTAGCGGTCGCCTAAGATAATGGCTCCGTCGGGACGAAGTGATTCGATTGCCTCGGCCGTTCCTGCGAGTGTCGCGGCGGCAGTGAGAGCCGCTGATGATGCCGGATTGATCCGCCATGCGATGGCGAAACCGTCGGCCTCTATTTCGCGATATGTGTCGCCTAAATCCTTTATGAAGTGCATGTTGGCCGCGATCACCGAGATTTTTACCCCTCGGCGGGAGAGTTCCCGCGCGATCGGCGAGAGGAGTCCCCAGTCGGCGCGGGTGGTGGTGATGACGGCGAGATGCAGCGGTGTCATAGCTCAATAAGGGCGTCGTAAGGGAAGTCGCGCGAGGCACGCTGTCCGATCACTTCATTCCAGCGCATCGGAGAGATGCCGTTGCCGGGACGTTTCACGGTGATGTTGTCGGCGGTAAAAATCTCTCCGGCCTTGATGTCGCGTGCTGCGACGATACTTTTCCGCGCCACGACCATGTTCTTGCGCTCGCTTTCAGTGACGCGCTTGTGTGGCGAGCCAAGGGCTTGCTCAACATTGCGTATCGACTTGACCATCAGGGCTAATTCGTCGGGTTCGAGCGAAGCCTTGTGATCCGGACCCGGGAGGTTGCGGTCGAGAGTAAAATGTTTCTCGATGACCGACGCTCCGAGAGCCACGGCGGCAATCGGCACCTCTATGCCCTGAGTGTGGTCGCTGTAGCCCACGCGGCATCCTGTCGCTTTGCGGATCTCCTCCATAGCGCGAAGGTTGACGTCGGCCATAGGCGTGGGGTATTCGGTATTGCAGTGCAGCACGATGATGTCGTCGCGGGTCAGGCGCGAGGAGGAGGGATAGCGTTCGCTGTCCCCTGTGAGGATCTCCACGGCGTCGACGATTTCGGGAATCGTGGCCATGCCGGTGGAGATTATGACCGGAATGCCAAGTGCCGCCACACCTCTGAGATACGGCAGATTGGTGATTTCACCCGAAGGCACCTTCATGTAGTCGGGATTCATCGTGCCGAGCAGATCGAGCGATTCGAGGTCGAAGGGTGTGCTCATGAAGCCCACGCCCTCCTCCTCGCATAGGAGGCGCAGACCGGCATAGTCGGAGAGAGGCAGATGGATGGCGCGGCACATGTCGAGCTGGCTGCGTCCTTCGCCGTCGGTCTCCTTTTGATATTCGGCCTTGGGAGCGATGGAGCTGATGACTTTCTCGGGTACGGCGGTCTGGAATTTCACGTAGTCCACACCCGCCGCCTTGGCAACGCGCACCATCTCGCGTGCGCGGTCAAGGGAGCCGTTGTGGTTGACTCCGGCCTCGGCTATTATGATTGTATGGCGGTCAGTCATCGGTCGAGATGTTTTTGCCGTCCGGGAAGATCACTTCGTTCCAGTAGCGTGCCATCAGCGTGTTGTCTTTCCAGTCGTCGCAGGGCTTCAGGTCGCGTCCGAGTGCTTCGGCGATGATGTAGTCCGTGATAGGCGCTCCGGCGCAGATCGAGCAGATTACGCCGCCTCCCAGACGCGGATTGACCTCCATCAGCAGGAAACGGTCGGAATCGAGGTCGTGAAGGAACTGCACTGTCACGGGGCCGCGCAGATTGAAGGCCTTGATGACGTCGCGGCTCGCCCGCATGAGTACTTCGAGGCGGCAGGTGCACGTGCGTGTGACCTCGCCGCCCATCACCTCGATACGTCGTCGTGGCACGGTACAGAGAATCTCACCTTTGGCACTGACGTAGCAGTCGACGGTGTATTCCTCGCGGTTTTCGATGTACTCCTGCAGGATATAGTCACCGATATTGTCGAGGTGCATCAGATCGTCCATGTTGTAGAACACCTTGATGCCTCTCGAAGCGGATCCGCGGCGCGGTTTGGCGATGGCGGGAAGCTGCGCGGTCACGACGTTGTAGGTCTGCGGAATCGGAAGCTCGGCCTCGCGGAAGGCCTTGGCGGCCAGTACCTTGTCGAACATGTTGGCCGATACTTCCGGATCGCTTACCGGAATGAATACATCCGGCAGAGCTTCGCGGCAGCGTGCGGCTATCTCGATTGCGCCGTCGACAAACGGAAGGATGATGTTGACCGAATTATCGCGGGCGAGCGCCACAATGTCGTCCACTACTGCCGGATCGGACCATTTGAGGCCGACCAAAACTTTTGCGACTGTGGCGATAGGCACCTGGCTCAGAAGCTCATAACTTATGATCTCGATGTCAAGTCCTGCCCGGCGCCCGCTCTCGCGGAGCTGTTCGGCCATCGACACACGGCGTGCGCCGCCAAGCATAAGCACGGTAATCTTGTCTTTCATCGGTTGTATATATTGGCTTTGTATTTACTTAGATTTTCGGGGTTGGAGAACCATTCCACGGTGCGGCGCAGACCTTCCTCAAGACTGACCTGCGGACGCCACGGCGTGAGCGTCTTTATGAGTGTGTTGTCGCCGCAGAGGCGGAACACCTCGCTCTTGGCAGGACGGCAGCGCTCGGGATCGCGCTGCCACGTCACATCGGCACCCATGATGCGGGCGATGGTGTCGAGGGTCTGTTGCATGCTCACCTCTGTGGCTGTGGCTATGTTGACTTCGCGGCCTACAGTGTCCTCTGATCGCGCTATGGCAAGGAAGCCGCGGGCGGTGTCCTCGACATAGTTGAAGTCGCGTGTCGGGGTGAGGTCGCCGACCTTGATCTCACGTGCGCCCGAAGCGATCTGGGTGATGATCGTCGGGATGATGGCGCGTGCGGACTGGCGCGGACCGTAGGTGTTGAAGGGGCGCACGATGCTGACCGGCAGCGAGAACGCGTTGTGGAAACTCATCGCGATTGCGTCAGCGCCGATCTTAGTGGCGGAATATGGCGACTGAGGCTGGCGCGGATGCTTTTCGTCGATGGGAACATATTTCGCGGTGCCGTAAACTTCGGAAGTCGAGGTGACGAGCAGGCGCTCAAGACCCTCGTCGCGTGCGGCCTGACACATGTTCAGTGTGCCTTTTATGTTGGTGTCGACGTAGGAGTCCGGCGCTACGTAGGAGTAGGGGATCGCTATCAGCGCGGCGAGATGGAACGCCGTGTCCACACCCTTGCAGATGTGGCGGCAGAAGTCCGGGTCGCGCACGTCGCCGGTCACGATTTCCAGATTAGTGTGGCTGACATCCTCCAGCCAGCCCCAGTAATTGAAGCTGTTGTATTGGCTGAGTGCTCTGACGTTGTATCCTTCGCGGAGCAGTAGCTCGGTGAGGTGGGAGCCTATGAAGCCGTCGGCTCCGGTGACAAGTACATTCTTCATTCCTTTATATTTTGAACGCGTGGACTACCATTTCCTCAGCTGCAGGATTACAGTCGCGGCGGTGCCGTTGTCGGGGTCGCCGGGCGACGTGTCGTAGGCGAGGGTCATCTCGCTGCCGGTGAGGCGCACGATCTGGATGGCATTCTCTCCCTCGGCCTTCAGTCCGAGTCCCGGCAGAGGGGGACGCGAGGCGTCAGGGAATGTGATAAACAGAGTGTTGTCGTCTATGCGGTAGTTGCCGAAAGTGTTCCGGGTTTCGTGGTTGTCCTCCACGTATTTCATCTCTACGGTCGAATTCTGGAACGACCAGAACATGTTGCCGTGATAGTTTGCGTCGGTTTGGCCGTCGACGGTAATGTGCGTTACTTTCCACTGGCCGAACTGTTTGCCTATGTTGCCGTTGTTGCGGGTGCACGCGCTGAGACAGACGATCGCCGTCAGTGCCGCAAAGATGGTGAGAGCTTTTGTAATACGTTTCATAGCTTTATAAAATCAGGCCGATATAGCGCAGTGTGACGTAGCCGCCGAAATTGTTGCCGTAGAGCTTGCCGGCGTCGAAGGCGAGTGCTCCGAGGATGGAGAAATGCGGATTGCGGGGCAGACGCCAGCGACACTCCGCGAGCATCGAGGTGTCGTGGAGCTTATCGAGCCGGGGCACGAACGGCGTGCCCCACGAAGTTCGGTAGCTCAAGAGCACGCGCCAGTCGAGATTGGCGTTGACGGCGCCGTCGGCTCCGATGTGGAATCCGCGCACGCGGTTGTCGGTGAAGCGCATGTAGCCGTCAGTGTTGTAGATCGGCGACTTGATGAAAGGTGAGCCCATGGCCATGCCGTAGTTGGCCCAGCCGTTGTACATGTAGTTGTTGTAGTAGTCGTCCGCACCGGTGGCCTCGCCGGGAATCTCCGTACCGGGGAAGTCGCCGGGAGCCCAGTGCATCGGGCCGCTCTGGTTGGTGAAGTCGATGTATTCGGCCACGACGTTGCGTAGCCACTGAGTGTATTGCGGCAGACGGTAGTGCAGTCCCCAGACACCGTCGAATCCGTTGAGCTTGCCGATGCCGGAGCCGTCCTCCCAGGGCAGCTGCGCGTAGGCCGTCAGCTCCGATCCGTCGTGAAATCTGTAGCGCGCCTTGACGTCCCAGGAACCTAAATGGTTGCCTGAATAATAGCCGTCCTTGCTGCTCCCTTTCCACGGCAGGAAGGCGTTGAACCAGTCCTTGAATTTCAGCTTGTCATCGTGGGTGGCTACAAGCTCCCCCTTTTCCCGGATCTCCCATTTGCCGCCGAACTGAGTGGCATGCTGCATTCCGACAGTGACAGAGAAAGGCTTGTCGGGGTTGGAGCGCAGATAAAGGCGCGAATACTGCATGTAGCTGCCTGTGGTGATGAAGGAATTGTACCGGTTGTAGTGGTCGCGCAGCCAGTCGCTGTCAAGAAACTTCCCATAGGCGACCTCGCCCTGGATCTGCACCCATCCCTGCGTGAGCGGAATGTTCTGGAAGTCGATGAAGCCCACGCGGATCTGAGGCACCGGACGCGCATTGTTGCTCATCACGATGTCGCCCGAGTTGAGGTCGTTGTCGAAGATGCCGCGGTTGTTCTCCTTGAGTCCTGCGGTGAGGAACACGCCGCGGTATTTCACCTCGCCGTAAAGATCCTGAATCCAGAATGCCGGCTGATGCAGATTGCGGTAGCCCCAGCCCTCGCCTGTGGTGTAGCGTGCGTAGTCGGTACCCTTCGTCCATCCTCCGATCACATCGGCGCCGAAGCCGTAGCTGAAGCGTGTCTCGGTATACAGCGGACGGTAGATGAAGGCACGCGCCTGCACTCCGTCGGCCTGAGTGGTGATTCCGTAGCGGTTGGACACCACATAATAAGGTGCGAAATTCCCCGAGGTCGAGAGGTTGACGCGAGCTGCCGCGCCGTAGACGGCGAAAGGCCGCGACTCGTTGCTCCAGGGCATCTGCACCGAACAGTCGATGCAAAGCGAATCGGAAGCCATCTCCCGCGCAAGCGCAAGCACTTCGAGAGACTGTTCCACTGAGTCTTTCGCCTGTTCTCCCTGCGACGCACCGGCAAGTGCGGACGTCGTGAACAGCGAGAGAGCGAGGATTGGAAGAGAGGATTTCAGTAGAGAAGTCATGACATTCAATGTCTATAGTTTACGGCAGTTATAACAATGTCCGGGAAGGTAATGTTTGTCAGTCCGTTGCGCATTTTGCTGTCACTTGCCGTTGTACGTGCCGATATGGCGGCTCTTCTTGTCTTCGAAGATCTCGGAGAGCGTGATCATGATGCCGCTCTCCTCGACATCGCCGAATTCGTCGTTGATCGCCGTGCCGAACATCTTCATCGTCGGCGACAGCGACATATAGGCGTTGACAAGAGGGGGAATGTTGCAGCCGTGGCTGCGTATCTGATGGTGGAGAATCTTGTAGTCTTCGTGGAAATCGTCACTGCTGAAGATCTCCCGCAGCTCCTCCTCCGGCGTGGTGCGCTGCAGAGGCTCGTATGGACTCACAAGATTGTCATGGTCAGGAAAATGCTTGTGGAGGAAATAGAGAAGCATGTCGCGACACTCGCGGCTGTAGCCCGGATACATCGTCACCTTGCCGAATAGATATTTGATCTCCGGATTTATCACCGTGAGGGCGCCGAGTCCGTCCCAAAGGTTGTCGAGTGCATAGAGAGCCTTTGTTCCGGCCTTGCTCGACTGATAGCCAAGCGCTACGAACGAGCGGCCAAGCTCCATGGTCTGAGGCAGATAATCGTCTATGAACTTCTGCGAGAACCGGAACATGTGCGAGGTCGCGATGCGCGGACACTGCCTCTCGTCAAGGCGTATGTCGCTGCCCATGATGAAGCGGTAGCCTCCGATGATTTCCTCGTGCTGCGGATCCCAGACAAGAAGCTGGCGGCACGGCGGCTCCATCGTGTCGTAGAAATCAATGTCGCAGTCCTTGCCGGTGCCTCCTCCGGCATCGCGGAACGCGATCTCGCGGAGGCGCCCGATCTCGCGCATCGTGTTGGGACACGACGCCGCATCGACCACATATATGTCGTTATCTCCTTTATTAGTATGGCGCAGACGCCGCTCCTCGGTGAGTTCGGCTTTCAGCAGATCGCGGTCTATGCGCTCTATAATATCCTGCATAATCGGCTTGTTACGAATTAGCCTCGCCGTCCGCCGAACGGACAGCCTTCGGCTCCAATAAGTCGCTATTAAGTCGCAAATTTAACGATTATTTCCAATAGCCGCAAATCAATCTTCCCCAACGCCCGGGATATCGTCATGGATGTATTCCAATAAGAGTTATGTGTGGTGGATTCAGAGGAGCGAGGAGTAGACCTGAAGGGTGAGCTGGGCGATGTGGTCCCAATTGTATGCGCTGAGGTCGTAGTCGCGGCGCTGAGGTGTCTTGCCGGAGAGTTTGCGGCGCAGCGCTTTGGCGAGGGCTTCTCTGTCGCCGCAGGGAAAGGTGTCGCCCTTGTGGTCGATCTCGGCTATCAGATTTGCCGGTATGTCGCTCACGAGCACGTCGAGGCAATGGCTCATGGCCTCAAGGAGTGAAATGGGAAGTCCCTCGTGGGTGGAGGGGAGGCAAAAAAGGGCGGCATTGGTGAGCAACTGGTTGAGTTTCTCTCCACGGATGAAGCCTGTGAGCACCACTTTGTCGGAGTGCGCTGCGGCAAGTTGCTTGAGGTCCTGCGAAAAGGCGTCGGGATGGTCGGCGTCGCCCGCGATGGCAAGTTTATAGCCTTCTGTGGCGAGTCCGGAGCGGTCGAAGGCCTCTATGAGCATGTCGAAGCATTTCTCCGGCACGAAGCGTCCGACGGCAACGACGTAGCGTTGAGGAGCGAGGCCGAGACTTTCGATGTAGTCGGTGGCTGTGGTGGCGGGCGGAGGTGTCACGCCGTTGTAAATGAGCGCGGTGTCGCGGCGTCCGTAGACTTCGGCGGCGCGTGTGGCGATCTCCTGCGAGATGACAATCACGGCAGATGAGCGTTTCACACCCCAGCGTTCTCCGGTGCGCAGCATGGTCTTTGCGAGGCGTCCCCATTTGCCTCTGTTGAAGTCGAACCCGTGGTGCGTCATCACTACTTTCATCCCTAACAGACGTGCGAACGGCACCATCAGAGACGGCCCGATGGCGTGGATGTGGAGTATGTCGGGATTGAGTGTGCGCGCCTTGACAACGGCGAGGAAAGTATGGACTATCGCCTCGATGCTCTTGAGGCGTGGTGCGAAGATGTCGAGCAGTCTGACTCCGCGAAAATCGCGGCGGTGGTTGTCGGGGGTGACGTAGCAGGAACGTCGGATCACGGTGACGTCATGACCCAGTGCGGCTATGCGCGGAAATAGTTCCTCGCAGTGGGTCTCGACTCCTCCCTGGATGTCGGGAATGCCGCGTGTGCCTGTGACGACGATCTTCATTATCTGCTGTTTAGCTTGATTTGTGTCTCAACCTGCGGAAGAAGTTTCAGCGGACGTCCGAGCAGAGAGCGCATCTTGTTGGCGATCACCCAGCTTGCCGGGCGGCTTATGTATTTTTTCATCACGGGGGAGGCGGTGCCGACCATCCAGCAGTTCTTGGGGCATGAGCGCACGTGGCGGCGCACCTCGTCGGCCTGCGGACTGTTCCAGATCTCCTCGAAACTCATGCCGGAGCGGATGTTGCCCATGCTGAGTTTCCATTTCGACTCCTCCATGCCGTTGCAGGGATAGACCTCGCCCCAGGGATCCACGAAGAAGTTGACCGTCCCGGCCTCGCAGGGGAGCAGTCGGCGTCCGCCGTTGACGTAGTTGATGAGTCCCATATTGAAGTAGGCGCGGAACCACGATTTGGGATGGTGTTCCTTCATCTGAAGCTCCATGAGACGGCGGAAATTGTCGGTCACCTCGTGCTTGTTGGTGATGACGTTGTCGTATTTGTGGAAATAGAAGGAGTTGTGGAACGCGGCGGTCGCGAACTCCATGTCGAGTTCCTTCGACAGCTCGTAGAGGTTGAGCATGTCGGCTGAGTTGTGGTTGCTGACCGTGATGCCGAACCCTATATCCTTGACACCCATCTCCTTGAGGCGGCGCAGCGTGCGCACACCTTTCTCAAATCCGCCTTCGCGGCCGCGCAGCGCGTCGTTGGTGGTCTGCATTCCCTCGATGCTGATGCGGATGCCGATGTTGGGGAAGCGGCGGGCGAGGTCTATGACGCGGTCGTCATACCAGCCGGAGGTCGAGATGACGATGCGCGGCGACTTGCGGAACATGACTTCCACAATCTCGCCGAGGTCTTCGCGAACGAAAGGCTCTCCGCCGGTGATGTTGACGAATTTAAACGAAGGAAGCATCTCCAGATCGGCTGCCTTGATCTCCTCTTTGATGTCTGTCGGGTTCTGCCAGATGTTGCACATCTTGCAGCGCATGGGGCAGCGGTATGTGGTGATGATGGATATATCGGTCGGTAGTTTGTTCATAATGATTGCAAAATACAGCCGGTTAAGCTTTTGCGTTCGGTCGAGGAGATGCTTTTGTCGCGGCTTCCGTTCACAAAGTTAGCAAAACTTTCCCATACCGAGGCTAATGCAAGGAATAAATTTTCATCAGGGCCTCGTAGTGTTTTCCGGGCGAGAAACGTTCGCGTGCAGCTGCGGCTATGCGTCGGCGGTCGTAGGCGTCGGATTTGAATTCGAGCAGCAGCTCCGCCAAAGCCTCGGCATTGCCGGCGGGATATGTCTCGCCGCGCTTAAGGCCGTCGCTGTCGTCGCGGATAAGTTCCGGAATGCCGCCGATTCGGGCACCGATCACTGGCGTTCCGAGACTAAGCGACTCTATCACGCCAAGAGGGTTGTTCTCGTACCATTCCGAAGGGATGACCGAGGCCGATGCGCGGCTCAGCACCTCGGCTACGCCGGAGGCGTCGAGATGGCCGAGAAATTCTATCGATGCAACATCCTCGTAGGCGCGTTGCAGACTCTCGCGTAGCGGTCCGTCGCCGGCCACTTTCAGCCTCACGCCGGCGATCCTCGCCGCACGCAACAGCGTGGCGACACCTTTCTCCTCGCTGAGTCTGCCGACGTAGCAGAAATATGGCTCCGGCATTATGCATGGTTCGCGCCCTTCGAACTTGACCGGATCGGCGAAGTTGTTGAGTACGCGCAGCAGATCGCTCCGGAAACCGGCTTTGTTCATGCATTCCGCCATAAACTCCGACGGACAGATGAACGCGGAGCAGAAGCGTTGCAATCTGGTGCGGTTCCATCTTTTTGCTTCAAGCGAAGCTATGAAACTCGCCGGATAACTTCCTTTCATGCACCGCAGATGAGCCACATGCAGATTGCCACCGAAGCACAGTTCGCAGTTGCTTCCGTCGGGACGACGGCACGAGTAAGCCGGACATATAAGCTTGTAGTCGTGCATTGTCCAGACCACGCGCACGCCCATGGAGGCGGCGATCTCGCCGATCACCGGCGACAGATAGCTGTGGATGTTGTGCATATGCACCACGTCGGGACGGAATTCGCGCATTACCTTGCGGAATGATTCGCGCACGTCTCCTTTGCCCATGAGTCTTCTCACGGCCTTTAGTTTCTCCGGAAGAGAACCGTCGAAACTTACACGCGAGGCATAGCCCGAGGCGTCCGGAAGCTCCAGATTGTCAGGGTAGTCCATGGCATACAGACGCACCTCATGGCCGTGGGCGCGGAGCAGCGACGCCGTGTTGAGCGCCACCACGCAATCGCCGCCGCGAGGGTACATGAATTTATTTGCTATCAGTATTCTCATGGTCTCTGATTATGCAACGTTGAGCGAGTGTCGCTTATTGCCTCCCGGCTCCTTTTTGACGCGAACAATACCTAACTGAAATAATTTATTTCTCGAACCAAAGGGAACCATATCGAACCATTGTGCGGCAGTCCGGAGGACTGACAATCTTGTTAACCCCGGACAGCGTCCGGGGACAAGGACGTGCGATGCGATACAACTCCGGAGGTGTTGTATCTTATACCCAATCGTCCGGGTACCATTCAAGCTGATTTTCTTCTGCCATTTCATGCATTTCATTTTTTAGCTCTACATGCCTGTGATGTTCCTCCTGACCGATAATATATCTTTTGCAAGATTCCACATCGTTAACTCCAAGCGACACAGCATAATATCCGTCGCCCCAGCCCTCAAATAAGGGAAACTTCGGATTCCCATTTGCCCACTGGCTGCTGCATCGCTTCATCTCCTTGACAAGGTCTGCCAGAGCAACTGTCGGATTTATGTCTACAAGAATGTGGATATGATCCTCTACCCCGTTCATTCTGAGCAGAAAACATCGTTTGTTTTTGATTATGCCGAAGATATAGGCGTACAGCTCTCTTTTATTATCCACTGGGATGGTGGGTTTGCGATGTTTGGTTGCAAACACTATGTGGTGCAGGGATTTAGTCTTGCTCATATTCTTATTTTGTTGTTCAACTCCTCCGGAGTTGTGTTATTTGTATTGCCTCTGTCCCCGGACGCTGTCCGGGGTTAACAAGATTGTCAGTCCTCCGGACTGCCGCTTGTCGTGTGCGGGAGTATTCCTCCGGACTGCCGACAAATATAAGGCATTACTTCCGAATCATCAAGATTATCAGTCCTCCGGACTGTCGCCTTATGGTTTCTGATGGCTCGCAAAATACTTGTGGAGGGCGGAGCGGAGGCGTGAGGGGGCGGCGAGAGGATCGAAGTCGCGGGTATCGTCGATGGTGCTGATGTAGCAGGATTCGGCGGCGTCGGGCGTGACATAGCCGCCGATGCCCACAAATGGTATGCCGCGCTTCTCGGCTTCGCGGCGCAGAAGTTGCGGCACTTTGCCGCCGGCAGTCTGCCGGTCGATGCGTCCCTCGCCGCTGACGACGAGTGCGATCCGTTGCCAGTCAATCTCTTTCGATCTGAGGATCGCGAGCGCTCCCTGCTCTGCGTCGGCTCCTGCAATCGCACCCAGCGCGAATCCGACACCTCCTCCTGCGCCGTCGCAAGGTGCGTGGCGAACGGGCTGCAGCAATCTTTCAAGGTTGACGAGTCCGGCGCAGATGACCGGAATGTCGTCGGCGGTGGCACCTTTCTGCCGTGCGAAGTCAAGGGAGGAGAGTCCGGGACCGTGGAGCGTGGCGGCGACGTCGTAGAGGAGTGTGGCGCGTCCGGCAAGGAATGTGCTGAGGTTGTAGGGAAGGTCGATACGACTTACTGCGGGAAGCATGGCCGGTGTGATTCGCTCCCGGATGATGTTTCCGGCGGCATTATAGAACGCCGCACCAAGAGCCTGGAGCAGTCCGGCGCCGCCGTCGACTGTGGCTGTGCCGCCGATGCCGAGATAGAAAGGATTGCCGGTTGTTAATTCCTGCCGTACAGCCTCGCCGAGCCGATGGCTACTGCGTTGCATGACCGGAGTACTGCCGAAGCATTGGAGACCAATGTGGTCGTGGCTGACGATGACTTTGTGTCCGCATAGAATATGTGGTGTGCCTTCGCCGCCGTCGGCCATCGGACAGCGGAGGAGATTCAGGTCGGTGTGTTCGCGCAGAGTGTCGGCGATTATGTCTGTCACTTCCGTAGCCGAGAGCGTGCCTTTGAACTTGTCCGGAGCTATAAGGATCGTGTCGCGCATGATTATCATTGAAATACAACAGAGGGCGAACACTTGCGATGTCCGCCCTCTGTAAGCGCTTCAAGATGGACTTGAACCAACGACCCTCTGATTAACAGTCAGATGCTCTAACCAACTGAGCTATTGAAGCAATGGTGTTTTTGAAAGTTTGCGCTTCAAGATGGACTTGAACCAACGACCCTCTGATTAACAGTCAGATGCTCTAACCAACTGAGCTATTGAAGCATTTTGCGATTGGGAACCTCCGTTCCCGAATTGCGATGCAAAGTTAGCTACAATTTTTCATTCGACCAAATAATTTACGGAGAATTTTTTTGCCGGATTGCGTGCAAAATAAAATCAGGGACGTTAAGCCCCTGATTATTCATTGATTGAAGTCTGTGCCGAGATCAATACTCATCCCACGACTTGATGCGGATGTCGTCGAGCGAGAGCTCGCAGAAGGCGGAGATGAACGCCGAGGCAAGTCGTGTGTTGGTGATGAGCGGAATATTGAGGTCGACGGCTGTGCGGCGCACCTTGTAACCGTCGCTCAGCTCGCGGGGAGTCAGGTTCTTGGGGATGTTGACCACGAGGTCGATCTCGCGGTTGTGGAGCATGTCGAGCGCCTGAGGCTTGCGGTTGTCGGTGGGCATGTAGACGGTAAGCGAGGGTATGCCGTTCTCTTCAAGGAATTTGTGGGTGCCTTCCGTCGCGCAGAGTGTGTAGCCCTTGCGGTGGAGAAGGCGTGCCGGTTCCAGAAGGTCAACTTTCTGACGTGCCGTGCCGCTGCTGAGCAGGATCGCTTTCTTGGGGATGCGGTAGCCGACGGAGAGCATCGCCTTGAGCACTGCCTCAGAGGTGTCGTCGCCAATGCATCCGACCTCGCCGGTCGAGGACATGTCGACGCCGAGCACAGGATCGGCTCCCTGCAGACGCGAGAAGCTGAACTGCGAAGCCTTGATGCCGACATAGTCGAGGTCGAAAGCCGACTTCGATGGCTTGTCGACGGGGATGCCGAGCATCACCTTGGTAGCTACGTCGATGAAATTCTGTTTGGAAACCTTGCTGACGAAGGGGAAGGAACGCGAGGCGCGGAGGTTGCACTCGATGACTTTGATGTCGTTGTTCTTGGCAAGGAACTGGATGTTGAAGGGACCGCTGATGTGGAGTGCCTTGGCGATCTTGCCTGAGATCTTCTTGATGCGGCGCATCGTCTCGACATAGAGCTTCTGCGGCGGGAACTGGATCGTCGCGTCGCCTGAGTGGACACCTGCGAACTCGATATGCTCGCTGATGGCGTAGAGCTTTATCTCTCCGTTCTGCGCCACGGCATCCATCTCGATCTCCTTGGCCTGCTGTATGAACTCGCTGACGACTACCGGATGCTGCTTGCTGACGTTGGCCGCAAGAGTAAGGAAACGCTGCAGCTCGTCTTCGTTGGAGCAGACATTCATCGCGGCGCCGGAAAGCACGTAGCTGGGACGCACAAGCACCGGGAATCCGACCTCGGCGACGAACTCGTCGATGTCGGCCATAGAGGTAAGCTCGCGCCAGCGCGGCTGGTCGACACCGAGGCTGTCGCAGAGAGTCGAAAACTTGTTGCGGTCCTCGGCGCTGTCGATGTCTCTGGCCTGTGTGCCGAGAATGTTGACGTCGGCTGAATCGAGGCGCATGGCGAGGTTGTTGGGAATCTGTCCGCCGGTCGAGAGTATGACGCCGTGGGGATTCTCCAGATCGAGAATGTCCATGACGCGCTCGTAGGTGAGCTCGTCGAAGTAGAGGCGTTCACACATGTCGTAGTCGGTGCTGACGGTCTCCGGATTGTAGTTGATCATCACGGGGCGCCATCCCTGCTTGGCAACTGTCAGGAGCGCGTTGACGCCGCACCAGTCGAACTCCACAGAGGAGCCGATGCGATAGGCACCGGAACCGAGCACAACCACCGATTTGTGATCATGGAGATATTTGACATCGTTCTCTGTGCCGTTGTATGTGAGGTAGAGATAGTTGGTCTGAGCGGGATATTCGGCGGCGAGGGTGTCGATCTGCTTCACCACCGGAGTGATTCCGTGCAGCTTGCGGTGTTCGCGCAGGGCGTTGGTGAGCGGCTCGCTCTCGCGCTTCATGCGGTCGCCGTAGATGGCGCGGGCGATCTGGAAGTCGCTGAAGCCCTGCTGCTTGGCGAGGCGCAGGAGATCGTCGGGAAGTTGCTCAAGCTCGTCGTAGTCCTCAAGATTGCGAGAGGTGACGATGATGTTGTGGAGTTTCTCCAGAAACCAGCGGTCGATCTTCGTAAGCTCGTGGATGCGTTCCACAGAGTAGCCGTTGTATAAAGCCTTGGCGATGACGAATATGCGGCGGTCGGTAGGCTCGGCAAGCGCCTTGTCGATGTCGGGGATGTCGAGCGCCTTGTTCTCGACGAAGCCGTGCATACCCTGACCGATCATGCGCAGACCTTTCTGAATCACCTCCTCGAAGGTGCGTCCGATGGCCATGACCTCGCCGACAGACTTCATGGAGCTGCCGATCTCGCGGCGTACGCCACGGAATTTGCCGAGATCCCAGCGCGGAATCTTGCATACTATATAGTCGAGCGCCGGCTCAAAGAAAGCCGACGTGGATTTAGTGACGGAGTTCTTGAGGTCGAAGAGACCGTAGCCGAGTCCGAGCTTCGCGGCCACGAACGCCAGCGGATAGCCGGTGGCCTTGGAGGCCAGAGCAGAGCTGCGCGACAGGCGCGCGTTGACCTCGATGACGCGATAGTCCATCGACTTAGGGTCGAAGGCATACTGCACGTTGCACTCGCCCACGATGCCGATGTGGCGCACGATTTTGATGGCAAGCTTGCGCAGCATATGATAGTCTTCGTTGCTCAGAGTCTGCGAGGGAGCGACCACGATGCTCTCGCCGGTGTGGATGCCGAGAGGATCGAAATTCTCCATGTTGCAGACCGTGATGCAGTTGTCGAAGGCATCGCGCACAACCTCGTATTCCACTTCTTTCCAGCCTTTTAGCGACTTCTCGACAAGCACCTGCGGAGAGAAAGACAGCGCTTTCTCCACAAGCGTGATGAGCTGGTCGCGGTCGTCGCAGAATCCGGATCCGAGACCGCCGAGGGCGTAGGCAGCGCGCACGATGACCGGATAGCCGAGGCGGTCGGCGGCTTCCAGAGCCTCCTCGACGGAGTTGACAGCCTGACTCTTGATTGTCTTGACATCGATCTCGTCGAGACGATGCACGAAACGCTCGCGGTCCTCGGTGTCCATGATAGCTTTCACGGGAGTGCCGAGCACCTCGACGCCTAATTCTTCAAGAGTGCCGTCCTCATAGAGCGTCACGCCGCAGTTAAGGGCTGTCTGGCCTCCGAAGGAGAGCAGGATGCCGTCGGGGCGCTCCTTCTCGATGACCTTGCGCACGAAGTATGGGGTCACCGGCAGGAAGTAGATCTTGTCGGCAAAGCCCTCGGATGTCTGCACTGTGGCGATGTTGGGGTTGATGAGCACAGTCTCGATGTGTTCCTCGCGCAGAGCCTTGAGAGCCTGCGAACCGCTGTAGTCGAATTCGCCCGCTTCGCCGATCTTGAGGGCGCCGCTGCCTAAGAGCAGCACTTTCTTTATCTTTTTGTCAGTCATTGTCGTCGTGTGGAATCAAAGCATGGAGATGAAATCGTCGAAAATGAACTCTGTGTCCTTCGGACCGCTTGAGGCCTCGGGATGGAACTGCGCCGAGAACCAAGGCTTCGACTTGTGGCGTATTCCCTCGTTGGTGCCGTCGTTCATGTTGATGAAATGCGGTTCCCAGTCTTCGGGAATGGTTGCGTTGTCGACGGCGAAACCGTGGTTCTGCGAAGTGATGTAGCAACGGCTCGATCCGGCCAGGCGCACCGGCTGATTGTGGCTGCGGTGGCCGTATTTCAGTTTGAACACCTTGGCGCCCGCTGCCTTGGCAAGGAGCTGGTTGCCCATGCAGATGCCGCATATCGGCTTGCCGGACTCCATGGCCTTGCGGATGTTGGCTACGGTGGCTTCGGCGAAGTCGGGATTGCCGGGGCCGTTGGAGATGAAGAGACCGTCAAAGTCGATGCTGTTGAAGTCGTAGTCCCAGGGCACCATAGTGACGTGAATGCCACGGCGTGTGAGACAGCGGATGATATTGTATTTGGTGCCGCAGTCCACGAGCACCACGTGCTTGTCACCGTGACCGAACTCGCGAACCTCGGGTGTGCTGACCTTGGCGATGAGGTTCTCCTGATTGGGATCGCTGAAGGGGACAGGCTCCTGGCCCTCGAACGTGATTCTGCCAAGCATCGAGCCTTTCTCGCGCAACAGTTTGGTAAGCGCCCTTGTGTCGATGCCGTAAAGCCCCGGAATCTTCTCGTCCTTAAGCCATTGGCTCAGGGAGCGTGTCGATTGCCAGTGGCTGGGCACCCAGCTGTAGTCCTGACAGACGATGGCGCGGCAGTGGATGCGCTCCGACTCGAAATAGTCGGCCACATTGTCGCTTCCCTTGACGTCGGGCGAAGGTACACCGTAGTTGCCTAAGATGGGATATGTGGTCACGAGAATCTGTCCCTCGTAGCTGGGGTCGGTGAGGCTTTCGGGATAGCCTGTCATGGCAGTGTTGAACACAACTTCGCCGGCTGTAGGAGCTTCATAGCCGAACGAGAAACCCTCGAAGCGGGAACCGTCCTCAAGCTCAAGGACAGCCGGACGCGGGGTGATCCGATCCTGCCGGTCGGAACTGGCTTTGTCGTTTGTCATCTTCCTGAAGATTTGATTGCGCAAAATTAGCAATTTTTCCGTATTCCACCAAACGCCCTCCGACTGTCGGGTCCGTCTGTCGGGATCGGAGGACCAATCTGCGTTATGAAGCCGTCTTAATGGGGTCAAATCTCCGCTTTGAGCTTGTTTATCTGGGCGCAGACCCGACTGATGTGATCCAATCCATAAAGGAGGGAATTGCTGTCAATATCCATCCATGAGAATAGGGTCTTTATCTTGGTATATATGTTTATCACATACGAAGTGTCGATTGTGGAGGTATTGGTTGCGAAACAGATGGTCTCGTGATGAGCGATACGGTTTCGCAAAGAATTGACCTTATCAAGTTCATTGAACATATAGGTCTGGTTATATTGCATTTCCCTTGAAGAACGTGGCTTGTTGGGAAATATCGACAATAGATTCCGTCCCGTAACACGGTATTGGATTGGCGAGAACATGTATTTCCAGATTCCGAATTCCATTTCCGCCAATAGTTTCGGATGGGAGTATGACTGCGACTGTTGCAGTTTATGGTTAGCAAAAGCGATAATGTCCCGGGTCTTTTTCAATATCGGCTGTGTAAAAATACCGTTCGCCGTTATGGAGTCCTTAAGCCATTCCGCCCCGAGATTCTCTGTCAGTTTGCGGTCGATGGCGTTACGGAGCGCGACCTCAAAGCAACTGACTATAGTGAACATTTCCTGAGAAATTTGCAGATTATAACGGTACAGTGTCATGGCCTTGCGGGTGTCTCCATCGCAGGCTGTCAGATACCTCTCCATACGTTGAGAGGACATTATTTTCTCAAAATCCGCGTATTTCATCAGAATTTCAGAATCTTTTCGGGGTAAAGTTTTGTTTTTAAGATAAAAAGCACTACCTTTGCAGTGTTGAATCCCGGTAGCCCCTGTATATCAAGCTGTCGGGTTTTGTTTTTATATCTGCAAAGGTAAACATTTTCAGCGGATTGGGCAACACTGAGAAAAGGCACCGGTTGTGTTGATTCCGGGAGTCATCAGGGTGCCGCTCCAGACCATGAAGTTGTTGTCGAAGAAGGCTGCGTCCTCGCCGATGTCGCGGTTGTTCATAGCCAGAGTCACATTTATATATACGTCGTCGTCGGTCGGAATCTTCTTGTTGAACTTGGTGACACACCACAGCAGGATTGTCTCCGGCAGTCCGTAGCGCGTCTTGCAGTAGTTTTCCTCAAAGGTGTTTTCGATGCACAAAATTCCGTAACTGTCGAAAAAGAGGCGGTAGTTGTGGGTGAGGCAGAACTTTATCTCCACTGACCTCGGATCGATGTGGATCGTCTTGCCGGGATACATTTCCCGAAGGATCACGGCGATCTGTTTTATTTCAGGCTTACATTCAAATACGGACATTTTTCACTCGCTTATTCTTTTGCAAAGTTACGGGTTTTTCGCACTTCCGGCAAGGGTCGGCAATAATGTCGGCGTTTTTGAGTTTATTAATAGAAACATTCTCACAAAAGACAAGCATGACATTTATCAGACATACTAAAGCCGCCGCAATGGCCGCCTTGCTGCTTGGCGGTGTGGCTTCCGCGTCGGCTGAAAACGACATCAAGGACAACGAGTTCAACCCTGTCAATACAGGCGTTACGACCCTCGGCATCGCTCCCGACGCGCGAAGCACAGGTATGGGTCAGCTTGGTGCCGCCACGGATCCCGACATCAATTCTCAGTTCTGGAATCCATCTAAGTATGCTTTCGCCTACAGCGCCGGAGGCCTCGGCATCAGCTACACGCCGTGGTTGCGCAAACTTGTCAACGACATCTTCCTCGCCGATCTGTCGGGTTACTGGAAGCCCGGCTCGGGCGACAATCAGGCGATTTCGGCCTCGTTCCGCTATTTCTCGCTCGGCGAGGTGACGAGCAACGAGGAGGGGGGCGCGGTGCTCCAGACCATCAATCCCTATGAGCTTGCCTTCGACGTCGGCTATTCGCGCAAACTTTCGGAGAAATTCTCCATGGGCGTGGCTCTGCGCTACATCCTTTCCGACCTCGCCTACAGCGACGTCTACAGCGGCGAGCAGATGACCGCTGCCTCAGCCTTCGCTGCCGACATCTCCGGTTATTTCGTGACTTACCCGATGATTGGGCGCAACGAGTGCCAGTTCGCATGGGGCTTCGACATAAGCAATATCGGTACGAAAGTCAGCTACAACCATGGCACCAACAACGCCTTCCTGCCCACGAATCTGCGTCTGGGCGCAAACTTCATGTTCCCTCTCGCTGACTATCAGACCATAGCTCTCGGTGTCGACATGAACAAGCTGCTCGTGCCGACGAAGCCGCGTTCCCAGGACTACGACACGGACACCCTTGAAGGTCAGGAGGAATATGAGAAGGCTCTTGACAACTGGGAGAACATGTCGCCTATCACGGGTATTTTCAAGAGTTTCAGCGACGCTCCCGGCGGCTTCAAGGAGGAGCTGCAGGAGATCAACTGGTCGATAGGTGCAGAGTATGCTTACAACCAGCAGTTCTTCGCCCGCCTCGGCTACTACTACGAGAACCAGAACAAGGGAGGACGCAGCTACTTCGGCCTCGGCGCCGGTTTCTCGCTCAATGTGGTGCGTCTTGACGCCTCCTACATGCTGGCCACGGCGCAGAGTTCTCCTCTGGACCAGACACTTCGTTTCACCCTTTCGTTTGACCTCGACGGCTTGCGTGATCTCATAGGCAAGCGTCGTAAATGACAGATCATCATGTCAATACCAGATATACGCACCGGCCTTGGCTACGATGTACACCGCCTTGTGCCCGACCGTGATCTTTGGCTCTGCGGAGTGAAGATCGACCATACGCTCGGCCTTCTGGGCCACAGCGACGCCGATGTGGCAATCCATGCCCTCTGCGACGCGCTTCTCGGCTCGCTCGCCCTGCGCGACATCGGCTATCATTTCCCCGATACGGATCCGGAATATGCCGGCGCCGACTCCACGCGTCTCCTTGCCGCCGTCTGCGACATGGTGCGCGAGCGCGGCTGGGAGCCGAGCAATGTCGACATCACCATCTGTGCCGAGCGTCCGAAGATCAATCCTCACATAGAGGCCATGACACGTCGGCTGTCGGAAGTCATGGGTATCGGCGAGGACCGTATCAGTGTGAAAGCCACCACTACCGAGCGTCTCGGCTTCACCGGACGCGAGGAGGGGATCTCGGCTTTCGCCACATGCCTCGTTTTCAAGAGTTGAACCACCATACATGAGCATACGCCATCCGGGAAAACATGACTATCTGGTCGCCGCGATTTTCGTCATCGTGGCGGCTGCTCTTGTCTATAGCGGCGTGGCGCTCTGGAAGTTCCGCCGCGACTACAGGCCGCAGGTCGACGTCTCGGCCTATCCGGTGCGCGGCATCGACGTCTCGGCCCACAACGGAGTCATAGACTTCGGCAAGGTGAAGGAATCAGGCATTGACTTCGTCTTCATCAAGGCGAGCGAGGGCACCGACTTCCGCGACAAGCGCTTCACAGCCAACATCGACAGCGCCGAGGCTCACGGTCTCCCGGCCGGAGCCTACCATTTCTTCCGCTACGACAAGGACGGTGTGGCTCAGGCCGTGAATCTATGCGACGCCCTCGACGGCCGTGTGCCTCGTCTCGGCGTGGTCATCGACGTGGAGGACGCCGGCAATCCCTACGAAGGCATTCCGGAAGTCGTCACCGCCAACCTTTCAGAGATGATCGACTACCTGAATCTGCGTGGCCTTCCGGTGATGTTCTATACCAACAAGGACGGCTACAACCAGTTCCTGCGCCGGGCGTTCGCCGGCTATCCGCTATGGATCTGCTCCTTCAACGACAATCCGATAGACGCCGAATGGATCTTCTGGCAGTATAGCCACGACGGACGTGTCGACGGCATAGAGGGAGACGTCGACCTCAACGTCTTCAACGGCTCGCCCGACATGTGGCGTAATACCCTCGCCGAGACACTGCGGCAGGACACAATAATTTCCGAGCCTCCTCGTTGAATCAATAGCACTTATAAAATTTGTTAAATAAGAACTCGCAAAAATTAGATGATACATAGTTGCGAAGTATTTTTGAGTGATTTAGTCGGGTGAGCGAAGGAGTGTAGCGGGCTACATGACTGAGCGAGAACGGCTAAAGCGCCAAAGAGACGAGCAAGGATGTGTCAGAAAAGTGAGTCATATAACTTGTTTAACATGAACTAATTTTTAAGAGTTACTTAACATGAAGAGATATTCCTTAATAGCCGCCATGTGTGCGCTGGTGCTTCTGAGCGCCTGCACACCCAAGCAGAACCTGACATATTTCAAGGATAACCGGCCTGCGGTCCAGAGCGCCGCCGTCGGCTCGCTGGACTGGCAAATAAAGATAGAGCCGCAGGACGAACTTGTTATCACAGTGACAAGCGACGTGCCGGCCGCAGCCGCTCCTTTCAATCTGCCTCTTGTGCCTGTCGTCCCCAAGGAGGATCTCACCTTGCAGCCCGGTCAGGGAACCATCCAGACATACATCGTCAACAAGGACGGCGACATCAATTTCCCGGTGCTGGGCAAGCTGCATGTCCAGGGGCTCACCACTGTTCAGCTCGCCGAGGAGCTGACACGCCGCATCAGCGCCGAAATCGAGGGGCCGATCGTCAGGGTGGAGCTTATCAACTTCAAGGTCAATGTGATGGGCGAGGTGCAGAAGCCCGGTGTCTATCCGGCCACTTCACAGCGCTTCACGATCCTCGACGCATTGGCTTCGGCCGAGGACCTTACCATGTACGGCCGCCGCGACCGTGTCACCCTCATCCGCGAGGAAGACGGCAAGATCACATATAACATCGTCAATCTTGAGGACGCCAATCTCTTCAATTCACCTTATTATTATCTCAAGCAGAACGATGCCATCTACGTCGAGCCGACCGAGTCGCGCAAGGGGATGGCCGAATACAATCAGAGCAACGGCTACAAACTGCAGGTCATCTCGGCCATCATCAGCGGCGTGTCCGTGATCGCCTCGCTTGTGATCGCCCTGACTGTGAAATAATCGCCGCTGACGGCATATTTGCGAATCCGTAAGTTTCTACTTCAAAAACGAACTTCCAATCCGACTGCAATGAACAGCAATCCCAACGATAACCTCTCTCCAGAAAAGTCAGAACCCGCGGTAGTCACCGAGGTGAACACCGAAATCGTCGAGCAGCCATCCGACACCATCGACGTCGGCAATATAATTTCAAACTATCTGCACCATTGGTATTGGTTCGTCATCTCGATGGTCGTGTGCGTCGGATTCGGTGTGTTCTATATGCACAAGAAGAGTCCGCAGTATCTGATCAAGTCAATCATCATGCTTAATCAGAACGAAGAGGAGTCCGGCTCCCTTTCGTCTCTGTCGGCCATAGCCTCTCAGTTCGGTTTCGGCGGCGGTTCGTCGGGATCCTCCTCCAACATCTACGACGAGATGACCCGACTGCGCTCCGAGCAGCTCCTCAGCGAGGTCGTCGGCGTCTGCCATCTCAACGAGATAAGCTGGGAGAACCAGGGATTCTTCAAACCCAAGGCATGGTACTACGGCGATTCTCCCTTTGCCATCCGTGTGCCGCAGGAGGTGCTCGACTCTATCAGCGTCGTCACGGTTTTCGAACTTGACTACAAGCCGGGAGAGCCGACAAAGATAAAGGTGAAGCAGAAAGGCGACAAGGTGCTTGACACCGAAATCAAGGCTTTCCCCTACACGGTCCGCACTCCGGCAGCCACATTCGTTATTGACACGACAAAATTTTTCAAGCCCTCCGAGGATCTGGAGTTCCACTCCATGATCTCCGGCACGTCGCTGACCGTCTACGATCTGCGTTCCTGCCTATCCATCGACGAGGTCGACAAGAAGGGTAACGCCATCTATCAGGACATCACTTCCGCCGACGTGCGCCGCGGCGAGGCTACCCTCAACACCATTACCTCGCTCTACAATCAGGGACGCTACGACCAGAAGCTGAAACGCCGCAAGGAGGCGCTCGCTTTCGTGGAGGAGCGTCTGCTCAACCTCTACCGCGAGCTGGAGGAGTCGGAAAACAAGATCGAGCAGTATAAGCGCGACAACAAGATTGTCGATCCCACGGCAGAGGCCGAATATATCTTCGCCCGAAAGGGCGCCATCGAGACGGCGTCCACACAGACGCGCACGGAGCTTGAGATCTTCCAGATGCTCCGCGACATGCTCAGCAGTCCCGACAAACGCTACAGTCTTCTCCCTTACGCCTCCGCGCCCGGACAAGGTGCTGACAACGGTCTCACCTCCGCCGTCGGCGCCTACAACGACCTTATACTGAAACGCATGGAGCTGACGTCAGGACTCAAAGGGCAGAGCGCTCAGCTTGAACGTATCAACGAACAGCTCACCGCCCTGCGCGAGAATATCCTCACCACGCTCACACGCGAAATACAGGCCAAAAAGATCGAGCTTTCTACTGTCGAAGGTGAGAACGGAATCTCCAACAGCCGCATGACCGAGATTCCCTCGATTGAGAAGCATCTGACACAGCTATACCGTGACCGCGAGGTGAAGAACGCCATCTACGCCTTCCTGCTCCAGAAACGCGAGGAGGCCGAGATCGCAGTGCAGCAGGTCGAGCCTATCATCGAGGTGATCGATCCGGCATACGCCGATCCCGAGCCTGTCAGCCCCAAGCCGATGCTCGTCTATGGCGTGGCGGTTTTCATGGGCATTGTCCTTCCGCTCGTGTTTGTGAAATTACTCTGCCGTCCCCGCAAGAAAGAGAATGCCTGACCTACCCACCTTTTCTGACTTAAAAACGCGCAAAAGCACAATCGTGATTGTGACGCTCATGTCGGTCCTATGGCTGACAGGAACGGTGTCATTCCTCATGCAGGAAGCTGTCCACGACAAATGTGAGACGCAGCGTCTGCTTGTGAACGGCGCATGTCAGATGATCGTTGTGGTTCTCGGACTCTGGACGCTCCGCAGCCGTACGGACATAGCCATCATTGCCGTCACGGTGGCTGTCACCTACTACAGCACCTGCATTAACAATGGAGAATCCACTCTTGTCTGGCTCAACGGACTGCGGCGATATCTGCCGTACATCTTTTTTCTGCCGATCGTGCGCTGGCTCTGGGTGGATCCCGAACGCCGGAAACGTTTCATACGCGTTTTCGACCGCAACATCTACATTTTCCTCTGGATTCAGTTCCCGTGCCTTTGTTTTCAGGCTATTGTATGGGGCATGGGCGACTATGGCGGAGGTTCGCTGGGATGGTACTGTTCCGGCATTATCTCGCAGCTGATCTATCTGATCAGCTTCTATCTCATGGTGCGTGCCTGGCGTCCGGAGCGTGGCTACGTGGGCAATCTTCTCGACAACTGGGTGCTTGTTGCGCTGCTCTTTCCCTCCTTTCTCAACGAGACGAAGATCTCCTTCATCTTCCTGCCGTTGTATTTCGTGATGCTGATTCCGTTCGACCGCAACCTGCCGCGCACGCTGCTTGTCGTCATACCGATGCTTATCGCGGCTGTCGGAGGCGCCTCGTGGTGGTATCTCTCCTACGTCGACCGCAAGGGGGAAGTGCTCAAGGCCGATTTCTTCGCCAACTATGTCATGGGCGACAACATGATTGACTTCGCCTTCGATCTTATGGATTCCGATGATGTCGACACCGACAATGTCTGGGAGAGCGACTATGCCCGAGGCATCAAGTTCGCGCTGCTTCCTACTCTGCTTGAGCGAGGAGAGAAGAACAATGAGCTCTGGGGCTACGGCGTCGGCCAGTTCAAGGGGGGCAACTTCACTGAAAAGACCAAGTTCGCAAAACGCTACGAATGGTTCCTGCGCGGCACCCAGACCGAGATGTTCGATATCGTCGTGGAGCTCGGCTATCTCGGCGCGACACTGCTCATTCTCTATTGGGTGGTTGTTTTCCGCTTTTTCAAACATGCAGGACGCGGCAACCGCAACAAGCGGATGCAGCTATGGCTCGGCGGCAACATGCTGCTGATGATCATGTACACGGTCGGTTTCGATTCCCTGCCGTATGTCATAATCGCGCTCACGCAATGCTTCATCTCCTCGCGATGGAAGGAACTCCCGGCGTTCGAGAAGCCTTATATCTTCTTCCCGCCGCGCACTGCCCAAATTAAGAAACAACTTGTATGCCGCCCCTCGTAAGTGTCATAGTTCCGGTCTACAATGTCGAGGCTTATCTCAGGAAATGTCTCGACTCGGTGCTCGCGCAGACTCTCCGCGACATCGAGGTCATCATTGTGGACGACGGATCGCCCGACGGATCGCCGGCCATCTGCGATGAATATGCAGCCCGCGACCCTCGCGTCAGGGTGATACACAAGGCCAATGCCGGACTCGGCTATGCCCGCAATTCCGGCGTCGAGATCGCCGCAGGTGAATACCTCGCTTTCCTCGACTCCGACGACTATCTCGACCTCGGAGCGTTGGAAAGACTCTATTCTCTCGCCAAGGACAACAACCTCGACATCGTCCGCGCCGCACGCAACGAATTCACTGTCGAGGAGAAATTCTCGCATACCGTGGCAGACTCTTCACTGGAGATCCACGAGGGCGCCGAAACATTGCGAAGGATAGCTCTCTGCTATTTCTCGCAGCCTCGCGGAGCCGTCGACAATGCACTCAATCTTGAAGGCTCGGCATGGGGCGCCCTCTACCACCGCGACATCTTCTTCCGCCACGGCATACGCTTCGTCAGCGAGCGCGAACTCGTCAGCGAGGACTTCATCTTCAACTATGAAGCCTCCCTTGTCGCCCGGCGGATCGGCAAGATCCGCGACACGATCTGGCACTACCGCATCAATCCCAACTCGCTCACCAAGACGCCGCGCACCGACTGTCTCCAACGCGCCATCGCCTATTCCGAATATCTTGAAAAACGTTTCGCCGCTGACGGTTTCCCGCCTGAATCGCGACTTTACGCCATGGGCTACACGGTCAACACCATGCGCGCCCACATCAAGAACATCATCCTCTCGCCGATGTCTCGCAAAGAGACGCGAAAATGGCTGAAGGCTCAGGCTGCCGATCCTTATTTCTGTCGTATCGCCTCGGAATATCCCATTGCCGGAATGCCGCGTAAGCATCGTGTCCATCTGCAGGCTTTTCTCGGAAGGCATTTCCTCTTGCTTGAGACAATGGTACGCGTCAAGGCACTCTTTTCCCATTTCCTACGTCCGCAGCTATGAACGTCCTGATCATAAATCCGATACTTGCCACGCCGACGGCGACAGGACTGCAACGTCTTGCCTCGATCAAGGACACCATGATCTACGGCATGGCGCTGGGATTCATCAGCGAGGGACACAAGCCCACGCTTATCGCCGCCGAGGATTTCCGCCCCGAACGTCAGGAGAAGTATGAGTTTCCGGTGGTCTTCCTCCCCACAAAGGCGCAGCGCGTCTTCAATCCCTCGCTGCTCCCCTGGATGCCCTCGCTCAGAGGTTGGCTCCGCCGTCACGGCGCCGAGTTCGATGTTATCATAACAAAGGAATGTTTCTCGCTCGCCTCGCTCACCGCAGCGCGCCTCTTTCCCCGCAAGACAATCCTGTGGCAGGAACTCGCCGCTCACCAGCGCAAATTTCACCGGCTGCCTTCGCGCATCTGGCACTCCCTCGTGGCGAGACCCTTTATGCGCGGCGTCAAGGCCGTGGGATGCTCGCCTGCGGCACGCGATTTCCTGCGCCATTATCTTCCGGATGTCGCGGAGGAAACGATTGAACACGGTATAGACGACCGCAAGTTCCGGCCTTGCGAAAGGAAGGAACGCACGCTGATAACCTCGTCGCAGCTCATACCGCGCAAGAACGTCGGGTCGATATTGCGCAAGTTCGCTTCACTGCACGCCATGGCGGGATATGAGGATATACGGCTGATCGTCTGCGGCGACGGAGTGGAACGCGAAAGCCTTGAGCGACTCGCCTCAGAACTCGGGATCACCTCCCACGTCGATTTCAAAGGCTTCCTGCCTCGCGAGGAGCTTGGACGCCTCGTTGCACAATCGCTTGCATTTCTTGTTGACACAAAGGCCGACCTCAACGTAATCTCCATTGTGGAATCTGTGGCCGCCGGCACGCCCGTAGTCACCAACCGCGTGCCGCTTACCGCGCCGTGGATCGAGAGCGAAGGTCTCGGCATCGCCCGCGACGGCTGGGACGCCGCCGACCTCGCCGCCCTCATCGACGACGCATCGCGCTACGCCGCCCGCTGCCGCGCCGCCGCCCTCACCCTCAGCTCCGCCGCTGCCGCCCGCCGCCTCCTCCAATCTTTCGAACAATAGCGAACCATTGCTGACGAGATAAGCGAAGTTTTTTGTAACTTTGCGGGTACATATGGGTTCTGCCGGTTATATTATCATTCTGCTCTGTCTGGCGCTCTGGGGTGCTCTGGCAGGGTGGCGCAGCGGCCTTATGTCGCAGATCGGCTCTGTCTTAGGTGTGGCGTTCGGCATAGCGGGAGTGCGTTTCCTCCTTCCGGAGTTCGCACCTACGGTTGAAGATTGGCTCTGCCATTTCCCGGAGGTGGCGTGTCCGGAATATCCGGTCGCGTCGGTCGGGGCATTGATAATCTATATGGGCTTCTATGTGCTGTTTCTGGTGTGCGGCATTCCTCTCAGAAAGTTGCTGAAGCCTCTGGCCGTGAAGCCTTTGGATACGGTCGGAGGACTGATTTTCGGTGTTTTCAAGTGGCTGATGATGGTGAGCGTGTGGTATAACGCCGTGCTTGGTGTCACGGAGAGCGGCGCGTTGCTGCGGCTGAGCCACGAGGGGGACGGCAATCCGGTGGAGCTTGTGATGGAACTCTCTCCGGCGGTTTTCTCGACTCCCTCGCCCGACGAGCTACACCACCGGATGCAGCTGATTGAGGCGCGTAAGATCTCGCTCCTTGAGATTTCCGCCGATCCGGAAGCAAACAAAGGGTGAGCCTGATACGTTTTTAGAAATAGACGCGCTATTGCGCAAACAATAGACGAGATACACGACAAGATGTTAAAGATAAACGATTTACATGCCGAGATAGGCGGCAAGGAGATTCTGCGCGGCATTAACTTAGAGGTGAATCCCGGCGAGGTACACGCCATCATGGGTCCCAACGGCTCCGGCAAGAGCACACTGTCTATGGTGCTTGCCGGCAATCCGGCGTATACCGTGACCGGCGGCAGCGTGAGTTTCTACGGTAAGGATCTTCTCTCGATGGCTCCGGAGACGCGCAGCCACGAGGGACTGTTCCTCGGTTTCCAGTATCCGGTGGAGATTCCGGGAGTGTCGATGGTCAATTTCATGCGCGCGGCCATCAACGAGAAGCGTAAATACCTCGGCGAACCTCCGATGAGCGCCACCGATTTCCTGCGTCTGATGCGTGAGAAACGTGCCGTAGTGGAGCTTGACAACAAGCTTGCGTCGCGTTCCGTCAACGAGGGCTTTTCCGGTGGCGAGAAGAAGCGCAACGAGATTTTCCAGATGGCGATGCTGGAGCCTCGCCTGTCGATACTCGACGAGACAGACTCCGGACTCGACATCGACGCCCTGCGCATAGTGGCCGAGGGTGTCAACAAGCTCAAGAGCGACAATAACGCCACCATCGTGATCACCCACTATCAGCGCCTTTTGGACTACATCAAGCCCGACATCGTGCATATCCTCTATAAGGGACGTATCGTGCGCACCGCGGGTCCGGAGCTTGCCTTGGAGCTTGAGGAGCGCGGCTACGATTGGATTAAGGAGGGCTTATGAATCCGCTTCAACAATACATCGACTTATACGAGAGCCACCGCGAGACGTTCGACCGCGGCTCGGCGCCGGCGATGAACGAATTGCGTCCGAAAGCGTGTGCGCTGCTTAAAGATGCAAAGCTCCCCGCCGCCGGATCCGAGAACTACGAGCATACCGACCTTGGCGCGCTCCTTGCGCCCGACTATGCGCTCAATCCCGGACGTGTGGCGATGCCGGTCAATCCGGCGGAGAGCTTTTCGTGCCGTGTTCCGAACATGACCACAGCGCTCTATTTTCTGCTTAACGACGGCTTCGCCGCTACGGACATCGCCGCGCGGCAGCTGCCCGAGGGTGTGGTCTGCGGATCGTTGCGCGAGGTGTTGCGCTCGCGTCCGGAACTTGGCCGCTACTACGGCAGCGTGGCTGAAATGCACAATCCGCTCGTGGCGCTCAACACTATGCTGGCGCAGGACGGCTTCGTGCTCTACGTGCCCGACGGCGTTAAGGTTGAGAAGCCCCTGCAGCTTGTCAACATATTGCAGAGCGAGATGCCTCTGATGGCTCCGAGGCGCATCCTCGTGGTGCTCGGCGAGGATGCAGAGGCGAAGGTGCTCGTATGCGATCACACGCAGAACCGCGAGAAGGACTATCTCGCCCTTACTACCGTAGAGCTTGTCTGCGGTCGCCGCTCGCGTCTGGACTACTACGACCTTGAGGAATCGTCGCCTCGCACCACGCGTCTGTGGTCGCTCTACGCCTCGATGGAGGAGGGCGCCGATCTGCTCGTTGACGGCATCACGCTCAACAACGGAACGACACGCAACGAATACTACGTGAGCATGAACGGCGAGGATTGCGGTCTGCAGCTTTTGGGCATGGGTGTCGAAGACGCCGACCGCCGTCTGGACACCTACAGCCTCATCCGCCATCTCAAGCCTCGCTGCCACAGCAACGAACTGTTCAAATACATCGTCGACGGCGACGCCCGCGGCGCGTTCTGCGGACGCATCTACGTGGCTCCCGGCGCCGTGAAGACCGAGGCTTATCAGGCCAACCGCAATGTCGTTGGCAGCGATCGGGCGCGCATGTTCTCCAAGCCTCAGCTTGAGATCTACAACGACGACGTGAAGTGCAGCCACGGCACCGCGATCGGTCAGTTTGACGAAAAGGAGATTTTCTATATGCAGACCCGCGGCCTCACCCGGGAACTTGCCGAGAAACTTCTCAAACAGGCATTCATGGCCGACGTCATCAAGGGTGTGCGTCTGGAGCCTCTGCGCGACCGCCTGACGCACCTTGTCGAGATGCGTTTCTCGTCAGCCGAGATGACGGCTGACTGCGCTGCCTGCCAGAACTTAGAGCTTTGTTAAATTAAATATGTATGATGTAGAGAAAATACGCTCGCAGTTTCCGATACTTGACCGTCAGGTCGAAGGGCGTCGACTTGTCTATCTTGACAACGCCGCTACGTCGCAGACGCCGGCCGCCGTCGTTGACGCGATCGTGGACAGCTACGAGCACCACAAGGCCAACGTCCACCGCGGCGTGCACACGCTCTCGCAGGAAGCCACCGAGCAGATGGAGCTGACGCGCCGCCGTCTGGCACGATATATCAATGCCGCGTCTGACCGCGAGGTGATCTTCACGCGTGGCACCACCGAGGCCATCAACCTCGTGGCCTCCTCCTACGGCCAGCTGATGCCGGAGGGTGGCGAGATCATACTCACCGCCATGGAGCATCACGCCAACATCGTGCCGTGGCAGCTCCTTGCCGCACGCCGGGGAATGAAGATCCGGGTGGCCGACATCAAGGACGACGGATCGCTCGATCTCGACAGCTACCGCAGTCTTTTCAACGAGCGCACCGCCATGGCCGCGTTCTGCCATGTCAGCAACGTGCTCGGCACTGTCAATCCGGTGAAGGAGATGACCTCCATAGCTCATGACCACGGTGTCCCGGTACTTGTCGACGGCGCCCAGGCCGTGGCGCATCTCGGCGTCGATGTCGCCGACATAGACTGCGATTTCTATGCTTTCTCCTCCCACAAGATGTACGGTCCAACCGGCGTCGGCGTGCTCTACGGCCGCGAGGCGCTGCTGGAGAAGATGCCGCCGTATCAGGGTGGAGGCGAGATGATAAAGCATGTCTCGTTCGATGGAACGACTTTTGCCGACCTCCCCTTCAAGTTTGAGGCCGGAACGCCGGATTTCGTCGATATCGCCGCGTTTCCTAAAGCTCTCGACTTCATCGCCGAGACCGGAATGGACGCCATAGAGAGCCACACCGAGGCGTTGCTGCATCACACCGTGAGCCGCATGTCCGAGGAGATCGAAGGTATCAGGCTTTTCGGCACCGCGCCCGGGAAAGCGCCGGTGCTCAGTTTCCTCTACCGCGACGTGCATCCCTACGACGTCGGAATGCTGCTCGACAAGCTCGGCGTTGCCGTGCGCACAGGCCATCACTGCGCTCAGCCCTTGATGGAGCGTCTTGGTATCCTCGGCACCGTCAGGGCGTCGTTTGCCGCCTACAACACCATGGAGGAGTGCGACATCTTCGTCGACGCCCTCAAACGTGTGGTGCGGATGTTCTGAAAATCAAAATAATAACGGAATAAAGGCCGCGATCACGATCAGGCCGAAAGAAAAGCTCATGCCTGCCGCCATCTTGCCGCGGCGGGCATATTCGTATGCGGCCTCGGGGTTGCCCTCCTTCCATGCCTTGCGCGACTTGAAGGCCTGCGATATGGCGAGGATGCCAAGCGGCAGGAAGAAAAAGAGGGAGAAAAACATCGGGAAGGGCCACCATGTCGAGGGTTGCCGCGTGAGGTCGGGCTTCTGCGAGAAACTTGCGAAATCCACGTCGTCGGGATCCGCTTTCTCAATCTGTCGGCGGAAACGCATGGGAACATCATCCATCGGATAGTCTTCCTGCACCGGCTCGGCCACGATCATAGGCGTCGCCGACGGATGGGCGTTGTCATAGAGACGGTTGCGGAAGAAACGACAGATGTCGCCGACTTCGCGCGCCTGTTTCCAGTCGTCCATATCCTTCGCCCAGACGTAGGTGTCGGGGGTGATTCCGGCCGCCGGCATATCTTCAAGACGGAAAGGCCCTGCCTGTTTTCCGTCGATCATTGCAAAATATCTCATTTACTGAAATTCGTGAAATAGAGTGTGTTGGCCTTCGTGTCGCTTTCAAGCGGCGCACCTGAGAGCACGCGCCGGAAGGCCGACGGCCGGCCGGGATAGCGCGGGAAGCCGTCGGAATCGTCGCCGAAGAGGCGGTCGATGCGCACTCTGCCGGAGCAGTGCATCATCAGTCCGTCGCCGATGTAGATGCCGACATGGTTGACCCTTCCCTTGGCGTTGGAGAAGAACACGAGGTCGCCTGGAATGAGCGCGTCGGCTGTCACGGCTTCTCCGGCGAGCGCCTGCTGCCATGCGTCGCGCGGCAGATATGTGCCCTCGGACTGGAATAGTACGCGCGTGAATCCGCTACAGTCGTTGCCTTTTATAGAGGTTCCGCCCCAGAGGTATTCCTGCCCTAAGATCTCCTTGCCGCGGCGTATGATGGAGGCGGCGCGGACGTCGGCCGGAGCGCCGGAGCCGAAGGGTCGGAACTCTCCGGCGTCGGCAGAGGGAAGATAGCCCTCGCGGCCGTCGGGGAGCGCGACATGAAGCCACTTGCCGCCCTCGACAGTGTCGCTTACGGCCACGATGTCATCGAGCTGGAGGGGAGAGACCACCGGCGCGTCAGCGGAAGGGGAGAGGCGCATCCCGGTGTCGCGGACATCGATGCAAGCGCGTGGGGAAGTGCGCCAGCGGTCGAACGCCGCGGAATCCATCAGCGCTACGGAATTGGCGATCATGTAGCCGTCGTAGCCGTCGGGGAGAGTGACCGCGAGCCATTCGCCGGTGCGGGATCTTACCGTCATGGGAGTGCCCATGACGCCCTGCGACATAAGCTCGGCGCCGTGGCGCGGTTCCTCGCGCAGATTGGCCACCGGCACGGTGACGACTGCGTAAGGTTCGAGTGCAGCCGCAGAGACTGCTGCCGCAAACAGGAGCAGAATGGTGAGGATCCTTTTCATTTCGGTAAATGTCAGATTTCTCCAAGGAAGGAGAGTGTGAGAAGGCCTGAGATGATTCCGAACGTGGCAAAGAGCACCGCCGCCCAGCCGTAGGCCGTGGCCGTGCCGCTTTTCTTGCACGCCTTGGGGATCTGATCCTTGAAATACAGGCGCTTTGCCGAGCTTGCGTTGACAAGACCCGAGATGCCGAATATCAGCGACATAAGGATGCCTCCGCCGCACATCACGGCCGGATATTCGTAGAATCCGCCCATGAAGCTCATCTTGTAGCTGAAATCGGTGCCGAAATACATTACTATGATGAAGAAGATGAAGAGCAGCGATAGGAGAAGTCCGAAAATCGGCATACCGGAAGGATTGCCATAGATGTGTGCGTCGCGCGCGGAAGTGTCGGCTACCGCGGGACTTTCCATCGGCGTCGAGAGCGGTGGCGGAGTGGTGACAGTCTGTGCGGGCATCGGCGCGGGAACCGGTGCGGGTGTGAAGGGCGCGGGCGCCACGAAAGGCGCGATCTCTGGCACGAGGGGAGCTTCCACCCAGTCGGCCATTCCGGCACGCCATACGATGGTCTGCGGCAGCAGTGTGCATCCTTTCAGTTCTGTGAGTGTGAGAGGACCTGACTGCGCTCCGTCGTTGCGCAGATACCACTCCTTGGCTTCGACGACCTCTTCGACGACCGTAGCCCCGACAGGAGGGGGAGGCACAGCGGCCGGTGTAGCGGGCTGTACGTTCGCGGTCTCGCGCTTATGGCGTTCCGACTGTTCGCGGAGCATACGCTCGCGGCGCGCGGCCTCGCGCACGGCGTCCATGTCGGCGGGACCGGCGGCTACCACGGTCGATTCATCGGGCACAGGTTTCGGGATCGGCTTTGGCACAGGGCGTCTGCCGGAGAAATAATAGTCCTTTATCTCCTTGACATCCTCGGCGTTCATGAAACTTTCGAAGCCGCGGCGATAGACGCGGGTGGTGCGTTCGAGCCCCTGCTCTCCGAGTTCTTCGAGCGAGAACGGACCCTTCTGCATATTGTTGTCAGCGATGTAATATTCCTTCTTTTCCATTGCAGATGCGATTTGTTCGCGAAGATAGCAAAAAAATCGGACACGGATAATGCTGTGTGTCTGTTTTTTCAACATTCTCCATCCGCGCTGGGGCAGATTAACAATAATTAGAGGAATTGATTCGTTTTTATTAAAGGCAAAGACTATCTTTGCAGTCCAGCTATGAGATCAATCAAAAGTCTACAATATAATTTCTCCGCAGCGTTACGGCCGGTTGTCATGGCCGTGGCTCTCGCAGTCGTGTGTGTCGCTTCTTCCGTCGCTCTTGACCGCTCGCACTATGCTTCGTCGTCGGCTCTGTCGTCAGGCCGCTGGGTGAAGGTGCGTGTCTCCGGCACCGGAATGCATCGTGTCTCAGCCTCGCAGCTCAAGAGCATGGGCTTCAAGGATGCCTCCAAGGTCAATGTCTACGGCTACGGCGGCAACATCATCAGCTCGGCGCTCACCGCCGCGCAGCCCGACGACCTGCCCATGCAGCCGGTCGTGAGGCTCTCGGACGGCGGAATCGTGTTCTATGGTGTCGGCACTGTGGCCGAATATATCGACGATAAAGGGCAACTCTCTCACGAACAGAACTATTTCAGCACGGCGAGCTATTACTATCTTTCCGACAGAGAGACCGATAAGACGACGCCGGAAGCCATTGAGCCTTCCGGCACGGTTTCCGGCGACATCATTGACGCCGTGCCTGTCATGGTCGTTCATGAGCGCGAGCTTGAGGCCGCAGGCCCCTCGGGACGTATTCTCCTCGGTGAGGATTTCCGCTCCGTTACCAAGCAGAATTTCAGTCTTGAAATGCCGGGGCGCAAGGCCGAGACGCCGGTGGAACTTACAGTGAGGATGGCCGCCAAAAGTGCCGGAGGCACCAATGTCTATTCTGTCACAGCCAACGGAGCACATGCCGGCGACGTGAATATCAGCGGACTGAGAGGAAGCTACAGCGAGGTGCACAGTGTCCTCGACTCCCTGAAGACTACGATCACACCCCTTGATAATTCCGAGAAACTCGATATTGAGATTGCTTACACCCCCTCCGGCGCTCAGGTGGTCTACATGTCGCGTCTGGACTTTATAAAGGTGACATACACGCGTTCGCTCCATTTCGCCAACGACGAGATTGCGTTTTCCTATGCTTCGCGCAACAGCGGCGAGACGCTGCGCATCACCGGTGGCGACGCCACGACGCAGCTCTGGGACGTGACCGACGCGGCTGCTCCGCGACGCATCAACGTGACGCCCGGCAGCGACGGCTCCCTGCAATTCAACGCCTTTCCCGGCGCGCGCAAATACATAGCATTCACTCCCGCCGGAGTGACCGATGAGGTCTCCGGCTCCGTGCAGGTGCGCAATCAGGATCTTCACGCGCTTGAAACACCCGATATGGTCATAATCTCTCCCGAACAGTTTCAGAATCAGGCGCTACGTATCGCGCAGAGGCACAGCGACGACGACGGCATGGATGTGGTCGTGCTGAAGCCTGAGGATGTTTACAACGAGTTCTCGTCGGGCAGCCCCGACGCGAGCGCATTTCGTAAACTTCTGAAAATGTGGTATGACCGCGATCCTGAAAAGATAAAATATTGTCTGCTGATGGGACGTGCCACCTACGACAACCGGCAGCTTACCGCCACGGTGAAGAATGCCGGCTATCCCCGGCTTCCGATCTGGCAGTCGGTCAACAGCAGCAGCGAGACATCCTCTTTCTGTTCCGACAATTTCATCGGTATGCTCGACGACTGCGAGCGTCTCGCCATGGGCACTGCCAAGGTGCGTGTGGCCGTGGGGCGTATGCCTGTGAAAAACGCTTCAGAGGCTACACAGGCAGTCGACAAGCTTATCAACTACGTTGAAAGCTCCGACCTCGGCAGCTGGCGCAACCAGGTGATGGTGATAGCCGACGACGCTGACGGCGGCGACCATCTCCGTCAGGCTCAGAAGGTCATCACCGCTATGGAGGGACAGGGCAACGGAGAGAATTTCATGTACGAACGCCTCTATCTCGACTCGTATCCGCTCGGCACCGCCTCGACCTCGAAGTCATATCCCGACGCCCGCAAGCGCATGTTCAAGATCCTCAACGACGGCGTGGGCTTCATCGACTTCATCGGCCACGGCAACCCCACATCGCTGACCCATGAGAATCTGCTCACATACACCGACGTCACATCCATGACCAACAAGAGGCTGCCGATCATGCTGGCTGCCACTTGTGAGTTCATGCGTTTCGACGGCGACAACATCTCTGCCGCCGAGATCATGTGGCTCAACAACAAGGGGGGCACGATCGCATTTATCGCCGCCAACCGCAAGGTCTACATCACTCAGAACGGAATGTTCAACGAGGCTATCGGCAAGAATTTCTTCCGCCGCGACGCCAACGGTCATGCACGCCGCCTCGGCGACATCTATATCGGCGGTCTGAACGACTATCCCTCGACCGACGACAACCGCCACCGCTACGCTCTGATGGGCGATCCTGCGCTGAAAGTAGTTAGTCCGGAACTCTCTGTGACTATTGACGAGATCGACGGCGTGGCGCTCGCCGACATACATGATGCCGGCGATTATCCTGTGCTAACCGCACGCAGCAAGGTGAAGGTCAAAGGCCGCGTGACTGACGCGGATGGCGCGTTGCTTGCCGACTTCAACGGACGCGTGGTGCCTACGGTCTTCGACGCCGAACGCGCCATCACTACCTACGGACATCCGAGTGTAGGCGAGGACGACGGTAAGGTGATGACCTATAACGACCGCAAGAACCGTCTCTTCACAGGTTCTTTCGCCGTCAAGGGCGGTCTTTGGGAAGCCACCGTCATAATTCCTGAGGAGATCGACAACAACTATTCTCCGGCGCTCCTCAACATGTATGCCTACAGCGACGACCTCCGCGAGGCCAACGGCGCCACTACGCAGTTCTATGTCTATGGCTATGCAGAGGATTCTGAAGACAGGGACACGACCGATCCGGAAATACTCGGCATCGGACTCAACAGCTACATGTTCCGCGACGGAGGCATAGTCAACAGCTCACCGCTCTTCGTTGCTAAGGTTCGCGACGACAGCGGCATCAACATCAGCAGCAGCGGCATCGGCAAACAGATGACCCTGATTGTCGACGGACGCCGCGTCTATGAGGATCTTGTCGATCAGTTCACCCCCGATCCCGACGACTATCTCGCCGGTGAAGTGCAGTACACGATTCCGACCCTCGACGACGGCGACCATCAGCTGATGTTTACCGTCTGGGATAATGCAGGCAACAACACCTCGCGTACCCTCGACTTCAAGGTGAAATCCGACATGCAGCCCTCTGTCAATGTCTACACCGACGCCAGCCCAGCTACCGCAGGTGTGACCTTCTACGTCGCGCCCGATCTGCCGCTTGAAGGAACGCACTGCCATATCGGAGTCTACGACCTCTCAGGACGTATGATCTGGGATGCTCAGGCGGTCGACAGCGGCAATCCCGCCACACCTATGCAGGCACGCTGGGATCTTACCGACCGAGGCGGAGCACGTGTGGCACGCGGCATATATATCTACCGCTGCACCGTGACCGACGGCAAAGGTGGCGAAACCGTTGTAGCCAAGAAGCTCGCCGTCGCCGCCCCCTGATAATCGTTCTCATCAGGAACCACGGTGAAAGGCCTGTAAGGCTGAAACGACAATAGCCCGGCAGCGTAAGCTCCGGGAAAGAGGCCCCGATGAAAATTGAGGTCTGTAGGACCGACCAAAATATTTCACTTTTTGGTCGTTTCACTCTTGTCAGGGCTTGGTTTATGTGATGTGCATGTTCCCGGAGATTGGACGCTCCGGCCTGTTCCACCCTCGCCACCTATGGTTTCCCATCTTCTGCCTCAAAAGATTGTTTCTGATTGTTCCCCTCGTTCGCCAGATATCATTTGCCTGCGGAGGTATAGGTCTGGCACCATTGCTGCAGATAGCAGTTGAGGCAGTCCGGCTTGCGTGCCTTGCAGACGTAGCGTCCGTGGAGTATCAGCCAGTGGTGCGCCGTGGAAAGTTCCTCTAGGGGAATATGCTTGCAGAGCGTCTTCTCAGTCTCCAGAGGTGTCTTGCTGTCGCGGGTGAGTCCGAGGCGGTTGCTGACGCGGAAGACATGGGTGTCGACAGGCATCGCCGCCTTGTTCCACACAACCGCGAGCATCACGTTAGCTGTCTTGCGGCCGACGCCGGGCAGCGTCATCAGCTTGTCGATGTCGGAGGGAAGTTCGCCCCCGAAATCGGCCACGATCTTGCGCGCCGCATTGACCAGATGCTTCGATTTGTTGTTGGGGAAGGTCACGCTGCTGATGTAAGGGAACACGTCCTCAGGCTCCACAGCCGCCAGATCTTCCGGTGTTGGAAATGCCGCGAAGAGCGCCGGGGAGATCATGTTTACCCTCTTGTCGGTGCATTGAGCCGACAGAATCACCGAGAGAAGTAGATGGAAAGGAGTGTCATACTCCAGCTCTGTATGCGGCGAGGGCATATTCCGGCGGAATGCCGAGAGTATGCCCTCGTATCTTTCTTTGACAGTCATTTCGGATTGTAGCTGTGTCAGTGCGCTCCGTCGAAAAGGGAGAGGAAGCGTACGTCGTTTTCGGAGAACATTCTCAGGTCTTTCACCTGATATTTGAGGTTGGTGATACGTTCCACGCCCATGCCGAAAGCGTAGCCGGTGTAGACTTTGGAGTCGATGCCGCATGCCTCAAGCACGTTGGGATCCACCATGCCGCATCCGAGAATCTCAACCCAACCGGTGCCTTTGCAGAACGCACATCCCTTGCCGCCGCATAGATTGCAGCTGATGTCCATCTCGGCCGATGGCTCGGTGAAGGGGAAATAGCTGGGGCGCAGACGTATCTTGGTCTCGGGACCGAACATCTGCTGCGCGAAGTAGAGCAGCGCCTGACGCAGATCGGCGAAGCTCACGTCCTTGTCGATGTATAGACCCTCGATCTGATGGAAGAAGCAGTGGGCACGTGCCGAAATCGCCTCGTTGCGGTAGACACGTCCGGGGCATACGATGCGGATAGGAGGCTGTATACGTTCCATCGTGCGGGTCTGCACCGACGAAGTGTGGGTGCGCAGCAGCACGTCTGCCGGATGGCGCGATATGAAGAAGGTGTCCTGCATGTCGCGCGCCGGATGGTCGGCAGGGAAGTTGAGTGAAGAGAACACATGCCAGTCGTCCTCGATCTCCGGACCCTCGGCGATCGTGAATCCCATGCGCGAGAAGATGTCGATCATCTCGTTGCGCACCAGCGAGAGCGGATGGCGCGAGCCGAGTTTCTCGGGCGAAGGCGTGCGGGTAAGGTCGATGTCAGCGGCAGCGCCGGCGGCCTCGCTGCTGTCTGCCTGTTCGCGCAGCTCGTTGATGCGGTTGGTGGCAAACTCCTTCAGCTCATTGATCTTCTGGCCGATCTCGCGTTTCTGTTCTGCAGGGACATTGCGGAAATCGTTGAAAAGGAGGCTTACGGCACCTTTCTTGCTCAGATATTTGATACGAAGCTCCTCGACTTCTTTTGGAGAAGAAGCCGAAAGCTGTGCTATTTCTGCTTTGAGTGAATTGATTTTCTCTAACATGTCGCAAAGTTACTAATTAATTGTGAAATGCAAAAACGATTTGTCTTCGGTTGTCGCACCTTCAATATTCTTGCACGCTTTTTCACATTATGAATTAGGACTTCTCAGGGTGCTGAAAGGGCGGATTCGGGCGGTTTTAAAGAAATTTTCCGCGGCTAAGGGCGGCTGTTATAAAAATAATTGTTAATTTTGCCCTCAGTCTAACATCGCGATTGCCGCTGCTGTCGGTCGATCGCTTGCAGAAGCTGTTTGAGGACTGTCTCTCAGGCGTCTGCGAATTTTGAGTCACACGGTTCGATGGCATATAAAATCATAGAAAATCTGCTTGACAATGTCTACAACTTCCGCAATCGCGAGTTGTATTGTTTTATCGACGAGACTTCCGGCGAATGGAAGTCTACGTCGTGGAAGGGTTTTCTGGATAAGACAGAACAGATTGCCATGGGGCTTATAGACCTCGGAGTGCGTCCCGGCGATATGGTGGCCGTGTGTTCCCCCAATTGCCCCCAGATGCTCTCTCTGGATTATGCTCTCTTTATGATCAGGGCCGTATCGGTTCCTATAAATCACCATGAGTCGCAGCATGTTTTCAACCACATCATGAATCTTACGGAGGCTTCCGTTATCTTTGTGGGTGACAGCAAGCAATATGACATGGCCGTCAGATTCGTCAGATCCCATCCGGACAACAGGCTGCGCAAGATAGTGCTCATCTGGGAGGACGAGAAGACCCGAGGCGGCTATGGCGACCTCGGCGAGAGTATCTGGACCCTTATGGCTCAGAAAGATAAGTCGGGGCTTCGTGATGAACTCGACAGACGCATCGAGGAAGGTGACTCCAAGGATCTGGCTTCTGTGGTGTTCACCACCGGAACGACAGGAATGCCCAAGGGAGTGATGCTCGGACACGAGCAGATTGATGCCGGTCTGGAGATACACGACAGGTTCCTGGTGAATCTTAATCCCGGTGAGGTGTCGCTTTCGTATCTTCCGATGAGCCATATTTTCGAAAAGACGTGGCTTTATATGTGTGTGCATCGAGGCCTTCGCATAGCGTTCTGCTATGATCCGGCGAAAATCTCCTATATGCTGCGCACGATCAATCCCCACGTGATGTGCTGTGTGCCGCGTTTCTGGGAGAAACTATACACTTGCTATTTCGAATATTACAACCGGCAGAGCTGGCTGCGCCGGCAGCTTATTCGCCGCGCCTTCCATGTCGGCAAGATGCGCAACCTTTACTATCGCCGCACCGGACGCAGGATTCCCTGGCGTGTGGAGCGTGAGTATCGCTATTGGGACAAGCATGTATTTTCGAAGCTCCGTGAGCAGTCAGGATTGCTCAAGCCAGGCATTTACCCCACAGCGGGTTCAATGCTCAACGACAAGATCATGGGATTCTTCCTCAAAGCTGGATTCGATATCCTGCTTGGTTACGGCCTGACCGAGACAACAGCATCCGTGGCGATATTTCCCTTTCTTAATCCGGTTGTCGGCACTGTCGGCAATCCGCTTGAAGGCATTAAGCTTAAAATCAACGACAACGGCGAGGTGATGGTGAAAGGTCCGACTGTCATGAGAGGCTATTACAAGGCTCCGGAAGAGACTCGTGCAGCTTTCGACGAAGATGGCTATTTCCACACCGGCGATGTCGGATTTATAACCGGGTCGGGTGCGCTTGTCATCAACGGACGCCTCAAGGAAATCTACAAGACCTCTACAGGCACGCTCGTTCCCCCTCTGCTCATCGAGAATACCCTAATGGAGAGTCCGTTGCTCGAAAGGGTAGTGGCTGTGGCCGACGCCAGAAAATATGTGACGGCGCTGGTTTATCCAAACATGAACGAGCTTCGCCGTATTGCCGGTGAGAAACATTGGCAATATTCCGGTGATGACGAACTTCTTTCCCTCGCTAAGACCCGGGAACTCCTCATGGAGGAAATCGAAAAACGTCAGAAGGAACTGGCTGATTATATGCATGTGCGCAACATAGGCATAATGCCTCGCGACCTCTCGGTCGAGGCCGGTGAACTGGCTGTCTCGGGCAAGGTGCGCCGCAAGGTGGTGCGTGAGAATTTCATCAGTATTATCGACACACTCTATCCTGATGAATTCATCGACGCGGATCCCTTGTTTGTGAGCCATCAGCCATATTGATGTATTTATTACAGTTTATTAATCAATAATTTAACAGACTAATGATCACTCAGGAACAACTCAAAGAGGCATTAGAGCGCAAGCTGGCGCTGAGGAGGTATCTTTGACATCGACTCGAAGAAAATAGAAGTCGAAGAAGAAGAACTGCGCACTCATGTGGCCGACTTCTGGGAAGACCGCGAAGCCGCAGAGACGCAGATGCGCAAAATCAAGGAATTGCATTTCTGGATCGATTCCTACACGGAACTCGACAAGCAGGTGGAGGAGCTTTCCCTCGCCTTCGATTTTGTGAAGGAAGGTCTTGTCACGGAAGATGAGGTCGACGCGCAATATGCCGAAGTCATCAAGGCTATCGAGAATCTGGAGCTGCGCAACATGTTGCGTCGCGAGGAAGACAAGCTCGGAGTCGTCCTTAAGATCAATTCAGGCGCCGGAGGCACGGAGAGTCAGGACTGGGCGCAGATGCTCATGCGCATGTATCTGCGCTGGGCCGAACGCCACGGCTATAAGACTTCCATAGCCCAGCTGCTTGAAGGTGATGACGCCGGCATCAAGTCGGTGACGATCAATGTGGAGGGCGACTACGCATACGGCTATCTCAAGAGCGAGAACGGAGTCCACCGCCTCGTGCGCGTCTCCCCCTACAACGCTCAGGGCAAGCGCATGACCTCGTTTGCGTCGGTATTCGTCACGCCTTTGGTCGACGACACGATAGACATTCAGATCCAGCCTGCTCTCCTGTCGTGGGATACTTTCCGAAGCGGCGGCGCCGGGGGCCAGAACGTCAACAAGGTTGAGTCGGGCGTCCGTCTGCGCTATCAGTTCACGGATCCTTACACCGGCGAGCAGGAGGAGATCCTTATCGAGAACACCGAGACGCGCGACCAGCCTAAGAATAAGGAGAATGCCTTGCGCCATCTCAAATCCATACTCTACGAAAAGGAGATGGAACATCGTCTGGCAGAGCAGGCCAAGGTCGAGGCAGGAAAGAAGAAGATCGAGTGGGGCAGCCAGATCCGCAGCTACGTCTTCGACGACCGCCGCGTGAAGGATCACCGCACCAACTATCAGACAAGCGACGTCGGAGGCGTCATGGACGGCGACATCGACGATTTCATCAAGGCATATCTGATGGAGTTCGCGGCAACTCTCGAATAATCCGCGCACTATGTGCAGAAAGCTGATCATAGCAGGGACGGCGCTGGCCATTGCGGCCGGATGCTGTCCCTGTGTGTTTGCCCGGAAGATGAAGCTCTCAGTAAAGCCGGAAGTTGCCGACACCAATGCAATGACAGAAGGCTCCCTGACTGTCTGTTCTCCATGCGTGCCGTGCAACGATGGCTACAGCATTGATCAGGCTCAGATCACCGGATTCGACAAACGCGCCGAAGCTTCGGTAGAATCTTTTTTCATCACGAACACAACAGACCGCAGGCTTACCGGACTTGATTTCACACTTTCTTACTATACACTTGACGGAAGGATGCTCCATAGCCGGCATGTCGAGATAGACTGCGACATTCCCGCAGGGCAGACGCGCAAATTCGACATCAAGTCATTTGACCGGCAAAAATCCTTTTACTATCACAAGAGTCAGGCACCGTCGCGTCGCCGCGCCACCCCCTTCCGCGTAGAGCTTCAGATCGGCTGCCTGCATCTCCGCTGATCCCTCTATTGTATATATCTTATAAGATTTATAAAATTTGAGGATAAAGAATTAGCTAATTTTTTAAGTTCTTTAGAATTTTCCAATGTCCATATCTTTTGCCTCCGACACGAACGATAACTCCTTTTTGTTTCAATTCGGAAAGTGCGCGACTGATAGATCTTATAGACAAACCTGATTCGGCTGCCAAGTTCTTTTGTGAAAAGGAATTATTGTCTAAGATTGATAAATAAGTAACATAAGCAGAAGAAGTGATATTTGAACATTCCAAAGTGCCATTCTTTGCGTCAGATTTGTCTTTTGTATCATCCAAAGTGCCATCCTTTGCGCCAGATTTGTCTTTTGTATCATCCAAAGTGCCATCCTTTGCGCCAGACTTGTCTTTTGCATCATCCAAAGTGCCATTCTTTGCGCCAGATTTGTCTTTTGCATCATCCAAAGCGTCATCTTTTGCATCATCCTTTGGCACTAAGGACTTTTTAGAGACATTGACTTTAACAAGAAAAGCAGTTTCAAGATCAAGCTTGAAATCAGCTTCACCGTTTTCATTTTCTTTTAGTTCTTCCTGCACTCTTTGTATGCCTCGACTAAAGCGATTGACGAATCCCAGGACTTTCATGGCTTCGGCAATCACTCCATTGCGATAATCATTTACCCACGGAAAGTTCTTCGGATTAGCCTTGCCATATAATCCTCCGGGATTCAGGATTTCAATTCTATCATCATACTGATAGAATTGTATCGGGCCGTTGCCCTCATAATCCCTGTGACACACTGCGTTCATCAGCAATTCTCGAATTGCCCATGCCGGATAATCCACGATGTTTTCTTCTCTCAAAGCGCTTACCGGCGTCGGACGCTTCTTGGCTATGGTAGTAGAGACAAAGGTGTCCAGTTGGTTTAGTATAGTCATCAGATTGCCCGAGAATTTATAGTCGTAAGCGACATCAGCACCACGACTGCCACCACTAAATCGGACATACTGTACGTATGCCCCCGGGAGTCTGCGCTCAACATTGTTGCCGAACATCAGTATTCCAGCAAAGGTGGGACAATCATGTTTCATGTCATAGAAACCCAAGGACTGCATCTGTAGTCTCACATCCCTTTTGTCACTCTCAAGCACATCTTCCGGATAAGCCTTAGTGAGATATATCTGCTTAAACAACATCATGTCGATGTCTGAAAGTGAACTCCCGATACAAGGCAAAGCATCAAACGTCAATACGTGCGAGGCTCGCTTCTCATAGAGTTTACGTTCGTCATCTTCATTGGCAAATCCTCTTCGCGGCCCTACTCTCACGCAGATCTTCCCTTTATACTTTACTGGAGGAAAATATGCAGGCTCTACTTCAACCACCACTACCGCACCGCCATCAAGCATTACTTTCTCTACCGTCATGGATGGCTGAGGCTGGATGTTGCCTTCTGTGCGGATGGATGCGATGTTCTTTAAAAGAGAATCAGTTATGTTTATCGGAACTACTTCGCCGGTTTTATCGTCTGCGCCTATGATGAGATAGCCGGGCTTTTGATAATCAGGCAAGTCGTTCGAGAATGAACAGATCGCTTCCCCGAACTTATCCATTTTATCAGTAGACCTTGTCCGTTCTATTCTGTCGCTTTCAAGATCACTCAGCAGTCGTTGTAATTCTTTTTTGATATCATCTTTTGGGAAGTGTTAGAGCCAGCGGAGGCGGTGGATTGTGTTTTTACGGTACAGGCCGTAGGGTAGCCGTTCGGAGCTGTCGTTGAGACGTACGTTTACGAGGCGTCGGACGAAGGGGATCAGTGCCAATGGATTGATGCGCCAAGAGATACCTTTTTTCTTTATTTTCTCGAATATAAGCGACGCTTCCTCCCCTTTGGGCGATGATCTGAACGTGACGGCAAATTCGCGTGGCGATTCCATGCTTCGATCCTTTACGGAGGCGTAGAGCCAGGCGTGCCATTTGTCGCCTGAGGCCGTGGGCGCGAGATAGCCGATGACAGTGCCTCGCGGCGGTATCATGTCGGCGTCGTAGAGCATCACGATCTTGTAGATGTCGGGGTCTGCGTCCGAGGCCGGAACTATTGCTACTTCGGAGTCATCGTCCGGAAAACTCCAGAGTCCCTGGGGACAGTCGTAGGCTACTTTAGCGGCCTGCTGACCGACAATCTCAAGATTCTCCGTGGCAAATGGCGATGTGCGCGGAGCTTCCCACGCAGATATTGCTGCCGGAGAAAACAGGAAGATGGCCGAGGCCACAACAAAGGATGCGGCCTGCTTCCTCATTTTGTGGAGAAGGAATAGCTGAAACCGAAACTCAGCATCTCCTTGAGCATCCAGTAGCGCCAGCGTTTGGTGGCGGCGATGTCGGTTATTTCGGTCGAGGAGTCGTAGCGCAGATGCACATAGATCTGCGTGCTGAGGAAGCGGTTGATGGTGAAACTGAAGGTGTTTTCCCAGTCGCTGAGGAAATACTTGTAGTCGGTGAACGAGAAAAGGCGGGAGCGCCAGAGGATGTTCGGGGTCATCTGCCATTGCAGTGTCAGCTCGGCGTTGCTACCGATCTCGCTTTGGGTTTTCGCACCTGCCGGTATGTTGTATTGCACCGGATCGACCTTGGGGTCGATGCAGGTGTTCAGATTGTAGGAGAGTGGCGAAATGGAAGCATTGAATTTCAGGGTCTTGGGCTTGTTGGTCGTGCTGTAGGTCATACCGAGACCGAAATTGAGGCTTCCCGGCGAGAGGAATGATGCCTTGCGTATGTCGGAATTCTCGCCGTAGGTGTTGAGCAGCTGCGTCTTGAACTGGGTGGTCAGACTGTAGAACCATTTTTTGAATGCCTTGACGCCGAATTTGAAATTCCACTGGAAGATATCTTCGGACACCGAATAGTTGTGGTGGGTGTCCTGTGGAGTGGAGTTCAGGGCGAGCTTATAGCTCACGGTGTTGTCAAGCAGTAGATTGGGGTGGTAAACCTCGTTGAGCTTGACGTTCCAGAAAAAGTTCACGAGCAGTGTCAGGGCGTTGTGACCTCCCTGATACCAGTTGGGCGAAAGATAAGCCTGAGAGAACTGAACTGCACCGTTGAAGGTGTGGAGCCAGTTGATGGGGCGTATGTCGTCGATGGCCACCGGAGCGTTGTCCTCGTGGATGAATTCCGGAATGTCGGCGATGATCTCTTCCGAAAGATTATGTTTGCGGTGGGTCAGCTCCGGCGGATCCGGGAGCAGCGCCTGAATGTAGACTACGCTTCCGGGCTTGTCGATCATGGTGCGGTAGCGGGCTTCGTCGATTATCCTCATGGCCTCGATGCGGTTCTCGATCCATAGCGGAGTGAGCACCGCGGGCATCGGTTCCGGCTGCAGAGACGCAAGGGTCATCGTCGCGCTGTCGGGCATCGTGGAGAAGCTCTTTTCCTTGAAATTACGGAAGGTCACGTAGGTAAGCGGAAATTCTATCCACTTGCCCACCAGCCGGTCGTGGTCGGTCTGGATCGTCGGCTCGTCTGCGGCAACCGGCGAAGCCGATGACAGAGCTGCGGCCGCTACAGACAAAAGGAGGGCGGCACGGCGGAAAGATGCTCGATTCATTCTCATTGTTCTTTCTTCGCAGGCTGGAGATGGCTGTCATACTCCGGTCCGGTGATCACCTCAAGCGCTTTGATGAATATCGGATCGTGAAGATTGAAAATCTTGTAGTATGTGGAGTCCTCATAGACGTCGCGGCCTATAAGAGCCTTGAGGATATTGGCTATAAGAGGCTTGCTGCGCTCAAACTGCTCCTGATTGTATTCCACCTTTTCCTTTGTGCCCATGGCCACGAGGTCGGCCCACATCGCGTCTGTGATCTTGAAATTCTCGATGAACTGTGTGTCGTTCTTATAGAGCTTTTTCAGATTCTTGCGGTTCTTATCCACGTAGTTGATCGTGAATGAGTTGATGACGCCTTTTGCCACGAGGTCGCGGTAGTAGGTAGTGTATTCCGTCGTGTCGAGCGGCACGAATACATCGGGAGAGATGCCGCCACCGCCGTAGATTTCGCGTCCGAGATTGAGCGTCTGCACTTTGAGTTTCGGATCATAGTGGATGGAGTCGGCGTGCATCAGCTCGCCCGAGTTAAGGCGGTCGACGATGTCCTGCTCATATTTGTCGCTTTCGCCTTTCTCATATGGCTTCTGAATGTCGCGTCCCGATGGCGTGTAGTAATGAGCTACAGTGAGACGCATCATGGATCCGTCGGGGAAAGGAATCGGACGCTGCACAAGACCTTTGCCGAAAGTGCGGCGTCCCACGACCACGCCTCGGTCATAGTCCTGGATCGCGCCTGTCGTGATCTCTGCGGCCGAGGCCGAGAACTGATTGACCATCACCACCAGACGTCCGCCGGGAAGCATCGGGCTGTAGCCTCCCGGATAAGTGAAATGGTTGTAGCGTTCCGAAGCGTTGCCTTTGGTGTAGACTGCCAATGAATGGTATGGGAGAAGCTCGCTGAGAAGTTCTACGGAGGCGTTGAGATAACCGCCGCCGTTCTCCTCAAGATCGAGGATAAGATTGCGCATTCCCTCTTTCTGAAGCTTGCCCAAGGCCTCACGGAACTCCTTGGCAGTCTCAGCCGCGAACTTGTTGACGCGGATGTAGCCGGTGCTGTCATTGACCATGTACGAGGCGTCAATGCTGTAGATAGGAATCTCGGCGCGTGTTACAACGAAATTGATCGTGTCCGCCTTTCCGCCCGACCGACGTAACACCTTGAGATTCGCCTTGGTCCCTTTCGGGCCGCGCAGATGCTTCATTATCTCGGTGCGCTTCATCTTCACGCCCGCGATAGTCGTATCGTTGCACGCCAGAATGCGGTCACCGGCGAGGATGCCGACTTTCTCCGACGGACCTCCGGCCACAGTCTGGATCACGTAGACAGTGTCCTGATTGAGATTAAATGTAATGCCGATGCCCGAGAAATTGCCCTCCAAAGGCTCGTTGAGCTCGCGTGTCTCCTCCGCGTTGCTGTAGCTCGAATGAGGGTCGAGACCCTTGAGCATGCCGTTGATGGCATCCTCCACGAGTTTCTCGTCGTCGATCGAATCCACGTAAAGGCGTGAGATTGCCTGCTGGGCATAGCGTAGCTTCGCCGACTGCAGCTCCTGGTCAGTGTACGCCTTCAGTCCGGCGCAGACAGCCACCGCAGCTATGATGGGAATGAGTATTTTCTTCATTTTCTGAACTTGTTTTGAGAAAAGGTCATGTTTCGGCGACACAAAATCCGCCGTCAAACTGACAAGTCACAAAATTAAGCAAAAATCCCCGCATCTCCAAACACAAAATCCCCGCCGCATTCGACGAAGATAAAGGAAAGGGTCGCTAAAATGAAACTGAAGCAAGAGGTCGTAAAGAAGACAGTCATGCTTCAGGCCGTGGACAGGCAACCCGGCTGGACTTTCAGCCCGGCATTCTCGACGCAGTTCCTAATCTAAGAGAAATCTATTCCGTGATGCCATGGATTGTGCCGCGTCGAAGTTCTTCCTGTAGAATCCCATAAATGTACCCGGGACTTTCAATGTACATTCCTGTATCCGGGTTGCTGAGCGCCTCGAATGTCTCGGAGTTGAAGAAAATGCGCATCGCCTCATCAAGGTCAAGCTTCTTCTCAGAGGCAATCCAATCCACGATCTGGGCCGTGATATATTCCTGCAGGAAAATAAAGTTGTCGTTGGGGGGTGTCATATCTTTCTGAGAAAGTCAAGTGAACGCTTTGTGGCGAAAAAATATTGTGAATTGAGATTCTTGTAAATCAAGCCGGCAACTACAGCATCGAGATCAAGCATCCTCATGTCGTAAAGACCAAATAGACGGGCCATGTTGTCATTGGCTACCGGACCGATCACTATGTCATAGTCATGTTTGAATTCTTTGCCGGTTCGTCTTCTGTTCGCCATCACGAATTCCGCCCATTCTCTGTCGGGATTCTCAAAAATCTTGACGTTGAGACCAGCTTTTATTGCGTCATCTAAGTTGAAGTCAAATTCAGTAATTGTGGGAGAGCCTCCAAATCGTCTTGCAATGCGCACTGACCAGAACTCAGCTTGATCCCTGAGATGCGTAGTGTAGAATCCCTGACCAAAATCCTTGTATTTCCGGCCTTTGGAAATGTCAACACTTTCAATAGGTCCATTTGATCCGTGGTATAGCCTCATTACAACTCTCCTCCGTTTTTACGGCATATAGCGTACATGTCGTCTACACAGTCCTGTAGCGACAGCTGATGTTCGGCTTCGTAATTGTCTATGACGAACTGCAATCCCATGAAGCGGGACACATAATTGTACGCTTCCCGAAGGGTGATATTGTACTGTCTGGCAAACATGCCTATACACATCACAAGATAGTGTGTGACGTCAAGAGTGATATTCGCAGGACTCATTTTCTTTGCCATAATTGATTCTTTGCCGCGAAGTTAATTAAAGTTTTCCTTAAAATCAACAATCGCTTTGCGGCGTGGGTTCAGGGAAGGTAGGGGGTGGTGTCGGCGCCGAAGGCCTGGAGTTCGCGAACCATACTTGAGCTGATGCAGTCGTGTTCGGGAAGGGAGAAGAGGAGGATTGTGTCGAGGCCGGAAAGGCGGCGGTTCACTTCTGCGATGCTGCGCTCGTATTCGAAGTCGGTGCAGTTGCGCACTCCGCGCAGCAGCGAGTCGGCTCCGGCAGCCTTGGCGGCTTCGGTGGTCAGTGTGCCGTAGCACACTACCTCCACACGCGGTTCCTTGGCAAAGAGTTCGCGGATGGCGTCGGCGCGGCGGTCGGCATCTTCTTTCGACTCGGGCTTGCGGACGTTGTAGCCGACACCGATCGTCACAGTGTCGAAGATGGCGAGTGCGCGGTCCACGATTGATTTGTGGCCTATGGTGAAGGGATTGAACGTCCCGGCGTAGAATGTCTTGCTCATGAGATCTGAGAGTCGTCCTCGACCACGAGGTTGTCGATGATGAAGTTCTGGCGGTTCATTGTGTTCTTTCCCATGTAGAATTCCAGAAGGCGTTCCACGGCGTCGTCGCGCTTTAGCGTCACGGGGTCGAGGCGCATGTCGGGGCCGATGAATTCCTGAAACTCCTCGACGTTGATTTCTCCGAGACCTTTGAATCGTGTGATCTCGGCGTCCTTTCCGAAATGGGCTATGGCGGCCACACGTTCCTCGTCGGTGTAGCAATAGATCGTGTCTTTCTCTTCCGGTGTTACGTCAGCTTTGGAGTTGCCGATCGCCTTTGTCGGATCTCCGGCGCTGCGGCGCGATTTCTTGCGGCGCGTGGCCTTCTTGTTGCGCACGCGGAAGAGGGGCGTCTGGAGTATGTAGACATGCCCTTTCTTGATAAGGTCGGGGAAGAATTGCAGGAAGAACGTGATGACGAGCAGACGTATGTGCATTCCGTCGACATCGGCATCGGTGGCGATGATGACCTTGTTGTAGCGGAGGCTCTCGATGCCGTCCTCGATGTCAAGCGCGGCCTGCAGGAGGTTGAATTCCTCATTCTCGTAGACGACCTTCTGCGTAAGTCCGTAGCTGTTGAGCGGCTTGCCTCGCAGGGAGAAGACGGCCTGGGTGGCGGCGTCGCGTGCCTTTGTGATCGTTCCGGTCGCGGAGTCGCCCTCGGTGATGAAGATGCTTGTCTCCTCGCGGCGGTCGGGGACTTTTGAATTTGCCTTCACCGTGTCGTTGTAGTGGACGGAGCAGTCGCGCAGCTTGCGGTTGTGGAGGCTCACTTTCTTGGCTCTCTCGCGGGCAATTTTGGTGACTCCGGAGAGTGCCTTGCGGTCGCGCTCGGAACGCTGGATCTTGTGGAGCATCACGTCGGCGGTGTCCAGATTCTTGTGGAGGTAGTCGTCAAGCTCTTTCTTGACGAAATCGCCGATGAACTTGTTGACGGTCACGGGGCTGCCGGGAGCAATCTCCTTGCTGCCGAGGCGTGTCTTGGTCTGCGACTCGAATACAGGCTCCTGGATGCGCACGCTGACGGCGGCCACCATTCCGTTGCGGATGTCGGAATACTCGAAACCCTTGCCGAAATACTCCTTGATGGTGCGCGACACCCACTCTCGGAAGGCCGTTAGGTGTGTTCCACCCTGCGTGGTGTGCTGGCCGTTGACGAAGGAGTAGTATTCCTCGCCGTATTGCTCTGTGTGGGTGAGGACGATCTCGATGTCTTCGCCCTTTAGCTGGATGATGGGATAGAGCGGAGAGGTGTTCATGTTCTCCTTAAGGAGGTCGAGGAGACCGTGGCGCGATATGTAGCGGCGTCCGTTGAGATAGACGGCGAGTCCGGTGTTCAGATAAGTGTAGTTGTTGACCATGGTCTCCACATACTCCGGATTGAAGCTGTAGTCGCGGAAGAGGAGCGGGTCGGGGGTGAAGCTGACGAATGTGCCGTTGGCTTCGCCGGTGTCCTGCGGTTCGGTAAGCTCTACGAGGTTACCTTTGGAGTAGCGTGCCTCCACATATTTGCCGTCGCGGTAGCTTCGGACGACGCAGGTCGTCGAGAGTGCGTTGACGGCTTTGAGGCCGACGCCGTTGAGGCCGACGGATTTCTGGAAATTCTTGGAGTCGAATTTGCCGCCGGTGTTGATGTCGCTCGAAACCTCCTTCACCTTTCCCAGCGGGATTCCTCGGCCATAGTCGCGCACTGTCACGGTGTTGTTTTCGACCGTGATCTCCACCTTGGTGCCTGCCCCCATATTGTATTCGTCGATGGAGTTGTCGATGACCTCCTTCATAAGCACGTAGATGCCGTCTTCCGGATGCGATCCGTCGCCTAACTTGCCGATATACATGCCGGGACGGCGGCGTATGTGCTCGTTCCATTCGAGGGATATGATGGCGCTTTCATCGTAGGCCGATGCGGAAGCCTGCGGTGCGGCTCCCGCTGCAGAAGTGAAGATGTCGGTTGTGTCGCTCATTTTGACAGTTGATATGGATGACCTGAATGTGGGGTGTCGTTTTATTTGTTTTTGTCGCGGATGACAACGAGGCGTGTCGGCTCGGTGACGCCTGCGGCGCCGCTCGCGGTGATGAAGCGGCAGCGTGCGTAGTAGACACCTTCAGCCACACGTTTGCCGTCGGCGCTTGTCACGTCCCAGTCAGCCGAGTCCGAGGCCATGGCAATCGTCTTCACCATGTTGCCGAGTGCGTCGGTGATGATGAGTATGGCTTCCGCCGGAGTGTATCCGGCATCGGACGGCGTGGAGGCGGTGACGGTGACTTTGTCGCGCACGAGCGAGGACTCGACGGCCAGAGAGGTCATCGAAGGAACGGCCGGCTGCACGTTGAACTGAATCACGGATGCGCAGGAATTGCCTGAATTGTCAAACGCCTTGATGGCGGCGGTGTGCATGCCGCATACAAGTCCTTTCAGCGGATAGCGCAGACTGAGCTGACGACCTTCGTCGCTGAGTGTGACGAATTGGGATATGTTGGTGTCGGCGATTCTGCCGTCGATGCTGAGGCTGAACGCCGTGTCTGCGGAGTGGCCGCCGGGATTCATGCCGGCGTTGTCGGTTATGACGGCGAAGAGCACCGGATCCGGACCGACGGCGTCTCCGGAGTTGAACGACGGACTGTCGGCATAGAATTTCTCAATTACGGGGTTCTCGTTGTCGACCTCGGATTTGCCTTCGGTGAAAGGAAGCGAAACGAGGCTTTGCGATGCGGTGGCGGTGCGCCGCGTCTCGAAATCGAAGGCCGTGAGGCGGAGCGTCAGCTTGCTTCCCGGCTCGCCTATGCCCTCGGGGATGCGGAATGTGCCGGAGAATCGTCCGTCTGTCACTTCAAGGGGCACTGTTGCCATCAGGATGTTGTCGTGGAGGATGTCGATAGACTTTGAGTCGCCGACAGTGCGTGTCGGCATCACGATGCCCGGAGCGTAGAGCTTGGCGTAAAGCTCGCCGTTGAAGCCGTCGATCAGTTTGCCGTCGCGTGTGTCGATGGATCCTGAAAGGGTGATTTCGCTGCCGGGATAGACTTCCACGTCTCCTGCGGCGGCTTTGCCGTCGATCTTAAGCGATATGGAGGCGGAGGGCATCAGCGAGCGTAGCGCGGGATCGCACATCAGCACGTAGGCAAGCTTGTTGGAGTTGCCTCGGGTGTTGGCGTTCATGGCCATACGTGTGATCTCTCCGAATGTGCGGGGTGAACTCAGCAGCGCGTCGGAGGCTGAGGCTCCGAAAGGACTCTCCTTGAGGGCGGCCTTGATGAGGTCGCAGAGCAGCAGGAAGTTGGAGGTGGAGAGTGTGGTGCGGTTGGACATGATGCCGCCCATGACTCCGTGGGGCGTGGAGAGGATCATCTCCTCGCCGGAGCCGCGGGCGCCGTGTTCGAAGTCGGAGATCGAGCAGCCGCCGAGATAGATGAAACCGAGGCGGTCGTTAGTGAGTTTCTTGAAGTCGCCTTTGTCCCAGAGAAGCGTGTTAAGTCCGCGGTTGGAAGCGTGGCCGAGATAGTTGCTCCAGAGGGTTCCGCTTTCGATGGTGCGTAGGAAATGAGGGCGGATCTCGGAATCCGGATATGCATTGTTGTAGAGCTTGTTGGCGGTGAAGGCATTGTCGATATCGTTCCAGCTGATGGCCGCAAGTTCGCTCTCGCTGATGTGTTCGTTCTCATTCGAGCCGTCGGCGGTGTATATCACGGTGCCAAGCCATGAGGCGACGGATGTGTCGTTGAGCCAAGCCTCGATCTTGTTGACGTATAGACGCGCCACTTCGGGCGATTCGGCCGGAATGACGCCTACGGCCAGATCCTGCGTGCGGGTGAAATAGTTGTTGCCGGATTTGTCGTCACCGTAATGGTTGGCCATCTGCACATAGAAGTCGGGGATGGTGAAAGAATTGGTTACGGCGTCGCTCTGTGTTGTTTCCTTGCAAATGAGCAGCGGATAGTCGGGGAGCGGAGTATCGATGCCGCGGTTGTCGGCGCGCATGGCGCCAAGTAGAAGAACGGAGCCGAATGTACGGCTGTCGGCGTTGTCCGCGTCGTAGATCATCCTCACGAGAGCCTTGTAGGCCATCGGGTCGGGAGTTCCCTGAGTGAACTCGTTGATGATCTGCTCGCTTACGGCCACGGCTACATGCTCGTTCTGATAATTCTTATGTATGGCGGCCAGCCGTTCGGCCTCTGCCTTGAGTTCGGATGTGGTGATGATGAGCATCGCGGGGATCTCTCCGGCCGCGATGGAGTGAAGGTTCTGGTTCTCGACACGCTTGTAGCTGTCAATGCCGAGCAGTGGCGCGGAAGCGGAGAACGCCACGAGTGTGCCTTGGCGTTTGTTTTCGCGGAGACCGGAAACGTAGGCGGTACCGGCTTCGTCAATAGTGTAGGGGAGGGCTATGACATCATTGGAGTCGGCCACGTCCCAGACCACGAGGTCGGCCGGAGCCGACGCGATGGCAACCGGACCTGCCGCGGCGGTATAGTCGGGTGTGTAGACCTCAAACCATTTCTCTCCCTCCTGCATAGCCAGACTGCGCGGTGCTGTCACGACCACGTAGTCCAGGGCGGAGAAGGTTGAACGTGCCGGATACTGATCGCTCACGATAAGCTCCCCCTCGGCGCCGGGAAGCTTGCCGGAAAGGAACACGGAGCTGCCGTTGCCGGAATAGCTGTAGTAGGCGTCGGTGGCAAGATTCATGAAGTTCATTTTCCCTATCTCATTGGTGGTTTCGCCGGACTTGAGGCTGAACACCATTGCATCGGGACCGACAATCTTGGCAACTCCCTTGCAGGCTAATTTTACGTCGCTTCCGGCGATAGCGCCGGGCAGACTGTAGGTAAGCGACACCTTGCCGCCGGGAGCGGACTTCAGATCCCAGCCGAAGAATTCCTCGCCGGTATGGAATGGATAGAGATTGTCCTCCTCGAAAAGCTGATAGCCAAGTGCAGTGGAGTAGCTTTTATCCGGAGCAGGAGCGTTTGTGGAAACGGGAGCTGTGATGAGGGAGGCGTCCTTGCCTGTGTCAGTGAGGAAATAATATGCCTTGGTGGTGTAGACGTTGTTGCTCACACGGTCGACGCCATTTTCAGTGTATTGCAGCTTCACGGGACCGCGGCTGTAGAAATAGATGGCGTTGTTACGGTGCATGGTGCTGACGGCCTGAAGCTTGTCGCTGTATATGTCGTTGCCCTCGCCATCCTTGAAGTCGCCGTCGAACATGTCTGCGCCGCGGCCGAACACTGCCACGCTCTCAGGATTACCGAACCCCATGTCGCGCAGCTCGTCGTAGCTGATGCGGCACACACCGGCGCCGTTCACTCCGACCTTCACCCAGTTGCCTTCGCTCAGGGGACTGGTGGCGGTAAATGTCATGCCGTGGCCGGAAAATGCGGTTTGGGCGGCGGCAGCGGTGAGCAACGCGGCACCGGCACGCAGTGATAGTATTCTTTTTATGTTGATCAACATATATTCTGTTAGGCTGGTTAACGTTAGTTAGGGTATGTCTTTATGTTAAAACCCGAAATCTTGTCAAAAATTGTATCGGTTTCTGAGTTAATCTTCTTATTAACAATAATTTTCATATCCTTCTGCAAAGGAATGCCTTCCGAGGGAAATCCGAGGTAGAGAATGTCGCCTGTCTTGAAGGTCATCCTGCGGCTCAGATGCTCTATAAGTGCGTCGGCGCCCAGAGCGAGAGAGGAATATTTCCAGCAGCAGATTTCGTTATCACCATCTGTGATTGAAAATTCTGTCGAGAGGAGCGAAGTGCGGTCGACTTCAAGCCATTCCGGGGCGATGATGGCGCTGCAGTCAAATGCCAATGCCTCCCCCTGCGGAAATCCTTGCTCGCGGAGACGGCGCAGAGTGTCGACACCGCGCAGGCTGAATCCGAAACTCCAGTGATCCCAATACCTGTATGCGAAACGCTCCGCTATTGATTTGCCGAGTCTGTCGATGCGCACCGCCATGGAGGGGAACAGACGGAAATCCGCATCCCAGTCGGGCACGTAAAGCGGCTTGTTGTCGCGTTGCAGACAGCTGTGCGTGAGGAGATACCATGCCGGATGGCCGCTTTCCTCGCGCAGTCCGTAGTTGTTGTCGGTGGCAATGATCTTCACGGTAATGTCAGATATTGGCTAAGCGGTTGTAAATCAATGCGAGATGTGCGTAGATTGAGGTGTTGGCTTTCACGATTCCCTCCCTCACCCGGATGCGGTAGGGTGTGAAATTCCATATGGCTTTCAGGCCGGCGGCCACCATGAAGTCAGCGGCTTCCTGGGCTTTTACTGCGGGCACGGTAAGAATGCCTATGCTGGCCTGCTCCTCTTCCTGGATGCGCCGCATGTCGCCGATAAGATACATCGGCACACCGCTGACTTTCTTCCCTGCAAGGTCGGTGCGTATGTCGAATCCGGCCACGATTTCCAGTCCGTAGTTCGACAATCCCTTGTCCTGCATCAGCGCCGAGCCAAGGCTGCCGCAGCCCATCACGAACGCCTTGTGGCGCTTGCGGAAGCCGAGAAACTCCGAAAGGGCCGACGACAGGTCGGCTATGTCGTAGCCGATGCGCGTCTTGCCTTTGATGTTGAGAAGCGATAGATCCTTGGCGATCTGCGACGGATCGACATTGAGCGCCCGCGATATCTGGGTCGAAGACACTGTCTCCGCTCCCGTCTGGCGCAGGATGTCGACGTAGGCCAGATACCAGGGCAGACGGCGCAGCGAAGGCTCCGGAAGCTCTATGCTGCCGTTGTCGCGGTTTTTCTCGTTGAGTTCGGGTAGATTCATCAGTATTTCATATCTGCGTCGGCAAAAAGCTGACGGTCCTCGTTAACACCATTGCCCACAGAAGTGAGCAGATCGCCCATCAGGGCGCCGTTCATACCTCCGCGAAGTATGCGCACCATGCTCTTGTGGCTCAGGCGTGCCCGGCCACCGGCGAAACGCAGGGTCTTGTCGGGAAGTATGAATCTGAACAGAGCCACGGTGCGGATCACTTCCTCCTCGCTTATCAGAGGCTGATTCTCCAGCGGAGTGCCCTTTATGGGATTCAGGATGTTGATTGGCACTGAATCCACGTCTAACTCGCGAAGCTCGAAGGCAAGATCCAGACGGTCAGCCATGCTCTCGCCCATGCCGATGATGCCTCCGGAACAGATCGCCATTCCGGCCTCGCGTGCCGCGCGGATGGTGCGCTTTTTTTCTTCCTGAGTGTGGGATGTGCAAAGTCGGGGGAAGAACGACTCGGAAGTCTCAAGGTTGCAATGATAGCGCTTCACTCCTGCATTGCTCAGCTCATCAAGCTGCTCCCGCGACAGAAGTCCCATCGAGGCACAAAGATAAAGGTTCGTCTCCTCGCCAAGACGGCGGTAAAGTTCGCAGAATGCGGGCAGATCTTTGTCTGTCACGCGCTTGCCGCTCGTGACAAGCGAGAAACGCTTCACTCCGGCCGTCTCGTTGGCATGTGCTGCGGCCATGGCCTCCTCGGTGTCGATGATATTGTAGGTCGAGCAACCTGTGTGATGGCGGCTCGCCTGAGCGCACCATTTGCAATCCTCGCCGCAAAGCCCGCTGCGGGCGTTCACAATGCTGCAGCTGTCCACCTCGCGACCCACGAGCGACGTCGTGAGGCGATCGGCTGCGTCGCACAGTGAATCAAGATCCTTATGTGCAGCCAAAGCATCGGCTTCGGCACGCGATATACGGTAACCCTCATTTATGATACGGTCGACGAGCGAATCCAGCTCGCCATCCGATAATGGAGCGATAGAATTTTCTGACATAATAAAAGCGAATTATGGAAATGGACAGTAAAAATCGTAACGCTGCCATTTCGCCACGCAAAATTAATAAAAAAGCTTGTACCTTAAAAGTGTCGCGACAAAGAAAAAACAGATTGAAAAGTCTCGCGGCCGAATAAGAAGTGTAACAGAGTCGGAAAGTGAAAGTAGTGACAGATAGTATGTTATGAGAATCACGAGACCTGACGTCAGATAAAATCGGCAAAAAAACTCGCGAAAATTTGCAAACAAAGAAAAAACGTCTTAACTTTGCACACGCAAAAGCCACCGAGCCTGTAGGCGCGAGGCTTTTGCGACATAACCTTGAAAGGAGAGGTGGGTGAGTGGCTGAAACCACCGGTTTGCTAAACCGACGAAGGGAGCAATTCCTTCCACGAGTTCGAATCTCGTCCTCTCCGCAATAAAGCCTGATTCTCAGGCTTTTATTGCATCTACACCCAATTTTACACCCAAATCGTGTAAAGTTGGGTGTTTTTATATATTCTTAACTCTGCGGGCTGGTCAAAAAAGAAACGGCTTTAACATTTCCGGCATAACTCGCCTGCCCAAAACGCCTGCCCTTCTTTCTTTTTTACCCAGCCCTATATATTGGTTTAGGTTTAACCGGGCATATATAAAGCCCGAACCAAACCAAACTGTTGCTTTTATGTTTGTATATGTCCAGAAGGCAGACGGATACGAAGCGTGACTCCATACCCTTTTTGCGTAATGTCGAAACATCGGGAACAGTCATTGAGAAACAGGCAGGATATACTGAGAAAGTGCTATCCGCTGGTTGCTACCGGCAGTTGGGACGCTATCTCGATTTCCGACATCGAAAAGGTGATCAGGCAGACAAGGGGGGCTATCGCATACTACTTCAAAAACAAAAAGACTCTTTTCGCCAACATCTTTGATGAGCTGTTCTTCCCTGTGTTCGCGCTCTCGGCTGACGAGAGGGAGACCCTTGCAAAATCTACCGTCTCCGATTTTTATAACAAATACAAGACCCCGTTTGAACGGGTCCGCGATGATTTGAAGGACAACTATGGTGTGGAAAATCCGTCACAGGCAATCTTTAATCTTTTCATCCAAGGCTCCAAACACTATGACCAGTTCACATCAAACATCGGTGAACTGATGCAGTTGGAGCAGAACTTCATGAGCCGCATAGTAGGTGGCCGGGTAAACAACATCCTCGACCTAAACCGCGTTTATGTCGAGAATATCGGAAATATCTTTATTGAATCAATGAACTTTGATTCTAAGTAGGTTTCAATAAGTTATTTAGCTATAAAAGACTCCGGTTGAGCGGTTATGCGATGATTTGAGAGATGACTACGGTGTCGAAAATCAGTCACAGGCAATCTTCAATCTTTTCATCCAAGGCTCCAAGCATTACGACCAGTTCACATCAAACGTCGGTGAACTGATGCAGCTGGAGCAAGACTTCATGAGCCGCATAGTCGGAGGCCGTGTAAACAACATTCTCGACCTAAACCGCGGTTTAGGTCGAGAACATCGGAAATATATTCATCGCATCAATGAGTTAAATCACCTTTATGTTTATAAATGTATGGTATCTATATTAAAAACAATAGTCATACTTTCTAAATCCAATTGTTCCTGAGAACTTTCTTAGAATAAAATGGATTATAAAAAATTAGCCCAAATATTAAAAGTATAGTTTGCCCAATTGTATCATACTTGAGACTTATTGATATATTATATTGATAAACAATCAAGGTTGGGATAGATAGCAAGATAAATAAATAATCCGAATTGAATAGCCGTAAACTAAAGGAAGGGCATACTATTCCCATGATAATTACCAGCTAGGGTGTTCAGTTTCGTGTACCAAAATTAGCACGCTTTGTTGAGCGTTTTGGAG